>JAQWJJ010000006.1 GCA_029248405.1 Flavobacteriaceae bacterium | reverse complement strand
AGCCAATGCAAAGGTGTCTTCCCAGGATTTGGCAGGTTTGTCCTTAATGAAAGACTAAGTTCAGTCTTTGCTATAAAATCATTTTTTTATTTTGCGAACGGTAAAATAAATTTATATTTGCACCCGCCGCAAGGCAAATTTTTGCATTAGTGCAAAAGGTACCTTATCTCAGTTGGTAGAGCAACGGACTGAAAATCCGTGTGTCCCTGGTTCGATTCCTGGAGGTACCACTACTAAAAAACCCTTGACATCAGCTGATGTCAAGGGTTTTTTGATTTTGTTCCGTTGGTCTGACTTACAGAAGCGGAAGCACAACTTTGTCGATCACATGCACGACACCATTGTAGGCTTGAACATTTGTCACAATGATATTTGCAACACGGCCATTTTCGTCGATGAGCTGTCGCCCATCAGTTAAAGAAACCGTTAAGGAGCTCCCAAGGGTAGCTAAAACTTGATCTTGCATGAGGTCTTCAGCTCTAGCATTCAAAAAGCCAATGACGTGCGTGTTCAATGTACTTTCTAATAGATCTAAAGGGATATCACCTAATGTTGGAATGTTGGTCTCTATCAAAAGAGCACCAAATGCTTCATTGGTTGGTGCGAACACAGTAAATGGAGACGGCGCAGTGGCAGCAGAGAGTGTCGCGACGTAATCCGTTGTGTGGTCTGCGCGGGTAAGTGCCGCAACAAGAGTTTCAAAAGTAGGATCTGCAACGGCGAACGTAACAACTGTGGGTAGTCCAATGACGGCATCTACAATGTGCACAACACCATTGCTGGCTTCAACGTCTGCAGCGCTAACTGAAGAAACGCCATTAAAAGTCACACCACTTGCTGTGGCAAAATATAGATCTAATAGATCTCCATCTGCATTTGTTGCGTTAGTCTTAGTGTATCCTGATCCTGCAGAGACAAGATCTGTTGACATTACAGTGCCAGTGATCACGTGGTTGAGCAGTATGTTCGACAAGACATCGGTCGGTACATCTGAAAGGCTATTGAATCCGTTGGCACTCAAAAATGCGGTAAACGCATCATTTGTCGGAGCCAGTACGGTGTACTCTCCTGCATTGAGGACATCAACCAAATCGCCGTCTGCAGCTTGTAATGCTTCAACTAGAATACTGAGTTCTGGAGTGTCAATAGCGGCCTCAACAATCGTTGGGGTGACTTCTACAACAGGCGTGTTGTCGTCGTCACTGCCGCAGCTTGAAAGTAAAACCCCCGCAAATAGGGCTAAAAGACTTAATTTTGATAGGTACTTAATCATGGTGTGTGTTTTAAAGTTTAATTTATGGTCACAAAGAAACCGAATTCAATTCATATTTTGTTTAATTATTTGTTAAAAAAGTTAAACAAAATATGAGTTGCCGCTGTTTTGTTGATTCTTGGTTTTACAGCACCTTTAAAACCAATGATTTAACATGGTTCAAGAGTCATTAAGTCAAATCTAATTGTATTTTTGGCGCATGAAATTGATCCTTGATATGGGCAATACAAGAACCAAGGTTGGTCTTTTTGACGGCGAACAACTATTGTATTGTGATGGTTTTACGTCATCTGAAACGCTGGAAAAGGTTGTTTTACTGATGGAGTCATATGCGATATCTCACGCCCTGTTTTGTGCCGTGGGCAAAAATAATGACCGGTATGCCAGGCAAATTATTGATTTATTACCAACCCATGTCCTGTCTCACGAATCAAAGCTTCCTTTTATTTCTCTCTGTTTGCCATTCAGCGCATTAGGGCTCGACCGTATTGGTCTGGTCGCTGCGGGAGTCAAATCGGGCCAAGGGCCAATTTTGGTTATCGATGCAGGGACCTGTGTCACTTATGACCTTCTGGATGCTCAAAATATCCACCATGGCGGTGCGATCAGTCCTGGGCTCAACATGCGTTACAAAGCCATGCAAGATCACACGGCAAACTTGCCGTTGTTGAGGCCGCAGCAACCCACGGGAGACTTTGGTCTAGAGACGCACAATGCGATGCATTTTGGAGCAGTGCATGGCTTGGCGAGTGAAATTGATGGATTTATAGAATTTTATCGCGAGCGCTTTGCTGAATTAACGATAATTTTAACAGGTGGTGATGCTGAATTTTTGCGAGTTCGCATAAAAAATGACATCTTTGCCCATTCTAATTTTTTATTAGAAGGACTCAATTTTATTTTAGACCTTAATATCAATTCATGTTCAGGAAAATCCTCATAGTCCTTGCTTTAATAGTGGCCCAATTGGTTCATGCGCAAGGGACCACATCACCCTATTCCTTTTTTGGAATTGGGAACCTGAACTTTAGAGGAACGATAGAAAACAGATCTATGGCGGGCTTGAGTACCTACTCAGACAGCATTCATTTAAATTTGCAAAATCCAGCGGGATTGTCGCAACTAAAGCTTGTAAATTATTCAATTGCCAGCAGTCATAAATTTAATACCCTCAACACCACTCAAGAGAGCCAGAAGGCCACGACCACCACACTGGACTATATGGCTATTGGGGTTCCTATGGGTAAGTTTGGCGCCAGCTTTGGTTTATTGCCCTTAACAACATCCGGATACAAACTCGAAAATGTAGAGGGTCTTAGTACGACGCAATATAGCGGTACAGGTGGAATGAATAAAGTGTTTTTAGGATTAGGGTACCAGGTCAATAGTCAGTTCAGTCTTGGTCTGGAGGCCAACTATAATTTTGGTAAAATAGAGAACAACGCCCTGTCCTTTCAGGACGAAATACAATTGGGCACCGAAGAAAATAATCAAAGTGATCTGCTTGGGTTCAGTGTCAATTTGGGCGCTCAATATCAACATTATTTCGTGAACAAACTCAAAGGAACCATAGGGGTAACTTACACACCCGAGACTAATTTTGTTTCTGAAAATCAACGGACTATTGCCACAGTTTTGCTTTTGCCCAACGGCAATACTTCCCCAATTGATTCGCGTGACATTACCTTAGCAAATACAGATTTTACGTATCCCTCACAATTGACTTTGGGTGCAGGTTTGGGCAAAGAGCGCTCTTGGTTTTTGGGCGGTGAAGTCAGCACTCAGAAGACCAGCAACTTGTCAAACAGAACAGTCACACTCGATAATGTTGTTTTTGAAGATGCTGTTAAATATCGTATTGGGGGTTTTGTCATTCCAGATTACAACTCATTCAGTAGCGTTTTCAAACGTGTCGTCTATAGAGGTGGATTTCGTTTTGAAGAAACCGGCATCAACATTAACGGAAATAGCATCAACGAGTTTGGCATATCTTTTGGATTAGGCATCAACCTTGGACGGTCTTTTTCAAATTTAAACTTGGGTGTCGAGGTAGGCAAACGAGGAACCCAGAAGAGTGGATTAGTTGAAGAATCCTTTGTCAATATTTTTATGGCCCTATCGCTCAATGACAAGTGGTTTGAAAAAAGATTATATGATTAAATTGATTAAATACAATGTTATGAAAAGTAAGACTACTTTTTTTATTGCCCTCTTGGCATTAATGTTTTCTGTTGAGGCGATTGCTCAGGATGATTGTACTATTTCGGTATCCTTGTTTTCTGAGCCAGCCAAAATCAAAAACTATGATGTCGCATTGACGCATTACGACAAGGCCATCACAGATTGTCCTAAGTACAGTATTGCTGTGTATCAATACGCGGTCAAGATGTTCGAATACTATATTGAGAACGGCGATAAATCGAAGATTAAAGATTTAGAGAACGCCTACCAGTTGCGCATGAAATACTTTCCTAATAAATCCGAAAAAGGAGATATTATGGCTGATATTGCACAGATCAAGTATGACAACGCCATTGGCGATAAACAAAGTCAATTCAACGCCTTCGACAATGCTTTCAAAGCCGATGAGCCAAATTTTAAAAGTCCCAAAAGCATTTATACTTACTTCTCTCTAGCGATGGATTTGTACACTGATGGTCAGAAGGATATTCAGGAGGTCTTTGACCTTTACGATATCATCACTGAAAAGATTGAGAAAGAAGAAGGAAATTATGCCACAAGAATAAACGGATTGCTGAATAAGCAAGACAACGGTCAAAAACTTTCGTCTAAAGAGGTGAAAAAACTCGATGGTTACGAGAAGTACTTGGGGTATTATGGCAAGATTAAAGGCAGTGTTGACACAAAGCTTGGTTCAATTGCAGATTGTGAGAACCTGATTCCTTTGTATGATAAAAATTTTGACCAAAAGAAAGAGGACATCAACTGGCTTAAAAGTGCAGCAGGACGTTTGAATGCCAAAGACTGTGAGACGCCTTTGTTTTATCAATTGGTACAACAATTACATACCTTACAGCCATCAGCGGCATCGGCCTTTTACCTTGGTCGTTTGGCCGACCGTGATGGCAATAACACAGACGCCCTTAGCTACTATAATCAAGCCGTTGAATTGGAAACCAACCTTAATAAAAGGGCCGACTATCTGTTTGTGATTGCAGAAAACTACCGCAAGCGAGGGAGTTTCAATAGCGCACGCACGAACTATCTGCGCGTTCTTGAGCAAAAGCCTGCAAAGGGGATTTGTTACTTGAGAATTGCGGACATGTATTCAAAAAGCTCCAATGATTGTGGTAATAATGTTTTTGAAAAAAGGGCGATCAATTGGAAGGCTGCTGAAATGGCTGATAAAGCGGCTAGAGTCGACGCAACAATCGCCAGTAATGCTCGAGCTTCTGCAGACAGTTATCGCCAAAGAGCGCCAAGTAAAGCAGATATTTTCTCTGAAGGTATGGCAGGAAAAACCATTACCATTAACTGTTGGATCGGTGGCAGTGTGAAAGTGCCCAATCTATAAATGAAAATAAATCATTTGACTTCGAGAAGCGTGGCAGCCATAATAATGGTGGTCACGTTTTTTTCTTGTGAAGGGACTTACGATAAGGTTCAGAAATTGAATTTACAAGACGATATGCCCATTGCAGAAGGTTTAGAAGTCAATTTGAAATATACCGATTCTGGTCAGCTGGTGACTAATTTGATCACACCACGCTTGCTCGATTATGGTAATTTTGAGTTTCCCTATCAGGAATTTCCAGAGGGTATAGAGATTCATTTTTTTGACCAAGGCAATGAGAGTACGGTTACCGCCAAGTATGCCATCCGCTACAATTTTACTCAATTGGTAGACTTGCGCGAAGATGTCGTATTGACCACGGCAGAGGGCAATGTCCTAGAGGCAGAACAATTATATTGGGATCAGAAACAAAAATGGATGTTTACTGATCTTCCATACCGCATCACTTTCGAGGATGGCTCCTACAACGATGGTGGTCGATTTGATGCCAACGAGGATTTTACTATATTTCTATCACGAAACAATAAGGGCATGCAGCGCATTAGCCCAGAATCATCAGACGAATAATATGAGAAATGCCCTTTATAAATTATTTGAGTATGCCTATATTTTTATGGCACTGTTTTCACTGTACTTGGTGGTCGCCAATTGGGAGGTCAATAGGGAAAGATCCTATATGTTTATTATTTTTGGAGTGGTCGCGGTAGGGATGTTTTTCTTTAAGCGTTGGTTCCGTAAAGGCATTGAAAATAGATCAAAGTGATTGGAGATTTTTCTTTACTCATTATTTTTTTATCCCTTCTGTGTTCTGCATTTTTCTCAGGGATGGAAATTGCCTACGTTTCAGCCAACAAGATCCATCTTGAAATCGAAAAAAAGAAAAATAATTTCTTTTCGATAATATTGAAGCGCATTACAAAGCGCCCGTCGAAGTTCATTGCAACCATGCTGGTTGGTAATAATATTGCGCTAGTCGTGTATGGCTTATTTATGGGCGATTTATTGATGAATTTAATGCCGTTGGCCGGACTTTGGGGGCTTCTAGTCCAGACCCTAGTCTCTACCTTGGTCATTTTGCTTACTGCCGAATTTTTGCCAAAAGTTTTTTTTCAAATATATGCCAATCGGCTCGTCACAGTTTTGGCTTTTCCTGCTTATTTATTTTATCTTTTGTTTTCGGTGGTTTCTGAATTTGTGATTTGGATATCAGATGTCATCTTAAAACATGTTTTTCGTACTCAGGGTGATGCTGTTCAATTGACTTTTAGCAAAGTTGAGCTTGGTCATTACATCAATGAACAAATGGAAAGCGTCGAGCAGGAGGATGCTGTGGACAGTGAAATTCAGATTTTTCAAAATGCACTGGAATTTTCTGAGGTCAAGGCTCGAGAAGTGATGATTCCAAGAACCGAAGTTATTGGTGTTGAGGATGACATCAGTCCAAAAGAATTAGGAAAAAAATTCACCGAAACGGGCTTGTCGAAGGTTTTAGTTTATCGCGAAAACATTGATGATATAGTGGGTTACGTCCACTCATTTGAGTTGTTTAAAAAGCCCTCAGACATCAAGCAAGTACTCATGCCAGTAGTATTTGTGCCAGAAACAATGCTGGCCAAAGATGTCCTGCAGATTTTGACACGAAAACGCAAGAGTATTGCCGTAGTGGTTGATGAGTATGGCGGTACGGCAGGGATCATTACTGTCGAGGACATCATTGAAGAGTTGTTTGGTGAGATTGAAGACGAACATGATTCTTTGGCGCTCATTGAAGAAGAAATTGGGGAGGGTCATTATCATTTTTCGGCGCGTCTTGAGGTGGACTACCTGAACGAAGCCTTTAAATTGAATCTGCCTGAAAACGACCAATACGAAACATTAGGCGGTCTTATTGTTTTTGTGACCGAGGAAATACCAGAAAAAGGTGAAGTAGTTGATTTAGAAGATTTTACTGTAACGATCTTAGAGGTCAGCAATACAAAAATAGAATTGGTAGCGTTGAAGAAAAATCCTGAAGACTGATTTTGCCTATTGGGGCTATTTTTTTTGATTAGATTTTTTATAAATCGTTAATAAATGGTATTTTCGCCCCCTATTAATTTTACACCAAATGGCAGTTTTAAATAGTATTCGTAAAAGAGGCGTGTTTTTGATTTTAATCATTGCATTGGCCTTGTTTTCTTTCATTCTTAGTGATGTGATCAATAAGGGCAGTAGCGCCTCAAGTATGCAAAATGTCGTGGCTACTGTCAACGGGGTTGACATACTTCGCGAAGATTTCATGTCTCAAGTAGACGATTACCAAAGAAATTTGGGGCCAAATACTCCGGCCTCACAGGCCATAAACCTCATTTGGGATCGTGAATTAAAGGCCTTGTTGTTCCAACAGCAAGGGCAAAACCTAAGCATATCGATTTCAGAAGAAGAACTTAACGACCAATTGCGTCTGGCGCTGGCGAATAACCCTACATTTCAGGATGAAAATGGGCTCTACAGCGAGACGAGGCTTATTGAGTATGTTTCCGCTATCCAAAACAATGCCCGAGCAAAACAGCAATGGGATGATTATATCAAAGGAATTCGCGAGAGCCTTGTCCAAAGTGCTTATACAAACTTAGTATTTGGTGGTCTCGAAGTGACCATGGCTGATGGCGAGAATTTATACCGTTTTGAAAATGATAAAATTGACATTGAATATGTTCAAGTCCCTTATTCGAGCATCGCCGACGAAGAGGTTACGGTGAGTAATCAAGAAATAGAGGATTACATGAGAAGTCATTCAGAGGAGTTTGAAGTTGATCCTATGGTCGATTTGGAATATGTTCTTTTTGAAGAATCGGCATCAAATGAAGATATTGAAGCTGCCAGAGCAGACATGGGAGATTTAATTCAAGGTTTTACTGATGAAATTGACCATGAATTTTTTGTAAATGATAATTCAGACGAAAATTTTAGAGATGTTTGGACGCAGAAAACTACGCTTACTCAAGTCCTCCAAGATTCATTACTGGGACTGCCTACAGGCACAGTATATGGTCCCTACAAGGATGGTGATAGTTTCAAAATATCGAAAGTTGTTGGGACAATCCAATTGCCAGATTCAGTTGAAGCACGCCACATCTTGATCCCGTTGGGATTGAATCGTGCGGACAGCATCACCCGCAATCCAGCAGAGGCTCGTGCTTTTGCGGATAGTCTTTATGCAGTTTTAAAGAATAACAGAAGAAAATTCACGCCATTTGTTAGTGCTTACTCGAGCGATGCCGGTAGTGTTGAAAATGGGGGGCATTACGACTGGTTTGGATACAATACAATGGTGGCACCATTCAGAGACTTTTGCTTTGAAGGAAAGAAGGGAGATATCGGTATCGTTGAAACTCAATTTGGTTTTCACATTATCGAGATTGAAGGTCAAAAAAACAAATCCACCGCATACAAGGTTGCCACTGTGTCGAAAGAAATTGAGCCATCTGAGGCAACACTTTCGATGGTTTTTTCTGAGTCTGCAAAATTTGAAGAGGCAGCCAGAGGAACGGGATTTGCTGCTGCTGCTACTGAAAAAGGTTTAACTCCGCGACCGGTGAATCGTATAGGGGCCCTTGATGCGAGTATTCCTGGAATCGGTAATAACCGAAGCATCATTAACTGGGCTTTTGGTGATGATGTCGCGGTGGGGGATGTCAAAAGATTTAATTTAAATGACACCTATGTTGTGGCACAAGTCACGCGCAAGAGTAGCGAGAAATCACTCATGAGCGTTGCAGAAGCTTCCTCAAAGGTAACGCCTATTTTGCGTAATGAGAAAAAGGCCAAAATGATCAGAGCAGGCATCAGCGGCAATACGCTTCAGGAGATTGCCACCAGTCAAAATGTGACGGTAAAGACTGCTAGTGCTTTAACACGGGCGACTCCTACTATTGCCGGAGCAGGAACAGAAGCAGTTGTTGTTGGGCAAGCCTTTGGCGTGGGTGCTGCCAATACGACCGATTTAATTGATGGCGAAACGGGTGTTTTTGTAGTGCGTGTTTTGTCCGAGACAGCGGCTCCAGCTCTTGAGAACTATGTGTCTTACGTCAATCAAATCAAGGCAACATTGAACAAGTCGGCAGTCAATACGCGCTTGTTTAATGCCCTAAAGAGTGCGGCAGATATAGAAGATCATCGCGCAGACTTTTATTAGTAAAAAACGGCGTTGATAAAATATTAAATAGGGAGGCACATAGTGTGTCCCTATTTTTTTTGGGTCATCTCATCAAAGGAAATAACCGTCTGATAACCCAGTTTATTGAAGTATTCTGGCGTATGATCAGGCCCAATAGCCATGATGAAATCACCGCCCCATCCGCCTAAGCTTTTGATCACACCAGTATAGTCCTGAAACAAGCGTTCTTGGATCGTTTTCAGACCAAGTGCTTGACTGATCAACTGCTCATGCTCTTGAATCAGTGGAATCATGTGCTCGAGGCTTTTCACTTTAATAATTGATGCCACACACGCATCAATTCTATTGCGCCACTCTTGCTTCATCTCATGCCGTCGGTATCGTTCTATTGCCAATCTACTGTCTTGTTTTTTGTTGAGATAGACAAAGTAAATATTTTGGGTAAAGGTCCAAGGTAAGGTTATGGGGCGCACAATAGGTGTATTATCTATATTTTGGTAAGTGAAGACTTGAGTATTTTGCGCTGCAGCGATATCATAACCACTGCCTCCAAAACTCAAATTCGACAAGGTGTAAGGATTGACCTCGGCCCATTGTGCGATATTATTGATCAAGGTAGAGGAACTGCCAAGGCCCCAATTATTTGGAAACTCCAATTGACTTGAGGCTTTATGTCCTTCGCCTTTTGTCAAAAAACTAGGATTTAATGAGCGAGCGCTCTTGAACAGACGCTCGAGGCGTTGACCAATGGTGGCATCAGAACAAATCTTAAAGCGAAGTTCATCGGCATCCATCTGGCCAGAAAACCACAGGACGCCATCAGACTGATAGCTCTCCCAAATCAATTGCCCGGGTACTTCATGGTCTAAGATGGTCAAAGACTGACCAAATACCGTGGGGAGGGCCAAGGCCAAAACACCATCTAAAACAGCATATTCTCCCGCCAATAATAGCTTTCCATGACTGTAGTAATGATTCATTTAATTTCTTAATGAGTCGAGATAATCGGCGACGGTTCTATTTGATATTTCATGATCTCTAAAATGTACAGCAGCTTTTTCTTTTTCAGTTGTTGTCGCTTCAGCTTGGTTGAGTAAATTCAATAAGTGCATTTTCATGTGCCCTTTTTGGATGCCAGTGGTAACGAGTGATCTGACGGCTGCAAAGTTCTGAGCAAGTCCGGCTACAGCGATGATGCGCATGAGTTGTGGGGCATCAGGATGTCCCAGCAGAGCCATGGAAACCTGTACCAAAGGGTGTAATTTAGTCAATCCACCAACAGTCCCTAAGGCAAGTGGTAATTCTAGCCAAAAAATAAATTGCCCATCTTGAATCTTGGCGTGACTCAAACTTTGGTAATGTCCTTTTTGTGCGGCGTACGCATGCACTCCTGCCTCGACCGCTCTGAAATCATTACCAGTGGCCAATACTACTGCGTCCACACCATTCATGATGCCCTTGTTATGGGTTACGGCACGACGTGTTTCTGTCTCGGCAATCCGAATGGCCTGAACAAATTTTTCGGCAAACTCTTGACCGCTTAACCCTTCTTGTGATAAATCTTCTAAAGGGCAAGAGACTTGAGCACGGACCAAGCATTCTGGAACATGGTTGGATAAAATACTCATAACGACTTGAGGTCGTATTTGTGTATTTTCAAATTCAGGAGCAATAATGGCATTGGCCGAAAAATGAGCGGCAATTTGTTCAAGGCAGCTATTGATGAAATTAGCCCCCATGGCATCCTTAGTTTCGAAAGTTGCATCGATCAGGTAATAGTCCTTGAGGTCTTCAGTACGTGATTCAAGTTGGAGGTCCAACAGGCCACCGCCGCGCTTTTTCATGCTTTTTGAGAGCGGTTCTATGCTTTCGATCAATGCGGGCCGTACGCGCTCAAAATATGCAGTTAATGCTTCTTTTTGACCCGAGTAAGTCAGATGAATTTGTCCAGATTTAGTGGTAGAAATTACCTGAACAGAGAAGCCGCCACGTTTCATCCAAAACTTTGCGGCATAACTTGCAGCAGCCACTACAGAGCTTTCTTCTATCACCATAGGCAGGGCATAAATGTCGCCATTGATTTGGAAGTTTGGCGCAATCGCAAATGGCATGTAGAAGTTTGACAATGTATTTTCGATGAACTCATCGTGTTTCTGTTGCAGTTCAGCATCGGGATGCCAGTATGTGGTCAAAAGATCATGTGCCTGGGGTGAGCTGTCGAGATACTGTGCCACAAGCCAGTTTATTTTTTCCGATTTTGATTTTTTTGAAAAACCTGAAATACTTTTCGAAGACATAATTACCTTTCCTTATCTGACAAATATAATGTATTTGGGAGGCATTTGTCTATGTTTCCCTATCTGGAGCGCTTTAAAATTGTCATAAAAACCTTATATTTCATAACTCTTTTAACAACAAAATTTTTCGAATGCCAATAACCTCATTTCCGATGCGCCTAATTTTGGTGATCGTCATTTTCGGATCATCTTTGATCAGCGCGCAAAACAAGGATTTTTCGTTGGAAGAAATCATGAGTGGTACTTTCTTTCCTGAGGGATTGACGGAATTGCGTTCGATGGCAGATGGCGAGTTTTTTACGGTCATACAATCAGATCAGAATGGCTACAACAACACTTTGGCGCAATATAATTACGCAACGGGTGATTTTGAATCGGCCTTATTTCGTTGTGGTGACTTTGATGAGCTGACCAGGATTGTCGATTATGCTTTAAGCAGTGATGAAAAACATATTTTAATTGCCGCCGAGCTGAAAGCCGTTTACCGCCGCTCTACTTTAGGGCGTTATTATGTTTATAATCGCGCTGATAATACACTCGTATTGCTCTCGAAGGATTGGATTCAAGAGCCAGTATTTAGCCCCGACGGCACCAAGGTGGCCTTTGTTAAGGAAAATGATATTTATTATCGCGATCTTTTGCTAGAGGAAACAATACGTGTGACCGAAGATGGTCAGAAAAATAAAATCATTAACGGCCTTACAGATTGGGTTTATGAAGAGGAGTTTGCGTTTGTTCGGGCATTTGAATGGTCCCCAGAAGGAACGCATATTGCCTACCTCAAGTTTGATGAAGAGGCGGTAATGGAGTTTTCTATGGATGTCTATGGAGAGGGACTTTATCCGCAACAGAGTGTTTTTAAATACCCAAAGGCAGGAACCGCCAACGCCACTGTTTCATTGCACCTCTATGATTTGGGTGCTGCTAGAGTGCGCAATATTGATCTCACTGCTCACAATTACGCCTACATCCCAAGATTAACATGGACCAAAGATCATGAAGTGTTCAGTGTCTTGCTGTCCAATAGAGCACAGGATCAATTGGACTTGATTTTTGTCGACATCCAAGACGGAAATGCAAATTTGGTGCATACGGAGCGAGATGACGCTTATGTTTCGGTCGAAGATGATCTCCTTTACTTGAATGATAATAGCTTTATCCTGTCAAGTGAATCCGATGGATGGCGGCATTTGTATCATTATGCCCGAGATGGTAAGTTGATCCGTCAAATCACCAGTGGTCCATGGGAAGTGACGGCATTCTATGGATTTGATCCTCAGACAGGACGTCTTTATTTTCAGAGTACAGAGCGTGGCAGCTTATACCGTGACCTTTATTCTGTGAGTATTTCTGGAAAGAATAAGGTTCGGTTGTCTCAGAACCTCGGAACCAATACTGCGGCATTTAGTAAAGGTTTTGGTTACTTTATACAGACCTTCAGCAGCAGTAACCAACCCAATCAATATACATTGCATCGTGCTTTAGATGGTGGCCTCTTAAGAACTTTAATCAATAATCAAGAATTGATCAATGAGTTGGCCCGCTATGATGTGGCACCTAAGGAGTTTTCGGTCATCAACATTAATGACGAATCCCTCAATATGTATACAATCAAACCAACAGATTTTGATCCGACCAAGTCGTATCCGGTTTTGTTGTTTCAATATAGTGGACCGGGTTCACAAAGTGTTGCGGATCGTTGGGGAGGCCAACGAGATTACTGGCACCAATTGTTGGTGCAACAGGGCCTGATTGTCGTATGTGTTGATGGTCGAGGTACAGGTTTTAAGGGACGGGATTTTAAAAAAATGACTCAATTTGAGTTGGGTAAATATGAGGTGCAAGACCAAATAGCAGTGGCAAGAACACTCTCAAAGCTGCCTTATGTGGCTCAAGACCGCATCGGTATATGGGGTTGGAGTTATGGAGGATTTATGTCTGCCAATGCTCTTTTTCAGGGACAAGGAATCTTTGCTATGGCCATTTCGGTCGCTCCTGTGACCTCTTGGCGCTATTACGATACCATTTACACGGAACGATATATGGGGTTACCCCAAGATAATCCCTCGGGTTACGATGATAATTCACCAATATCGCATGTGGCAGATATGGAAGGTGATTTGCTATTGATCCACGGCAGTGCCGATGATAATGTCCATTTACAAAACTCCATGCAGCTTATTGATGCCTTGATAGAAGCAGATAAGGATTTCCAATGGAGGATTTATCCGGACAAGAATCATGGCATTCGTGGCGGCCGAACAAGTCTTAACCTTTATCGCACTATGACCGACTTTGTCAGCACTAAATTGCTGCATACAACAACCAATAACCAATAATTTAATTTTTAATACAACACGATGACAACAACCAATCAAGAAATATTCGGCCATCCAAAAGGACTTTTTGTGCTCTTCTTTACTGAAATGTGGGAGCGATTCAGTTACTATGGAATGCGCGCCATTTTAGTTCTTTATTTAGTGGCCCAGACGACAGATCCAGAGAACGCAGGGCTGGGGTGGACCAATGAAAGTGCCCTAGCGCTTTATGGTTGGTATACCATGTTAGTCTACGTGGCCTCTATTCCTGGCGGTTGGATTGCTGATAAATTTTTAGGTCAGAAGAAATCTGTGCTTTATGGCGGCATCCTTCTTGTCGCGGGACATAGTATTCTTGCTATCGAGCAAATGTGGGCATTTTATACCGGTCTTTCATTAATAATCGCCGGAGTAGGTTTGTTAAAGCCCAACATCTCATCGATGGTTGGGGGGCTTTACAAAACTGGAGATATAAGAAGAGATAAAGGATTTACAGTCTTCTATATTGGCATTAATATGGGGGCATTTTTGGCGAGTATAATTGTCGGTTATGTGGGTGAGGTCCATGGGTGGCATTACGGTTTTGGTCTAGCAGGAATCGGCATGACTCTAGGGCTTATCCAATACCTTTTGGGTCAAAAGCACTTGGCTAATGTGGGTAATTTCCTGGGGAATTCTCAAAATGCTGAAGAAAAGGAGGCCATCAACAGACCGCTCAATAAAGTAGAAAAAGACAGAGTAGTGGTCTTGTTCCTGTCGTTTCTGTTGGTGATTGTTTTCTGGGGTGCTTTTGAGCAGGCAGGAGGTCTGATGAATATTTATGCCAAAGAAAACACCAATCGAATGCTGATGGGTTATGAAGTGCCCGCCTCATGGTTCCAATCATTGAACGCGATGTTTATTATATTTTTGGGGACCACAGTAGCAGGTTATTGGGCCAAGCGCAAGCTCAAAGGATTACTCTCTACAGCCTTGTTCAAAATGATCATTGGATTGATCATAATGGGTACGGGATTCTTTTTTATGTCTGCAGCGGCATCACAATTCGAATCAACAGGATCATCGGCGATGTATTGGTTAGTCTTGGCATATCTCTTCCACACCGTTGGAGAACTTTGTATCTCCCCAGTGGCTCTTTCATACATCACTAAACTGGCCCCTCTCAAATATGGTTCCTTGATGATGGGCGTCTACTTTGCCATGACTGGATTTGGTAATAAGGTGGCAGGATTGCTGGGTGAATCGGCTTCGTCTTACGGAGAGCTGACTATATTTACCGGCATTGCTGTATTTTGTGTGGCCTTTGGACTCGTCGTTTTGTTATTCCGCAAAAAACTCGAAACTTTGACCCACGGTGCAGAAGATCAAGAGCATTAATGAGCACTACTCACTAACTAAAAAAATATAATTTATGAATTCAGATGTAGAAATGCTATTCAAGGACAAAGTTCTTGGCCATCCAACAGGTTTGTTTGTTTTATTTTTCACCGAGATGTGGGAACGTTTTTCCTATTATGGCATGCGCGGTCTGTTGGTCATGTTCTTTACAGCTTCCCTTATGGACAACGGTTGGGGCTGGCCAAGAGAATATGCTTTTGCTATTTTTGGCACCTACACCTCTTTAGTCTATTTGTCAACACTCTTAGGGGGCTATATGGCAGACAAGAAGATTGGTTACCGCTATGCCGTGCTAATTGGTGCATTACTCATGACAATAGGACATGCGAGTATGGCACTAGAATCTACTTTTTTCATTTATTCTGGTTTGGTGTTTTTGGTTATTGGTAATGGTTTCTTCAAGCCAAATATGACTTCTATCATCTCTGAAATGTATGCTGAACGACCCGAAAAGAAAGACGGTGCTTACACGATTTTTTATATGGGCGTTAATGCTGGAGCGTTTTTAGGCATTCTATTATGCGGTTACATGGGCGAACAAGTCGGATGGTCTTGGGGTTTTGGTCTTGCCGGTATTTTTATGCTCTTTGGACTTTTACAGTTCTGGTGGGCAAAAAACATTTTTGGGAAGATTGGATTAAAGCCACAGAAGAATGAGAGCAGCGCTGAAACTTTAGGTCCTGATGAGCCTAAGCTCAACCCTTTTACTAATGTTCAGATGGCCCTCATTTTTGTCTCGGCAGCTATCGGCTTGACCTGGATCCTCAATGATCCTGTTTCTAAAATTTCTGAAGGCGCTTATAATATATTCAATTTCAGTCTCATGGGTGTTGAGGGCTCTACGGTGATGATTGTCACAGCGCTGATCTTGTTTCTCTTGGTTTTGGGCATTCGTTTGCCCCGGTATGATAAGGTCACAATGCACCGAATGATTGCGGTGATCTTTTTTGCCTTGATCACAATTTTCTTTTGGGCGATTTTTGAGCAGGCGCCAAGTTCTTTGACCATATTCGCGCGAGACTATACCGACCGCATTTTAGAAGGCAACTCAGCAATGGTATTTAAAATTGTCGATGCGCTGATCACCATCATCCCTCTGACGGTGATCACCTATGTTTTGATTAAGCTTTTTGGCAAGACGTTCAAAAAATATACGGCCTCTAATTTGATTTTGGCACTGAGTTTTGTCATCATCTGGGCCATTGGCTTATTTCGACTTTACGACAAATTCAATCAGGGTGTTGCAGAAATAGATGCCTCGTGGTTTGGTATTTTGAACTCTCTTTATATCATTACTTTTGCCCCATTATTTTCAAAGTGGTGGGAAAGCAAATACAACCCGAGCGCGAACATGAAATACGCCATTGGTATGCTTCTTCTTGGAATTGGAATGGCTTGTGTGGCTGTCGGTGCTTCAGACATTCCCGTTGGTGCGAAGACGGCGTCGGTCAGCATCATATGGTTGATTTTGGTTTACTTTTTTCATACCATGGGAGAACTTTGTATTTCACCAGTTGCCTTGTCGTACGTGAGTAAATTGGTTCCTGGTCGCATGATTGCCATGATGTTTGGCATCTGGTATCTGGCTGTGGCCATAGGAATGAAACTTGCTGGGGTTTTTGGTGAAGCGTCTGAGCAGATTGCCCAAACTGAGGGCTTGAGTAGCTTCTTTTGGATATTGACAGTCGTTGCGGTTGGTTTTTCAGTATTGGCAATGGTATTGTCCCCCGTGATCAAGCGTTTGATGCATGGCGTACATTAACTATTCGGTCCCAGGCAAAAGGCACCAGTATTTTGGACCGTCTTTTGTCTGGTGTACTTAAAAGAAAAATCATGGGAAGATTGATTATTTTTGTTTGGTTGCTGATGACTTTTGCTGTTTCTGCTCAAGGCATAGAATGGATGTCTTTTGCGGAAGCTCTAGAGGCCCAAAAAACACAACCTAAAAAAATCTTTGTAGACATGTACACGGTTTGGTGTGGACCCTGTAAATTGTATGATCGCAACACGTTTGCTCAAAAGGATGTTGCGGCGTACATCAACACACATTTTTATCCCGTAAAATTCAATGCAGAAGGAGATCAAGAGGTTTTTTATAAAAATCGCCTTTTTCGCAATGCACGATATGATCCTGCTAAAGCCAAAAAACGAAATTCTGTGCATGACTTAAGCCGGTATTTCGACATCTCTGCCTATCCAACGGTAATGTTTTTGGACGAAAATGGCGACCTCATTAAGCGTGTCCGGGGTTATCGAAAACCTGAGCAATTGGAAGTGTTTCTCAAATTTTTTGGGACTGATTTATGGAAAACCATCAGAACTCAAGAGGAATACCAAGCCTATATTGATAATTTTAGCCCCACATTTAATTAATGAAGCAAGTCCGTATTTTTTGGGTTTTATTATTGCTGTTGAGTACTGGCCTTGGCCAAGCACAAATCAAGTGGATGACTATGAATGAAGCTTTGGCAGCTCAAAAGCGTGTGCCTAAGAAGATTTTTATGGACGTCTACACCGAATGGTGTGGCCCCTGCAAGTTATTGGATAAAAAAACCTTCACGCACAAGAAATTGATCCGTTTCATCAATGAGCATTATTATGCTGTAAAGTTCAATGGCGAAGGTACTGAGCCTGTGACATATAATAATTTTACCTATACCAACCCCAATTACCAACCTGAACGTAAAGGGCGTAATGCACAGCATTTTTTTGCTGATGCGCTCAAAATCAATGCCTATCCAAGTCTTGTATTTTTTACCGAAACGGGTGCCGTCATTCAAGCAATTCCTGGTTATCGATCTCCAGAGGATCTGGAGATTTTCTTGAAAATGATTGCTAATGATGATTACAAGGAACTGACCACACAAGAATCTTGGGAAGCTTATCAACAAAGCTTTAAAGGAAAGTTTTAGGGCTGTGTGTCTATTGTTTTATAGCCCCGAATGCATAAGTATCCATAAAGTCAACACCTTTTTGACGGCAGTACTGGCGCCACAAATGGACACGGTTTTTAAAATTTGAAGCATCAGCCAAAATCAATCGCGGGGCAAGATCATTGATGAGTTGTTCTAGGTGTATGGGCGAGTTTTGTGTCAGAATAACAATAGCGCCTTGGGCCATTGGATACTGACCGAATTGGTCGATGACCACAATTGGAACGTCATTATAATAGAGGACCGCTTCAAGAGATTGTGTTGAGAGGCTTTTTATTTGGTACGCATGCTCCAACTCTTTTTGCACCTTTTTGGCGTTTTCTGATAGGGGCCATCTTGAAGAAAAGTGGACCAATCCCTGTTCTGTGTGCAACACCAGAAGTGTTTGTCCTGGAAGATGCAATAGGGTCATTTGACCTATGGAATTCTGTCCAAATAAAGAAGTCAATAAAAGCGTCGCGGTGATTGTTTTGAGCCCTATCAATGCCACCGATTGAATACTTCTTGTTTTGCACATTAACCAAATAATCATGCCAAAATAAATACCAACAAGATGTGTCCAATGGAGATAGAGTTCGGTCATGATAAATTGTTCTTGTGCCGCAATCCATCCAAGAATTCGATCCGCGACACCAAGTAAGGCATCGAAAAATGCGTAGAGGGCATGGGGTAAATTTACCCATTGCTGACCTGAAATGATGATGCCGCCCATAATGAGTATCGGGGTAAGCATTGGGAGCAAAAAGATATTAGACAGCCAAAATAACCCAGGAAACTGATGAAAATAATAAGCAGCAATAGGCGCCACACCCAATTGCGCTGCCAGACTCAAGCGAGTGATGGACCAGAGATAGGCCAATATTTTGTTTTTAGGCCGCCCCAGTAACGACAATTTGGGCGTGACGATGAGAATTGAGAGCACGGCCAAAAAGCTCAATTGAAAGCCGACTTCAAACAGCCACAAGGGTTTTGCAATCAATAGGATCACGTAGGTCAAAAGGAGAGCATTTATAGCCCCGATAGGCCGCTGCATGAGTTGGCCGATAGACCATATACTCATCATTGTTACGGCGCGGACCATAGACGGTGATAGTCCAGAGACAAGCGCATAAAGCCACAAGACCACTAAGACGATGATTGTGCTTAATTGTCGCCCCCAGACCAAGCGCCGCAAAGGCCATGTCAGCAGCATCAGCAGCCATGTGGCCACACCGACATGCAGTCCTGAAAGTGCCAAAATGTGCATGGCGCCTGAAGCCGCAAATTGCTGTTTAATTTCAGGGGTCAACTCAGATTTGTCCCCCAGTAATATGGCTTTAATAATGGCTTTATGTTTAGGAGCAATGAGTGGATGGTCCAAACGTTTGCTCAAATGTTTGTTAATGTTTTGGGCGACACCTGATAGGCTTGGAGGAGTTTGTGATTGATACAGTATTTGCGTTTTATCGCTGATTTTTGTTTGCAATATCATGCCACGATAATATTGAAGTGCTGCGTAATTAAACCCTCCGGGGTTCTTTGGTCCAGGAATCATTTCTAGTGGTGTATTGGCCCAAATGACCTGATCACTAGAGAGCGACTTCTCAAGCACTTTTGGGGTGTAGCGCACCAAAATATGCGTCGGATATTTTTGACTTTCGTGCTGAATAGATCCCAAGAAGTATTGTTGGCCTTCTGGGCTACTGAGCTGGCGTGTGAGAGTGATGGCGTAAAATGGTTCACCATTGATTGCCCGGATGATTGATTGCCCCTGTGCGACACTAATAGGTCTGTGGCTTTGGTAATTGGCCACCCCAAACCAAATCATGAATATCCAAGCGAGAGGGGCGAAATGTCGATTTGGCCGCACATGATTTCGTGTGGCATAAAGGCTCAAGGCGAGACCCGTAATCAAGATCAGCCCCAATTTTAATTGCCCTAGTCCGATGCTGTCGCGTTGGGCAATAAGACAGCCTACTGTGAGGCAAATGGCAAACTCTGCCAGTCGAACGTTTAAAGGAATACTCCGGGAGTGCCTCATGTTGATCAATTGAGCGCTCTGGGAAGTGTCAGGAAGATAATTTATTTTAAGATGCGGCGAGCAGTAATGAAGTGGGCGAGCCAATAAGGTTCCACTAATTTAGAAATCATCACTCCTTTTGATGTTGATGCGTGAATAAAAGAAACCTCAGTATTGCGGTTGTTGGTCACTAAGCCCACATGATTGACCTTTTTTCGAGACTTGCCAGTATTGAAAAAAACCAAATCACCAGGCACCAGATCTTTGATGTGGATTTTTTTACCAATTTTCACCAGATCAGCAGTCACCCGTGGAACAGATAAATCAATAGCATCAAAAGATCGTTTGATGAGCCCTGAACAGTCTATTCCTTTTTTTGATGTGCCACCCCATTGATAGGGCGTACCCAAATAGGATTGAGCATGATCGATCAGTGCATGTGAATGGCTACTTCTTGAACCAGGGGCACCATCTTTTGTCCCAACTCGTGACACACCACAAGCAGACAGCAGAAGTACAAGGGACAGGTAAAGCAGGGTTCTGGCACCGTAGCGCTTGCCCATCAGGTTCTTTTTTTGAGGGTTTTGTATATGATTTGTGCGGTTTTTTCGCTTGCTCCAGGGCCACCCAAAAGCGACCATAATGCGGCATAGTCTTTACTTACGGATTCTTGTCCTGCAGGGGTCAGGATATGTTTTAAGGCCTTTTCAAGTGACTCTGGATTCAGGGCACCCTGGATCAATTCCTTTACCGCTTCACGGTCCAAAATCAGGTTGACTAGGGAGATGTATTTCAGATGAACAATGCGTTTGGCAATTTGGTATGAGAGCCAATTGCCACGATAACATACGACTTGTGGCACGTTTAACAATGCTGTTTCTAAGGTTGCGGTACCAGAGGTGACCAGTGCTGCTTGTGCCATATCCATTAAATCATAAGTTTGTCCAAAACAAATGCCCACGCGCTTATTGCTCATAAAGGGCTGATAAATACTGGGATCAATACTAGGTGCTCCCGCGATCACAAATTGATGTTTCGGAAAGCGGTCGACCATTTGGAGCATGACATGAAGCATGGCTTTTATTTCTTGCTTTCGGCTGCCGGGCAGCAAGGCGATGATGGGCATGTTGTTGAGCTCATTGCGACTGATGAAGTCTTCAGGTTCTGTAACCGCTCTCTTATTCAAAGCGTCCAGTAGCGGATGGCCAACAAAGTGGACACTGCGGTTGTGTCGGGCATAAAATTGTTTTTCAAAAGGTAAAATCACATAGAGTTCGTCAACATCTCGCTTGATGGCTTTGATGCGATTTTCCTTCCAGGCCCATATTTGTGGTGAGATATAATAATGCACTGGGAGGCCTTTTTTATGCGCCCATGCCGCAATTCTCAGGTTGAAACCTGGGTAGTCAATTAGAATGAGTACATCTGGCTTGAAAGCCTCGATATCAGCTTTGCACGACGCAATGTTCTTCAAGATGGTCTTTAAGTGGAATAACACTTCAATGAATCCCATAAAAGCCAAGTCTCGATAATGCTTGACTAATGACATCCCTTGAGTTTTCATCAGGTCTCCACCCCAGCCTCTAAACTGCGCCTCTCTGTCTTCTTTTTTAAGGGCACTGATCAGGTTGGACCCATGCAGGTCCCCTGAAGCTTCGCCAGAAATGATATAATATTTCATCTATTGAAAATACATAAAATAAGTCGTTAGCGCTGTGATTATGGTCACCATCAAAACGCCTCGAGCCTCGTACTCCTGTTTGCGACGTAAGAATTCAAAAAATACTGGCAGATTGGGCAACGCCCCCAGACTCAATACCATCCATAACCCATCCGTTTGGGCATAGCGCAACCAAGTGTCGGAAAATGTCGTGTTTTTGATCAAAGCAATGATCAAGGTACATGCCATGACCCCAAGGGCATTACTGATCAATCCAACAATAAATCCGGTAAATATTTTTTTTCTCATGTTATAAGGGCCATTGATTGATTTGTGCTATGGCATGATGGGCCGTGAGGTCATATTGTACGGGTACAATAGAAATATAGCCATGATCTAGCGCCCATTGATCAGTATCCTCTCCTTGGTCTAAATTCACAAATTCTCCCGAAAGCCAATAGTATGATCGGCCCATAGGACTGGTTCTTTTGTCAAATTTTTCAACCCAATGTGCATCAGCTTGACGACAAACCCTAATGCCTTTTAGTGGTGCATGGTCTATTTTGGGAAAATTGACATTCAAAACAACTCCTTTGGGCAATCCTGACTTCAGGCATTGACGTGTGATTTGTTGAACGGGTGCCAAGAGATGTGAGAAATCTGCATTATAACCAAAGTCGAGCAGCGAAAAGCCAATGGCTGGAATACCCATTGTTCCGGCTTCAACAGCGGCACTCATAGTGCCACTATAAATGACATTTATAGAGGCATTGCTGCCATGATTGATGCCACTCACGACAAGGTCAGGTCGCCTGTCTAAAACTTCGTTGACGCCTATTTTGATGCAGTCTGCAGGGGTCCCGCTGCAACTGAATTCAGTAATTTTGGACCCCTGGTCTATGGTAACCTGTTCGCAATAAAGGGTGTCATTGACGGTAATGGCATGCCCCATTCCACTTTGCGGTGCATCAGGCGCTACGACAACGACCTCGCCCAAAGGCGTGATGGCTTTGATTAACGCTCTAATGCCTGGGGCGGTTATCCCGTCGTCGTTGGTGATCAAAATTAAAGGTCGTTTCTCAGCCATAGTGCCGCAGATAATTTTTATAAAAATAAGGTTATATCTACGGAATATTCAATTTTCGATTCAAATTTTATTTAAATCAATTTAACATAAAATTAGCAGCGGCAGAGCCCTTTTTTCCTTGATTTTTTAACTATTTTAGGGTGCTAAAACATAGAGAATGCGATTTGTGAAAAAGAATTGGAAGCTGTTTTTATTGGGTGTGTTTATTGCGGTAGCGTCCTGCGGATTCACCAGCAAGGAATTCAATGACCCCAACAAGGATAAATTGTTAGTGGATTTGATCAATTATGTTTTGGAAAAGGGACATTATGCACCCAAGGACATCAATGACGATTTCTCTCAACACGTTTATGAAAACTTTATTGAGTCTTTAGACCCTATCAAGCGTTATTTTTTGGCCTCAGACCTAGAGGAGTTTGCTGCATACGAATTGCTGATCGACGATCAAATAAAAGCCAAGGATTTCACTTTTTTTGACTTGGTCCTTTCTCGCTATATAGAGCGTTCTGCCTTAGTGAGGACTTTTTATAGTGAAATTTTGGAGGTGCCATTTGATTTTGATCTGAGTGAATCCATCTCTACGGACTACCAAGAGGCTGTTTACCCAAATACGCCCTTGGAGCTGAAAGAGCGCTGGAGAAAGCAATTAAAGTACAGTACGCTTTCTAATTACTACGACCTCATTCAAGACAAGGAAAAGGCTCAAGAGAAGCTTCTAGATACTGCCGCTAGCAATAAGGAACTCTTGATCGAAACCTTAGCCATGTCGGATCAGGACATGGAAGCAAAGGCTCGTGCAACGACCAAAACCGCTTTGGACGAAAGTTATGAGTTTACAGATGATTTAGAACGTAAGGATTATTTTGCCTTGTTTCTCAATGCTATTGTGGGCGAATTCGATCCTCATACGAATTATTTTGCCCCACCTGATAGAGATCGCTTTGATTTGAGAATGAGTGGTAAACTCGAAGGTATTGGTGCACGATTGCAAAAGAAAAGCGACTACATCACTATTGTGGAGGTCATTAGTGGAGGACCAGTTTGGCGGGGAGACCACCTCGAGGTTGGCGATGCGATACTCAAGGTGCAACAAGAAGACGAAACTGAGCCCGTAAGTGTTGTGGGCATGCGTGTGAATGACGCAGTCAAATTGATCAAGGGCCCCAAAGGCACAAAAGTAACCCTTACCATCAAACGCGTAGACGGTTCTATAGATGAAGAAACAATTGAGCGTGACGTAGTCGAACTTGAAGAGACTTACGCCAAGTCGACAATAATAGACAGAGATGGAAAGCGTTTTGGCATGATCCATTTGCCAGCATTCTATTTTGACATGAAGGATTATCAAGAGCGCAATGCCGCAACCGATGTGCAGGTTGAAATACAAGCTCTAAAACAAGCGGGTATAGAGGGCTTGGTGCTCGATTTAAGAGGCAATGGAGGCGGATCTCTGCGCACAGCGGTAGATATTGCTGGTCTCTTCATCAAAGAGGGTCCAGTAGTTCAGGTCGCCTCGAGTGGTGCCAAAAAAGAAGTGCTGAAAGATCGGGACGCCTCAATTGAGTGGGAGGGGCCATTGGTGATCTTAATGAATGAGTTATCCGCTTCAGCATCTGAAATACTTGCAGCGGCCATGCAAGATTATAAGCGTGCGATCATATTGGGCAGCTCACAATCTTATGGCAAAGGGACTGTTCAGAATATGGTTGATTTGAATCAATGGTTGCGCAATAATGATATGGGCGATATGGGGGCCTTGAAACTGACCACACAGAAGTTTTATCGTGTGACTGGTGGATCGACCCAGCTGGAAGGCGTGAAGAGTGATGTGGTGATGCCAGACCGCTACAGTTACATCGAAATTGGCGAACGTGATTACGAGAATCCGCTCCCTTATGATAAAATCTCTGCGGCCGAATTTGAGTTGTGGTCGGGTTATATTGATTATGAGACAACGATAGAACAGAGCATACAGCGCATGAGTCAAAATGCTCAAGTGACGCTGATTGATGAAAATGCTTTATGGATCAAGCAGAGTCAGGACCAAACAGAAATTTCCCTGAACATAAAGGCGTATCAGAGTGAAATGTCTGCACGTCAAAAGGAAAGTGAACGATTTGAGAAAATCAAATCGTATGATAACCATCTTGATTATCGTTCCTTGGATACTGATCTGAGTAAAATGGAGCAGGACACAACGCTGCGCGAAAAGCGCAAGAGATGGCATGAGAGCTTGGCTAAAGATGTTTATTTGGAGGAAGCCATTAATATTTTATTAGATCTCGAGACCAATAATATCCGTCCACGAAAAGTGGCCAAAATAAATCATTAAGCACCAAATCAACTATCCATGTCACGTCCCTTAAGTTGGCAAAGTAAATTGAGCCAGAATATTTTGGGCATGGTGAGTATGTGTTTTCTTGTTTTGATGACCCTGATGGCAATTTTGGCTTATGTCTTGGCTCCTGATCATACAAAAAATGCCAATCAAATGCACTTGGCTATTGGGTCAAAACCCCCAGGTTTTCAAACATTAATGGTGCATGTTCCGGTCAACAACCCTATACCAAATGATTGGACGGCCTTATGGATAGGTAAGCATCCCCAAGAGAGAACAACACCAATCAGCGCATACTTCATCACCAAAGATACCCTGAAGGTCACCACGTTTCAAGGGGATGATATACCTGGTCTGGAGATGGCTTGGCCTCTAAAAGCCTTGACCAAGCAAGGCGATAAGTTTGATCAGACGCGAGTGATTCAATCGCATACTTTTTGGATGGGTACGGACAAATATGGTCGTGACTTATTGAGCAGAATGCTCATTGGTCTGAGGGTTTCGTTGTCAATTGGTTTTATCGCGGTGTTCATTTCGTTGCTCATAGGAGTAAGCTTAGGGGCTGTTGCTGGATATTTTGGTGGTCGACTCGATGCCACGATCATGTGGCTGATCAATGTCACATGGTCTATACCGACGCTGCTTTTGGTCATTGCCATTACATTGGCCTTAGGTAAGGGGTTTTGGCAAGTATTTATTGCCGTTGGTTTGACCATGTGGGTTGAGGTGGCTCGCGTAGTGCGTGGGCAAGTGATGGGTGTGAAACAATTACAATTCATCACTGCGGCCAAAGCATTGGGTTATGGCCATTGGCGCATCATTACCCGGCATGTATTGCCCAATAGTCTTGCCCCGGTGATCATCATTTCTGCGGCTAATTTTGCGTCGGCGATTCTTATTGAAAGTGGCCTGAGTTTTTTGGGTATCGGCGCCCAACCACCCACGCCGAGCTGGGGCAGTATCATCAAAGACCACTACGCTTATATCATTCTTGGAAAGCCGTACTTGGCTTTGATACCTGGTTGCGCAATCATGGCACTCGTTATGGCGTTTATGCTATTGGGCAACGCCTTGCGTGAAGTTTTAGAGGTTAAATAGTTGTAGGAGCCCCCGGTGTTATCTGTTGATATAGTTTGCGCTATCCATTTTGACGAATATAAATAGCAAGACTGTAAATCCCCAAAGGCCAGAGCCTCCGTAACTTAAAAAAGGCAATGGAATGCCTACGGTTGGGAAAATACCGATAACCATACCAACATTGACCATAAAATGGAAGAAAATGATAGAGGCGACGCTATAGCCATAAACCCTTCCAAAAACGGATTTTTGTCGTTCGGCTCGAAACAATATCCGCAAGACCAGACTCATAAATACAATGACTAACAAAACAGAACCCACAAATCCCCATTCTTCACCAATGGTGCTGAAAATATAATCGGTGTGCTGCTCAGGAACAAAATTCCCTTTGGTCTGTGTGCCCTGAAGCCACCCTTTGCCAAACCACCGTCCACTGCCAATTGCGATTTCACTTTGATGGGTATTGTAGCCAATGGAGTTGTTGTCGACGGTTTTTCCTAAAACTAAGTTGAATCGATCACGGTGACGCTGCTCAAAAACAGAGTTGAAAATGTAATGAACACAAAAAACCAACCCTAGTGCAAACAATCCGCTAATAATGTAGCGCGGCCAAATGATCCGGTGTCTATTTTTCTTCTGCCAAAAAAAGTAAAGCAGTAGGAGCATAGCAATGCCGATAATCATCCCTTGGGTACCGATGACCAGTGTGCCAACGAACAAGGCAGCAAGACTCAAAGCTAGGGTCAAAAAGAGGTAGTTGAGCCCCTCCCGATATAACGGAAAAATAAAAGCAGCATATACTAGAGCACTACCTGGGTCGGGCTGCGGGATGATGATAAGTGCAGGAATCGCAATGATCAATAGCGCCCGCCACTGATGTTTTAGTTCGCGCATATTAGTTTGGATGTCTCCGATGTATTTGCCCAAGGCCAAGGCTGTCGCAGCTTTTGCGAATTCACTTGGTTGCAGACTTGCTGGGCCAAAATGATACCATGAAGTCGCACCATTGATGGTCTCTCCGAAGACAAATAGGCCCAAAAGACTCAGTAATGATCCAATATAAATCAAACTGGCAAAGCGTTCGTAGAACTTGGTGTCTAAGGCCAGGACAAAAATTATCAGGACGATGCTCAGTACAATCCATAAGAGTTGTTTGCCGTAAATTTGCTCCATGTTGAAAAAACCATTACCCTGACCACTTAAAGAGGCCGAGTAAATATTGAGCCAACCAAAACCGACCAAAAGGCCATATAGGAGTATGATCCACCAATCAATTTTCACTTTTCCGGCACGGTACCCCATTATTGATTGATCTTAAAAGGTTGCCCTGTATAGGGTTTTTCGTATTCGTTCATCAAACTGCCATTAAGGACATAGGCTTCCATATCTTTTCGCGTAATGGTGCCGGTCAAATATTGTTCAATCATTAGGCCCGCGATACGCCCGGCCCACCTTGAACCCCAATAACCATTTTCGACAAATACAGCAATAGAAATTTTTGGATCATCTTTCGGTGCAAATGCAATGAATACAGAGTGGTCTGTGAGTTGCACCCGCTCACCATCAATGCGCATATAGTTTTCGGCGGTCCCTGTTTTGCCACAAATTTCAATCCCCTTAATGCCTATATCCGGTGATGCCGCCGTGCCGTATTGATATACCTCAGCCATGCCTTGTATGACTGGCTCAAAATGTTTGGGGTCAATGGTGGTGTTATGGCGTATGGTATATTGCTCAGGAATTGTGGTGCCGCCCTCTATTTTTTTGATGATGTGCGGTTTATAGAAGTGACCTCTATTGGCGATCACACTCGTAAAATGAACCATTTGCATTGGGGTCAACAGGACTTCACCCTGTCCAATGGCATTAGAAATTGTTGCAGGAGTATACCATTTGTATTTTGGGTATTGATAATAACGGTTGTAAAATTCAGCATCAGGAATCAATCCTTTGTTGCCTGCAGGCAAATCATAGCCTAGGTAATCGCCCAGGCCAAAACTCCTGAGATGTTGTCGCCAACGCTCAATACCCTCTTGAGGAGTCTCATATTTATCGATGGTTCGGCGATAAACTGTGGCAAAATAAGAATTACACGAGTACGCGATTCCTGAAGTCATGGACAATGGTGTTTTATGCTCATGGCAACCCATGGGTTTGGCTCCGCCATAATTATAGCTGCCATAACAGCTGATGTGTTCTTTAGTATTGATGACCTCTTCTTCCAAACCAATCAAGGCTGTAAGTGTTTTAAAAGGTGATCCTGGCGGATATTCCCCTTGTAGGACCCTATCAAATAAAGGTTTGGCTATGGTATCATAATAAAGTTTGGTAAAATTTTTCGAACGCTGTCTGCCGACCAATAATGCGGGATCGTAATTCGGTGCGGCCACTAAAGAAAGTATTTCTCCTGTTTGTGGTTCTAGGGCAACAATTCCGCCACGTTTATTGACCATTAACGATTCGCCATAGGCTTGTAAAGCCGCATCAATGGTTAGGGTGATGTCCTGGCCTCGTTGCGGAAGAACATCAAATTGACCGTCTTTATAAGGACCAATGTCACGATTGTAATTGTCTTTTTGGATATATTTTGTGCCCTTGGTTCCTCGGAGAACTTCTTCGTATTGCTTTTCAATACCCGCAGTGCCTATGAGTTCCCCCATTTCATATTCTGGGTTTTCTTTTATTGTATAATCGTTGACCTCTGAGATGTATCCTAAAACATTGGCCGAGTGGTCGACTTGATAATCTCTAAGCGATCTTTTTTGAATGTAAAATCCGGGGTATTTATGGAGTTTTTCAGAGAGTCCTGCAAATTCACCTTTAGTCAGTTGCCCAACAACAACTGATGGCAGGCGCGGAGAATATCGACGTGCACGCCCCATGGCCTTATTGAATTCGATCGGCTCTATGTTCAGGAGTTGACAGAATTCCAATGTGTCGAGAGGCTTTGTGTCTTTTGGAATGACCATGACATCGTATGAGGGCTGATTAGCGACCATAAGCAGTCCATTTCTATCATAAACATACCCTCTTTGTGGGTAGTCGTAGACCACTTTAATGGCATTATTGTCTGAAAGTGTGGCATAGTTGGATTCGTAGATCTGTAAATAGAAAAGACGGCCTATGAAGATCAAGCCCACACCGATAACAATCAAGAACAATAGATTTTTTCTCATTTGTTGCTGGTGCTAAACAAATGAAAGGCACCAATAATAAGGCCAGTCGTAAAAATACCAGAGGCCAAGGTATTGGTCAGGATCAACGCCCAGTGTCTTCCAGAAAAGGCTTCTAGGGAAAAAAGTAAAAAATGATGCAAAATCACCATGGACACGACATAAATAAATTGTTGCTGAAGAGGGGCTGAAGGCACCTTAATGGTATTGTATTGATAGCTGACACCAAATGAAAACTTCAACAAAAGTGGTCGTATCCATGCGGCGAATACCGCAGCGGCGGCATGAACGCCTCCAGTGTCGCTAAACATATCGATGCCTAGTCCCAAAAAAAAGGACAGTGCTATCAGAATTGTTCGGTTGCCAGTTAATGGGTATAGGAGGACGAAGTAGAGATAGAAATAGGGGTTGATATAACCAAAAAGCCGCACGTGATTCAGGAGTAATCCCTGCACCAGCAATACCGTCACAAAACGCCCTAGTTCTCGAAGCCAATTAGTTTGTGCCATTTTCGCCTTGTTGCTCTAGGGTTAATATCTCATTTGCATCGCGGCGCCACACAGCATAGACTTGTTTGACACTGGTCATATCTGTAAAAGGGGCAACAGTGATGTTGTAGTAGTCGTTAGAAGGTTCCTGAACCAGTCCCACAACAACACCAATGGGTAATCCTTCTGGGAATATGGTCGATTTTCCATCTGTCACTAGGGTGTCACCTACAGCAATAGGGGCAATTTTTGGAATTTCCAAAAGTTGCAATGCAGTAGGGTCAAAGCCGTCCCATGTAAGGGTGCCAAAATGCTGGGATTTTTGAAATTTAGCAACTATTTTGCTCTGGGTGTTGAGTATTGATTGGACCAATGCATAGTGATCTGATACATGGGTGACAATACCGACCACACCTTGAGGGGAAACAACACCCATGTCAATTTCCATTCCACTGAGTCGGCCTCGGTTTAAGGTCAATTGATTTTTTGTTTTATGAAAGTTGTTATTGATCACTTTGGCCGTCTGGACTCTTATGTGGTCGAAATTAAGGGTGTCTGTTGAGGGCACTAGCACTGTCGTTGTCGTGTCTTTTGAATTGAGCAGTTGCGTGCGTAGATTTTTATTTTCTCGAGCGAGCACTTCATTTTGGTAGGCGAGATCAAAATAGTCAGTAATTGAGGCCTTCCATTGAAAAAAAGAACCGCCTACGATGTGCGTTGACCCTAAATATCTGGTCTGATGATAGTTGTGGGCACTTTTGGTGCGCTGTAGGGCGATGATAAAGAGTAAAGCAAAAAGCAAGAAATTTTTATTCCGAATAAAAAAATCAATAATCTGCTGCATTGTCGCTAGAGGTTTCTCTTTATTTGATCAAGACACTTTTGTATTTAGCCAAGTTTTTCAGACAGATTCCGGTACCACGGACAACAGCCCGGAGCGGGTCTTCAGCGATATAAACGGGCAAGTCAGTTTTTTGAGAAAGACGCTTGTCTAGGCCCCGCAACATTGAACCACCCCCAGCAAGGTATATTCCTGTGTTGTAGATATCTGCGGCAAGCTCGGGAGGTGTTTGAGATAGAGTTTCCATAACCGCATCTTCTATACGCAGAATTGATTTATCTAAAGCTTTGGCGATTTCTCTGTAGGAAGTCTGGATTTGTTTTGGTTTCCCGGTCAGGAGATCTCGCCCCTGTACGGCCATCTCTTCTGGCGGTAATTCCAGGTCCTCTGTGGCCGCACCTATTTGAATTTTAATTTTTTCAGCGGTCCGCTCACCGACATAAAGGTTGTGCTGGGTCCGCATGTAGTAAACGATGTCATTTGTGAAGACATCACCAGCAATTTTCACAGACTTGTCACAAACGATACCACCAAGGGCAAGAACAGCAATTTCTGTTGTCCCTCCTCCGATGTCCACAATCATATTACCCTTAGGTTGCATGATGTCTACACCAATTCCAATGGCCGCGGCCATTGGTTCATGAATGAGGTAGACTTCTTTACCATTGACCCGTTCGGCACTTTCTTTCACCGCACGCATTTCTACCTCCGTGATCCCGCTGGGGATACAGATGACCATGCGCAAGGAAGGTGTGAGCCATTTTTTCTTAAGTGCTGGAATGTCTTTAATGAACATGCTGATCATCTTCTCACTCGCATCGAAATCAGCAATGACACCATCTTTTAGTGGCCGAATGGTCTTGATATTCTCATGTGTCTTTCCTTGCATCAATGCCGCCTCACGACCCACAGCAATTATTTTTTTACTCTCTCTATCACGCGCGACAATACTTGGTGCATCCACGACAACTTTTCCGTTATGGATAATGAGTGTATTTGCTGTACCAAGGTCAATGGCTATTTCTTCTGTAAGGAAATCAAAAAATCCCATAGCGCTTTAGAATGAAAGTGTTGAATAGTAGTGCTTCTTACAAATGTAACAAAAATTAATGCTTAAAATGGCGAATTCCAGTAAATACCATTGTCAAATTGTGCGCGTCACAATAGTCTATGCTCAACTGGTCTTTTATGGAACCTCCAGGCTGTATAACGGCCTTAATTCCTGCTTTGTCCGCGATTTCAACACAATCTGGAAAGGGGAAGAAGGCATCACTTGCCATGACCGCTCCATTGAGATCAAATCCAAATGATTGTGCCTTGTTGATGGATTGCATCAAGGCATCAACTCTTGAGGTTTGGCCAGTGCCGCTGGCACATAGTTGGTGGTCTTTTGCCAAGACAATCGTATTTGATTTGGTGTGTTTGCAAATCTTGGAGGCAAATAATAAATCATCTATTTGCGCCTCGGAGGGTTGGTTTTTTGTCGCTGTAGTCAAATGTGTCCGACTATCGGTGATGTTGTCTCGCTCTTGGGTCAAATAGCCATTGAGGCATGTTCTAACGGTCGTGTCAGGTAAATTGAAGAGTTGTTGCACCATCAGAATTCGGTTCTTTTTTTGGGTCAATACGCTTTGTGCTTCAGGACTAAATCCAGGCGCAATCACCACTTCACAAAATAATTCGTGAATTTTTTCAGCCGTGGCAAGGTCAATCTTTTTGTTGGCAATCAATACACCGCCAAAAGCCGATACAGGGTCGCCGGCTAAAGCTTTGGAATATGCCGAAGACAATGTATCACATTGAGCGACTCCACAGGCATTATTATGCTTAAGAATCGCAAAAGTTGGTCGCTCGTGAGCCTCTTGAAATTCACTCATGAGATTTACAGCAGCATCAACATCTAGTAAGTTATTGTAGCTGAGTTCTTTCCCGTGTAATTTATCAAACATGGCGTCAAAATCCCCAAAAAATGACCCTTTTTGGTGTGGGTTTTCACCATAACGCAATGATTGGCCACTGGAAGCACTTATTTTTAATCCGGAGACCTCATTTTGTGCATTGAAATAATTGAAAATGGCCGCATCATAGTGTGAAGAAATTTGAAAACTACGTGTCGCATAATATTTCCTCTGCGCTAAAGTACTCTGGCCGTCTTGCTCAGCGAGCATATCGAGTAAACCAGCGTAGTCCTCCACAGACGAGATGCAGAGCGTGTCTGCGAAATTTTTAGCTCCAGCACGGATCAATGATATCCCACCGATGTCTATTTTTTCAATGATGTCTTGAGGGGCCGCTCCTGAGGCCACAGTTTGTTCAAAAGGGTAGAGGTCGACGATGACCAAATCGAGTTGTGGAATATCGAACTCCTGCATTTCTTTGACATCTCCTGGGTGGTTTTGACGGTTCAAAATACCACCGAATATTTTTGGATGCAAGGTTTTGACCCGACCGCCCAAAATTGATGGATACTGCGTGACTTGTTCTGCAGGAACTACTGAAATTCCTAAATTTTTGATGAATTGTTCGGTGCCTCCAGTAGAATAAATAGTGACCCCTAATTCGTTAAGCTTTTGGACAATTGGCCCGAGACCTTCTTTATGGAAAACAGAAATTAACGCCGATTTGATTTTGATCGATTGCATCATGAAAATAAATTGTCAAAGTGTGATCACAAAAGTACATAAATATGAAATAAATGGACGATTTAAAGTTGTTTAAAAAGACCTATCTTTATGGTGTTCATTAGAGCTTCAAAATTCGCCCATGATCATTTATTTACGCGTCCTTAAAGAAAGTGTTAGTTTTGCTATCAGCGCCTTGACAAACAATAAGTTACGTACTTTTTTGTCATTACTAGGGGTGACTATTGGGATCTTTTCTATCATCGCTGTTTTGGCTGCGGTAGATTCCCTAAAATCTGAAATTACAGACAGTCTCGATGGTTTGGATAACAGCACCATATACTTGGGGAATTTTTCTTTTGGCCCGACCGATGTACCGCGATGGAAGTGGGAGCAGTTTCCTGTAGCTTCCTACGAAGATTATCAATATCTGAAACGGTCTATGCCTTCCGCGGCTGCTGTGGCATATAATTTGAACGTGCGCAACGAAACCATTAAATACGAAGATAAGTCTGTTGAAAATGCCAATATTGGGGCGTTTTCTCATGAATATTATGATATTGAAGCCTTGAAACTTGACGCCGGGCGTTTCTATAATGCACTTGAATCGAACAGTGGTGCTCAAGTTTTGGTCCTGGGATACGAAATAGGCACGGCGCTCTTTGGCAGCAGTGAGCAAGCAATTGGCAAAAAAGTGCGCTTGTATGGCAAGAAATTTACTGTTATTGGCGTGCTCAAAAAAGAAGGATCTGCCTTTAATGATTCAAAAGACACTTTTATCTACGTGCCCGTTAACGTGGTTCGTGCGATCTTTGGCGGGAACAACAGGAGTCTTTTTCCTTTTGTCATAGTCAAGCCGAAGCCTGGCGCAGACAATGATGCCTTTATTGCTGAATTAAAACAAAAAATGAGGATCAAACGTGGCCTTGGTGCAGATCAAGACGATGACTTTTTCATCAATCAGTTGCAGGGGTTTACTGATGCCATCAACAACATTACAGGCACCATGAACATCATCGGTATTATTATAAGTGGATTCTCACTATTGGTTGGCGGTTTTGGTATTGCCAACATCATGTTTGTAAGCGTCAAGGAACGGACCAGTCTTATTGGCATCCAGAAGTCTCTCGGGGCCAAGCGTCGTTTTATTTTATACCAATTTCTTTTTGAAGCTATGATTTTGGCTATTATTGGTGGACTGTTTGGTATTGTCTTAGTTTTTATTGTTTCGGTCATTGCGTCCCAATTCTCCGGAGATTTTGAGTTTGTGTTGTCCGGTTTGAATATGCTGATTGGGACCACCATAGCCGCCCTGATTGGTTTGGTTAGTGGTATATTGCCGGCGATTAAGGCGTCAAAACTCGATCCTGTTGAGGCCATCCGCACGGGGCTTTAATGCCTGTCAATTGGCCATTAAATGATTTGCTTCAGTTGTTGGTTTTCATAAACATTTATCGTGAACAAATGCGTGCCTAAATCTGCCTCTAACACGGCATAGTCCTCCCCCTTGCGCCAAATCATGTGCAGGTGGTTTTCTGCAACCTCGGGAAGCTCGAGCGTTCCATGAAACATTGGGGCACTGTTTCTAAAGCGAATCATTTTGAGTTGATCCAGAACGACTTTCTTTTTGAGTCGTTGATTCATTTCTGCTAGTGAGAGATTCGTTCTGTTGATTTCTTTATGGCCATCCTTACCTGCCTGGTCAGCAGCCTGATCATCATTCTCGCCAGCGAACAAATCGAGATACCAAACCTGAGGCAATCCAGGCATGAATAACTGAATGGCACGTGCCAGTAAAAGTTTTTGATCATTGGCGCCCAAGGCACTATAATAGGTGGCATTGATCTGGTAATAAGAAATTTTTGAACCATCAGGGCCAAACAAATTTTTGACACGACCACCACGAGACAAAATTAAATCTACTAAATCATCAATTTGTGCATCGCTCAGCAGGCCTTTGTTATAGTTTTCACCGACTTGTTTTCCTTTGAGGTCTAGAACCGGTATGCCATCATGGCAGCCCAACATATTGACTACTTTGAAATCATTTTTTAAGATTTCATTGGCCCACTTTAGTAGTGGTTTGTGGTCACTTTTTTCTATCGTATGGATCACAAGTCCTGGCAAGAAAAAATCGTAAATTCCAAAGCCTTGCTCTGCGACTTGATCGTGCAGGTGTTGTCCAAATTCGGCATGGATTTCTGGTAAAACCCAAAGTTGGTTTTTTTGTGCCATTTTGTTCAGGCGATCGAGATAGGTCCAAGTTCCGGGTTTGTTAAAGAAATTGGTCTCTCCGATGGCTTTGTGCAAGTAAGCAAAGGCATCGAGTCTTAGAATTTTACCCCCATATCCTTGGATCTTGTTTAGGGTTTCTTGATAAAACTCCCAAACTTTTGATGCATTGGCATTGACGTCCATTTGCCCCAAAAGTGACGTGTGGGACTTAATGAGCTGGGTCAAGTCATCATGGCTGATCTCATAACCCCTCAAATCTAATGTCCGAATATCAAGCTGGTCAGTGATGGCTTGCTCAATCAATCGAAACAGTAAAAGACAAGACTGATGATCAACTCCAGTCTTTTCTTCTAGAGCCTCAATTAAAGAGGTTTTGAGCGCAACACGTTGGTAAAAGGTATTCCAATAGAACCGATCTTGAGCACCCTCAAATGGTACTTTTAAAATGGGCAGCCCAGGCTTGCGCATGAACAGTCGATCCAATAAGTGTTTTTCTGGAATCATGACGCCGCGCTGGTCCAAATCACCGTTGCCCACCCAGAATTCATTCCAGTCGATGAAAAAATCCTTGTAAGGCGATTGTTCTCCCTTTTCTAACAAGTCTTTGAATTGTGGCGATGCCACAGATAAATGATTCAGGACGATGTCGAGCTTAAGATGGATGCCCAATTGTTTTAATTGTTCTAAATCGTCAACAGACACCAATTCTTTGTTGAGGTCATAGTCTATGATCGAAAATCCACGGTCTAGATCGCTATTGAAAAAAGTGGGCAATAAATACAGTTGAGAAAAAATACCTTTGAGTCCTGGTTCTTGAAGCATCGCCACCAGGCCACTCAAGTTTTGCCCCATGCTGTCGGGGTAGGCATTGAGCATGACACCACTGAGTAGGTCTGGGGATCCGTTCTGGTTGCTGGAGTTTATAGACATAGAGGACAAGGATGAGCTTTAGAAAAGGGTTGCGACTTGAGCATTCACCCACTCTAAAAATTGTTCGTCTTTTTGATCGAATGGATCAATTGAATGAGAGTCGATGTCGATCTGACCTATATTTTGCTCCTGTACAAAGAGGGGCACCACAATTTCAGATTTAACGGTGATGCTGCAAGCGATGTAGTTGTCTTGTGCCGAGACATCAGGCACGACAAAATTCTTATTGCTCAGAGCGACTTGTCCACAGATCCCCTTGCCAAATGGAATGACTGTGTGATCAGTAGGTGCCCCCGCGTATGCCTTAAGATGTAGGGTCTTGGTGTCAAAATCTGCAAAATAATACCCGACCCAGTTGTAGTAGGAAATGGACTCTTGAAGTTCTGTGCATATCGCCGAAAGCTTTGGGTCAATTGGGGTGCTTTGATCCTTAATGATGGCTTCAATTTTGGGTTTGAGGGCTTCTAAATTCATCAGAAATAATTTTTTGATAAAGGTATTTTAAAAAACAAAATTCAAGAAATTAATTGGTGTAACTTTGGGGTCATGCTCAGCTATTGGCGTCAATACAGACCGATTCTTCAATTTATTTTCCTGTTTTTAGGAAGTTATTCTATTTTGAGCCTGATCTATTTTTGGTACCTGTCATCATTTATTGAACCTTTTGGCACCCCCGATGGAATCACGAAATTGGTGGGATTGCAAACACAAGAGGTGATGCGCGCATTTGGTTTTGAGGCCCATGTGGCCATGATCTCAGACGGCTCTGGTCTGGGCATATGGGTAGATGGCAAGGGTGTCGCACGACTAGTAGAAGGATGCAACGCGGTGAGTATCATGATTTTGTTTTTTTCCTTCGTCTTGGCCTTCGCCAAAGGATGGCAAAGAACTTTTGGCTTTATGCTCGCGGGTTTGGTCTTGATTTATGCCATCAATATCATCCGTTTGGCGCTGATCAGTGTGGCCATAGCACATTTTGAGTCCTACAGAATGCTCTTGCATGATGTTATTTTTCCTGGATTGATTTATGGCTTTGTTTTAATGCTGTGGATTTTCTGGATTTGGCTCATCAAACGTCCTGCGCATGCTTAAACCTGGTCAATATATTTTGATATTATTGGGGGTGCTTGGCCTGGTGATGGTGCGCTATTTTGAACAGGACTTGTTTTATGACCCTTTGATGTTTTTCTTTCAAGGAGACTACAGGACTCAGGAGCTACCGCCAATAGACGCCTTTGCTTTTGGACAATCCTTAATCTTACGCTTTTTTCTCAACATGGTCTTTGGGCTGCTGTTGATCAAAGGATGGTTTCAAAAAATCAGCCTGGTCCAATTCACAATACTGATCGGCTTGGTGTTTTTTTTGGTTTTGGCCATTGCCCTGATTTTCCTCTTGACGTACTATCAAGTCGGTCATTATCATCAACTATTTTATGTCCGAAGGTTTTTGATACACCCCATAATTATACTAATTTTGCTGCCAGCATTTTACTTTTATCAACCGCAATAGGATTTTGGTCCATTGGCAGCATAAAAAGACGAACTATGAAAAAATTGATCCTCATTATTGTCACCGTATTAAGCCTCTTCTCTTGTCAAAATAAGTCAGCGCTGCAGCAGGCCGCTTTAGCCGACCAAATGGCTGATATTGTTGCTGTTCACGATGAATTAATGCCTCAGATGGGGGTTATTGGCACCTTGATGGGGCAGCTTCAGGAGCAGGTGGCTATTGATTCTACTTTGGTAGCCCATTCTGATGCCATTACTCATTTGAAAGGGGCGAATAAAGCCATGATGACTTGGATGATGGATTTGGGTGAGGTATTCACACCTGACCAAATCATGGGCCAGGACACCATTCCCGTGTTGCTTCATGCTCAAGTTGGTGCCTTCGAACGGTCAGCACAAGAATTAAGGGTCCAAATGATGACAGCGATTGATCAAGCTCAGGCGTTGTTAAAAGAAAAATAGGGCAGAGCATTTGTGGTGGTATCACTATTCTTTTTCCTTACTTTTGTGGTCTGATGTGTGCTGCACGAAAACTGCAATTTATGATCCATTCATTTTTGGTTACTGGCATGACCTGCAACGGTTGCCTGAATAAGGTGAAAAAGGCTGTTGAATCTATAGATGGGGTAAGCGATGTTGCCATTGATTTGAGCACAGGACGCCTATCTTTTGAAGCACCTCATAAATTGAATCTTGAGCTATTGCAAAGTAAAGTGCCATTGGACTATCCTGTTTTTGATCTTGATCACGTGCCACTCGCCACTACGAAGTGGAAGCAATTGAAGCCGTTGGCTCTTATTTTTATTTTTCTCTTCGGCACGGTCTTTTTGATCCACATAAGAGATTGGCAGCCCCGAGCGTTCATGCTTGATGCCATGGCAGGCTTTTTCTTGATTTTTAGTTTTTTCAAACTTTTAGATGTCCCGGGTTTTGTCAGTGCCTTTTGTCGTTATGACCCATTAGCCAAAAGAGTAACGCTTTACGCATGGATTTATCCATTTATCGAGCTGCTTCTTGGTTTGTCATTGCTCTTGCGTTATCATGCGGAAATGGCCTTGATCATGACCATAGTGGTTTTGGGTTTGACCACAATTGGTGTCGTGGGTCAATTAAGGAAAAAGGTCAGTATCGAGTGTGCCTGTTTGGGCACGACACTCAACCTGCCAATGACAGAAGCGACATTGATCGAAAATATCGTGATGCTGTCAATGACCATATTTACTTTATTTTCTTGATATGAAATATCTGCTCTTTAGTGTTTTTTTATTTTGTGTGGTTCCAGTCCATAGCCAGGAAGTGATAAAAGGAATGGTCTTCGATGGGAGTGCTGCAGCCAGTAGTGGTTTGTCTGGAGCAAATGTCTACTGGGTCGATGGCTCAGATGGAGTGATCACTGATTTTGAGGGTAGCTTTGTCTTACCGGGCCGCACTTTGCCTGCGGCACTGGTGATCAGTTTTGTGGGTTTTGAAACTGATACAGTGACGGTAGCCTCAACAATGGAGTTCCGCCATATCTTGAGACCAGCTGATGCACTTGATCAAGTCACTTTGGTAAAAAAAAGAACGGCGCAATTCCGCTCGTCATTTTCCACGGCAAACATCATTCAAATCAGTAGTGATGAATTGCTGAAAGCCGCATGTTGCAATCTCTCAGAAAGCTTTGAAACAAATCCTTCTATTGACGTCAATTTTTCTGACGCCATTACTGGAACCAAGCAAATAAAAATGCTAGGATTGACCAGTCCTTACATTTTGATTACTGCCGAAAATATCCCTGTGGTGCGCGGTGCGGCTCAAAGTCTTGGGCTGAGTTATGTGCCAGGAACCTGGGTAGAAAGCATCCAAATGACAAAAGGCGCCGGAAGTGTCATTAATGGTTATGAAAGCATCGCTGGCCAAATCAATGCCGAGCTACAAAAACCAGCGACAGATGCCCCCTTGTTTTTGAATGTGTTCGCGGCGGCTAATGGGCGCCAAGAATTAAATGCTCATGTCAATCATGGTGTAACAGATCGCTGGAGTACTGGGATTTATATTCATGGTAATCAACGCAGGAAGACTGTAGATCGGAATGACGATGACTTTTTAGATACCCCAAAAGGCGATCAGATCAATATCATGAACCGTTGGCAATACATCGATCCGGTTAATGGATGGGTCAGCTTTATCAACGCACGGATCTTGAGTGATCGAAAAGTTGCAGGGGCAACTGCTTTTGATCGCGATCAAGAATTGTCTGTGGACAATCCTTGGGGCAGTATTATTGATACTGACCGCATTGATTTGTCCTCTAAGCTGGGTTATGTCAATCCCGAATTGCGCTACCAAAGTCTCGGTTTACAGGGGGCATATAGTGTTCATGACCAGCGCTCCATATTTGGTTTGCGCAGTTACGATATTGAGCACCAGAGTGCTTATGTCAATCTCCTATACAATTCGATCATTTCAGATACCCGACATAAAATCAAAACAGGCCTTAATGCCACTTATGACCAATACAATGAAGATGTTGTGGGACAAGAATTCAGACGTCAGGAACGCGCTTTGGGCGTGTTTTTTGAATATGCCTATGATGACTTAGATCAGCTGAGTCTTAGCTTTGGTCTGCGTGCAGATGCGCACAACCTCCTTGGGTTTTTTGTCACACCACGATTGCATCTCAAGTACCTGCCATGGGAGCAAACGACCGTGCGCCTGTCGATGGGTCGCGGCAAACGCATACCAAACATATTCTCTGAAAATTTAAACCTGTTTGCTTCTTCCCGTCAAATTAATATCCGCGATATAGGTGGGGCATTTTATGGCTTAGATCCTGAAATCGCCTGGAATTATGGTTTGTCTGTGTTGCAAAAACTAAGACTGGCCAATAGGCCTTTTGAATTGAGCTTTGATCTTTATCGTACCGACTTTGTGAATCATGTGGTGGTGGACTGGGAAGTGCCTCAGGCTATTGGATTTTACAATAAAACAAATGAGAGTTGGACCCAAAGCTATCAGATAGAAGCGTCTTATAGTCCAGCAGAATACCTTGATTTGCGGGCCGCTTATAAGTATTTTGACATCAATACCGCCTTTGATAGTGGGGATGACCGGCCTCCTTTGACACCAGAGCATCGGGTTTTTGCTAATGCGAGCTACCAAACTCATGCCATGTCAACGGGAGGGCATTGGAAAATTGACGCGACGATCAACTGGCTGAGTGCGCAGCGCTACCCTGAGTTTGATCCTGACTCAGACCTGTTTGGTTTTGCACTCACCCCAAACTTGCTCACCATGAATACGCAGATCACAAAGGTGTTTAATTCAAAAATAGATTGGTATCTTGGTGTCGAAAATATAACCAATGTCCAACAACCAAATCCTGTCATTAATGCAACGGAGCCCTTTGGCGCAAACTTTGATGCCACTATGGTCTACGGCCCTATATTCGGTCGAATGATGTACACAGGAGCACGGTTTAAACTTTAAACAAAATGAAAAAGCTATTATTGATGATGACCTTTTTAGTTACGGCAATGTCCTTGGCACAGAGCAAAAGTGCTAAAGCTTCTATTGAGGTTGATGGAGTCTGTGGGATGTGTAAGGCACGAATTGAAAAGACTGCAATCAAAATGTCTGGTGTGAAGTCTGCTCAATGGAGTATCGCGACTCACGAATTGGCATTGATTTTTGATGAAAATAAAACGAGTTTGGATTCAATAGCCAAAACAATAGCGGGTGTTGGGCACGACACGCGGGCTTATAAGGCTCCTGACGAAGCTTATGAAAAAGTAAATCCCTGCTGTAAATACAGAGATGATGAGGTCGTCAAAGCACACCAATAAATAAAAAAACCTCGCTTTTTAGCGAGGTTTTTTTCTGATCAATGTCTTACATCATTCCTGGCATTCCGCCGCCGCCCATTGGTGGCATTGGAGGAGTATCTTCTTTGATTTCAACCAAGGCGCATTCTGTGGTCAAAATCATTCCTGCGACTGAGGCTGCATTTTCTAATGCTACTCTTGTCACTTTCTTTGGGTCAATGATTCCTGCCTTAAGCATATCAACGTAACAGTCATTTTTTGCATCATAGCCAAATGCTTTAGTGCCTTCCATAACCTTATTGATCACTACAGATCCTTCGCCACCAGCATTATCGACGATGGTTCTCAATGGAGCTTCAATTGCTCTTGCAACGATTTGTACTCCTGTGGTCTCATCGAGTGAATCGCTTGTGATTTTCGAAAGAACGGCTTTTGCCCGCACTAAAGCAACACCTCCACCTGCAACGATGCCTTCCTCTACAGCCGCGCGGGTTGCATGGAGCGCGTCATCGACACGATCTTTTTTCTCTTTCATCTCAACTTCACTTGCGGCACCGACATACAGTACTGCCACACCACCGGCTAACTTCGCCAAGCGCTCTTGAAGCTTTTCTTTATCATAATCACTCGTTGTGGTTTCAATTTGTGATTTAATTTGACCAACTCGTGCTGTGATGTCCGCTTTTTTTCCAGCACCATTAACAATAGTAGTATTGTCCTTGTCAATGGTCACCGTTTCGGCAGTTCCTAGCATATCAATTGTGGCGTTCTCAAGGGTAAATCCTCGCTCTTCAGCGATCACTGTTCCTCCTGTTAAAATCGCGATGTCTTCCAGCATGGCTTTTCTCCTGTCACCAAAGCCCGGGGCTTTAACTGCCGCAATCTTAAGTGAACCACGTAACTTATTGACCACTAAAGTAGCCAGAGCCTCTCCCTCGACATCTTCCGCAATGATCAATAAGGACTTTCCTTGCTGTGCTACCGGCTCAAGAACAGGCAATAAATCTTTCATATTGCTGATTTTCTTGTCGTAAAGCAAAATCATCGGGTTTTCTAATTCAGTATTCATTTTTTCGCTGTTGGTCACAAAATATGGTGACAAATAACCGCGGTCAAATTGCATACCTTCGACAACATCAACGTAGGTCTCTGTACCTTTCGCTTCTTCAACAGTGATGACACCTTCTTTGCCTACTTTTTCAAAAGCTTGAGCGATAAGACTGCCGATGGCTTGATCATTATTCGCTGATATTGACGCGACTTGTTGTACTTTTTCAGAGGAATTACCCACTTTAGTAGACTGCTTCTCGAGATCCTTCACAATGGCCTCAACAGCTTTGTCGATACCACGCTTCAGGTCCATTGGGTTGGCTCCAGCGGCGACATTTTTTAGACCTTCTTTAACGATGGCTTGTGCCAGTACCGTTGCAGTCGTGGTACCGTCTCCTGCCAAATCGTTGGTTTTGGACGCGACTTCCTTAACCATTTGTGCACCCATATTTTCGAGGGCATCCTCCAGCTCAATTTCTTTTGCCACAGTCACACCATCCTTGGTCACTTGAGGACCACCAAATGATTTACTGATGATCACGTTGCGCCCTTTAGGACCTAGGGTTACTTTTACTGCATTAGCCAATGCATCAACACCTCTTTTGATTGCATCACGTGCTTCGATGTCAAATTTTATTTCTTTTGCCATAACTTTAAATTTTAGGTTTTTGGGTTATTAAATGATGGCCAAAATATCATCCTCACGCATGATGAGGTAATCTTGTCCGTCTAACTTCAATTCATTTCCAGCGTACTTGCCGTAAAGCACTGTATCGCCAACGGAAACCGTCATGTCATGATCTTTCTTGCCTTTGCCAACGGCGACTACTGTGCCTTGTTGTGGTTTTTCTTTGGCAGAATCCGGAATGTAAAGTCCTGAGGCCGTTTTTGTTTCAGCCGCTTGCGGCGCAACGACCACGCGATCTGATAGTGGTTGAATTTTTAAAGCCATTTGTTATTTATTTTAAGTTAAACTTGTTAAGTATGCTCCCTTATTTCAGAAACTATGCCATGCTTACTCGTGTCATAATATGTGACATAAAGATGTCAAGATGGCATAGGTATTGAACCACCATGTCATTTATTGATGTGCGACAATAAGCTGGAAGTAAAATATTTCTTGATTGATCTCAATGTGAAGGAAATAATTCCCCCCGGGCATGCTCAATGTGTCAATGGTTTTTTCAATATTACTGCTTTGACCTTGGTACATGGTATTGCCATATGGATCGTAGATGGAAATGTGATAAACTCCTGGGGGCAAGGATCTAAAATCAAGCCGGAAACTGCTGTCTGAGGTATTAGGATACGGGTAGACCGGCAGTTGTTGTTGGCCAGAACCAGATTGGTCGTGGGTCACTGGTATTATTGCTGCATCACCAAGGCCGCATTGGTTTTTGCCCATGAGTTGCACCAGGCCATCATGCTGCCCATTGCCCGTGAAGACTCTTGTTGTTCTTCCGGCACCAGGGGGCAGTTGCCAGTGATCACTCAGGATATCGAATGGCGCTCTGACATCAAATGGGTAAGGCAGCCACCATTCATAAGTCGCAGCACCTTCTGAGACTCCTGCGCTGTAGGTCACAATAGCGCCAGTTGAAACTTCGGCAGGACCGTTTAAGGATTGTGGGAGCGCAGGCCGTCCGGTCCATATTAATTTTCGAACCACCTGATTATCAAAATGTGCCTCAATAAATCCAGGACCACTTGTTTGATTACTGGCTTCAACGGTCAGTCCATGGACGTCTGAGTTGACGAGCGTCAGATTTGATGATATTTCCCATTGCAGGACATCTGGGACTGCGCACCCTTCAAAATAAAAACTGGACGGACGGTCAAAACAGATCGCATCGGGACCTATCAAATCTTCTGGTGCAAGATAGACTGATGGGGGGGCAGGATCTTCATTGAGTTCTTTCAACAGCCATTCAACGCTTTCTTGAGTGAATGATGTGTGGAGCTCATTGTCTCTCGGACCAAAATAGTTATCGAACGGCACAGTCTCATCACACAAAAGGTTGCTATTGAGCGGTATGTCCCAGGAGACGTCTGGGTGAAGCATGCCCAGTGCGCTAACACTTGGAATGAATGAATTGACATGATCCAAAGCGTTAATGATCCAGTCATTGATGCATATTTGACCAATAAGCCATTCACATGGTGTGCTTTGCGTGAGGTCTTTGGCTAATATTGTCTGAGTTGGAAACCATCCCCCCGGACTGATGTCTAAGGACCCTCTACTGTTGTTATTGGTCAAATAGCGGTCGTAGAACGACCACCACAGGGCCTTCTTTTTGAAATAGGCAATTTTGTGGGTGGCCGAAGGTTCTGGTGCAAAATAGGTTTCCATACCCAGAAGCTGGCCAATGCCATCAGCAAGCCCTTTGATTTTTATGCTTTGGCCGCCCGAGACACCAAATTGATCTGATGCCAAATCACCCGACAATTCAGTACTTAAGGCGGCATATGGGTTTTTGTATTTTTTATTACCGGTCAGTGACCCATTGATCAGTGCTACTTTGCGCAAATTCTTGGGGAATCCCTGACTGTTGGGAAGCCCGTTATTGTACAGGTTATTGTAGTAATTGATATAAATTGGTCTTCCACGATCGGCATTAAAACCTTGACTTATTGTTCTCCCGTCAAGCCATTGTTGGCTTAAGTGCCCGTTTTGGGCACTACAATATTGATCAATTAATTGTTGGCGTGCGGCCGCAGAACCCAATTGTTGCTCTATAAAGTCCTGAGCGGCAACACTACCTGTTGTATCGTACAGCAGGTGCAAGAGCGTTTGCACTCCAATGGGAATATTGGCTCCTAAATGAGGGCTGTCAACACTGACCCATAGGCGGGTCCGATGCTCTATTTGATGTTTTTCCATATAGGCCAGGGCATAACGTGAAATTTGCCCGCCCATACTGGGGCCGATGATCACTAGAGATTCACTGCTGTTGTTGCTGTCCAAGAGCGCTTGAAGTCGCTGGTAGAGTTGCACATGGGTCAGGGCATTGCGCTCAATATAATCTGCTCCACCATCGACACGGACTCCATTATACCAATGTGTCGGATGGTTCACCACCACGACATCATAGCCCAAAGAGCGCAGCATCGGAATGATTGCTGTTTTTTCACCTTGATTATTGGTATAGCTCATCATGTCTTCGATCGAACGGTGGTCTGCATCAGATGACCAGGGGTGAGGGTCGCTATCTTGAATTTGCCGACGGTCTCCTGGGTCAAAACCATCTATGATCACGATGGGTTTTTTGAGGGTTCTGCTGTGGTTGTTGCGTGTTCGGTAAAAAATTCTATAATCTAACTTGCCAAATAGAGGGGTGCTTTCATTAAATCCTTGCCAAGGAATTTGTGCCCAAATACTGCCGTTCTCAATCAATGAATCTGGACTGATGTCCGGGATCTTGACATGAATTGTGGCTTTGGTGGTTTGCTCAGATCCATCTGAAAACTCTGCTGTAAAATGGATGGTGTAGTCCCCAGCGACACTAAAATTTTGTTGCCATTGATTCTGAATCAGCAGACCATCATCATAAATCAATACTGGTAACTGCCCACCAAGATCACTCCAGAGACGCACAAGCTGCTTGCCTTGAGGGGTTTGAATCAGTAAATTTGGATCAAAGACGAAAGTCACTATGGGCCCCACAATATAGCGTTTTGTTGCAGTCGCCATAAAAACATGTTTTTGTCGGAATGTGTCTTGGCCATTATTGCGGCTTACGAGCAGCGTGTCAATCACCTGAAATGCGCCGTCGTCCGAGGCGTTCCTTTTTAGGTTCAGTTCCTGAAAAGTGGCATTGATTAGCCCTATATCGGTGTGAGATTGCAGTGAGTCGGGGCTGTAGAAGTTCCGCAGCGTTTTGTGGTCAACGAGTTGCTGTTGGTTGGCCGCACGAAATAATTCTGAAATGGCCTGTTCAAATAATAATGGGCTCCCCGTATTGAGCTGCGAATTGAAATTAGAGAGGTTGGCTAGTGGAGTCACGCGGTCGTATAGGACAATGTGTTGGTCCAGAACGCCAATGAGCGGTTTGAGCAGGCTATCAATGCTTTGTTGCTGTTGTTCTTGACATATTATTTGATGAAATACTAGGCATACGGTTAGGGAGAGACAGATTTTTCTCATAATTTAGAGGTGTTAATAGGTGAAACAGATGAAAAGGGTTTTGTGTATTGACATTAAGGGTGCCATTGCCGTGGCACCCATTTTATTTTAAAAATTCCAAGAAACCAACATGCTTAAGTTGGTGGTAGAGCTCGTTTGGTTGGGGTGTATTTGGCCGCGAATTCCTAATGACCAATTTTCGAGTATTTGATAGCATACCACCCCCGAAAGAGGAAGGCCAAACCCGTAGGATTTGCGTTGACTTAACGGCTCGTTAGTGGGCAAGTGGTAACGCACATGGCTGAGCCCTAAAAAAGCACTCGCCTGCCAATGCTCTGATAAGTGATAGGAGCGTCCATATCCTAGGGAAAATAGCTGGTAATTGCCGCTTTTATTGCTGGGGTCGCCTATGGAAAAATTCCAGGCAACACCTTTTGTCAACTCTGCTTTGAGCAGATGGTAGTTTTTCTTGGCCACCAAGTCCATGCCATAATTGACTGTGCTCGGCCCACCATTAACGGTGCCCTGACCCAAGTGTGCGCCGATGCTGTTGATGTGCCAGCGGTCGTTGTTGATGGGCACTTGTTCTAATGAGTGAGACTGGCCTTGGGCATAATGAAGGCAGGTCAGAACGATTAACCAGAAATAAATTTTTGTCATCTTAAATCAGTTTTAATTGAAGGGCGCCGTCAAATACAAGTCGCCTTATTTTGTTTTTTGTCTTCAATAATAACGAGAACTAATTTTTTTTAGGATGTTAGGGCATAAAAAAATCCCATGCAGTGCATGGGATTTATATATTGTCGGTTGCGTTACAACCCGTTTAAAGCTATAAATTTATTCTGTAGTTCCCTCGGCTGCACCACCAGTCTCAGGTAGCGCCGACGCCTCTGGAAGAACAACATTTTCTAATTCATCTTGCAAGAAGTCACCACTAGTTGTTCCTTCAAATAACGACATATTTGACAATAGAATCAATCCTAATAAGATTGCCGAGAGGGTCCAGGTGCTGCGATCAAGAAAATCTGTTGTTTTTTTGACGCCGCCCAATTGTTGTGACCCACCTCCGCCGAAAGAAGAAGAAAGTCCACCTCCTTTAGGGTTTTGTACCATAATGACAACCACCAATAAAAAGGCGATAAAGATGATCAAGATCAAAAATATAGAAAATGTACTCATTGTGATGCGTTTATCAGTTGTTCTATTCCTCGAATTTGGTCTGCAAAGAAACCACTTTTTTCGGGATATTTCAAAATTAATATTTTATACGCCTCAATGGCTTTTATATGGTTGTTTTGACTCAGATATACCCTGGCCAAAGTTTCTGTCATTATTTCGTCTGGACTAGTGACGAAAGGCTCTGAGAGATCACCAGTGTTGGATTGACCTTCTTTTAAATCAATCTGTGGCCGGCGTGCAATAAATTTGTTTATTCTGTCAATTTTGAGGGTCAGGGGCTGGTCATTTGACCTTGGCTGATCATCTGTTGTCTCCTGGTTTTTTTGTTCTCGACGGATAGGCTTAACAGTAGTAAGCTGCAGCCACTGGTCAAATGTGCGGCGCTCTTCTTTCTCGAATTCAAGTGGGCTTTGTGGATCGCTTAAATAAATTTTCGGAGCGCTATCAGTTGGCGTGTCCTGTTCGTGCGACTCTTCTTGAACAATGGTTTGGTGGACCACCTCAATAGCCTTAATCGATTCCTGCTGGCTCGCGTGGAGGTCGGCTATGGAAAATTGCGAAAAATGCTCAGAAGTAATGAAGTCAAAAAGGACATCACGGTCGGTGGTGTAGGCTGCGGTTATTTTTAGAGCTTTGTTATAGTGAAAACTCTCAGTTTGTTTCAATCCTTTGAGTTGCAGGGCACGCGCACTCTGGAAATAAGGATATGTCCTTATGATTTCTGCCAGACCATGGTCGTCTTCCGCACTGATGTTGCTGGGATGGGTCAATAGATTATGGAAGGCAGTTGTATTCATTTTACCAGTTGGCCAGTGATTTGTTAAAAATGTCTTGAGTCAATCGCTCGAAAATGACTTCTAACGCGATGTCTAATTGACTGCCTATAAGTTGAGAAGAGCCTGAGTAATCAAAATAAAATGTGAACTTTTGCTCAAAATCTTTCTCAGGAGCATTGGTATTGCTGAATCTGACATTGATGCCGATTGTGAGGCGGTTCTGAGCTGCAGTACTTTTGGAGGTCGCCGTAATAGGAGCGACATAATAATCTACAATTTCACCTTCGTATACCAAGTCACCGTTGTTGTTGACCAGGCTAAGACTCGTTTGATTGAGTAAGAGGTCTTGTAGCTCCAGAGTGAAGTTTCGGGCTACCTTAGGTTCGACTATTGGCGCATTATTGACAAAATTATTGACTTGAAAAGTTTTGGTCGTCGTGTAGTCAATATCAGCACCAGTAAATGAATAGATGCCGCAGGCTCCTGACACTAGGCCGATGAATACAGTCAATATGATATGCTGGAGTCGAAATCTCATGAATTTATAAATTGAATTGTTTTATTTTTCGGTAGAGTGTGCGCTCACTAATGCCTAATTCTTGTGCGGCCTCTTTGCGTTTTCCTTCATATTTATCCAACGATTTTTTGATCAGTTCGAGTTCTTTATCATGCAGTGAAAGGCTTTCTTCTTCTTCCACATCTTCTGCAAAATGATATTTATCGGAAGGCTGAATGGCCGTTTCTGATTTGTTGAAATCAATTACAGCAATCGAATCGCTTTCTTCTAACTCTTCCGAATCAAAAACTTCCTCGGTCAAGTTGCGCAATGAAGAATTCTCCTGGCTTGGGGCATAAATTTGTTTGATCAAATGAGCATTGTCGGCCTTGACCTCAGAACTGTTGCCTGAGTTCATGAGCTCTAAGGTCAGTTTTTTGAGATCATTGATGTCTTTTTGCATGTCAAAAAGAACTTTATAAAGGATTTCTCGTTCATTGCCAAAATCTGATTTGCTGCTTTTGGTAGGAATGACGGCCGGAAGGTGGCTGCCCACATGGGGCAAATACTCCTTGAGTTTGGCAAAACCGACATCTCTTTTTTGCTCCAAAACAGAAAGCTGTTCTGTGATATTGCGCAGCTGTCTGATATTGCCACCCCAATGATATTTTAATAACAGTGCTACAGCATCTTGATCAAGTCTGATGGTGGGCATTTTGTATTTCTGCGCAAAATCTGACGCGAATTTTCGGAACAAAAGATGGATGTCTTCGTTGCGTTCGCGCAGCGCTGGGAGCCCAATCTCTACGGTGCTTAATCGGTAGTATAAATCTTCTCTAAAACGGCCTTTATCGATCGCTTGAGCCATGTTGACATTGGTTGCTGCAACAATCCGCACATCTGTTTTTTGGATTTGTGATGAACCAACTTTCATGAATTCACCATTTTCTAAAACGCGAAGCAATCTCACTTGTGTGGGCAATGGCAGTTCCCCAACTTCGTCCAAAAATATGGTGCCACCATCAGCGACCTCAAAATAGCCACTGCGTGCTGCTGCCGCCCCGGTAAAGGCGCCTTTCTCATGACCAAATAGCTCACTATCGATTGTCCCCTCTGGAATTGCACCACAATTCACAGCAATATACTTGTTGTGCTTTCTGTGTGATAGAGAATGGATAATTCTTGGAATATTTTCTTTGCCCACTCCACTCTCTCCGGTGACTAAAACCGAAATATCTGTTGGGGCGACTTGAATCGCCTTCTCAATCGCCCTATTGAGTTTTGGGTCATTACCAATTATTTCGAATCGCTGTTTGACGGATTGAATGGATTCCATAGCTAGTCGTTTTGGGTTTTTGAGTAGTGTAGTGGAGTGCCGATCAGCGTCGCGCTTGTACAGTCGTCAATGTGTACCATCACAAAATCACCCGGTTGGTATTGATCTTTTTCAAAAACAACAACGGTATTTTGAGGGGTTCTTCCACTCCAATGCGCAGCACTTTTTTTACTCTCTTTTTCTATCAATACTTCGACAGTCTTTCCTACAAATTGTTTCGTGCGGTAAGCGCTATGTGCTCTTTGCCTTATAATGATATCGTTCAGACGTCTTTTTTTGACCTCCTCTGGAACATCATCTGTCATTTTTCGCGCCGCCATCGTACCAGGACGCTCAGAGTACATGAACATAAAGCCAAAATCATACTGCACATAATCCATAAGACTCAATGTGTCTTGGTGGTCTTGTTCTGTTTCTGTAGGGAATCCAGAAATCATGTCTTGCGAAATACCGCAATCCGGCAGAATAGACCGCACAGTGTCAATCAAGGTCATGTATTCCTCTCTTGTATGTTGACGGTTCATTTCTTTTAAAATTCTTGTACTCCCACTTTGGACCGGTAAATGGATATAGTTGCAAATGTTGTCGTGCTTGGCCATGGCATAGAGAACATCTGCCGTCATATCTTGAGGATTGCTGGTTGAAAATCTGATGCGCATTTTGGGTTGTGCCCTGGCGACCATCTCCAATAATTGAGCAAAGTCCATAGCTGAAGCTTGTTCGATGGCCGAAGCGTTTTTAAAATCTTTCTTAAGGCCACCGCCATACCACAAATAACTGTCGACATTCTGCCCCAGTAGCGTGATCTCTTTATAGCCTTTTTGTCCCAGATCATTGACCTCCGAAACAATACTTTGAGGGTCTCTACTGCGCTCACGTCCTCTTGTGAATGGGACCACACAAAACGTACACATATTGTCACAACCACGAGTGATGCTGACAAATGCCGAAACACCATTACCGCCTAATCGAACAGGGGCAATATCACCGTAGGTTTCGTCTTTGGACAGGAGAACATTAACGGCATCCCGCCCAGCATTGACCTCAGACAATAAATTAGGTAAATCCTTGTAGGCATCTGGGCCCACAACTAAATCTACAATTTTTTCTTCTTCAAGAAACTTACTCTTGAGTCTTTCAGCCATACATCCTAAAACACCCACCTTCATCCCCGGGTTAATTTTCTTAACGGCATTGTATTTTTCAAGGCGTTTGCGCACCGTTTGCTCGGCCTTATCCCGAATAGAGCATGTGTTGACCAACACCAGGTCAGCGTCTTCAAGTGCATCTGTTGTATCATAGCCCTGCTGGGCCAAAATTGACGCAACAATTTCACTATCACTGAAGTTCATTTGACACCCATAACTTTCAATGAATAGTTTCTTGGTATTGCCTGATGTCGCAATCGTTTTGAGTGTCGTGCCCTGTCTATTTTCGTCAATGACTTTTGGATTCATGTTCTGTTTTATCAATCAAAATTGTGAATTTCAAAAAATATGCCCCATGATTGGAACGCGCTGCAAAGATACAATTAATTGCGTCAATATGTCAAAATGGCAGAGACGATTCTGGTGCGTTAGGTCAGTAAACACCATCATTTAATGTAAATATTGACAGATAATAAGAGGCAAGAATGGGGCGGTGTATGTCAAAGCTTAAAGCCTTCTTCTTGCGCGATTTCTGCACTTTAAAAAACATTGGATGATTTGCTAATTAAAAAATTCACATACTTTTGTTGCCCAAAGATGATGCGTTATGGCAAAGAATTTAGTGATTGTAGAGTCCCCGGCAAAGGCCAAAACCATAGAAAAATTTTTAGGAAAAGAGTTCAAAGTAGCTTCTAGTTTTGGGCACATCGCAGACCTGCCATCCAAAGAATTGGGTGTTGATGTCGCTGGCGATTTTAGCCCTAAATACCAAGTGTCTAAAGACAAAAAAACATTGGTCAAGGACCTCAAGACCATGGCGAGTAAGGCTGAAATGGTCTGGCTTGCGAGTGATGAGGATCGAGAAGGAGAGGCCATTGCATGGCACTTGTCTGAGTCTCTCGACCTTAAAAAAGAAAATACAAAACGGATTGTTTTTCATGAAATCACAAAAACGGCGATCCTCAAAGCGATTGACAATCCGAGAGATATTGATTATAATTTGGTGAACGCCCAACAGGCCCGAAGGGTTTTGGACCGGCTTGTGGGCTATGAGTTATCTCCAGTTTTGTGGAAAAAAGTTAAAGGGGGTTTGTCTGCTGGTCGCGTACAAAGTGTTGCGGTAAGACTCATTGTAGAGCGCGAGCGGGAGATTCAAGCGTTTGAACCTGTCGCCTCTTTCCGTATTGACGCCGAATTCACCACTAAAAATGGCGCACGCTTTAAGGCAAAATTGCCAAAAAACTTCGACTCACAACAGCAGGCCGAAGAATTTTTAAAACGCAACCTCGGGGCAGCCTATGCTGTGGGTCATTTGTCCAAAAAACCTGCAAAAAAGTCTCCAGCACCACCCTTTACCACGTCCACCCTTCAGCAAGAAGCCGCAAGGAAACTTTATTTTTCTGTAAGTAAGACCATGACTGTTGCCCAAAGATTGTATGAATCGGGTTTGATCACTTATATGAGGACTGATAGTGTCAATTTGTCCAAGGAAGCGCAAAATGCAGCACAAGAGGAAATCACCAAGGCTTATGGCAGTAATTACAGTAAGCCAAGGGTCTTTAAAGGCAAAAGCAAAGGCGCACAAGAAGCCCATGAAGCGATTCGTCCAACGGATATGGGGCGCCACTCTATTATAGGGGAACGGGATCAAATGAGACTTTATGAATTGATTTGGAAAAGGACTATTGCCTCACAAATGAGCGATGCACAAATAGAGCGCACTCAAGTCAAGATCGATGTCAAGTCACCGACTCCTGTTGAGGAGAGCTTCAGTGCTAATGGAGAGATGATCACCTTCGATGGATTTCTCAAAGTATATCTAGAGGGTACTGATTTTGATGAAGAAGAGCAAGACGGTATGTTGCCAACACTTGCGGTTGGTGATGGATTACACAATACCTATATCCATGCGACACAGAGATTTTCGCGCCCCCCTTATCGATTTAGTGAGGCTGCATTAGTCAAGCAACTCGAGGAATTAGGGATCGGTCGTCCTTCGACTTACGCCCCAACAATTTCTACAATCATACAGCGCAAATATGTCGAAAAAGGCACTGTAGAAGGCAAGCCACGAAATTACATCCAGATGATTTTGGATGCAGATGGCCTCCAAACTAATGAACTTCAGGAAATGGTTGGGAGTGATAAAGGCAAGCTCGTTCCCACTGATATTGGGATGATTGTCAATGATTTTCTCGTAGAACATTTTCAAGATATCGTAGATTTTAATTTCACGGCAAAAGTTGAAGCGGACTTTGATGCTATCGCTGAGGGCAAGGAAGAATGGAAGGAGATGATGCAATCATTTTACGCGAAATTCCACCCTAATGTGGAGCAGGTTAATGAGCATGCACAGCGCGAGAGTGGTGAGCGGATTTTGGGGACTGATCCAGTAAGTGGGAAAGTGGTTCTGGTACGTTTAGGTAAATTTGGTCCAATTGTTCAGATTGGTGCTCCAGATGACCAAGACAAGAAGTTTGCCAGTCTTAGGCCTGACCAGCAATTGCATTTGATCAATTTTCAAGAGGCTATTGATTTGTTTCAATTGCCAAAGACTCTTGGTCGATTTAATGACGAAGAAGTTGAAGTGGCCAATGGTCGCTTTGGCCCTTATGTGCGTTTTGGCAAACAGTTTATTTCCCTGCCTCAAGGCATGGATCCTCTTTCAGTAACCTTTGCAGATGCGGAAGAGTTGATCAGGCAAAAGCTAAAGGCAGAGGAACCTATCTATACATACGAAGACATGCCCGTGCAAAAAGGTGTCGGACGCTTCGGGCCATTCCTCAAATGGAACGGTATTTTTATCAACGTCAATAAAAAATATGATTTTGATCACTTGACCGATCAAGACATTGTCACGCTTATTGAAGAGAAGAAGCAGAAAGAAAAGGACAAATTGCTTAAAGAATGGACCAGCGAGGGCATCCGTTTAGAAAAGGCCCGATGGGGTCGGTTTCATTTAATAAAAGGAAAAACCAAAATTGAACTGCCAAAAACTACAAAGATTGAGGAAATTACGCTCGAGAAGGCAGAGGAAATGCTCGCAGTAAAAACCAAGAAAAAAACCACACGTAAGCCCAAGGCTAAGGCCGCCAAAAAATGATTCAATACCTGACTCCAGTTGATAAGTCCGTTGTCGCTCATCGCGAAATACTGCCCAATGGAGTGTTGGGAAAGCAAATTAATATTTATCAAAATGAATCAAATTTCCCCCAGCTCGAGGGGGTTAAATTTGTGCTTTTAGGCGTCCGTGAGTGCAGAAACGATGTGGACTACATGGGCGGCACATTGAATTTTGACGCCGTGCGCAAGTCCTTTTATGCGCTATATCCAGGAAATTGGCCTTTATCACTAGTAGACTTGGGCGATATCATGCCGGGTCATGAGCCTGCAGATACTTACTTCGCCCTAAAATCAGTTGTGGCCGAGTTACTTGAATTGGGCATTCTGCCCATAATCTTGGGGGGTAGTCAAGATTTGCTCTACGCCCACTACAGGGCATTTGACCAAATCATCACTATGCTGAACTTGGTCAATATTGACCACCGTTTTGATTTGGGAGATGCGCAGGCAGCAATTTCGAATAAGTCGTACGTGGGCAAAATTATTGTGGATGAGCCCTATAATCTTTTCAATTATAGCGTTCTGGGTTTTCAGTCTTATTTGAATCCTCCTGAAGAAATAGCGTTGATGGACAAGTTGCATTTTGATGCGTGTCGTTTAGGGGCATTGACTCATGATTTGAGTCTGGCAGAACCAATTTTGAGAAATGCATCATTGGTCTCCATGGATGTTTCTTGTATCAAAAGTGGCGACTTGAGTGGCCACTACCACAAAAGCCCCAATGGCTTCGACAGCCGTGAAATTTGTGCCATGGCGCGTTATGCCGGAATCAGCAATCGCGTCAAATCCTTCGGTCTTTATGAGCTAAAGACCTTTGACTCAGATGAGCGCGCATCGAACCTTATTGCACAGATTCTGTGGTACTTTATCGAGGGTGTTTCTTTTCGGGTTGACGATGAAGATTTCTATAATGATCGTGACTTTATAACTTATTCTGTGCCTATTGACGACCTGGTCTTGGTATTCAAAAAGAGCAATAAAACTGGGCGTTGGTGGGTTGAATTGCCATTTAATTCAAAAACGGATAATAATCTGCACAATCATGCGTTATTACCGTGCACTTATGATGAATACATAGGAGCCACAAATCAAGAAATACCAGAACGCTGGCTCAAGGCCCGTTTGAAGAACGAAGTTTAATGAATATACAGGTTTGAGATTTAGGGGTTTTTTTAGAAAAAATGTTGCTTTTCTTAAAATTTAAAGATAGATTTACTCCCTTGAATCTAGTAAAATCTTAACCGAATCATCTATGAAGAAGCTCATTGCAATCTTTGCGATAATTGCCTTATTATTTAGTTGTAGCTCTAACCAGGATAGAGGGGAATTAGTAGGCGCGAAAGGCAAAAAGTGGTACCCAGAGAAACCATATGGAATGACCCTCATTCCTGGCGGTTCTTTCTTAATGGGTAAGTCCGATGACGACTTTGTCGCTGTGAATGATGCCCCCACAAAAACGGTCACAGTGCGCTCGTTCTATATGGATGAGACTGAAATCACAAATGCGGAGTACCGACAGTTTGTGAACTGGGTCAAAGACTCTACAGTACGTTTGCGTTTAGCGATTTTGGCTGATGAGGTCGGTGCAACACCAGGAGATGGCGGTATTGGCGAATTTGCTTTTGTGGACCAAGAGAATCAAGAAATGACCCCTTGGGAGCAATACAATTATGACAATTATTTTGGAATGGGCGATGATTTTTACGCAGGCCGTAAAATCAACAACGCTGTTGACTTAATTTGGAACACTAGTGAATATCCGGACGAATACTATTCTGAAGTGATGGATACCATGTACATTCCTGCGGAAGAGGCTTATAATGGTCAGCGCACAATCGACAACAGCAAGCTCAACTTTCAATACACCTACATGGACATTGAAGCAGCGGCAAGAGCTAAAGGAAAGCGCCGCAAGGACTTCATCATTCAAGAAGAGGTGAATATCTATCCTGACACGACTGTTTGGATCAAAGACTTTAATTATTCATATAACGAGCCCATGCACAATGATTATTTTTGGCATGAGGCATATGGAGATTATCCTGTAGTTGGGGTGAACTGGCAGCAAGCCAAAGCATTCTGTGCCTGGAGAACACTCTACAAAAACGCCTACCAGAAATCCAAGAATAACGCCTTTGTGAATTCATTCCGTCTGCCAAGTGAGGCCGAATGGGAGTATGCGGCACGTGGTGGGCTGGAATCAGCGACTTATCCTTGGGGAGGCCCTTATGCCAAGAATGATCGTGGTTGTTTCATGGCCAACTTTAAGCCGTTGCGCGGAGATTATGCAGCTGATCAAGCCTTGTACACCGTTGAGGCCGACGCTTATGAGCCAAATGATTATAATCTTTTCAACATGGCTGGAAACGTTAGTGAATGGGTAGATTCTTCTTATGATCCAGGATCCTACGAATATTCATCAACGATGAACCCAAGTGTTAATGATCCAAAAAATGCAAGAAAAGTTGTGCGTGGCGGTTCTTGGAAAGATGTGGCTTATTTTCTGCAAGTGAGTACGCGTGACTATGAATATGCAGATTCAGCCCGGAGTTATATCGGCTTCAGAACCGTACAGGATTACATGGGCACAAACATCATTCTAAACAACAATTTTGGCGATGCACGTTAACCCTTCGGTCATCGCTTTTTTTCTACTCAATTAAACTTATACTTAACGAAACTTAAATTTTTTATTATGGCAGCTAAATCGAAATCTAAAAACGGCGCACTATTGTCTCCAAAGCAAATGAATATGGCCTATGGTCTTGGGGCATCAGTTGTGATCTTAGGAGCACTATTCAAAATCTTACACTGGGAACTCGGCCCATTGAATGGTAGTGTATTGCTTGCTGTTGGTTTGATTACAGAGGCGTTAATTTTCGCGCTAGCAGCTTTCGAACCTTTAGATGACGGTCTTGACTGGTCATTAGTGTATCCGGAATTGGCTGGTGGTGAATCAAACAACCAAGATCCAGAAGGTCTTTTGTCTAAAAAACTAGATACAATGCTCCGTGAAGCCAACTTAGATTCTAAGTTGATGTCGGATTTAGGAGACAGTATCCGTTCTTTTGGTGAAGCAGCACAGAGCATGTCCCCTACAGCGGACGCTTTAGATTCTACAAAAAAATATGGAGAACAAATCGCGCATGCTGCAGCACAGATGGAATCTCTTAATGGTGTTTATCAAGTGCAAATGGATGCTGCCAATCGCCAAGCTGCACTCAATGAAAAAGTAGCAGAAAATGCAGAACAATTAAAAGCCCAAATGGAGCATATGGCGAATAACCTAGCATCATTGAACAGTGTTTATGGTGGTATGTTGTCTGCAATGAACAACAAATAAGACGTTTTCAACTGTAATATAAATTGACACTAAAAACAAATTAAAATGGCAGGAGGAAAACAATCCGCAAGGCAGAAAATGATTAACCTGATGTATCTGGTTTTTATCGCGATGCTTGCGTTAAATATGTCTAAAGAGGTGCTCACCGCATTTGGTGTAATGGACGAGCGCCTTGTTGATGCCAATTTAGCATCTACCGCGCGAAATAGCGCTTTTATGGAGAATTTGGCCACTAAGGCATCAGAGCAACCAGAGCAATATACCGCTGTAAAGAACAAGGCCGATCAAATCAATAGTCTTGGTGCAGACTTGACCTCTTTTATTGATGGGCTTAAAGCCCAAATGATGGCTACGGTAAAGCCGGACGATCAGGACAACTATGAAGTTCAAGACAAGGCAGATTTCTTGGACCAAACCCTTTTTAATGGCGATAACTTTTCGCCTATCGGAAAGGAATTCATTGCAAAAATGAATGCGTACCGCGAAGGTGTGTTGGCACTGGTTGGCGCGGATTATCCGTTGATTGCTCAAGACGTGGAGAAGAAATTCTCGACAGCTGATGTGCGCCGCAAAAGTGATAACGTCAAATCACCATGGTTGAACTATCAATTTGAAGGGTTTCCACTGATCGCCTCAAAAACCAAGTTGAGCCAGATTCAGGCTGATGTCAAAACGACAGAGAGCGAAATTCTTGCGAAAATGTTGGGTTCACAGCAGGACGCAGCCATGTCTTTTACGCAATACAATACCCTGTTAGAACAAGCTAAGTCAGCATTCTATGCTGGAGAGGCCTTTGAAGGTGGCATTGTATTAGGGCGTAAAGACCCGAACACTAAGCCGAATCGTGTAGAATTAACACTAGATGGTCGACCTCTGTCTGCTGATCAGTATACCATTGAGAATGGTAAAGTCAAATTGAACATCAGCGCTGGTGCAGCGGGTGACCATGAAATCGGAGGTAATTTGATATTCTTGCAAGATGGCAAGGAGGTCGAAATACCAGTTCAAGCCAAGTTCGCCACAATCGCAAAGCCGAATTCGGCGGTGATTGCGGCTGATAAAATGAATGTGGTTTATCGTGGTGTAGAGAACCCTATGACGGTTTCTATACCTGGAATCGCTGATAATAAGGTTACCGCCTCTGCCTCGAACGGAACTTGGAAGAAGATCTCAGGATCCAAATATAACTTTACACCGAGTAAAGGTGCCACTGTAACCTTTACGGCTAATGGAATTTTGCCTGACGGCCAAAAGATCAGTACGCCAGCTGAATTCAGAATTAAGGATATTCCGCGACCTGTGGGTTCAATACGTGGGGAAACCGGTGATGGTGCCTGTGTCCGCATGCAGCGTCAAGGACTCGAAATTGCGAGTGTCGGTGCGGCTCTTGAGGACTTTGACTTTGACTTAGGTTTAAAAGTTACAGGCTTTAGTTTTAAGGTATCTGGACAGCCTACAGTTATTGTTAGTGGAAACAAGTTGAGTGGACAAGCCAAAAGTGTTTTGAACAGAGCGCGAAGAGGTGAGACCGTTCAAATTTTTGATATCAATGCGAGTTTAATAGGTAATTCAACCTATAAACTGAAGAAAATCTCTCCAGTTTGTATCGAATTAACCAACTAATGATAAGAGTTATGCGTCTAAGAAATATAATGTTGCTTTTGGTACTTGTTTGCTTGAGTGTGCCTGCACAGGCGCAACTCAACATCCTTAATGCCAAGACACCAGAGGAGATAGGTCAAAAGACTGACGCTCAGATCGCCTATGACAATGATACACCACTGCCCTATGGATATGTTGATGATCGTGACGTGCTTTGGTCCAGAACAACATGGGAGATCATCGATCTTGACGAACGTGTCAATTTTCCGTTATATTACCCCATAGACACTAACAATATTGGTGCCGAACGCCGTTCGCTTTATGATGTGCTGGTCAAGAACATCAAAACAGGGAATCTGACTGATGTTTATGCGGATTCGTATTTTTCAGAAAAGCGTACGTTAAGGGATATTGAAGGGTCACTCGTGTATAGCGATACCACCGATCTTGGTATTGAGCAGTTTAATGCTGTGGGTCGCGTCGATCCAGAATACATCCGAAAATTTACGTTGGATGCTGGTGATATTGAAGAATGGCGGGTTAGAGGAGTTTGGTATCTGGATAAGCGACAAGGCGAATTGCGTTACCGTTTGCTCGGTATTTGTCCCGTGGCAAATGAAGCAAGATCAAAGGCATTTCCAGATGACGGAGGGGATTCCAAAGTTGAGTTGTTCTGGGTGTGGTACCCTGGTGCGCGTGAGATCTTACACGAAGCGAAGGCCTTTAATCGTAAAAATACATCACAACCTATATCTTACGATCATCTGTTGAATTCAAGACGTTTTAACGCAATCATTTACAAAGATGATAATGTTCAAGGCGATCGCGGCGTTAGTGACTACATCAGTGATAATGCCCTGATGCAGCTCTTGGAATCGGATCGACTTAAAGAACAGATCCGCAACATTGAGATTGACCTTTGGAATTACTAAGCCGATAGACATAATAGATAAACCCTCCTCTTACGGAGGGTTTTTTGTATGAAGAAAGTAGATTTTGTGGTTATTGGATGCGGTATCGCAGGGCTTTGTACTGCCGTGCAGTTGCGCTCGCGAGGACTCCGTGTCGTGGTATTAGATTCTGAAGGCCAGTCCGCGACGTCAATTTCAGGAGGAACGATACATCCTGTTTTATTGCGTCATTACAATCGGGTATGGTTTGGAGAAGAGTTTTGGACCTATGCTCAGGAATTTTATACTGCTCTTGAAGGTATATTGAACAGGCCCTTCATTGAGGTTAAGGGACTGATCAAACTGTTTGATTCGCTTGAGGAGCGGGCTTTGTGGCAAGAGCGCAGAGCAGAAGTGTTTTGGGCCCATTATCTGAATCCTCTTGATGATAAAGCTTGTGCGCTGAAGGGTATACGAACGCCATACGGTTATGGCACTTCAGATGAGGTATGGCGTTTTTCACCGCCCAAACTCCTTAAGGCCTATAAATCATTGCTCCAGAGGGAACAGTGCTGGCAATCTGCCGAGATTTTCGCGAAGACGCCCACCGAGTTGAGAGCAGTTTTGAATGGATTAGGACTTGATCCGACACACATTGTTTTGGCGCAAGGATTTGCGCAGCAGATATGGCCCTCAAATCTGGGTCTCGGCGGTCCAATAATAGCCAAGGGGGGCGAATACATGATTATTGAATCTCCAGAGTTGAAGTTAGAGGTAGTGCTCAAGGACAAGTTCTTTATCATTCCTCTTGGTCAAGACAAATACCAAGTAGGGGCCACTTATATTCACAAGAATCAGGACAGTAGCCCAACTATTGGCCGAGATAAAATGACAGCCGCTTTGGATGGGTTGTTGACTCTGCCTTATGTCGTTCTAGAGTATTGGACTGGCTTGAGACCTACAACCCTGGACAGAAAACCCATTTTGGGTTTGATCGATCGTGCGGCGTCAGTATATACAATTAATGGATTAAATTCGAGAGGACTGCTTATGGCGCCCCTTCTTTCGGATTGGCTGGTCGACTCAATAATTGAGGGTGGTATCTTGCCCTCAGAGGTCTCTATTGGTCGTTTTTTTTCTGCGCCGTTGGATTGAACTTAAAAAAGAGGTTGATCCAAATGTTTCGAGAAAGCCTCAGGATTATCGGAAGACTCAATACCAACGTCCCACAAATCATGAAAAATGTTGCGAGTCGATCAAATCCAATCAGAAGATAACTCACCAAGAAGGCCACGGCAGCAAAAATAATACCCACACCATAACTGACGTACATGGCGCCATAAAAAAATGATGGTTCAATTTTGTATTTGAGGCCACAGCTAGAGCAGTGCTCTGGCATCTTGAGTGTTTCAGAAAACCTGTAAAGATGCCGTGTTTGGTAGAGTTTGCCTTGGTGACATACAGGACATTTGCCCCAAAAAATACTGTAGAATTTTGTGCCTTTAAAGATGTTCATTCTAATTTTTTTGCGAGTGTAAATTTAAGGATATTTGCACAACTAAATTTTGTTTTGATCCACACATGCTGAATATTTATAATTTGTCTGTTGCCTTTCAAGGCTCGTTCCTTTTCCAGGGCATTACCTTTCAACTTAATGGTGGAGACCGGGTTGGATTGGTGGGTAAAAATGGTGCAGGAAAATCCACTCTACTGAAAATCATCTCAGGGGATCAGGAATATGATAAGGGACAAATTGCTACGGATAAGGAAATTTCTGTTGGGTTTTTGCGCCAAGATATTGATTTTGTGCAAGGCCGAAATGTCCTGGAAGAGTCCTATCAAGCTTTTGAGCAAATTAAGTCGCTCGAGCTGCAACTTGATCAAATTAACCATGATTTGGCCACACGAACAGACTATGAAAGCGATGGCTACACTGAACTTATAGAACGTTTGAGTGACGTCCAGAATCAATATGAAATTCATGGTGGATACAATTACCAGGGAGATACCGAGCGCATATTGTTGGGACTGGGCTTTAAGCGATCTGATTTTGAGAAGCAGACGGATACCTTTTCGGGCGGTTGGCGCATGCGCATTGAGTTGGCCAAGCTTTTGCTGCAAAATCATGATGTGTTGCTATTGGATGAGCCGACCAATCACTTGGATATAGAATCTATATTATGGCTCGAAGAATTCCTCAAGGCCTTTTCTGGAGCTGTCGTATTAGTCAGTCATGACCGCATGTTCTTAGATCAAGTGACCAACCGCACTATTGAGATTTCATTGGGCCGAATTTATGACATTCCAAAATCTTACTCAAAATATTTAGTGGCACGAAATGAATTGCGTGGTCAGCAGCTTGCGGCCCAAAAAAATCAACAAAAGCAAATAGATCAGACCGCCAAATTGATTGAAAAATTTCGCGCTAAGGCCTCTAAAGCCACCATGGCACAGTCCCTGATCAAGAAACTCGATAAAATCGATCGTATTGAAGTGGATGAGGACGATAATTCGGTCATGACGCTCCGCTTCCCATTGTCAAAAACACCAGGTAAGGTTGTGGCAGTTGTAGAGAGGGCCTCCAAGAATTATGGCGATCACGTTGTTTTGAATGAAATCGACCTGCGTATAGATCGCGACAGTAAGACCGCCTTTGTGGGACAGAATGGTCAAGGAAAATCGACTCTTGCCAAAATGATTGTTGGGGAGCTCAAGCACCAAGGCAGCATTATTTTGGGCCATAATGTAGAGATCGGTTATTTTGCTCAAAATCAAGCCGAATATCTCGAGGGCAGTAAAACTGTGGAAGAAACCATGATTGATGCCGCAGATGAACGCACAAGACCAAGAGTGAGGGATATCTTGGGTGCTTTTTTGTTTCGTGGAGAGGAAGTCGATAAGTATGTGAGGGTTTTGTCCGGTGGAGAGCGCAACCGTTTGGCACTGGCCAAGCTGTTGTTACAACCCTTTAATGTCCTGGTCATGGATGAGCCGACCAATCACTTGGACATTAAGTCAAAGAATGTGCTCAAAGAGGCCTTGCTTAATTTTCAGGGGACACTGATTGTCGTGTCTCATGATCGGGATTTTCTTCAAGGCCTGACCAATGTGGTATACGAATTTAAGGATAGTACCATCCGACAGTATTTGGGAGATATTGATTACTTCCTCGAGCAACGGAATATCAGTCATTTGCGGGACGCAGAGCGACGGACAGTGCCGGACAAATTGTCCAAGCAAAAACCAGCAAGCACACAACATGATCCAGATCGGCAGAAAGAACTTAAATTTTTGCAAAATCGTTTGTCTAAGCTCGAGGTGAAAGTAAGCAAAGTCGAAAAGGAGCTGAAGGATATGGATAAGGCATTGGCCTTAAATTATGAAAAGACCACTGCTGACGGCGATTTTTACAAAAAATATGAGTCAAAAAAAACGAGTTTAAAGGATCTTATGGGTCAATGGGAAGAGGCATCGCTCAAGCTAGAAAAGCACAGCAGAATTTAAGAAATGTTTAACATTAATAGGCGCAATACCCCCTAAATTTGGGCTTATTCACTAAACTTATATCCGTGCGAAGAATCATCAATACGGCCATTGCTGTTGTCATCATTGTCGGTGCATATTTTTATGCTCAGCACCTGATTGAGAGCAATGCACGCGTCAAGCCTCCAGTTAAGAAAATTATCAAAACTGTTTTTGTGCAACAAGCGGAAAATGGGGATGTGCCTATTATGGCTCAGGCTAGTGGTTCTGTTGTGGCTAAGGATCGTCTCGAGTTGTATGCTGAGGTCCAGGGCGTTTTTGATCAAAGTGCGGCAGAATTCCGTGCGGGACAAACATTTAAGAGCACCCAGATCCTTATTGGCTTAGATGCTCGAGAGTTTCGGGCCTCATTGGTTGCTGCCAAAAGTGAATTTCAAAATTTAGTCATCAGTATCTTGGCTGATCTCCGACTCGACTACCCCCGGTCTTATGACCAATGGTCCGCTTATGCAAAGGGTTTTAGTGTCACGGCCCCTTTGAACAACTTGCCAGAAGCAATTGATGAGTCAGAGCAGTTTTTCATCACAGGTCGAGGAATTGTGGCGGCCTTTTACGCTCTGAAAAATATGGAAGAGCGACTGGCAAAATATACCATAAGGGCGCCATTTGATGGGGTGCTCATTCAGGCCGATGTGACGAAGGGAACTTTGGTTCGTGCGGGTCAAAAATTAGGAGAATATATTGATAATAGATCATATGAATTGGCTTTAAGTCTAGCGCCAGAAGTTAGTGATCTCTTGTCTGTGGGAGCAGATGTGTCGATGTCCTCAAGAGATGGCGCTCAAACTTTTACTGGGAAAGTGGCCAGGATAAATCAAAAAGTCGATCAAGCGACACAGATGGTGCAGATTTTTGTGCGCTCGAGCGACGATAGGCTAAAAGAAGGCATGTATTTGTCCGCAGAATTGCCTGCTCGGACACAGAGTCAGGCCATTAAATTGCCAAGAAAATTGTTGGTGAATGAAGGTTTTGTCTATGTTGTGCGAGAGGGAGTTTTGGATTTGATGCCGGTTGTGCCTGTTTATTTTACCCCAAATGATATGGTGGTTACTGGTATTCCCGACAATACAGATGTGGTCATCAAACCTGTAGCAGGGGCATTTGCTGGCATGTTGGTTCAGATTTATGATCAAGATGATACAGAACAGTCCAATCAAAGTCTCCAGTAGATGAGGAAGTTAATCACCTACTTTATCAAGTATGAGGTCGCGGTTAATGTCGTGATCTTGGCGTTTGTGATTTTGGGTATTGCGGGAATGCTCCAGCTTAAGTCGTCTTTTTTTCCTCTGCAAGATCCAGAAATCATTACCATAAATATTGCTTATCCAGGAGCGGCGCCACAAGAAATTGAAGAGGGTATTGTTTTAAAAGTAGAGGATAACCTCAAAGGACTTATTGGTATCGACCGCGTGACCTCAGTATCACGAGAAAATGGTGGCAGTATTACAGTTGAAATAGAAACAGGTAGAGATATCGATATGCTTTTGGCAGAAGTCAAAAATGCTGTCGATCGCGTCCCGAATTTTCCAACTGGAATGGAGCCATTGGTTGTGGCCAAACAAGAAAATGTCCGCCGTACAATAGAATTTAGTATCTCTGGCGAGAACATTCAACTCAATGCCTTGAAACAAATTGGTCGCCAAATAGAAAATGACCTCCGTCGGATTGATGGAATATCGCAGATCAGTGTATCGGGTTATCCAGAAGAAGAAATAGAAATTGCTGTTCAAGAACAGGATCTATTGGCTTACAATATGAGTTTCACTGAGGTCGCAGCGGCTGTTTCGCGTGCCAATATTTTGACAACAGGGGGAAACATTAAGACGGATTCGGAAGATTATTTGATCCGTGCCAATAATCGCGCCTACTATGGCATTGAGCTCAATAATTTGGTTGTGCGCAGTAATAGTGATGGCTCTGTGGTACGTTTGAGTGATGTTGCACAAGTGCGGGATCGTTTTTCAGAGTCCCCAAATGCGACTTATTACAATGGTAATGTTTCTGTTGTGGTGAACATCACTAATACCAATAACGAAGACCTCATCGGCACATCAGTTAAGGTAAGAGCTTATATAGAGCAATTTAATGAAGCGCATACTGGAGTTGTGTTGCACATTATTAATGATGCAGCCGTTACTCTTGAGCAAAGAACAGACTTATTATTAGAGAATGGTGCCATTGGGATCATGCTTGTTTTGTTCTTTTTATCGTTTTTCTTGAATACGCGATTGGCTTTTTGGGTAGCGTTTGGGTTGCCCATCTCATTTTTGGGGATGTTTATTTTTGCGGCGTATTTTGGGGTAACCATCAATGTCTTGTCTCTATTTGGGATGATCATTGTCATCGGTATTTTGGTTGATGATGGTATTGTGATCAGTGAAAATATATACCAGCACTATGAGCGTGGCAAACCTCGAGTTCAAGCAGCTATTGACGGAACTATGGAAGTTTTGCCCCCAATTCTGAGTGCCATCATCACAACCATTTTGGCCTTCTCTACGTTTTTATTTCTCGACGGTAGAATTGGGTCGTTTTTTGGCGAGGTGAGTGTTGTGGTGATATTGACTTTGGCGGTGTCTTTAATCGAAGCTTTGATCATACTGCCGGCCCACATTGCGCATTCTAAAGCCTTACTCAAAGAGAACGCTGCGCAGCCGGCACGTGGGTTTTTTGCACGGGTTTTTGCCAAATTGCGCGGTCTTAATAAAATTGGCGACCGCTTTATGGTTTATTTGAGAGATCGTCTTTACAGCCCGGTATTGCGCTTTGCTCTGCGGCAACGATTCATTACTTTTTCTATTCTTGTGGCACTCATGATTGTTACAGTGGGGGCGCTGCGCGGAGGCATTATCCGTGGTGCATTTTTCCCAATGATCGCGAGCGACCAAGTAAGGATTGATTTGCTCATGCCTGAAGGCACCAACCCAAGCATTACAGACTCTTTGATCAGTAAAATTGAAATGGCAGCCCAACAAGTGAACTTGGACTTCACTGAGCGGCAAACAGGACAAATGGAGGTGATTCAAAATATTGTCAAGCAAGTGGGGCCTGGAAATAATAAGGCATCTTTAAGTGTTAATTTATTGCCCGGCGAGGAGCGGGATTTTAGTTCGCCAGAGATCACAAATGCCATAAGACAGGCAGTAGGTCCTATATACGGTGTAGAGCGGCTGACCTATGGATCGGGGAGTAATTTTGGTGGGAGTCCTGTGTCAATTTCTTTATTAGGGAGCAATACAGCCGAGCTCAAAGCCGCCAAAGAAGAGTTGTTGGTCGCGCTGACCCAAAATGCGCTACTGGCAGACGTTGCTGATACCGATCCAGAGGGCATTAAGGAGATCAATGTGGTGCTCAACGAGACCGCTTACGCTCTTGGATTTACCTTACAAGAAGTCATGAGTCAAGTGCGGTCTGGGTTTTTTGGGCTTCAGGCCCAGCGTTTTCAGCGTGGACAGGATGAGATCCGTGTATGGGTGCGCTATGACCGAATCAATAGAGAGTCTATAGCAGATTTGGATCAAATGCGTCTGGTCGCGCCAAGTGGAGACCGTGTGCCTTTTGGTGAGATCGCGACATATAGCATCAGTAGAGGGGATGAGAGCATCAGTCATCTCAATGGTTTACGAGAAATTCAGATCAATGCCGATTTGAAAAACCCGAAGGGCAGCGCCACCGAAATATTGTCAGACATCCAGTCTGATATCATGCCAGGGATTCTGTCTAAATATCCAACGGTAACGGCATCCTTTGAAGGCCAAAATCGTGAAGCCAATAAATTGACAAAATCAGCGCGCACTGTTGTGCCCATTATTATTTTCTTGATCTATATGACCATCGCATTTACTTTTAGGAGTTATAGCCAGCCTCTTCTATTGCTGGTCATGATTCCGTTCAGTTTTATTGCGGTGGCTTGGGGGCATTGGATTCATGATTTTCCAATAAATATCTTGTCGGCTTTGGGCATCATTGCCTTGATTGGTATCATGGTCAATGATGGGTTGGTGCTTATCGGTAAGTTCAATAGTTATTTGCGCGAAGGGCTTAAATTTGAAGAGGCATTGTACAGAGCTGGCCGATCCAGATTTCGGGCGATTTTCTTGACATCATTGACCACTATCGCTGGAATTGGTCCATTGTTAATCGAAAAGAGCCGTCAGGCTCAATTCTTAATTCCTATGGCGATTTCCATTGCTTATGGTATTGCCATCGCGACGATATTGACCCTGATCATACTTCCGCTATTGTTATCGGTCACCAACGAGCTCAAGATGCGCATCCATTGGTTGATTCATAATGAGTTGAGGCCTCGCGAATATTTTGAACGTGCCATAAAGGAAGGCCACTTTGCGCAAGAAATAAATGAAGGCTCGACTAAGGATGGATCCAAAGAAATAAACAATGACTGATATGATGAGGTACCGTTTTGTTTTGATGATATGCATGATACTTGCAGGAGCCCACAACACGTTTGGTCAGGCTCTGGAAATCCTGGACAAGGAAGCTGCATTGGCACAAATGTTGGCCCATAATTTTGGCATTCAAATCAGTAAGAACACTGCAGATCAAGCCAAGAATAACGCCCGCTTAATGAATAGTGGTTTTTTGCCTTCGGTGTCCGCTAATTCGAGTGCCGGATATCGATTGGAAGATCAGGAGGTGACCTTTCGTGATGGTACCGTGACCGAGGTGACAGGGGCAGAAACTAAAAACCTCAGTGCCTCTTTAAATTTAAACTATACCCTCTTTGATGGCCTCGGTCGTGTTTATAATTATAAACGACTGCAAGAAACCTACGCGCTATCCCAGTTTGAGGTAAGAGAGACGATCGAATTGACCGTGTTGCAATTATTTTCTGTTTACTATGAAGTGGCGCGCTTGACAGAGAATCAAGCCATATTACAGCAGACATTAAACAATACCAAAGACCGATTGCTGAGAGTGACTTATGGATTTGATTATGGCCAAAGAACCAAGCTGGATGTCCTTACAGCAGAGGTGGATATGGTTAATGATAGTATTGCACTAATGAATGGTGAGCAGCTGTTGCGCAATTCAAAACGAGACTTATCGCTGATTTTGAATACTGATATCGCCCGAGATTATGAGGTAGATACTGATTTAGTTTTTTTGAATGGTCTTGTCCTTGAAGAGAGTGCGGCCTTAGCTCCGAGTCAAAATGTAAGGATACAGCAAGCTGAATCAAATAAAGAAATCGGTGTTTTAATTGCAAAGTTTCAAAAGTCATTGCTTTTACCGAGACTCGGGCTTACTGGGTCGTATGGTTGGAATGAGGGCCTTTTTCCTGCTACGGGTTTCGCGACTAAGAGCATCAGTAGCGGAGCATCAGCGGGATTACAATTGAGTTGGAATATCTTTGATGGAGGGACGTCAGTGACGGCGTTGAGGAACAGCAGAATTTCAATAGAGAACCAGGAGTTGGCATTAGCGCAAGTCCGCGCTCAAGTGCAAAAAGACCTTATGAATACCAGAGAGATGGTCACTGTAAAACGCCAAATATTTTCACTATTGGATCAATCTGTCGCCACTGCTCGAAACAATTATGATCGGTCTTTAGAGCGTTTTAGTTTGGGACAATTGACCTCTGTTGAATTGCGGCAGGCTCAAGTCAATTTACTCAACGCTCAGATCAGTGCTAACGGGGCTAAGTATCAGGCCAAATTAGCAGAGCTAGAGTTTCTTCAACAAACCGGTCAGCTGCTCAATGTCGCATTTTAGGGTCACGAATGATTTTTTGTTGAACCGCACGGACTGACAATAATTTTCGGATCAAATATACGTGTGGAAAGGTGATGGCTACCGAGGCTGCAAAAAGTACTGGCAGTAGTTGTTCTCCAAAAACATAGAATGCCTGAGCCAAAGCAAAAACCCCCACAAGAGAGATGATCCAGTATATCGCACTTTTCTTGAAATAAGCTACGAGAGTCGCCTTGTTGACAAGTGTCTCTTGCAGCAGTATCTGATCTCTTATAGATGGTATTGCATGCCATACCACAAAGTAAACGGCAAAGGCCAAATACAAATCCGTATTATAGAAAACGACGAGAAACAAGAGTAAATAAAAAAGCTCGCGCAATATGTTTTTTTTGAAAAATCTGTAGTCGATGAGCCACATTAATAATAGAACACCAAAGACAATTTGGGTCAGGGCGACAAGTGGCACACCGCTGATGTCAAGGCCAATCATATGGATCACAAGATAGGTCACCTCCTGCGCATGCGTGGCAAATATTAAGAGAAAAATAAATAGACCATAGGTCACAAAATGGATGCCTCGCCTTGGCAGCTCCTTGAGACGATGATGAAGGTGTTGTTCGCCAAAGTGATAACTACTGAACCCCAAAAAAAACAACATCCCGATGCGGCGAAAATAGAAAACAGAGAGAAAAATGACTGCGCCAAAGCCGACATAGCTCAGGATGAGTTTCCATTTATTCATTTGCTTGTACTTCTGCCGATTGCCTTCAAGTAAATTAATGTCATTGGAACCATGCATGAGTCCGAGTGAAAGGACAAAAACGCCAGACACCATGAGTTCGACTTGTGCACTCATGTAGAGGGACAGCCAAATTACGAATACAGTAATTATAGTGTTAAAATTATTATTCATTCCAATGATCAATACCCTAAATTTAAGAAAAAATGAATTTTAATTTGGTGAAATCTAAAATTTGTTTAAATTTATGATTCAATTATTCAACAAAAAAACTAATTACCATGACAAACTTAATTTTACCTTTACTTGCTGGCGACGTAGGTAGTCCAGTGAACTTTACATTCTTTATAGGGTGTATGGCCATGATGGCAGCTTCTGCCTTCTTTTTCTTATCAATGAATAGCTTTGATTCAAAATGGAGAACTTCGATTCTTGTTTCTGGATTAATTACGTTCATTGCTGCAGTGCACTACTGGTACATGCGTGACGCGTCTATGGCTGGTGAGTTAACTAATGTAACGGCTTTCCGTTATGTTGATTGGATTCTGACAGTGCCGTTAATGTGTGTTGAATTTTATCTTATCCTTAAAGTAGCCGGAGCGAAAAAGTCACTTATGTGGCGTATGATTTTCCTTTCGGTAGTCATGCTCGTTACAGGTTACTGGGGTGAAGCAATTGACCGTGACAATGCCCAGGTTTGGGGATTGATTTCAGGAATCGCTTATTTCGTTATCGTCTATGATATATGGATGGGTTCTGCCAAGAAGCTGGCCGTAGAAGCTGGAGGGGCGACCCTTTCTGCTCACAAAATGTTATGTTGGTTCGTACTTGTAGGATGGGCTATTTATCCAATTGGATACATGGCTGGTACTCCAGGATGGTACGACAGTATCTTTGGTGGTTTGGATATGAATGTTATTTATAACATTGGAGATGCCATCAATAAAATTGGATTCGGATTAGTGGTTTATGGTTTGGCTGTAGCCAAGCAAAGCGAAAAATAAGAACTCTTTATTATTTGGAAAAGCCGCTCTTTGAGCGGCTTTTTTTATGTGCACCAAGTAGGCAATTTTATTGAGAATAAATATGTCATAATGCTTGGTTGGGAATGTGTTTTGTTCGTATTTTTGCTATTCAAATCGCGGGATAGAGCAGTAGGTAGCTCGTCGGGCTCATAACCCGAAGGTCACTGGTTCGAGTCCAGTTCCCGCTACTAAAACAATAAAACGGTTATACTATTATAAAGTGTAACCGTTTTTATTTATCTGCTAAATTAGAC
>JAQWJJ010000002.1 GCA_029248405.1 Flavobacteriaceae bacterium | reverse complement strand
ATATGAATGTCAATGAAGTGATTGCCAACAGAGCGCATCAATTGGCGGGCCACATCATTGGTGAAGGGGAAAAAACACTTCTACCCAATGATGATGTCAACAAATCACAATCGTCCAATGATACCTTCCCTACAGCAATGCATATTTCGGGGCTCAAAAAGATCATGGAAGTCACCTTGCCTGGTTTGACACAGTTGCAGCAAACCTTAAATCAGCATGCAAAAGATTTTGATGCCGTCGTAAAAATTGGTCGCACCCACCTCATGGATGCGACCCCCTTAACTTTAGGTCAAGAATTCAGCGGTTATGCCTCACAAATTGCTCATGGCATTAAGGCGCTCAACCATACACTCCCCCATCTTACCGAATTAGCTTTAGGCGGAACAGCCGTGGGAACAGGGATCAACACTCCCAAAGGTTACGATCTTAAAGTCGCCTCTTATATTGCAGAGTTTACTCATTTGCCTTTTATCACTGCACACAATAAGTTTGAAGCACTTGCCGCACATGATGCCATCGTTGAAACCCATGGCGCCTTAAAGCAATTGGCTGTTTCACTGAATAAAATCGCCAACGACATTCGTCTATTGGCCAGTGGACCTCGCAGTGGAATTGGTGAGATCAATATACCGGCGAACGAACCCGGGTCATCAATCATGCCTGGAAAGGTAAACCCAACACAATGTGAAGCACTGACCATGGTATGCGCGCAAGTCATTGGCAACGATATGGCAATAGCCGTTGGGGGGCTTCAAGGCCACTTCGAACTCAATGTTTTCAAACCGCTTATGGCAGCCAATTTATTATCCTCTGCCACCCTACTCGGTGACGCTTGTGTGAGTTTTGATGAGCATTGCGCCCAAGGCATCACACCAAATCATGAAGTGATTGAAAAACAACTGAACAACTCCTTGATGCTTGTCACTGCCCTGAACACCAAAATCGGCTATTACAAGGCAGCCGAAATTGCGAATACCGCCCACGCCAATGGCACCACGCTCAAAGAAGCAGCGGTACAACTTGAACACCTTACTGCAGAAGAATTTGATCTTTGGGTTCGTCCAGAAGAAATGGTCGGCAAATAAAATAACCACTTCATTTTTGAAAAGCAGCCTTCGGGCTGCTTTGTTCATTAAATGCACTTTTATCGGATAAAATGCATTTTTTATAGATAAAGTGCATTTTTTGTGTATATTGGACTACCCAAATTTGAAAATCAACCTACTATGAAAACCCAATTTCTAGTATTATTATGTGGTGTTTTATCACCGATTCTCATGGCGCATACTTTTGCCAAAGCGCCTGTAGAACATTCCGTTGTAATCGCCTCAAGCCCCGCCAGTATTGTCTTAGACGAAGCTAAACCAATTTCATTTTTTAGAAATGATGTTGTAAAAGTTCAGGTCCATAACCCTTTACCGACACAGAGCCCAAATCAGCTTATCAATTCGGTAGAGGATCCGACAAAAAAATCGAGTACATCAGAATTTTCGTACAAAAATATGGTGTTGCCTGCTACACGTGCAGACCTAAACTCAATAGGTCCACAAAAAGAAAAATTTGATCAAGGTCATCTTTTTGCTCAAGGAGCGTTTTATGGTTTCATCATCATGTTGGCCTTGGTCAACTTCTTTTGCTTTGTGTTATTCAAAGACAAGACTTTTGCTTTTTTTGCCGGCGCAATCACCACATTGATTGCCTTTTTATTTGTGGGAGATGGTATTGGTCATTTATTTTTTGTCGAGAATTTATACAACGAGTTGTTTCAAACAACTTTGATGTTCGTGATGATCAGTGCCCAATTGTTATTCGCTCATCACTATTTATTGGCTAAAGAAAAAGCACCAAAAATAAAAGGCTTTGCGTGGATTGTCATGACCACAAGTGCACTGGCCATAATATTTTTAGCACTGTCCCAAAATACGGTGTTCGGACAAATCGCTAAAGCAACGATGCTGTTGGCTTTGGCACGTTACCTCTATCTGGCCATTGCCCAATTTAGCGCAAAGAGTTATGTCAAACTTTACGTGATTGCATCGGCCCTTCCCTTTTTGGTCTTTGTCGATCAATTCATTTTGGAACTGCTGGGCGATAGCCTGATTGGCCCTGGCACCGGTCTTTTAAAATTCATCACGATCATGCAAGGTCTTTTGCTGACTTACGGCATCATTAACCGCATGCAAAGTCTTAAAACTGATCGTGAATTAAGACAACTAGAAATGAGAATTTTTGTAGAACGTCAAGATGCATTGAGTGCGCGGATCAAAACAGAAAAACTAGTGGAGGACATGTATCTCGAAAACCTCATCATGCAATATGATTTAGACGCTATTGAGATCAAACTGCTTCAGTATATATCGGAAGGCAAAACCAATGGTTCCATTGCCCGAAAACTCAAGACCTCTATCGAAGACATTGAAGACCGTACCAAAGACTTGTATCAAAAATTGGACATCGGAGAGCAAGTACAAAAAGATATAGATTGGTCTGCTGAACAACCCGACTACCTGTACAACTAGGTCACTTTGATCAACTCAATAAACTGATTGTTATTGAGTTACTTTTCATCCTTAGAGATTAGCCTTAGGCCAATCTCTTTGTGTTTGAAGTCGCCTTATATCTGTAAAAAGAGACCCCGCTAAGGAGCACAAAAAAGCCCACTAAGTAGTATATAAAACTTGGCGTGACGGGGACGTCTCCACTGGCATAAGAATGCAGACCGGTCAGGTAAAAATTAACGCCAAAATAAGTCATCATGATGCTTGAATAGGCAAAAATAGACAATACGTTAAAAGTCCATTTACCCCTGAGGCCTGGGACCAATCGACTGTGAATGACAAAGGCATAAATCATGATACTGATCAAGGCCCACGTTTCCTTGGGGTCCCAACCCCAATATCTTCCCCAGCTTTCGTTGGCCCATTGACCGCCTAAGAAATTACCGATGGTCAACATGACCAGCCCAACGGTCAATGCCATTTCATTGATGATGGTCAATTCGCTAATATTCAGAGCCATTCGTTTTTCATTACGCTTGTTGGTCAATATCATCAAGAGCAAAACAACGGCACCCAAAATCATGCCCAAGGTAAAAGGACCATAGCTGGCAACAATTACAGCAACGTGTATCATCAGCCAATAACTATCGAGTACGGGTTGTAGGTTGGCAATTTCTGGGTCAATCCAACTCAGGTGGGCTACCCAGAGCAGAATCGATGTTACAAAAGCAGTGGCAGCTATGGTCAAATCACTTTTGCGTCCAAAAGCCAAGCCAAAGAACATGGTTGCCCAACTCACATAAATCACGCTTTCGTAGGCATTACTCCACGGGGCATGACCACTGATGTACCAGCGCAAAACTAGCGCCGCTGTCATCACTAAGAACAACGTCCACATGAGCCATTTAAATGCATTAATGACCCATTGTAACCACCGGGACTGGCGCATGATTTGTGCGATGATCAGTACCAACATGACCACACCAAATAAGGCGAAATAACGGTAAAGTCGATTGAACGGGTCCCATTGATTATATCGGATTTCCCAATCGATCTTAGCGTCGGACGGATAGACTGCGCCCCCATAAGTTTTTTGAAACTGTTCTAATGCCATAAAAGCCTGATCTGCCACTTCATAATTCTGAGTGGCTCTGCCTTGACGCAATCCTTCAAAGTAGATTGGAATGATTGATTTTGCAAACAAGGAATCTTGTGATTTTAAGCCCGCACGATCAATATCCATATAAGAAATCCAAGTATTATTCAAATCACCGGGAACTGGAAATATTTTTAAAATCGTCCCGCCAAGAGCTTGATTCAGCAAGTACGACTTTTCATATAATTTAATGAAATCCTTCTCGAATTGGTTCGGATGACTTTTGGCAGAGGCTTCTGCAACATAAGCATCAATTTTGCTTTGACCTTGGGCGTCAAACAAATCGATTAGTGCAATACTTTTGGCCTCAGGGGCAACACCAATAATTTTTTTTATGCTGTCATTACGCCAATCAAGTTTCAAAATAGGGATGCCATACCAATAAGTGGGAAACTCTGTCATCGACAAGAAGACCTGATCAGGGGACATTCCTTGGAATTGGTCACGACCACTTAGCTTGCGCAATAACTCACTAGCAAATGTATTTACGGGCTTCATGCGGCCATTGTCTTGAATCACTAGTGTGCCAAACTGTTTGGCGAGTCCTTCAGGAACACGATTGGCCAGAATGATTGAATCCGCTTGTGTTTTTTGTGCACTGTGTCCATTATCTTGAGCCATCAGCTGCCCTAATGGCAAAAACAATAACAACCAAATCAAAAGTTTTTTCTTGACCTTAATTTTATCCAAAAACCGTTCTAAATCGGCAAATCGGGTTTTTCGATCAAACAAGATGGCCATCAGTCCAATATACAAGAGGAAATAACCGAGGTAGGTGGTATATGTCCCCCACCAATCATGATTCACAGAGAGCACTGTTCCCGCCTCGTCAGGATCAAAGGAAGCTTGAAAAAATCGAAATCCTTCGTGATCCAACACATGATTCATATAGATGTCGTAATCAAAAAATGATGCTTCAGAGACATTGACAGTGACCTTACTCTTAAATGCTGAATATGCCTTCTCCGTTCCGGGATACTTATCGGCAATAAAGTCATTTAACGTAATACTAAAGGGCAATTTATAGGCCTTTGACCCATAACTCAAACCTACCTTAAGACCAGCTATATCAACAATTTTAGGATCGGGACTTAAGCCTCTCGCGCCCAATAAAGCGATCTCTTCAGTGTCGTTGCCCGATTGGATTGCTAAAGTCAATGCATCCATACCTGTGGCTTCAGATTTTGGTGCTTTAACTACCCCTATCTGACCTTTGGTCGCAACTTCTGGAATGACAAAAGACACTCCGGCCATCTGATAAAGCGAGCGCAACTGCAAGGGCTGTATTGTGTCCGATAAAACCCCTCCACTCTGTTGATCGGCCATGCGCAAGTATTCTCCTGCAAAAGGACTCTCGATGGTATAAGACGCTGCTCCATCCCAATTGATATTGACCGCTCCTGGTGTTGCCAAATTGAAAGCGTAAAGGATATTGTGGATGTTGGTCACAGTACCTTCTTTGAGGTAATGCTCATGACGTGTGCCATCACTAGACTCCACTAATTTGAGGTAGAAGTCGCCTTCTTGTTCGGGTATGAGTCCCTCTTTTGCATTTTCAATAAAGCTGACCATTTCAATCAAGACGGGCTGACCATTATAGTCTGTTTCTATCACAAAATTATTATTGAGCTTTTCGGACAATCTCAACCTCTTTGGTAAGAGGGTCCTGCGCTGAGCAACACCGTTTATTTTATAATCTCCATCAATAAAAGTTGTGAGGTAGGTGTCATCCGATAGAACAATATTTTCTGTGGCGCCTTCACGAATATGCATCACGCCTTCGTAACCTATATACCGCGTAATGAATGCCCCTACGAGAATCAAAATAAAAGAAAGATGCAAAGTCAGTGTCGCCCATTTTTCTTTCTTGTAAAGGCGAAATCGAACAATATTTCCTAAGAAATTAATGACAAAGAAAATCATTATGGCCTCGAACCACCAAGCGTTGAAAATAAGGGCTCTGGCATAAGGAGATGGTGGTCTTGGATAACCTTGATCAAGAAACGTCCCGATAGCCATCGCGGCAGCAAAAACAAGAAATAACATGGCTGTGAGCCGAGTCGAAAATAAGAATGAAGCTATTTTCTTCTGCATCGTGCAAATTTTTAGGCAAAAATAGGGAATCTTAAACGACTAAAATAGAAATCGTATTAGAGATCGTGATCTTGTTGCACACATTACCAAGGAGATTATGTATTTTTATCCAATGAAGTCAATTGCATTGATCGGGTATGGTAATTTGGGGCAGCATTTACATACTGCGGTCAAACCAATGGACGCTTATGCGATCACTCAAATCTGCAGTCCGACACAACAAACCGGGCTTCGAGATGGTATTTTTTATGCCACTTCGGCAGAACTGCTAAAGCCGGCAGACCTCTATATAATTGCTGTGAAGGACGACGCCATTCAAGATGTTTCACAACAGTTGCCTCAAGATGCTTTTGTCATACACACCTCAGGAGCACAGCCACTTTCTGTACTTTCCAGACAACCTAAAGCTGGAGTTCTGTATCCCTTACAAAGTTTTTCAAAAGATGCACCCATAAATTTTCATGAGGTACCGTTGTTTATCGAAGCCAAAAATGAACAGGAATTAGTCGTGGTAAACGATTTGGCGGCTCACTTATCTAAACGTGTTTCAGTCTTAAATTCTGAAGGACGTTTCCAACTGCATCTGACCGGGGTGATTGTCAATAATTTTGTGAATCATTTATATTGCCAAGCATCAGCCTTACTCAAGGACCAGCAACTGCCTTTTGATCTCTTGCATCCCTTGATTACTGAAACGGCGCGAAAAGCGCTCAATATGGACCCCCACGAGGCGCAAACAGGTCCGGCAAAAAGAAAAGATCTCAAGACCATACAGGCACATTTGGCAGTATTGACTGACGAAAACCAACGAGAAATTTATAAATTGCTTTCGCGCTCGATCAGCGCATATGACAAAAAAACTATTGATTTTGGAGAAGAGTTATAAAACAATATTACACCAAGTAAAAGCCTTTATTTTTGACGTAGACGGAGTCCTTACCGACGGAACTGTTGTTGTTGACACCAATGGAGAACTGCTGCGCAATATGAATATAAAGGATGGATTTGCCCTTAAAACAGCCATTGATAAAGGCTATTTGATTTGCATCATAAGTGGCGGCATCAACCCAGGTGTAAAAGTACGTTTAGAGGCATTGGGTGTTACTGATGTCCATCTTGGTGCACACTTTAAAGAAGAAATTTTGACTCAGTTTATAGAAAAACACAACCTCTCCGCTGATCAAGCTTGCTATATGGGTGATGACCTTCCTGATTACGGTGTCATGAAACGTGTTGGATTGGCCTGTTGCCCTCAAGATGCCGTTGCAGAAATCAAATCGATTGCGCATTATGTTTCTCACAAATCAGGCGGACAAGGCTGTGTACGAGATATTATTGAGCAAGTTTTAAAAGTTCAGGGCAATTGGTTCAGTGGCCGTCCAGTCAGTGGTCGAGAAGGCTAATAGCGCTCCGTTGCCCGCCATATTTCACATGAAGTCAGTTGCTCATCATTATTTGGTTGTCCTGCGGCCCGCAAACCTGGTCATGATCCTGATTGGCCAATCACTCACGCTTTACACCGTAAATCCCATAGGGCCGCTCAGCGCTAAGATCGTGGCCTATGGCCCCATTATTTTAGGCACATTATTGGTCGCAGGAGCAGGCTACCTGATCAACGACCATTTTGACCGCATCAGTGATCAAATTAATGCCAATGGCGCGCTGGTGATTGATCAATTTTCTGAGACCTCTGAAGTCTATAGATACTATTTAGTCCTAAATGCGCTGGCCATATTATGCGGCTTTTTTTCTGCGCAATCATTGAACACTCTGCTGTTGGGATTTGTTTTGCCTTGTGTTGCGCTTATTTTGTTTGCCTATTCACGTGTGAAGTGGTTCAAGTTAGGGGTTGGTGCAGTTTTGATCTCCATATGCGTCTCTGCAACAATTTTGCTCATTCCTTGGATGGAATCGGTCCGCCGTGACACCAACCTGAACCAAGCACTGCCTCATCTGACTTGGTTAGGATATAACACCATCGCCTTTGCGGCCTTTTGGCTCAATCTGATGCGCGAACTCATAAAAGATCTGCAAGATATCAAAGGTGATCAAAACGACAATCGTCCTACCCTACCCATTATCATGGGCACGTCTCGTGCCAAAAACCTAGTGATTGGGCTCGGACTCGTGGCTAGTGTAATTTTGATTTATGGTTTTTTCTCTATTTATACTTTGTCTTACAGTCTGGGCATTTATATGATTACACTGCTCACTGCTTTACTCTATTTTTGCCACAGAACCCGAAATGCGCATCGCGCGCAAGACTTTAAGTCATTATCTTTACATCTCAAATACATAATGCTGCAGGGGACACTTGCTCTGCTTTGGCTCAACCATCTCTAAGACATGATCAGTGAACAACTCAATAAATACGACTTGATTTTGGCCTCTGGATCGCCCAGAAGACAGGAATTTTTTAAGCGCCTTGGCTGGCCATTCCGTATCGCAACAAAAGCCGTCGAAGAGATCTATGATGAACGTCTCAATGGTGCAGAAATCACTGATTTCTTGGCTAAGAAAAAAGCCGATGCTTTTGGTGGGCTCATGGCTGATCAAATTCTTGTAACCAGCGACACCATTGTTTGGTTCAACCAAAGGGCACTTGAAAAACCAGTAGATTTGGCCGACGCCAAACGCATGCTGCAAACTTTGAGTGGCCAAATGCATGAGGTCTTTACTTCAGTATGCATCACCACCAAAGACACTCAAAAAGTGGTCAATGACATGACCAAAGTATGGTTCAAAACACTTTCTGAAGATGAAATTGATTATTATGTTGCGCAGAAATCGGCCTTAGACAAGGCAGGAAGTTACGGCATTCAAGATTGGCTAGGCTATATCGGGGTAGAACGCATTGAGGGGTGCTTTTTCAATGTCATGGGACTCCCTACTCGACTGGTTTACCATGAGCTCAAGACCCTGATAATCAAATCATTATAAAACAAATCCTTAACACCTTGAATATGTTAGAAAAACCTTATATTCTGGAGATCATTTTGACACTGATAATCTTGTTAGTTGGTTTGATCACAAAAACCATCTTGACGCGCATTGCCCATCGATATTCTCATAAGAACAATAAAGTTTTGCAACGCACCTTAATTATCGACAAGCTGATCAAGTACAGTGTCATGAGTTTGGTGCTCTTGGCTTTGTTTTTGATTTGGGGAGTTAATTTTAAGGATGTAGGCGTAGTGGTCTCTTCTGTTTTCGCCGTTATTGGAATTGCCTTTTTTGCCCAATGGTCCATCTTGAGCAACATCACCAGCGGAGTGATCATGTTTTTCACTTTCCCCTATAAAATTGGTGATTTTATCATGATTCACGATAAGGAATACGATTACCAGGGTATTATTGAGGAAATCCGTACATTCCATATTGTTTTAAAAACCAAAGACAACCAGACCATCACCTATCCCAACAGCCTATTGTTGCAAAAGGGCGTGAGCATTATGCCTGTGCAGCAGGAAAAAAATAATGATGATTTGCTGTAGACCAAAAGTTATGATTAAAAGAAAATTTCTCAAACCAACCAAAGGATTGCTGCTGATAGTACTGACTTGGGCAATGGGTTTTTCGGCACAAGCTCAAGCACCACAAAAATGGTCTGCAGCACAGATCCATCATCAATTACAAAAATTGAACTTTTTAGGATCAGTTTTGTATGTCGGTGCTCATCCCGACGATGAAAATACACGACTGATATCCTACTGTTCAAATCACCTGAAAGCCAGAACAGCTTACTTATCATTGACCCGCGGAGATGGGGGCCAAAACCTCATCGGACCAGAACTCAAAACTTCGTTAGGCATGATCCGCACTCATGAGCTCCTGGCCGCTCGAGAGCAAGATGGAGGAACGCAATATTTTACGCGTGCTATTGATTTTGGGTATTCCAAACATCCAGATGAAGCACTCAGTGTATGGGGCGAAAAAGATATTTTGCATGATGTTGTCCAAGTCTTCAGGACATTCAAGCCAGACATCATCATCAACAGATTTAACCACCGAACACCAGGCAGCACGCATGGACATCATACGGCCTCTGCTCTACTGAGTATTATGGCTCTTGATGCCGCTGGTAATGCACAGCAATTTCCAGCCTCTGCGAAACACTTTGGCGCATGGCAACCCAAAAGATTGTTTTTTAATACCTCGTGGTGGTTTTATGGAAGTCGAGAGAAATTTGACGCCGCTGACAAATCCAACATCGTAGCATTAGAAACCGGAGTTTATTATCCTTGGGCCGGTTTATCCAATGGAGAAATTGCGGCATTGAGCCGCAGTATGCATAAATCACAAGGCTTTGGCGCTACCGGTACACGCGGGCAAGAAACAGAATATCTCGAACTCATCCAGGGACAGTTGCCCAAGCACAGCACGAACTTATTTGAGGGCATTGATACTTCATGGTCACGAATTGAAGGCGGACAAGCCATAGGTCGAATTTTGAACCCAATCGAGGAACAATTCAATTTTGAAAAGCCCTATGAACACATTCCAGAGATGATGCGTGCCCTAGAATTATTGGAAGCTGCACCAGAGTGTACATGGAAAAACATCAAATTACAAGAACTTAAAATGCTCATCACTCAATGCGCCGGTCTCTTTATTGAGGCAGCAGCAAGTATACCAAACACAACAGCCCAAGGTGCAATATCGGCCAATATTGAGGTCATCAACAGAAGTCCTTTGCCTTTTAAGCTGCACAGAATAACCTCTGATCAAATGACTTTCCCTGATTTCATGCAACCTATTGCATTAGATCAAAATAAAAAATGGTCCGAACAAAGTATGAAGGAGCCACTTTATGGGCCGCAGAACAGCGCACCGTACTGGCTTAAAACACCCGCCAAAAAGGGATTGTACATGGTCCAAGACAGCCTCGATATCGGGCGACCGGTGCGTCCTGCTGACCAAAATATTGATTTTTTATTTTCGTTGAATGGACAGCAGTTCAGTGTCAGCAAGCCCTTGATTTATAAATATAATGACCGGGTCAAAGGAGAAGTTTATGCCCCATTCGAGGTACGGCCCGAACTTACTCTTCATATGGAGGAATCGGTATTATTATTCACGGACAGAACGCCAAAGAGACTTTCTGTGACCGTGAAATCTTTCAAGGATAATGTTTCAGGAACTTTAATGGTACAACACCCTGATAAGTGGTCAATAACGCCAAATGATCAGACCTTTACTTTGGACAATTCCGGAGAGACAAAAACCTTATACTTTGAGGTAACACCACCAAAAAAGATGGCCACAGGAATCTTACGTCCATTAGCACAAGTCGGCGATCATTTTTATGAGCAGGACCTCGTAGAGATCAAATACGACCACATCCCTGCACTAAGTACTCTAGCCCCATCGAGCACTCAGGCCGTGCGGTTTGACCTCAAGCGATTTGATCAAAAAATTGGCTACCTCCAAGGTGCAGGTGATGCAGTACCTCAACACCTCTCTGAGATGGGTTATGAGGTCACTGTGTTCGATCAAGAGACTTTAACTGCTGAAAATCTTGACCAAGTCGACGCTTTAATTATGGGGATCAGGGCCTACAATACTCAAGGCGACCTCCCCTTCAAAAAAAGTATCATAGATGACTTTGTTGCCAAAGGAGGCATCTTAGTCATACAGTATCAAACGACTTCTGGATTGCTGACCAAAGACATTGGGCCTTTAGCTTTTACGATAGGTCGTGACCGAGTGACCCAGGAACATTCGGCAGTCCGCTTTCTAAAACCTGAACACCAACTTTTCAAACAACCTAATCGAATCACCAATCATGATTTCGAAGGATGGGTTCAAGAGCGCGGTTTATACTTTGCGTCAGACTGGGATCCTGCCTTTACACCGTTGTTAGGCATGCATGACGGAGATGAGACCGAAAAACAAGGTGCGCTCATCGTCGCACCATTTGGGCAAGGGCATGTCATTTATACAGGCTTAAGCTTTTTCAGACAACTTCCGGCTGGCGTGCCAGGGGCTTACAAATTATTGGCCAATATCATAGCATTAGGTCATGAATGAATCAAAACACGCTAGCGCTTCTGACGCTTTCACTGAAACAAGTCAAAACTATTTAAAATATGTTTTGGTCATTCTATTGAACATCTTGTATCTCTGTATCTTTTACTGGATCAACCAACATTACAGCTAATATGGCGACCATCGATTGGATCATACTACTGGGTACACTGCTCTTTATTGTGCTTTATGGTACTTACAAGACACGTGCGCAAGCCTCCGTAACAGACTATGTTTCTGGTGGACACAAAGCCAATTGGTGGACTATTGGACTCAGTGTGATGGCCACTCAGGCCAGCGCCATTACCTTTCTATCGACTCCAGGGCAAGCCTTTCATGACGGTATGGGTTTTGTTCAATTTTACTTTGGCTTACCCATTGCGATGGTGATCATCAGCTTGGTTTTTTTGCCCCTTTACCAACGTCTCAATGTCCTTACAGCCTATGAATATTTAGAACAGCGCTTTGACGTCAAGACCAGGACTGTCACAGCTATTTTCTTTTTGATGCAACGCGGCCTTTCCGCAGGGATCACCATATTCGCCCCAGCTATTATTCTCTCGGCTGTTTTGGGATGGAACCTCATCGTGTTGAATATCATTATTGGTGTTTTGGTTATTGTATACACTGTTAGCGGGGGTACAGAAGCAGTGAGCATCACTCAAAAACAACAAATGGCAGTGATTTTTGGTGGTATGTTTGTGGCATTTCTCATACTCCTGAATTACCTCCCCTTAGATGTTGGATTTGATCAAGCCCTTCAAATTGCTGGAATTCAAGGGAAAATGAATTTATTGGATTTTTCATTTGACTTCAATAACAGATATACTTTTTGGAGCGGCATCATTGGCGGCACCTTTTTGTCTTTGGCCTATTTTGGCACGGATCAAAGTCAAGTCCAGCGGTACTTAACAGGACGCACGATAAGGCAAAGTCAAATGGGGCTGATCATGAATGGCATGCTCAAAATTCCCATGCAATTCTTTATCCTTTTGATAGGCGTGCTGGTTTTCGTCTTTTATCAATTCAACGAAGCACCATTGAACTTTAACCCCTCTGTTGTTGAAGAGGTCATGAATTCGAGCTACAAGGAAGAATATTTAAGGCTTGTGGATCAAAAAAACAAGATTCAAGAACAAATACACGAGCGGCAATTGACTTTTGTGCAAATCGATGACCCCACAGAAAAAGTGGCACTCAGCCAGGAAATCGTGCAACTCAATGATGAAGAAAGAAAAATGCGCCAAGACGCCAAACGACTGATCAACAAGGCCAATCCATCAGCAGAGACAAACGACAAAGACTATGTCTTTATTCATTTCATATTGACCCAAATGCCCAGAGGACTCATCGGATTGCTTTTGGCCGTTATCCTGAGTGCCGCAATGTCCTCTACAGCGAGTGAATTAAATGCTCTTGGAACGACTACTGCCGTCGATCTTTATAAGCGACATACGCCTAAGAAATCATCGGAGCACTACCTCAAAGCCACTAAGTATTTTACATTGGTATGGGGGCTCATTGCGATTTTAGTCGCGTGTGGCGCGCCTCTATTTGATAATTTAATTCAATTGGTCAATATCGTTGGATCGATTTTTTATGGCAATATCTTAGGCGTGTTTTTGGCGGCCTTTTTCATCAAGTCATTAGCGAGTAAGCCCATATTTTATGGCGCCCTGATCAATCAAGTTTTTGTGGTGAGTTTGTTTTTGTTGGACTTATATCAAGTCATCTCACTGCCCTATCTATGGCTTAATGTGATCGGATGCCTCAGTTTGATCATTCTGGCCTTTATTCTGAAAATTATATTTAAATCACTTCCAAAATCTTAAAGCAGATACCGCCGCAAACAACTGATCTATAACCAAGTGATCTTTTATGAATTGAGAAATCCTATTCATAAATGCCATTTTGTGATTCTTTTTTTTCAGCAACAACTGCCTGATATTTGTTCCAACAAGACGCCAGTGCAGTACATCTCGTGAATAGTAATTGGGGAGTTATTTTTAGTATGTCAGGCATTGGTCATCTTGTGATCTTGTGCGCGGCTGGTCAAAAAAGTTGTGATACTAGGTTAAGTACCACCGTGCATGAACAAAATGGCAGCTTCGGCTGCCATTTTTATGCTTAATAACGTCCCATACAGTGTGCACCAATCAACCATCGCACAAATAAATTAGTCTTGTTTTAGTGGTCTTTTCATAGATTGCAGCACACCCGCCAAGTGTCAATATAAAGATGTTGTTATCTTTACAAAAAAAACGATGCGCAAACTGATTGATCTAGAAACGTGGGACCGTAAGGATCACTTTTTATTTTATGGCAAATTCAAGGAGCCCTATCATGGAGTTGTGGTAGATGTGGATGTGACCAGACTCTATGAATACTGCAAAACAGTAAATGAATCGTTTTTTATCGCCTATCTGCACGCCGCCATTAAAGCGGTGAATCAGACCGAGGCTCTGAGGTACCGCATCGTCGATGGCCAGGTCTATCTTTATGAAACCTCACATGTTACGGCGACTATTGCAAGAGATAAAGTCCCGTTTGGCTTTTCGTTTGTTCCTTTCCATCAAAATTTTGAAGTATTCAAAAAGGACGCAATGGTCGAATTTGAGCGGGTGAAAAATAGTCAAGGGCTAGATTTATCCGTGACCAGAGACAATATTGTGCATTTTTCGACGCTTCCATGGATCGCATTCAAATCCTTATCTCATGCCCGGGATTTAGAAACTCAAGATTGTAGTCCTAAAATCACTTTTGGTCAAACTTTTCGCCAGAATGATCGCTTAATGATGCCTGTTGCAGTGCACGCGCATCACGGTCTGGTATATGGAGAAGATCTCGCCGCGTTCCTGGGCGCATTCCAGCGTCTTTTAGACGCCGAGTAGCGGCAATAATTGGCGAATGTCTGTCAGGCTTTTGAATTGATCATGATCCGCAGGCAACTCGGCATGCTCGTGTGCCCAAGTGGTATGAAAAGGGATATGTACAGCATGCCCCCCGATTTCTAATACCGGAATAATGTCACTTTTAACACTATTGCCGACCATCAAAAAGGATTCAGGAGACAGATCTAAATGCGTTACTAATTTTTGATAATTATGCGGCAATTTCTGTGACATGATTTCTATGTGGTGGAAATAATCTTCTAAACCAGACCGGATTAATTTGCGCTCCTGATCTAGCAAATCACCCTTTGTGGCCATGACCAAGCGGTATTTACCCGATAAAGCTTGAAGCGTCTCTTGCACACCGGGCAGCAGAGGATTGTCGGTCGCAAGCATCCTCTGGCCAATTTCTATAATTTTACTAATGACCTCATTAGACACATTTTGCTCACTAATTCTGATTGCGGTTTCAATGAGAGACAAGGTAAAGGGTTTGATGCCATAACCATAAAGGGACAAGTTGTGCATCTGGACCTCATACACCTCTTGCGCGCATTGCTCAGGGTTACCATAGGGCACCATTAATTGGCAAAACTCTTCAATGGCAGACTTAAAGATTGGTTCATTTTCCCACAGTGTGTCGTCAGCGTCAAAGGCAATTACTTTGATTTGTTCCAAAGACGTCAACGTATGAGTTTTTTATACTTGATGCGTTTAGGCGTCAAATCTCCGCCAAGTCGTTTGCGCTTATTCTCTTCATAATCGCTAAAGCCTCCTTCAAAAAAGTAGACCGAGCTGTCACCTTCAAAGGCCAAAATATGGGTGCATATCCGGTCGAGAAACCAACGGTCGTGACTGATCACAACAGCACAACCCGCAAAATTCTCCAAGCCTTCTTCTAGAGCTCTTAGAGTGTTGACATCTAAATCGTTTGTGGGCTCGTCTAACAACAGAACATTGCCCTCTTCCTTTAGAGTCATGGCCAAATGAAGTCGGTTTCTTTCACCACCTGAAAGCATGGATACTTTTTTGTTTTGTTCGCTACCCGAGAAATTAAATCGGCTCAAATAGGCTCTTGAATTGACCTGACGGCCACCCATCATGATCAATTCTTGGCCATCGCTAAAGTTTTCCCAAATGGACTTATTCATATCAATATTGCTATGGGCCTGATCGACATAAGCAATTTTGGCAGTCTCACCAACAACAAATTGACCGTGATCTGGTGTGAGTTCCGACATGATCATTTTGAATATCGTGGTTTTTCCGGCCCCGTTGGGACCAATGATGCCTACAATTCCTGCTTGTGGCAATTTAAACGCCAAATTATCATACAATAATTTATCACCAAACGCTTTTCCTACACCTTGTGCATCAATGACATTAGTACCCAATCGCGGACCATTAGGAATATAAATTTCAAGTTGTTCGTCAAGGTTTTTCTGATCCTGACTCATGAGTTTTTCGTAATTATTCAAACGGGCCTTTTGCTTAGACTGTCGCCCTTTTGGCGCCATACGCACCCATTCAAGCTCTCGTTCTAGGGTTTTTTGGCGCTTACTGGCCTGTTTTTGTTCTTGTGCCAAACGTTTTGATTTTTGTTCTAACCAAGAAGAATAATTCCCTTTCCATGGAATGCCTTCGCCACGATCTAACTCCAAAATCCAGCCTGCTACATTGTCCAAAAAGTAACGGTCGTGCGTTACGGCAATCACTGTCCCTTTATATTGAGCAAGATGCTGTTCCAACCAGTGGACGCTTTCTGCGTCCAAATGGTTAGTGGGCTCATCAAGTAAAAGAATATCTGGCTCCTGAAGCAATAAACGACAGAGTGCAACACGACGGCGCTCACCTCCAGACAATACGCTGATCGGTGTTTCTGGCTCTGGGGTGCGCAGGGCATCCATGGCAATGTCTAGCTTGGTGTCTAACTCCCATGCATTGGTGGCGTCTATTTGGTCCTGTAACTTGGCCTGCTTATCCATCAACGCTTGCATTTTATCCGCGTCTTCATAGACTTCTGGCAAGCCAAATTGGTCATTAATGGCGTTATACTGGTCCAAAATATCAACAACCTCTTGTACTCCTTCCTTCACAATGTCCATAACGGTCTTTGTCTGGTCGAGTTCTGGTTCTTGCTGCAGGTAACCCACTGTATAGCCAGGGGCAAATACAACATCTCCTTGATGGTTTTTATCCAAACCGGCAATGATCTTTAAAAGAGTAGATTTTCCTGAACCATTAAGACCAAGAATACCGATTTTGGCGCCATAGAAAAAACTTAAATATATATTTTTAAGCACCGGAGATTGGGCGTTCTGGAATGTTTTTGACACCCCAGACATTGAAAAAATTACTTTGTGATCGTCAGACATAAGAAGAAAGATTTATGATACTAAAACACGAACTATACACGACCTTTGAGCGCATTGAACACCCAAGCAATCGCAAAAAAACCAAATCCAACACAAGCAAAGCCCCAACCAGAAACTTCCGCATACTTAAAAGCCCCTAAGGCGATTAAGACACAACCAAAAAATATCATTATAAAAGTCGCCCAAGCCAAAACAGTATTTTTATTCATCATAATGCTGTTGTTAAAATTGAAAAAGTGGCCTCATTATGCATTAAATCGGCATTACCACTCTATAAAACCAAACACAAATATCGGTAATTAATCGTACAAATATGGCATATTTTAGGGGCATTTCGTATTTTTGAGCAAACCTGCCATACATGAATTTAGACTTCAACCGCAACGAAGATCATAATAAATTACTTGCTTCAGATCTCAGAAAACGCTTGGCCCAAGTCGCTTTGGGGGGTGGAAAAACAGCCATTGAAAAACAGCACAGTAAAGGAAAACTGACTGCGCGTGAACGCATCGACTACCTCCTAGACAAGCAGAGGGAGTCCATAGAGATAGGCGCTTTTGCTGGTGACGGTATGTATGCAGAACATGGAGGCTGTCCAAGCGCAGGGGTTATTGTAAAGTTGGGTTACATCAAAAAGCGTCTTTGTGTTGTCGTGGCAAACGATGCCACTGTAAAGGCCGGCGCCTGGTTCCCTATAACAGCTAAAAAGAATTTACGCGCTCAAGAAATAGCACTGGAAAATAAAATTCCGATCATCTATTTAGTAGATAGCGCGGGGGTTTACCTTCCTATGCAAGACGAAATATTTCCAGACAAAGAACATTTTGGCCGCATTTTCCGCAACAATGCTCAAATGAGCAGTGTGGGCATTCCACAAATTGCCGCGATCATGGGCAGTTGTGTCGCCGGTGGCGCCTACTTGCCCATCATGAGCGATGAGGCCATCATTGTCGAAAACACAGGCAGCATATTTCTGGCTGGAAGCTATTTGGTCAAAGCCGCTATTGGCGAAACTATAGACAATGAAACTCTTGGGGGTGCGACCACACATTCTGAAATAAGTGGGGTGACAGACTATAAAGCAAAGGACGACCAGCACGCCTTAGAGACCATAAAAAACTTGATCGACAAAATGGGGCAGCCAGATTCAGCGGGATTCAACCGCATCTCTGCAAAACTGCCGAAAGTCGAGTCTGAACATCTGTTTGGTAAGCTGCCAAGTTCACGTGCGGAACAATACAATATGTTGGAAATCATTCAAGCGCTTGTCGATGACTCAGAATTTGAGCAATACAAAGCAGGGTACGGAAAAACCATTTTGACGGGGTATGCACGCATCAATGGATGGGCTGTTGGGATTGTTGCCAATCAAAGAAAAGTGGTCAAAAACAAACTGGGTGAAATGCAGTTTGGTGGGGTGATTTACAGCGATAGCGCTGACAAGGCTACACGATTTATCGCCAACTGCAACCAAAAGAAAATTCCTCTAGTATTTTTACAAGACGTGACTGGTTTTATGGTTGGGAGCAAAAGCGAGCATGGGGGCATCATTAAGGATGGCGCCAAAATGGTGAATGCCGTGAGCAACTCAGTGGTGCCAAAATTCACGGTCATCATTGGTAATTCATACGGTGCTGGGAATTATGCCATGTGTGGCAAAGCTTATGACCCTAGATTTATTGTGGCTTGGCCAAGCGCAGAGCTCGCCGTCATGAGCGGTAATAGTGCGGCAAAAGTTTTGTTGCAAATTGAGACTGCTCGACTCAAAAAACAAGGCAAAACCATCACTGATCAGGAACAGCAAACACTCTTTGACCACATTAAAGCGAAATACGATGATCAAGTCTCTCCTTATTACGCGGCTTCGAGGCTATGGACCGATGCAGTCATTAATCCTATCGAAACAAGAAAATGGATTTCAATGGGCATTGAAGCGGCCGATCATGCCCCCATCACCAAACGCTTCAATATGGGCGTTCTACAGGTCTAATCAACCAACAGGATCGCCTCTTGACGACCGCCCACGTATCTCAATCCTTCCGCATCAAAATAGCCTGCTTCTTCGAGCATGATCCTGATATCCTTGTTCCATTGTGGCAAAAAAATGGTATTGTTCAGCTCAATGGCGTAAGCCGTCCTGTACTTTAGTGCGTAGTCACCAGAACCAGGCACACCATCTTGGGCATCCCACATGCCGAGTGTGGTTCCAGCGCTATGGCCATAGTTCCCCAGCGGGTGGGTGTATATTGAGGGTCTCAACCCTTCCTTTCGACCCGAACTTAATGATGCAGCCAGAATTTCATTGCCGGTCTTCCCCAGGCTGAACTGACTTGTAAAGATATCTTGGACCCTATTTCCTGATTCAAAAGCTTTTTGCAGAAATTCAGGAACACCTTGTTCAGCACTTCGTGGGACATAGGCATGTTGCTGACAATCCGTATTTAAGCCCATATAACTGATCCCGAAGTCACAATGGAGCAAATCACCTGGCATGATGACTTTTTCGCTGTAACCATTTGAAAAAGCCTCTATGTGACTCTTCAAGGATTCATCACTTCTTTGGATGTCTATAGTTGGGTGGAACCAGGTTTGTAATCCTAAGTCTGTAACCTTTTGCCGCAACCACCAGACCACATCCTCCGATGTTGTTTTGCCGGGTGTGATGACTTTTCTGGAAAATGCCTCTGCAATAATCTCGTGGGTAAGGGCAACCATTGACGCAAAGGTTTCCATTTCTGCAACTGTTCTAGTTTCGATCCAAGAAACCGCCAAAGGCTCTGCAGAAACAATGCGCTCTTGGTACTTTTGGGGCAAAACAGCCAATAAAGCCTCATGATCTGTTTTGACAATGCCATCTGCAATCCCAAAGTCGTTCGAATAATTCAAACCAATGACTTTTGGATCTCGTTCCTCAATAAGGGTCAAAAGCCTGGCCCACTGGTCGGGCTGCTTTTCCTTATCCCATGCTGACTTTATGGCTTTACCTATTCCATATCGCGCAACAGCCAGTGCTTCAAATTCACCGCTATTTTGGTCTCGATAAAAAAGGATGATCGTGCGTCTGCGGGCATTTAACCACGTCGCAGGCAAAAAAGTACGGAGGATCGGATCTTCATTGTATTCTCGAGAGATGAGCAGCCACATATCAATACCACTCTGTTTCATTAGATCAGGCAAAAGGTTATGAATACGCTCGTTAAGTTGGCTGTCATAACGCTCCGCCTGTTGTTTTTCGGTCATGATTTGACTCTGGATCGGGCCTGTGGATAAGCACATGGCACAGATGATGAGTAAAGCGTGTCGGGGGATGGTAAGTGTAAGAGTATGGATTTGCTTCATTTTCTTTGAGTTTTGAGTACCTCGTTGATTTGGGCACGTTTTACTTTACCCGTCTCAGTCAGCGGGAGCTGACGCAAAGTATAAAATTTTTTGGGTCGTTCTAATGGTGTTAAAGAGGCCAAGGCCGCTTCTACCTCAGCGGGTTGCCCATAAGAATCGGACTCTAAAATAAGGATCAATTGCTCCCCCAACGTGGGATGGGGCTCAGAGGCGACCACCAAAGGTCCCTTGAGGTGTTTCAAGAGTTTTTGCTCAATGACTTCAGGTTGGTGCTTGATTCCTCCTGAATTTATGATAAAATCTGCACGCCCTAAATAAGTAAAAGCAGTTGCAGATTCTAATCGCACGACGTCGTTGGTAATAATAGGGCCTGTTGAAAGCCCAGGCGCATGAATGACCAAACAGTCGCGATCATCCTGTTCAAAATGGATCTCAGGCATGGCGTGATAAGTCTGTGACCGTTTCGATCCATTGATCCGTCGCGCAGCAACATGAGTAATGGTCTCGGTCATGCCATAAGTTGCATAAGCCTCGACCTGATAGTTTTGAAGGGTCAATTCCAATTCTTGCGAAAGGACACCGCCACCAATAATTATTTTTTTCACTCGCTTCAAAGCAGAAAGTGCAAAATGGACCTGATACGGCACCAGTGCGACAAAATCATAGCGATTATCATATTCTTTAAGCGCGTCGCGAGAGGGGGCAACAACATGCAAATCCCACCCCAAGATAAGGGCACGCACCAACATCATTTGGCCGGCAATATAGTGCACCGGCAAACACAACAAGGCCCTTGTCCCCGCCCCTGTCTGAAAATAGGCGCCAGTGGTCCGGGCACTAAAGATCATGCGCTCTTTGGCTAGCGTCATAACTTTTGGCTGTCCCGTTGATCCCGAAGTCTTGACCAAGACATCAGGTGTTTGATCAAACCACTTTATGAAAAATTGAGCCATCAAAATTTCATGTGCTTCGCCCTGATCGATTAAATCTTGGGCAAAATCAAGAAGTTCGCTGACCGTGCTAAAAGACAAACCATTGAGCTTAAAGTCTGAATGCCATAATGGATCAATGCGCTGATGCATAAATAAAGGTTCAAGTCAATGTTCGGATGGTGTTCGTAAAGGGCCTATTAATTTTGCTCGCCAATCGGACCAGTTATAGCGTCTTGCCATCAAAAATAAAAACAGTGGGTAAATCAAAAATACTGGTGCCACGGCGTCGACGCCCGCACTGGGATCTGAAATATCGCGAAGTATGGAATTCGTTTGAAATGCTGTCCAGTCTGCTGTGACCAAGAGCGCACCAACCAGATTGTTACCAGCATGAAAACCCAAGGCGAGTTCCAAGCCCTCATCCATGAGTGTGATAACGCCCAAAAACAACCCTGTGCCGATGTAATAAATCATCAAGATCGGCCCCATCTTATCGACCTCAGGATTAAAAAAATGCATGCCCCCAAAAACAACTGAAGTCAAGAGCAGCGGTACCCAACGAGAACGAGTCATCACACCTAGACCTTGCATCAAATAACCCCGAAACAAATACTCTTCAAAACTGGTTTGTAATGGGATCATGAGACATGCCAAAATCACCAAGATCAAAAAAGGCCCCCACTGCAATTGAACCTCAAATGACTCGGGGTGCAAATAATAGTCGATTCCCGTCAAAAGCACAGTGGTGATGGCAATTAAGGCAAAACCAAATCCAAACCTTTTCCAGTCAATATTTTTGCGCGTGGTGGTGATGGCCTTCATTGGCTGATGATGCACCCATTTGAGCCATAGGTATAAACCCAGTAACCCAATAGCAAAAGACAAGAGCATCAAAAATAAGGTCAAATTGGGCTCCAATACCTTCATGAGTAAAGATTGATCTTGCTCAAGTAGATACAGGTCTCCGCCATCCATTAATACTTTGCTAAAAACAGCTACAGCAAAGGGAATAGTCCCTAATTGCCAAATGAGAAAAATGACAATTGTCCCGACTAAATAGCGCCATGATTGATATAGGTAATTAAATGCTTGCTCTATAAACATGTGGGTATATTAAGATGTTTTAGTGACCAAGGTCGTTGCCGATCATAAGACAAGTAACCCTGGTTGACGCTTAAAGGCGCGTCAATATTGTTCAAAAATAAACTTCCCGTACCCAATCCTTGAGGCCCGAGCGGTTTTTTAGTGTAAGCGTACTGCGCAATGGCGTTGAGCCCAACATTACTTTCGAGTGCCGAGGTGATCCACCATCCTATTCCTTGGTCCTGAGCCAGATCTATCCAACGGTCAGCTCCAGCAAAACCCCCAATTAGCGTTGGTTTTAGAATGATGTATTGGGGCTTGATGCTGCGCAGCATCTTGTCCTGAAGATCCTTATTGCTCACCCCGATCAACTCTTCGTCTAAAGCAATAGGCAAATCAGATCGATCACAGAGCTCAGCCATTTTATCCCAATGACCTTGCGCTATAGGTTGTTCAATCGAATGCAAATCCAATTCAGAAAGTCGTTTTAATTTTTCAAGAGGTTGATCGTCGGTATAAGCGCCATTGGCGTCCACTCGAATGGTTATTTCTGATGCTGAAAAGCGTTTGCGCAAACCTTTAATCAATGCCCATTCAGCGTCAAAGTCCAAGGCGCCGATTTTGAGTTTAATGCAGTTAAAACCGTCATTTAGCCTTTGCTCGATCTGTTGAGACATATCGGCAATGGCGCCCATCCATATCAAACCATTAATTGGTATTTTATCTGTTCCTGCAGAAAAATCGGACGGATAAATATCAAATGGATCGTCTGCCTGAAATGACCTGAATGCGGTTTCTAGTCCGATTTGGATGGATGGGAAAGCTTCAGAGTGCGCCAGTAGTGTTGTGAGGCCCTTATCGATATTTTGGCAGATCCAATCCAAGTGGGCAGGATACTCCTGCAGATCATCAGAACTCAAACCTTCAAAAACACCACATTCTCCGACACCCCATTGCTGCTCATGACCAATGAATAAAAAATAAGTGTCCTTATGGTGCAAGATGCCTCTTGAGGTACCACCTGGCTTTTTGAATAATAAGCGATGTTTTTGCACGATGGCTCTCATTGAACAGCAGAATTAACTTTCTAAGTTAAGATTTAATCGGATACCTTGCAACTTGGCCATCTACAAGAATAAAGCCATGAGTAAACTGAACAAAAATGTGCTCATGGCCACCTTTTTAAGCTCGCCATCAAGGGCACTGAGTTCCTGATTCAGCAACACCGTCTTGAGGTGAACAAGTAAGGGAATGAAGGCCAAAACAAACATCCATTGAACAGTCTCTGCATGCCGCATCACAGCAAAAACAATAGCTGAAACCATGCCAGATATGAGCAAAAAGTATTGATACTTTTTACCGGAAGCTGCACCCCATTTTACCACCAAAGTACTCTTACCAGCAGATTGATCTTGTGCTGCATCCCTCAAATTATTCAAGTTTAAAACAGCCACACTGAATACGCCAATACTATAGGCCGGCAATAAAATTGAGGGGTCAAAAGATTGGGTAAATAATAGAAATGTGCCCCCAACACTGATCAAACCAAAAAAAACAAAAACAAAGACGTCGCCAAAACCGCTATAACCATAAGCTTTTTCACCGACAGTATACCGTATGGCCGCCCACAATGCTAAAAGTGTGAGGTTGAAAAAAACAAACGCCCATAGAATTTGCCTGATACCAAAAACACTAAAAATTAATAAGGTTGCCGAAAAAAATGACAAAACCGACATCAGGATCATCCCACGTTTCATTGCTTTGGCGGTTATGTGACCCGAAGCGACCATTCTTGCCTCCCCTGTACGCGCAGCGTCAGTGCCCCGTATGCCGTCACCGTAATCATTAGCAAAGTTAGAAACGATCTGAAAGCCTATGGTAGTTGCTATCGCCAGCCAAAACAAAGCAGTGTTGTAAAACGCTTCTTCTGCCAGAGCGGCGCCAAGCATTACCCCAGAAACCGACAAGGGTAAGGTTCGTAAACGGGCCGCTTGGATCCAGTATTTGAACGTAGTCATAGGCTAATTTTAGACAAAAGTACCACAAAATAAAAAGGGTTCCTAAGATTTCAATCTGCATTGCACCAGGTCAATCAAAGGCACTGTGCAGGACTTCTTGTGGTGACGGGTTCAGATCATTGACCCTTTTAACTTAGAACAATATACTATGGATTCTGGCCGAAATAATTTATATTCGTTTGACTAAAACATCTTCCCTATGAAACGTTACTATGATTTAGGCCTATTCATTCTCCGCGTCGCCTTTGGCCTTTTGATGCTGCACCATGGATTCCCAAAACTCATGCGCTTTATCGGCGGTGAAATGACCTTGGTGGGTGATCCTATCGGACTGGGGGGATTCGTGACATCCATATTGGTGCTATTGGCAGAAGTTGTGTCACCAGTATTGCTCATCATTGGTCTACAGACAAGAATTTCTGCAATAATATCCGGCATCACTATGGCGGTAGCGGCGTTTGTGGTTCATGGGCACGACCCGATAGGCATGAAAGAACTGGCCCTACTCTATTTGGCTGGTTTTGTGGCCATCGCACTTATGGGGCCAGGACGATTTTCGGTCGATAGGAACTAAATCATCTAAAGATCGCCAAAAGCATTTCATGGAGTAAATCCACCATGGACAATTGAGAGGCTCCAACCCCTTTACTTTTCATATCAATGGTTCTGATGTGGCCTAGAATGGAGGTGACTTGCTTCATGGAATAGAGCCTGGACGCCACTTGATATTCCTTGATGAAAAATGGGTTGACTCCCATTATTTTGGGCGCGGATGACTTGTCTGACAATGAGTGGTACAGTAATAATTTTGAGAAAAAACTATACATCAAAGCTACGGTCATGACAATGGGATGATGCTTTGGGTTGTTGGCAAAATACGCCACAATCTGGAAAGCTTTGACCCGATCGCCCTGAGCAATAGCGGACTGTAACTCAAAGTTATTAAAATCTTTGCTGATGCCGATGTGGGTTTCAACATCTTCAGGAGTGATCGGCTGATGTTTATCGAGGATCAACTGCAATTTGTCAAGTTCTTTTTTGATTTTGCTCAAATCGTTACCCAAATAATCAGAGAGCATTTGCGCTGCTTTTGGGGTAACACTGTAGCCACTGCCCGCCAAAACCCGTTTGATCCAATCAGGCAACTGATTGTCGTAGAGCTTTTTACTATCAAATAAGACCCCCTTGGCTTTTAAAGCTTTACTTAATTTTTTGCGGGCGTCTAATTTTTTGTACTTAAAGCAGACCACCAGAACCGTGCTGGGCTGCGGCATTTCTACATAAGCCACAAAGTCCTCTATGGTTCGAGACAAATCTTGTGCCTCTTTCACAATAATGACTTGCCGTTCTGACATCATAGGAAACCGCTTGGCATGACCTATGACTTGCTCTACAGTTACATCACGACCATACAGCACCATCTGGTTGAATCCACGCTCTTCTTCAGACAAAACATTGTTTTCAATATACTGGCTTATAGCGTCAATATAATAGGTCTCTTCGCCCATCAAAAAATACACCGGTGCGGCTTTGCCAGCAGCAACTTCATCGATGATTCTTTTTACTTGATCTAGTGCCATAAAACATTACGCGGATGTGCGTGTTAAGAAAAACTTATGTAAATAGACGAATATGGCGTTACTTTGTGCTATGGTAGCCTTAAATTTTCCCCCTTATACATTCAAAGTCAAAAATAAGGAAAACAAACGGTTGATCTTTGATCCCATTCGAAAATTATTCGTGACCTTAACACCAGAAGAATGGGTGCGCCAGCACGTGGTGCAATGGTTATTGTCTGACAAATCTCAATCGCCCCAATTGATGAGTATTGAGCGCCAAATCACCTATAACAACATGGTCAAGCGTTGCGATATTGTCGTATACCACCCTGACGGAAGCATCAAACTGATTGTGGAATGCAAGGCTCCAGAAATTAAATTGACACAATCTAGTTTTGATCAAATTGCCCGTTATAATCTTGTTTTAGATGCCGATTTTCTGATGGTCACCAATGGGTTGCAGCATATTTATTGCGTGATTGATCAAAACCTTAAATCTTATCGTTTCCTCGAAGACTTAGCCTTGTGATGGGCAAAAAAAAGCGGCCCGTATGGGCCGCTTTTTTTTCACACAGTATCAGAATTATTTGACTTCTTCAAAATCAACATCCTCTACATCGTTTGACTCTTGCCCTGAATCACTAGCTCCGGCATCTGGTCCAGGACCAGCGCCTTGAGCTTGTGCTTCAGCTTGCGCCTTGTACATCTCTTCAGAGGCCGTTTTCCAGGCTTCATTGATTTGATCTAAGGCCGGCTGAATCGTTGCCAAATCTTTGGACTCATAGGCTTTTTTTAGGGCTTCAAGACCCTCTTGAATTGGCTGCTTTTTGTCATCGCTCAGTTTATCACCAAATTCGCTCAACTGCTTTTCGGTTTGAAAAATCATCGCATCTGCTTCGTTGATTTTATCAGCAGTTTCTTTAGCATTCTTATCCGCTTCGGCATTGGCCTCTGCATCGGCTTTCATCTTTTGAATTTCTTCCTCGGTAAGCCCTGAAGAAGCCTCAATACGAATATCTTGAGATTTTCCTGTCGCCTTATCAGTCGCACTTACCTTGATGATTCCATTGGCATCAATATCAAAAGTGACTTCAATTTGAGGAGTACCACGCTGCGCTGGTGGAATACCATCTAGGTGAAAACGACCGATTGTTTTGTTGTCACTCGCCATTGGACGTTCTCCTTGAAGCACATGAATTTCCACGCTTGGCTGGTTATCCGCAGCGGTACTGAATACTTGACTCTTTTTGGTTGGAATCGTGGTATTGGCATCAATCAATTTAGTCATGACGCTTCCCATAGTTTCTATACCAAGAGAGAGAGGTGTCACATCTAACAGCAACACATCTTTGACATCTCCCGTAAGTACGCCACCTTGAATGGCAGCACCAACAGCAACGACCTCATCTGGATTAACACCCTTGTTTGGGGCCTTTCCAAAGAATTTTTCAACAGCCTCTTGAACAGCAGGTATACGTGTTGATCCACCAACTAAAATGATCTCATCGATGTCGCTTTTGCTCAATCCAGCAGATTTCATAGCCTTTTCACAAGGGGCAATTGTGCGCTTCACCAAATCATCAATCAATTGTTCAAATTTTGAGCGGCTCAAAGATTTTACCAAGTGCTTCGGGCCGCTTGCTGTTGCCGTGACGTATGGCAGGTTAATTTCAGTTTGTGTCGAAGACGACAATTCAATCTTGGCTTTTTCTGCTGCCTCTTTGAGACGTTGTAAAGCCATTGGGTCTTGACGCAAGTCCATTTGCTCTTCACTTTGGAATTCATCGGCCAACCAATTGATGATTTTTTGATCGACATCATCACCACCCAAGTGGGTGTCTCCGTCTGTCGCAAGAACCTCAAATACACCGTCACCCAGTTCTAAGATAGAGACGTCATGTGTTCCACCACCAAAGTCAAAGACCACAATTTTTTGATCTGTACTCTTTTTGTCCAGACCGTAGGCAAGTGCTGCAGCGGTTGGCTCATTGATGATGCGCTCCACTTTAAGTCCTGCGATTTCTCCAGCTTCTTTAGTAGCTTGACGCTGGCTGTCATTAAAATAAGCTGGCACTGTGATCACTGCACGTGTCACTTCCTGACCAATATAATCTTCTGCTGTTTTCTTCATTTTCTGAAGCACCATAGCACTGAGCTCTTGTGGGGTGTATAATCGCCCATCAATATCCACTCGTGGCGTATCGTTATCGCCCTTTACCACCTTATAGGCCGAGCGATTTGCTTCTTGACTTGACTCAGAGTACTTATTACCCATAAATCGTTTGATAGAAGAAATCGTCTTAGTCGGGTTGGTGACCGCCTGACGTTTGGCTGGGTCTCCAACCTTAATTTCACCACCTTCTACAAATGCAATTACTGAGGGCGTTGTCCGCTTACCCTCTGCATTTGGGATGACAGTGGGCTCACTACCTTCCATCACGGAAACACATGAGTTGGTTGTTCCTAAATCAATTCCAATTATTTTACTCATATTACTATATCGTTACGAATTAATGTTTCGGTTTAAGTTCGGCTGGTAAATGACAAGGATTATGCCATCGCAAGGAATATGACACCCTGTCAGTTTTGTCGTTCTAGTACAAGACAATTCTACCGAAAGCTGATGGGCTTTTGAGATATTATGGTGCCCAACAACAAAATTTCATTAATTTTAACGCCCAATGAATCAGCTTGCCTTTATTTTCATTTATCCTCTTCTCTGGTGTCTGTCGGTACTGCCCATGCGGGTGCTGTATGCCTTGTCATCTGCCAGCTACTATTTGGTTTTTTACCTTTTTGGTTACCGCAAAAAGGTGGTCATTCAAAACCTACGTCGTGCATTTCCTGAACGCTCAGAGAAAGAACTTCTCGAAATCAGACGAAAATTCTACCGGCACTTATGTGACTTAATTGTAGAGAGCCTCAAAAGTTTGACCATCTCAGAAGCCGAATTAAAAAAACGATTTAGCTATGTCAATCTGGATTATTTTGACGCACTCAAAAAAACTGGCAAAAGCGGATTCATCATGTGCGGCCATTATGCCAGTTGGGAATGGAGTTTTATGCTCCCAAGCCTTGTGCCTTTTGAGGGTGTTGGTGTTTACAAGAGGTTAAAAAACCCTTACTTTGATCGTCTTGTCCGAAAAATAAGAGGCCGCTTTGAGGGCATTTTAGTCGCCAATAAAGAGTTCAGACAATACCTGAACCAACAAGATGCCCAAGGCATTCAGACTTTAAGTATGGTCATTTCAGATCAAGCACCAAGATCCAACACCTACAAGACTAAATTATCTTTTATGGGCATCGAATCGCCTTTTTTTACGGGAACAGAATTTATTGCCCGAGACCTGAACTACGCATTGGTTTATCTCAAAATAGAAAAATTGAAGCGCGGTTATTATAGAGGAACCGTCGTGCCCATAGCGGAAAGCCCAAATGAACTCCCTGAACTCGAGGTCACGCGCAAATTTCTGCGTGAATTAGAGGGACAAATTCATACGGCTCCAGAATATTATCTCTGGTCACACAAACGCTGGAAGCACCTCGACTGACCCACACCCGACCCGATCAAAGAGACGCGGCAGTTTCCTTAAGCTCAGCAATAAAACGATCCGCTAAGTCATCTGCCTCAATCTGTGTTTGGGCCTCTGTATATATACGGATGATAGGTTCGGTATTGCTTTTTCTCAAATGAACCCAAGATGCTGTAAAATTAATTTTCACCCCATCAATCGTAATGGGTTGATCCTCGCTATAGCGTGCAGCAATTCTGGACAAAAGTTCATCAACATCGAGATCCGCGGTTAGGGTCACTTTTTTCTTACTCATTTCGTAATTTGGATAGGTATTCCTCAGGGCACTTACTGATAATTTTTGGTGGGCCAAATGGCTCAGAAATAATGCCAAACCGACCATACTGTCTCGACCATAGTGCAATTCGGGATAAATGATCCCGCCATTACCTTCACCACCAATAACCGCATTAGTTTGCTTCATCAAGGTCACGACATTGACCTCCCCTACAGCGCTGGCGTGGTATTGACCACCGAGCTTTTGGGTCACATCACCCAATGCGCGAGACGAGGACAAATTAGAAACCGTATCACCAGGTTGATGGCGCAAAACATAATCTGCCACAGCCACTAGGGTGTATTCTTCGCCAAACATGGCTCCCTTTTCATCCACAAAAGCCAATCGATCTACATCGGGATCAACCACCACCCCTAAATCAGCTTGTTGGACAACGACGAGTTCCATGAGGTCCGACAAATGTTCCTTTAAAGGCTCTGGATTATGCGGAAAGTCACCATTGGGCCTGCAATAAAGTGGCACAACCGTCACGCCTAATGCACTTAAAAGTGGCGGAATAGAAATGCCTCCAGTAGAATTCACAGCATCTACAACCACCTTAAAGTGTGCTTTTTTGATGGCCTCTACGTCCACCAGTGGGAGGGCCAAAATTTGATCGATATGTCGGGTGATGTAGGTGTCGTTTTTTTCGATGGAGCCCAAGTCGTCTACCGAATTGAAAATTAATTCCTCAGATTCGGCCAATTCTAAAATTTGTTGTCCCGCAGAGGCATCAAGAAATTCACCTGAAGCATTGAGTAGTTTAAGCGCATTCCATTGCTTTGGGTTATGGCTCGCCGTAAGGATGATGCCACCTTGAGCATTTTCCAAAGGCACAGCAACCTCCACCGTGGGCGTCGTCGACAAGCCTAGATCAACCACATGTATCCCAAGCCCTACTAAAGTTTGCATGACCAACTCTTGAATCATGGCTCCCGAGATGCGTGCGTCTCTCCCTACAACAACTTTGTGGTGAGCCCCATGGCTTTGTGCTTTGATCCATACGCCATAGGCCGCAGCGTATTTTACAGCATCAATAGGCGTCAGGTTGTCTCCTGATTGCCCCCCAATGGTGCCACGAATTCCAGAAATAGATTTGATTAAGGTCATGTCACTAGGCTTTAAAAGTTATATTTATGTCGGTTTGGTTGCGCCTTCCAATCAGGCCCATAGCCCAACAAAATTACACATAATATTTGGATGTGTTTCAAGAGCAATGTCAGACCATGCACACACATTATAGTCGTCCATTAGCCAGAATTTTGAATATCTTTAGTGCATGAACTTTTTGGCACATATTTATCTTTCGGGAGAAAATCCTGAAATTCAAATTGGTAATTTTATTGCAGACGCTGTAAAAGGCAAGGCTTATTTGACCTATGGCGAAGAAGTACAAAAAGGCATCCTCTTGCACCGAGCAATTGACAGCTTTACAGATCAACACCCTATTTTTAGACGCAGTACTGCACGATTACACAACAAACAATACGGTCACTATTGCGGTGTCATCGTCGATTTATTTTACGATCATTTTTTGGCCAAAAATTGGGACCAATACCATCCTCAAAAACTCCAAGATTTCGTTCAAGATTTTTATGGTCTGCTCGAAGCGCATTCGCCTCTGCTTCCTCAACGCATTCAGTCCTTAAAACCCTATATGACGGAACAAAACTGGTTGCTACAATATGCCGATTTTGACGGAATCAGTACTATTTTGTCACAAATGAATCAACGCACCAAAGGGCTGTCGCACATGGATCAAGCTCCAGCCGATTTACTGACTTTTTATGCACAATTCGAACAGGACTTTACGCTGTTTTTTGAAGAAATCCGTATTTTCACGCAACAACAACTCCTGCATTTATGATCCCAAAACGACTCCTTCTGCCCCTTCTATTTGTCGCACTTTGCAGCTGCCAAAACCACAAATACATTCAGGCAAGAGGCGTAATTAAAGATTCAGCTATGGTCGTGTCTGCACGAATCGAAGCATCAACTATTGGTGCTGAAATTCTCAAAAAAGGCGGGAATGTCTTTGACGCCATGATTGGCACAGAACTGGCCCTTGCCGTGTGTTATCCCTATGCGGGAAATATTGGAGGAGGAGGTTTTATGGTGTATCGTCTGGCTGATGGTTCAACCGGTTCTTTAGATTATAGAGAACGTGCGCCTGCAGCGGCCCACAAAGACCTTTATCTAGATTCTTCAGGCCATTATCAGCAGGATCTGAGCAAAATAGGTGGATTAGCCGTTGGTGTACCCGGGACCATTGCGGGGCTTTTTGAAGTGCATGAAAAATTTGGCAGTTTACCAATTGAAATGTTGATTCAACCCGCCATAGATTTGGCCAATAACGGCTTCGTTGTGACCGAACAACAAGCCCAACGCATTAATAAATATGGCTCCATAATAGAGGCCACCTCTGGTGGGTCATCCTTATATACAAGGCCATATAAAACCGGGGACACTATTAAAAACCCGGCACTAGCAAAGACCTTTACAACCATTGCGCAAAAGGGTGTTGATGGTTTTTATCGTGGGCCAATCGCCCAACACATCAGCAGTTTTTTGCAAGAACATCGAGGCATCATAGATACCACAGATTTGGCCAACTATAGAGCGCAATGGCGAACACCGATCACCACAACGTTTCAAGATTTGACGATCATCTCAATGGGACCGCCATCAAGTGGCGGAATTTGCTTGAGTCAATTACTCGGCATGTTGGAAGACCACGACTTGAGCACTATGGCACACCACTCCTCCGATTACATCCAAATTATTGTTGAAGCCGAGCGCCGCGCATTCGCCGATAGAAGTCACTACCTGGGTGACCCAGATTTTGTTACGGTACCCAGTGCTCAATTGCTTGACCGCGATTATTTACAGCAACGCATGTCTGATTTTACATCGGAAAAAGCAACACCTTCTTCAGAAATAGGCTATGGCACACTACCGACTTATGAAAGTGACGAAACAACACACTACTCTATTGTTGACCCTAAAGGCAATGCTATTGCTGTGACCACAACCATTAATGGCGGTTATGGCGCAAAATTATTTGATGACGACCTTGGATTTTTCTACAATAATGAAATGGACGATTTTAGTGCCAAACCGGGAACACCTAATATGTTTGGTCTTGTAGGCGGACAGGCCAACGCCATAGAACCGGGCAAGCGCATGCTGAGCTCTATGACTCCAACAATTGTCGAGCGTGATGGGGCGTTTTGGATGAGTCTCGGCACACCTGGAGGGTCCACAATCATCACCTCAGTGCTGCAAGTGATCCTTAACACGCAACTTTTTGACATGCCTCTTCAACAGGCCATCAATGAACCTCGATTCCACCACCAATGGCTTCCGGATATGGTGCGATTTGAACCTCAAAGATTTGATTCATTAGTGCTTAAGTCCCTGGAAAACAAAGGCTATGTCATTCACCAAAAAGAGAGCACCATCATTGGTAAAGTTGATGCCGTAATGCGCACTGCTGATGGGCGTTTAGAAGGTGGCGCAGATCCGCGTGGTGATGACGCTGCCATTGGATTTTAGCAGATCCGGCGCTGGGTTATTCGTCGGACATATGATTCTTTTCAACGATTTGTAAGTAAAATACTACATAAGTGCCTGTAATGACTTAAATTTGTTGAGTTTAAGCAAATGTTAAACGTTCGATAAATAGCGTGTCAAGAAAAGTACAAATAAAGGAGCTCTTTAAATTGACACCACTCACATTGAGTGGTGTTGTGGGCATCTTTTTATTCCTACAAATCAGGCAGATGACCTTTGATCGGCCGGATACCGCCTACCAAATTGAAGCACAAGCACCCTTAATCATTGGCATTAGCGCAGGTCTGGCCGCATTGTTAATGGTCTACCTTGCATTGGCGGCTGTCTTTCAAAAAAACACGCGACAACAAGCTATTGAAACCTTAAGTGGCTTCACGCAAAAAATGCATTATTTTCGAGAAATCATCTTACTTTTAGTCCGCTCCAAAATATGGGTGCCAGGGTTGAAAGACTATATCGAAGAAGAATTTGAAGGCTTGACGTTTTTTGAAGTCAAAGAATTTTATAAAGGCTCATCGCAGCAGGCCATAGAATTTTTGCAAGAACACCATCAATACAACGATACAGAGAATTTATATTTGGAGTTCAAGTCTCTCCTGATGACACAACCCAATGAACGACTTGATTTAGACCAAATCAAATATCCCGATGTTTACAGCAGACCCATTGTCGAGAAGTGGCTGGCCCATAAATGTGGTTCAGGGCTTTGGTACTATTTTGGCTATAAATACGGAGACTTTAAAGCGTCATTGGACTATAACGCTGTTTTTGAGCGTCATCAAGACAAAATCATGAGCCTGGCCCTTTCTATCGACCATGAGGCCTTCCAAGACTCATCTTTCAACGAAGTGTTTTTAGCCAAATTAGGCGAATACATGAATCAAGAAGTCGTGCCGAAGCTCATGCAGTTTCGCGGTCAAACAGAATCTCACTTGCCACCACTAATGAATTACCTCTATGTTGTATTTGCATTATTATTGGGCTTTGGTGTATTTATTCCATTGGTTTCCCTGATTTTGCAATGGTCTACAGTCTTCTTGATTTTAGGCATTTCTGTGACCCTAAGTGTCTTGTTATACATTGCCCTTGGCTTTTATCCCTACATCTACAAAGAAGCCAATACCAAATAGGTTTTATTTTCTAAGGACCAGCCGTCTCAATGGATGGATTTAGCAGGCAATTAAGTACCTTTGCAAGCAATGAAAAATTCAAGTCAAAGTATTGAAGTTTTTGGCGCGCGGGTCCATAATTTGAAAGACATTGATGTCTCGATACCGCGTGATCAACTTGTGGTGATTACCGGTTTGTCTGGTAGCGGTAAGTCGTCCTTAGCATTTGACACCATTTACGCTGAGGGTCAGCGACGTTATATCGAAACTTTTTCTGCCTACGCCCGTCAATTCTTGGGCAATCTCGAACGACCAGATGTTGATAAGATAGACGGGCTTTCCCCTGTTATCGCGATAGAACAAAAAACAACCAGTAAAAGCCCGCGGTCCACAGTAGGGACGATCACAGAAATATATGATTTCCTCAGACTCCTGTTCGCTCGAGCGAGTGATGCTTACAGCTACAAAACGGGTGAAAAAATGGTGAGCTACACTGATGAACAAATCAAAACATTGATTGTTCAGGAGTTTGAAGGACAAAGCATTAGCATTTTGGCACCAGTGATCCGATCGCGCAAAGGCCACTATCGCGAGCTTTTTGACAACATAGCCAAGCAGGGCTTCGTAAAAGTGCGGGTTGATGGCGTAGTGATGGATTTGGTGCAAGGCATGCGCTTAGATCGCTACAAAACACATGACATTGAAATTGTTATCGATCGACTCAAAATAACACCAGAAGCAGATCATGACCGCAGGCTATCAGAAGCCATACAAACAGCCATGTATCATGGTGATAATGTGCTGATGGTTTTGGCCCATGAGCAACCCCAACCAAGATTTTTTAGTCGGTCGCTCATGTGTCCCACCTCTGGAATTTCTTACCCCAATCCTGAACCGAATAATTTTTCATTCAATTCGCCAAAAGGCATGTGTCCTGACTGCAAAGGACTAGGCAGTTTACATGAAGTCAACTTGTCAAAAATAGTGCCCGAAGGACACCTGTCCATAAAACAAGGGGGCCTTGTCCCCTATCAGCCACAAAGTAATTCCTGGATTGGCAAACAATTAGAATTAATCGCACAACACTTCGGATTCAATCTTGGCGATCCCTTTGACAGTCTTTCTCAGCAGGCCAAGGATGCTATTTTTTATGGTTTGCAGACCACCTATGAAGTCCCTTCCAAAACATTAGGCATTACCCGTACATTCAAAATTGATTTTGATGGTATTGCCAATTTCATCGACCAAACCTTTCAAAATAAAGATTCAAGGCATCTTCGGCGTTGGGCCAAGGATTTTATGGACAAAAAAGAATGTCCGCATTGCTTTGGCACAAGGCTGCGTAAAGAATCGCTATATTTCAAAATCAATGGCTGTAATATTGCTGAATTGGCCCAAATGGATGTGTCTGAACTGGCTATTTGGATGGGGCGTTTGAGGCCTGAACTCACCACGCAGCAAAGGAAAATAGCGCAAGAGGTTTTGAAAGAGATAGAGACACGTCTGAGTTTTTTATTGGATGTTGGCCTGAATTACTTGTCGCTCAATCGCAGCTCAAAATCTCTGTCAGGTGGCGAATCACAGCGCATTAGGCTGGCGACACAGATTGGTTCTCAACTGGTTGGAGTCCTCTACATTTTGGATGAGCCCAGTATCGGGCTGCATCAAAAAGATAATGAAAAATTGATCCATTCTCTAGTGCAACTCAGGAACCTAGGCAATTCAGTCCTGGTGGTTGAGCATGATAAAGACATGATCGAGCAAGCCGACCATGTTATCGATATTGGTCCTGCAGCAGGAAAATTCGGCGGTCAAATCGTTTCTCAAGGCACCCCGGAAGCGTTGATGAACGCTCAGACGCTCACAGCGGACTACCTGAATGGCCGGCGTTCAATAGAGATTCCTGACCAGCGCCGCAAAGGCAATGGCAATATTTTGCACCTTATTGGTGCTCAGGGGAATAACCTCAAAAATGTGGATATTCATCTGCCTTTAGGATCCATGATCGGTGTGACAGGAGTTTCTGGGAGTGGCAAATCAACTTTGATCAACGAGACGCTTTACCCCATTTTGAATGCACACTTTTTTAATGGTGTGAAACGCCCTATGCCATACCAGCGCATTGAAGGCCTAGAGCATTTGGATAAGGTGATTGACATCAATCAATCCCCAATAGGGCGAACACCGCGCTCAAATCCCGCAACCTACACTGGTGTTTATTCAGAAATCAGGACACTTTTTGCTAAGGTTCCTGAAGCCCTCATACGCGGCTACAAACCTGGGCGCTTTAGTTTTAATGTCAAAGGAGGACGTTGCGAAGTGTGTCAAGGTGGTGGGCTCAAGGTCATTGAGATGAACTTTTTACCAGATGTGTACGTGGCTTGTGAAAGCTGTCAGGGTCGGCGCTACAATAGAGAGACACTAGAAGTACGCTATAAAGGAAAATCAATTTATGATGTACTTGAAATGACTATCGACGAATCCTGCACATTCTTCGAACACATTCCCAAAATATACAGAATTCTAAAAACCATTCAGGACGTGGGTCTGGGCTATATCACATTAGGCCAACAATCTACAACCCTTTCGGGGGGTGAAGCACAACGCATCAAACTCGCGACAGAATTGGCCAAAAGAGATACGGGCAACACCATATACATCCTAGACGAACCCACAACGGGACTGCATTTTGAAGATATTCGCGTTTTGCTGGGTGTTCTCAATAAATTAGTCGCAAAAGGCAATACAATCATCATCATTGAACACAATTTAGATGTGATCAAAACCGTTGACTATGTGATTGACCTAGGGCCTGAAGGCGGTAAAAATGGCGGTAATATAATGGGCCATGGCACTCCAGAAGAATTGAGCAACAACCCCAAAAGCGTCACAGGGCTCTTTCTCAAAAAAGAATTAACTTGACGCAAATAATCCACCAATGCGACCAGAAAAGCACTATAAAAATTGGAATGAGATCAAAACCAATGATTCTTGGGCAGTATTCAAGATCATGGGAGAATTTGTAGAGGGTTATGAAAAACTCTCGAAGATTGGGCCATGCGTCAGTATTTTTGGCTCAGCCAGAACAGACCCGGACCATCCCTATTATTTGTTGTCTCAAAATATCGCTAAGCGCATTACTGAAAATGGTTTTGGGGTGATTACTGGCGGTGGTCCTGGCATCATGGAAGGCGCCAACAAAGGGGCTTTTGAGGCTGGTGGCACCTCTGTAGGCCTCAACATTGAATTGCCCTTTGAACAACACCTCAACCCTTATGTCGATCGCGACAAAAGCATTGATTTTGATTATTTCTTTGTGCGCAAGGTAATGTTCCTCAAATATTCGCAAGGTTTTGTTGTGATGCCGGGTGGCTTTGGAACACTTGATGAGCTTTTTGAGGCGGTCACCCTAATACAAACTAAAAAAGTCAGTAAATTCCCCATAATACTAGTGGGCAGAACTTATTGGGAGGGATTGATCGACTGGATAAAGTCCTCATTGCTTCAAGCCAATAATATCCACAACGAGGACTTAGAATTGCTTCACCTTGTCGATACTGAAGACGAAGTCATTGAGATTCTCACTCAATTTTATGATCAGTTTGATTTAAGCCCTAATTTTTAAATTAATTCCATCAAAATCTTTGCCCACATATCATTCTGTTTTTTGAATGCACTCGTTATTGCTGCCGTGCTGAGTACCGCTGGGTGTTTTGGTCAACACAAAGTACAGATTGATGCTGTCTTAGATACTCAAGAGCACCTCTTGACCATCAAACAAGAAATTAATTATCTAAACCAAAGCCCAGATGATCTATCAGCACTCCTGTTTGTGGATTGGGCCAATAGCTTTTCTAGTAAGACCACTCCTCTAGCCCAAAGATTTGCAGAAAATTTTGAAAGTGCCTTTCATTTTGAAGAAGAAGAGCATCGTGGTGTGACTACGCTCAACTTGGCTAAGGCAAATGATCAATCATTAATTTGGACGCGACCTGCTGCCGATATTATAAAAATTGAATTAGACACCCCCCTAGTCAAAGGCGATTCGATCATTATTGACCTTGAATACACCATCAAAATTCCCGATGATAAGTACACCCGGTTTGGCGTTAATAAAGATCAGGAATATACTTTGAGACATTGGTTCATCGCCCCTGCATTGTACCAAAACGGCTGGCAAATATACAGCCACAAAGACACTGAAGACTTTATAATGGCGCCAACACAACTCGACGTCCTTTTCGATTACCCAAGCACACACCATCTTTATAGCGATCTGAACATCTCCTCAGTTGAGGCAAAAATGGGGCAAGAACACAGGCCATTTCAACCAACATCTGGTCGTCAAAAAAAAATACTTACAGGAACACGTCATAATGAAACTGTATTGGTTTTTGGTTTGAACCAACAATTTAAAACCTACAAAACAACTGCGTTTGATGTCACCACAAACATGGTCAATACCAATGTTTCGTCTTCTATGACTCAAGAACACTTGAACAGGATCAGTGCGTTTTTGACTGACGCTTTTGGCCCTTTAGACGCGCCCACACATTTTTTAGTCACGGAAGCGGCGTACAAAAAAAATCCTGTGTTTGGTCTGAATAAGTTGCCTGATTTCATCAGTCCATTTCCCAATGGGTTCGAACAAGAGCTCTCATTTATGAAAATCATCACGCGCCTATACCTGGAGCGTCACTTGAGCCACAACGCCCGCAAAGATTACTGGATCATTGGAGGACTACAAATTTATCTCATGGCTGAGTATGTCTCTCAATTTTATCCTGACCAAAAAATACTCGGAAGTTTCAGCACCTTTCCTTTGGTCAAATGGTCTCGGTTGAGCCACGTCAAATTCAATGACCAATACCCCCTTTTTTACCTTAATGCGGCACGCAACAACAGGCATCAGGCCCTCTCAATCCCCAAAGATTCTCTGCTTAATTTCAATGCAAGAACAGGCAATGATTATTATGCGGGCACAGGATTTATTGCCTTAGCGTCTTATATGGGAGCGGATGAATTTAAAGGCAGCATTAAGAATTTCTTCCAGCAAAACAAGAATGCGTATTTTGATCAAAATAGCCTGAAAAAAGCCCTTTCTGAAGGAAAAAACACTGAATTTGATTGGTTTTTTGAAGATTTTGCCAAAAAACGCCAAAGCATTGATTTTAAAATCACGGATGTCCAGCGCCTCGAGGATTCACTTTCCGTAACCGTCCTCAACCGAAGTAAAAAAGCTTTACCCATAGCCTTGTATGGATTGGATAAGGACTCTTTAATATTTAAAAAATGGCTGCCTCCTTTTAGGGACAAGTCAACAGTGGTTATTCCGAAATCAGGAATTGAACAACTGGTACTGAATCGTGACGGAATCATTCCAGAGATCAATGCGCGCAATAATTTCCGAAACATTAGTGGAAGCAAAAAGAAGCCCTTCCAGCTCAGGCTGATCCAAGACATTGAAGATCCTAAGTACAATCAAGTCTTCATGCTTCCTGTCGCGGGCTATAACTTATATGACGGGGTGGGTATTGGCGCCAAAATTTATAACCGCACAATTTTGCCAAAAAAATTCCATTATAGCTTGCAACCGCAATACGGAATCAAATCTCAAACACTCATCGGCAATGGCTCGCTGGTCTACAATCAATTTGAAGAAAATCAAAACCTTTACATGAAACGCTATGGCGTCTCAGGGACTTATTTTTCTTTTGACGATCAGCTCTTTTACCGCAGATTATCTCCTTACATCGTTTTTGCCTTCAGAGATCATTCTGACTTGAGAAAAAACAGACGTCATTTCATTAATTTAAGAAGTGTTCATGTCACGCGAGACAAAAAACCTGAAGCAGTCGATCAAGAGCCCAACTATAGTGTTTATAATCTCCAGTATACCTTTTCGGACAATAACCTGATCAATTTTTACAGCACTAATTTTAACTTGCAGTGGTCCAGTGCTTTTACAAAGTTGTCCACTCAGTTGGAATACCGCAAACTCTACCTGAACAACCGTCAGGTCAACTTAAGAATGTTCTCGGGCTTGTTCCTGCGCAACAAGACCAGCTCAGATCAAGACTACTTCAGTTTTGCACTGGATCGCCCAACGGATTATATGTTTGACTATGGCTATTTGGGCAGGAGCGAAAGCAGCGGTCTTTATAGCCAACAACTGATCATTTCGGAGGGTGGCTTTAAGTCAAATCTCGAGCCAGGATTTGCAAATCAATGGATCACGACCATTAATGCCAGTGTTAATTTGTGGCGATGGCTCTATGTTTATGGTGATGTAGGAATGGTTAAGAATTTAGGCAGCAACGCCAAAGCCGTTTATGATAGTGGGATCCGAACCAGCTTTGTCACCGATTATTTTGAACTGTACTTCCCTCTTTATTCGAACCTTGGATGGGAGCCCGGTGCAGATGATTATTTTTCAAGAGTCCGCTTTATCGTCACATTGGACCTTGACACCCTTAGTGGCCTATTCACCCGAAAATGGTATTGATATGAACCTTTTGAACAACCCTCGATTAATTATTTTATTGTGCCTTTCACTTGGTTTGGCGCCGTTTTTTCCCGAACCCCATTTGTGGGGTAAAATAAAATGGCTTTGGGGAGGAGGTGTTGGCATGCAACCCCTTGATTATTTTGATTTATTGATGCACGGTGCTCCATTTCTATTATTGATCCGTTGGGTTGTTGTGTCTCTGAAAAACCAACAATAGCCCTGAGTGTTGATTTAGAAGCCCACCTCGATTTGACCATTGCACGGCAGGGCAATTTTGCGTATTTTTGCACTCTAAACGCCAAGATTCATGCCGACAAAATCGACAAAAAATAACCAACTATCTTTTGATGATTTTAAAGCCGAAGTCCTGAGTGACTATCGCGTGGCAGTGACCAGTCGCGAATGCAGTTTATTGGGGCGTCGTGAGGTCCTTACGGGAAAAGCCAAGTTTGGTATTTTCGGAGACGGCAAAGAAGTGCCTCAGTTGGCGTGGGCCAAGGCCTTCAAAAAAGGAGATTGGCGCTCGGGCTATTACCGCGATCAAACCTTTATGATGGCTCTAGATTTATTGACCATCGAACAATTTTTTGCAGGACTTTATGCGCATACTTCTATAGAGCATGAACCCATGAGCGGTGGTCGCCAGATGGGTGGTCATTTTATGACACACAGCCTAAATGAAGATGGGAGTTTTAAGGCTTTAGAACAACAATACAACAGCAGCTCAGATATTTCTCCTACTGCTGGGCAAATGCCTCGATTGTTAGGATTGGCACAGGCTTCTTCAGTTTATAGAAATGTCAAAGAAGTCGCTCATCTCAAATCTTTTTCTGATCGGGGTCAAGAGGTGGCCTGGGGGAGTATTGGTAATGCCAGTACCAGTGAAGGATTGTTTTGGGAAACCATCAACGCCGCCGGAGTACTTCAGGTTCCTCTAGTGATCAGTGTTTGGGATGACGATTATGGTATTTCAGTGCATGCCAAATACCAGACTACAAAAGAAAATATTTCAGAAATTTTAAAAGGGTTTCAGCGTGAAGACGAGCTGCCTGGTTTTGAGATTGTCCGAGTAAATGGATGGGATTATGCAGACCTGGTTAAAGTTTTCAAGACCTCAGGAGCTCTTGCAAGAGAAAATCATGTGCCTGTATTGATTCATGTTCAAGAACTCACCCAGCCCCAAGGCCACTCGACAAGCGGCTCACATGAGCGCTATAAGGGTCCAGAGCGCCTGACATGGGAGCGTGAACATGACTGTAACGTCAAAATGCGTCAATGGATTTTGGATCAGGGCATCGCTACTGAAGACGCGTTGACGGCACTTGAAGCGGATATTAAAAAGCAAGTACGCGATGGCAAAAATAGAGCTTGGGCGGCTTATATCGCACCGCATAAAAATGAAAAAACAGAACTTTTACAGGTTTTAGAGGCTTTGTCCGATGCATCACGCAACCAAAATCAGCAATTGCAGAACATCATCAAAGATCTCATAGAAGACAAAGAACCTTTGCGCAGAGATTTACTTTCTGCTGCGCGCCGGGCCATGCGTTTGACCATAGGCCAAGAATATCCAGAAAAAAAGGCGTTGGCTGCTTGGATTAATGCATACATCAAAAATATCGAGCCTCTCTATGCCTCCAACCTTCATTCAGAACAAGATAACAGAGCGACTCGAATCAAGTCAATAGCCCCAACCTACGACGACCATGCCGCAGAGGTGGATGGCCGGTTGATCTTGAGAAATAATTTCAAAGCATTGTTCGAAAAGCACCCCGAATTGCTCATTTTTGGCGAGGATAGCGGAAAAATTGGAGATGTCAACCAAGGTTTAGAAGGACTGCAAGAAATTTTTGGACAAGACCGCATCAGTGATGCAGGCATTCGTGAAGCGACGATCATTGGTCAGGGTATTGGCATGGCCATGAGAGGGCTCAGGCCGATCGCAGAAATCCAATATCTTGATTATGTTCTTTACTGTTTACAAACGATGAGTGATGACTTGGCAACTGTCCGTTATCGCAGCAATGGCAAGCAAAAAGCACCCCTAATTGTGCGCACAAGAGGCCATCGCCTAGAAGGCATTTGGCATAGTGGTTCGCCTATGGGGGGATTAGTTCATTTGTTGCGTGGCCTGCATATTCTGGTGCCAAGAAATATGACAGTGGCTGCAGGATTTTATAACACACTCCTCGAAAGTGATGAGCCAGCACTGGTCATCGAGAGCCTCAATGGTTATCGTCTCAAAGAGCAGGCCCCTACTAATTATGGTCAATTTAGAACTCCGATTGGTGTGGTAGAAACTTTAGTTTCAGGGAGTGACATGACTGTAGTGTCCTATGGCAGCACTTTGCGCATGGTTGTGGAAGTCGCACATGAACTCCAAGACCAAGACATCCATGTTGAAGTGATCGATGCTCAATCTTTGCTCCCATTTGACATGGCGCACGATGTGGTCAAAAGTCTACAGAAAACAAATCGTCTCTTGATCGTAGATGAAGATGTTCCTGGTGGTGCTTCATCTTATCTCTTAGATCAAATTCTTTTACAACAAAATGGATACCAATACCTCGACAGCAAACCCCAGACGCTCACGGCTAAAGCACATCGTCCGGCCTATGGAACGGATGGGGACTATTTTTCGAAGCCATCGTTAGAGGACATCTACGAAAAGATTTATGGTATCATGCATGAGTCGGACCCGAGTGCCTTTCCTAAATTACGGTAATCAGTCGGTGGCTCTTGTTACGGCAGCCACTTTTTATCAAAATTAGGGGCACGCTTCTCTAGAAATGCATCACGTCCCTCTTTAGCCTCATCTGTCATATAGGCCAAACGGGTAGCTTCACCGGCAAAAACCTGTTGGCCCACCATGCCATCATCAGTCAAATTCATGGCGAATTTCAACATTTTGATAGATATAGGTGACTTTGCCAGAACTTCCTGAGCCCATTGATAAGCTGTTTCCTCGAGTCGTTCGTGTGGCACAACGGCATTGACCATACCCATCTCGAAGGCCTCCTTGGCCGAATAATTCCTGCCCAAAAAGAAAATTTCTCGTGCTTTTTTTTGACCGACCAATTTGGCCAAATAAGCGCTGCCAAATCCGCCATCAAAGCTGGTAACATCGGCATCGGTTTGCTTGAAAATTGCATGTTCTTCACTGGCCAAAGTCAAGTCACAGACGACATGAAGACTGTGTCCACCGCCCACAGCCCAACCCGGTACTACCGCTATGACTACTTTGGGCATAAAGCGGATAAGTCGTTGAACATCTAGGATGTTCAATCGGTGGTAACCGTCACTACCAACATAACCTTGCTGTCCTCGGGCACTTTGGTCACCGCCAGAACAAAAGCTATAGACCCCATCCTTAGGAGAAGGTCCTTCTGCAGATAACAACACAACACCGATACTTGTATCCTCTTGGGCGTCATGAAATGCTTCTAGTAACTCACTGGTCGTCTTTGGGCGAAAGGCATTGCGCACTTGCGGTCGGTTAAAGGCAATGCGGGCTACGCCATTGGCCTTTTTATAAGTAATATCTTCAAAGTTTTTGACCGTGGTCCATTCTATTGCCTTCATTATGACTAATTTTAGCAAAGATAATTTAAATTTTGTGCATTCAATCCGCTCTACCTGATGTTTCCAAAATGCTCCATTACTCATTTAGCTGCAGTACTCTTCTCATGCTTTAGTATGGGGGTTTGGGGCCAAAATGAATTTGATTCCGAACGGAACCCGACAACAACTCTACCAATTTTTATGCTTACTGATGCACCGCAATTAGACAAAATATGGTCTCAATGGCTGCCCAAGCAAGAAGCGATCTATAATTGGTCGGCCTTCACTAAAGTGTCGGCACAAGATTTTTGGCTTGCTGTAGATATGGAGGAGGCAATAATGGAAAAAAACCAAAAGCAAAGTCGTCTCACTCAAGGACAAAATAAATGGCGAAAAAACGCACAGTGGAGTGCGAAACCTAATAACTCATCTGGGTTGCGGTTAACCGTCACTGGAGCATCAATACCTGATCCATTGGGCACTTATGGCGCCACTAATTCACGACCAATGCGGATGTTTGATCCCTGCCCTCCTTTTGGCGTTTGTTCGCGGTGTGCTCCTTATAAACTGGGCAGCCTACGCCATTAGGTCAACTCAATACCTTCTTCTTTAATTTGGATCAGCTTGTTTTTGTACAGGGTCCCAATCGCCTTTTTGAAAAGCTTCTTGCTCATGCCCAACATGTCTTTAATAGTTTCTGGGTCCGATTTGTCGTTAAGTGCCATGAAACCTCCAGCAGCCTTTAATTCCTCTAAAATATACTCAGCATTGGGCTCAATACTCCGATACCCCATAGGTTGCAGCACGACATCTACTTTTTTATCGTCGCGAATATTCTTGACATAAGCCTTTATTTGATCTCCCGAACGCAGATCTTCAAAGATATCATCGATGTATACCAAACCTTTATGCACTCCATTAATGATCACATTGGCACCTTTTTCGGTCAAATGAGTCACCAAAATATCAACCTCTTGATATTTTTCAATGGTCAAATGGTCATTCGAAAGAAATTTATTGGTCTTACTAGACCCCACCAGACGATTGGTTTTATCATCCAGATACAAATAAACCACATACCAACTGCCGACCTTCATCGGGCGGGCTTGCTCTTTGAAGGGGACAAAAAGCTGTTTGACCAAACCCCAATCCATAAAAGCACCATATGCATTGACATCACTGCAGCGCAGATAGCCAAATGTGTTGAGGGTTAAGTAAGGTTCATCGGTTGTCGCAATTGGACGTTCCTCATTATCCAAATACAAAAAAACTTCAATCTCGTCATCAATATTATAAGTCTCAGGCTTATAGCGATGCGGTAAAAGCACTTCATTCTCTTGATCATCACCCAAATACAATCCGGGGTCGGTATCACGCAAAATGGTTAATGTGTTATATTGTCCTAAATTCATGGCGCAAAGGTAAGCAAATACTCAACACAAGCTTCAGGAATATAGAGGACTCGGGGCAGAATTATTTTGGCTCAAGCGCTCTGAAATAGTCCGTTAGGACTTCATCGTTAAGGGTGCTTGGAGTTTTAATCTCCAATAATTTAGGCTGGTCTGAATCGTCGAAAAAATCAACTAAAGCGGCCACGAGTGCGCCACTCGAGGCCACACTTTTATAACCCCAATTATATTCACTAATTAGCGTCTGAGCACTACGCGTGTGCTTGGTTTCGAGGAATTCTGCAAATCCATCTATCGATTTTGCTTTAGGTAAAATTCTAAAAATACCCCCTCCCTCATTATTCACAAGGATAACGCGATAAGATTGTGGTACGTATTGATTCCAAAAAGCATTGCTGTCGTAAAAAAAACTCAAGTCCCCTGTGATCAAGACCACTGGTCGTTTGGCTATTGAAGCAGCACCAACAGAGGTACTGCTGCTGCCTTCTATACCGCTGGTTCCTCTATTGCAGTAGACATGATGACTTGGATTCTGTGGCATAAGCTGTGCATACCTCACTCCAGCACTATTGGCCATATGCACGATGTAATGATCAGGTATGGATTTCATGACTTGTGCATATACACTCAAATCAGAAAAGGGTGCTGAAGAAACAAATCGTTCATGTGCAGACCTCCTTTGTTGCCCAATGTCTCGCCAATAATCGCGGTACCCTGAGGGCTTTGACTGGGTCTGGGTCATCAAGCCCCAAAATCGTTCTGGAGCCATATTCCAGTGATCCGTCAACGCGAAGAAGGTATTATTGGCTCGTCCCTCTCCAATATGCCAATGGCACTCTGGTTTGTATTGCCTCAAAAACGACTTGATGCGTTTTGAAATCACCATACCCCCCATGGTGATCAAAAGATCAGGCTTCAACTCGGCAAATTCATCATGACCCAGTGCCGAAATGAGTTGATCAATTCCAGAGATGAAATTTGGGTGGTGCAAGTTTGAAGTGCTCTCTTTTAGCACCAGGACCGATGGGTTGGACGCCATAAAATCGATCAATACTTGACTTATTGTCCCTTCCGGAAGAGTGCCGACAAGGATCATTATTTTTTGATAATTGGCAAAAGCTGTCTGAGATTCCTTTATATCACGATCCATTGGCGCAACCGCCTCTGTACTGAAAGCTGGCCCCTGATGCTCTATAGTCATGGGACCATCCAACAGGTCATAGAGGGGTTCTGCAAAAGGAATATTGATGTGAATGGGCAATCGCTTGCTGCAAGCAAAAGTCAAGGTTTGGATCAGCTCTTGAGTATGCTCAGTCATGGTGAGATCGTCACTACTCAAGTGCACTTCTTTACCAATATGCTTGCCAAAAACTGATCTTTGCTCAATGGTTTGGCCTTCTCCTATACCAATGAATTCCTCTGGTCGGTCGGCAGAAATAACCACCAATGGTATTTCACTGTAATAAGCCTCCGCTACTGCTGGGTAATAGTTGAGTAATGCAGTCCCTGAGGTACACACCAAGGCCACTGGCTTCTTAGTCTGTTGGGCCAATCCAAGGGCAAAAAAACCTGCGGAACGTTCATCAACAATACTGTAGCACTGGAATCCCTTGTACCCTGTAAAATCCATAATCAATGGAGCATTTCTTGATCCAGGCGAGAGCACCACATGCACGATACCGGCCTTTGCACATTGCTGCACCACCAAATGGGAGCGTATTTTAGAAGAGAAACTCATCGGCACAAAGATACAAAAAGCCTATAGCCCTGACTTAAGAAACGGGGCAATAACTGACCCCATAGTGCCTAGTTTTTTTTGTGTCTCTTCAAACTCAACCTCAGGATCACTATTGATGGTCAGACCACCTCCAACATAAATTCTTGCATTCAGTCCAGATACGGACATACAACGCAGGTTAACAAATAATGCCGCTGTGTCCTTGGCATTGTCAATAAGGCCCAAAAAACCAGTATAATAACGTCGGTCATAGCCTTCATTTTCGATGATAAAAGCCTGTGCTTGCGATCGTGGATAGCCACAGACGGCTGGAGTGGGATGCAATACAAGTGCCGCCTCTAAAAAGGAAATACCATGCTGCAGAGATCCCGTTACACCTGTTTTGAGATGCTGCAACCGACCCGCCTGATGGGTCTGGGTTGGACCAATTTCGACTTGATTACTGATCCGATCCAGTCGCTGGTGAATATCATCAATGACCCATTGATGCTCGTTGCGCTCTTTTGTCGTCCATCGGACATCTTCTCCTCTGATATTCCATTGCGTTCCCGCCAAAGCCATTGTCTGGTATCTGCGATCGCCTCCGCCGATCAAGAGCTCTGGTGTGGCTCCGAGCCATATGCCCTCGTCAGGATGATGCCATAGATATCTAAAAGCCTTGAGGTCACAAGACATCAGACGAGATAAAAGTAACGACCAATCGCAGTGGCTCAGGTCAATTTGGTGGGCACGAGACAAGACTACTTTATCAAAAAGGCCATTTCTCATCGATTGAATCGCCTTGACAATCAACGACGTGTAGGTAGCGCCTGTCTCAGTTGAGGCTGTAAAATTATAGTCCTTTAGTACATTGGGTTCTTCCTCAAGCGGGGCATGGATTACCGCACAATCATTCTTGTTCAATATTTTGGCAGGGACCGACACATCAAAATCTTGCATGATGAATTGGGGCCCTTGGGCAGGATTTTGTGGCCCAATGGCATTGGCCTCATCAGCTTGTTCAGAAGAAAACCAGCCCTCGAGATGGACCTCTTGCGGCTTGACAAAAACCACAAAACTCTTTTGGTTTTGCAGATGCATCCGCACATGATTGATCAACTGGTCTAACATATCAACGATTCAAAATCATGGTGGTCAATTTGACCAATGAGACCAAATCTTTCTGATCGTTGACCACACGAATCTCCCACAGCTGGGTTGTTCTTCCCCCATGAATCAAGCGCGCAGTTGCCCAAACATGGCCTTCTTTGACACTTTTGACATGATTTCCTGATAGCTGTATGCCTCTGACCTGAATGTCCTTTTTTCCAAGAAAAATTTGCGCTGCTGCGCTGCCTACACTTTCTGCCAAGGCCAGTGTTGCTCCTCCATGCAGTATGCCATCAGGCTGAAAAACGCGAGAATTCACCGGCATTTTGGCCGTAATTGAATCCTGGTCTATGGCCACAAATTCTATTTGTAAAGTTTCCATTAATGTATCCTTACAAATGGAGTTGGCGTGTTGCAACAAATCAGAATGATCGAAAGACATATACGTTGTTTTTGATCAGATAAAGATACAGATTTTAAGGGAGCACTTGAAGTACCTGATCGAATTCGCTCTGACAAATCAAACCCAGAATACGTGTCATAATTTTGTGATTCGGCCCAATAAAACAAACAACAAGTCAATAGTGTTGGTCGAAAATTGCTATTTTTATAAAAAACCAAAAGCCATGAGTTCGAGACGAAATTTTGTCAAAACAACTGCCCTTGCAAGTGCCTCTCTATCTGTACTGCCAAGCTGGGCGTCTGCCATAAATACTTCAGAATCTTCCGATTTGCTCAAGGTCGGGTTGATCGGTGTCGGTCTAAGGGGAACAAACCACTTACGCAATTTATTATTGCGTGATGATTGTTTAGTCACCGCAATTTGCGATATTGATCCAGAGCGCAACGCCCTGGCCCAACAAATGATTGCCGAATCAGGACAACCTCAACCCCTTGTTTTTGAGAAAAATGACTTTGATTATAAAAACTTATTAGCCCAAAGTAATGTTGATGCCGTGATCATCAGTACACCATGGCTGTGGCACACCCGAATGGCCAAAGATGCGCTGCGCGCAGGAAAGTATACGGGACTTGAAGTCTCTGCAGCCAACACGATGGAAGAATGCTGGGATTTGGTCAATGTTCATGAACAAACAGGGACACACCTGATGATACTGGAGAATGTTTGTTACCGACGGGACATTATGGCCGTTTTGAACATGGTCAGAGCAGATGTTTTTGGCGAATTGCTGCATTTTAGGTGTGGTTATCAACATGATTTGCGCTTTGTCAAATTCAATGATGGCAAAAGTGCTTATGGATTGGGCGTTGAATTTGGAGAAAAAGGGATCTCAGAATCTGCATGGCGCACCCAACACAGCTTACTTAGAAACGCAGATGTTTATCCAACTCATGGCGTTGGTCCGATAGCTGTAATGTCAGACATCAACAGAGGCAATAGATTTGTCAGTATCACCACAATGGCCACCAAAGGTGTTGGGTTACATAATTATGTCGTTAAGCACGGCGGGGAAAATCATCCAAATGCTCAACTCAAATTCAAACAAGGAGACATCATTACCTCAATGATTGAAACTGCTCGAGGAGAAACGATCATTGTGACCCACGACTGCAATTCACCGCGGCCCTACTCATTGGGGTTTCGTGTCCAAGGCAGTTCTGGTATTTGGGAAGTCGATGGCAATCGCATTTATATCGAGGAGCGCTCAGAACACCCGCATCGTTGGGATGACGCCTCCAATTGGCTGAAAGAATATGACCATCCATTATGGCAGAAATATGGTGATATCGCGACAGGCGCTGGTCATGGCGGCATGGACTTTTTTGTTTTACAAGCCTTTGTTGCCTCAGCCAAAAAAAATATTGCGCCGCCTTTGGATGTCTACGATGCGGCCGCTTGGAGTGCCATTACACCACTCTCTGAGCAATCCATCGCCAACAATGGTGCGCCACAAGATTTTCCAGACTTTACTCGAGGCAACTGGGTCAAGCGCAAGCCATACGATTGGACCAAAACAACCTACTAGTGACACAGGCCCCATTTCGTCCTTTCACCATAGAAACTTCAGCAAGGGTCTGTCTCTTTGGTGATCATCAAGATTATCTCGATTTACCCGTCATTGCCGGAGCGATTGACCGCTCCATGACTTTTCATGTCACCCACACTAAGGATGAGATACTTTATATTGAATTAAAAGATCTGGAACAACACTGCTCCATAAGCCTCTTGGATCAAGAACGTAATAACCAAACACCAATTGATTTTTTCAACTCAGGCTTAAGAGTTTTACAACGCTATGGCTGTGTTCCTGATTCTGGGCTAAAGGTTTCAATCACCAGCAACATACCGATTAACGCGGGTGTTTCAAGTTCTTCGGCCTTGACCGTCGGCTGGATCAAAGTTTTGTTGCATGCATTCGGTTGTGACCAGCCCATAACACCACTATTGATTGGTCAAATGGCCTTCGAGGCAGAGGTATTAGAGCACAACAGCCCAGGGGGGCAAATGGATCAATATACCATTGCGCATGGTGGATTGATCTTTTTGGAAACTGGCAAAAATTTGGTGGTCACTCCACTGCCACTGCCACAACTGACCATGGTATTGGCAGAGTCTGGAATAGGCAAAGACACTCTTGGCACTCTTGGTGAGGTCAGAACAAACGCCCAAAAGGCGACAGATTTGGCAAAAAAAATTGATCCTCAATTTGACTTAAAAAAAGCGACACCCGCCGACTTGGCAAGAATTTTACCCCATATAACGAGGGATTTACAACCCTATTTTGCGGCGGCAATCCACAACCACGATATCACCCAGAGTGCCCTCAAAATATTGGTGAGCAGTGATCCAAGTGCTGCGCAGCTCGGCCAGCTCATGACCAGACACCATCACCAATTGAGCAAGTGCCTCAAGGTGTCTCATCCAAAAATTGATGAACTGATTGACATCGGTCTCCAACATGGAGCTTATGGCGCAAAAATTGTAGGTTCAGGGCACGGGGGTTGTGCCTTATTTTTAGTGCCAGAAAATCAGGCAGCCTCAATTGTTTCAGCGGTATCTCGCGCGGGTGCCAAAAATGTTTATCCAATCAAATTCAGATCAGGTCACCAACTTACAACCCAATGACAGAAACACTCATCATTTTGGCTGCTGGCGCTTCGAGTCGGATGAAAAAAACTCTGGCCCAGGCACAAAAAAGTGATCTAATGCCCACCAACAAAGCCCTCATTCCGTTGGGCACTGCAAAAATACCAGCATTGGACTTTTTGTTAAATAATGTCGTAAAGGCAGGTTTCAAAGACGTGGTATTGGTTGTGTCGCCGGGTTCTGAAGAATTCAAAGAACGCTATGGCCAAAGGGAACACGGTAACCTTTATCGAGGTCTGCGCATCGCATATGCCATCCAATACCTCCCGAATGACGCACTCAAGCCAATGGGCACTGCAGATGCCCTTTTGCAGGCACTTCAGCAGTATCCAAAATTGAGTTCAGCTTCGTTTGTGTTGTGTAATGCGGACAATTTATATTCAATCAAAGCCTTGACACTTTTGCGTCAGTGTGACGCGCCAAATGCCTTAATGAGTTATGATCGCGATGCATTAAAATTCCCAATAACTAAAATCCGAGCCTTTGCCCTATTGGTGGTCAATGAAAACAAAGAGCTATTGCAACTTGAAGAAAAACCAAATGAAGAGATGACTGGCTGGATCCAAGAACGCATGAACAGACTACTGGTGAGCATGAATTTGTGGAAATTTAACGGATCAGACATCATTAGAGCCCTTAGAGTTTGTCCCACACATCCAATACGACAAGAAAAAGAGCTGCCAATGGCAGCCCAAATATTGGTAAAAGACTTGAGCTGTCCGATACAGGTTCTGGAAATAGCCGAACATGTTCCGGATCTGACAGCTGCATCAGACATTGCCTTGGTAGAAAAGCAGCTTGGACTCGATCACTAGCCGACCAAAGAGCAGATTTTGGTTGACTTAAGCCTTATTTTCTTCTTTAATCAGATTGAGCGCAGAACCCATTCTGAACCATTCAATCTGTTGACTGTTGTATGAATGATTGACCACAATAGATTCAGTTGACCCATCGGCATGAGACAATACCAGAGTCAAAGGTACATCAGGGGTAAAACCATCGATATCTACAATGCTGATCGCATCATCTTCGCATATGTGGTCATAATCTGATTCGTTTTGGAAGGTCAAAGCCAACATCCCTTGTTTCTTGAGATTTGTTTCATGAATCCGCGCAAAAGACTTGACCAAAACTACTGCGACGCCCAAATGACGTGGCTGCATGGCCGCATGCTCACGTGATGAGCCCTCGCCATAATTATGATCTCCAACCACGATGGTTTTGATGTCAGCCGCTTTATAAGCCCTTTGCGTATCTGGCACACCACCATATGCTCCTGTAAGTTGATTTTTTACAAAATTCGTCTTTTGATTAAAGGCATTAACGGCACCAATCAAAGTGTTGTTGGCAATATTGTCGAGGTGTCCTCGGAAGCGCAACCATGGTCCAGCCATAGAAATATGGTCAGTAGTACATTTACCTGAAGCCTTAATCAATAATTTCATATTCTGCATGGAGCCATTGCTTATCGGCAAAAATGGATCTAACAACTGTAATCTCTCAGAATCACTAGCGACGGCAATAGAGACATGGCTGCCATCCTCCTCAGGCGCTAAGTAGCCATTGTCTTGAACATCGAAACCGCTTGGCGGTAATTCCCAGCCGGTTGGCTCCTCCAACATGACTTCCTGGCCATCTTCATTGATCAGGGCATCGGTAATGGGGTTGAAATCTAATCGCCCAGCGATCGCTATAGCCGCTGTAAGCTCAGGTGATGCGACGAAAGCATGGGTGTTCGGGTTTCCATCTGCCCGCTTAGCAAAGTTGCGGTTAAAAGAATGAACAATAGAGTTTTTGGGGGCATTTTTTGGGTCTTCATATCTCGCCCATTGGCCAATGCATGGGCCACATGCATTGGTAAATATCTTAGCATCTAAGGCCTCAAAAATTGAAAGAAGCCCATCTCGTTCTGCAGTGTATCGTACTTGTTCTGAACCAGGGTTAATGCCCAACTCAGCCTTTATTTTAAGGTTTTTATCAAGAGCCTGCTGAGCAATTGATGCTGCTCGAGACAAATCCTCATAAGAAGAATTCGTACAAGATCCGATCAATCCCCATTCAACCTTCAAAGGCCATCCATTTTCTTGAGCCTTGCCATTCATTGAACCCACCTCTGTGGCCAAATCTGGCGTAAATGGTCCATTAAGCTGTGGCATTAAAGTGGATAAATCTATATCAATGACCTGATCAAAATAAGCTTCTGGGTTGGCATAGACTTCAGGGTCTGCTGTTAGGTCATTTTTGATTTCATTCGCCAAATCCGCAATTTCAGCGCGATCAGTAGCTCTGAGATAACGCTCCATAGAGGCGTCATAACCAAAAGTAGACGTTGTGGCTCCTATTTCTGCACCCATATTACAAATGGTTCCTTTACCGGTACATGAGAGGGCTTCTGCTCCAGGTCCAAAATACTCAACGACGGCACCTGTACCTCCTTTAACCGTCAAAATTTCTGCAACTTTAAGAATGACATCCTTGGGCGCTGTCCAACCCGAAATCTTGCCTGTAAGACGAACGCCGATGAGTTTTGGAAATTTCAGTTCCCATGCCATCCCAGCCATCACATCTACGGCATCTGCACCACCAACACCAATAGCCAACATGCCTAATCCACCAGCATTCACGGTGTGAGAGTCTGTTCCAATCATCATTCCTCCGGGAAAGGCATAGTTTTCGAGTACGACTTGATGGATGATGCCTGCACCAGGCCTCCAAAAACCAATACCATATTTATTAGACACTGATTCTAAGAAATCAAAAACCTCACTACTACCGGAAAGGGCAGATTTAAGATCTTGCTGCGCTCCGGTTTTGGCCTGTATCAGGTGATCACAATGCACTGTGGTGGGCACGGCCACCGTACTTTTGCCCGCTTGCATGAATTGAAGCAATGCCATTTGCGCTGTTGCATCTTGACAAGCAATACGGTCAGGGGCAAAATCGACATAATCTTGGCCACGTTGGTAACTTTTAGAGGCATTACCTTCCCATAAATGACTGAATAATATCTTTTCTGACAGGGTCAAAGGTTTCCCTGTGAGTGTTCTTGCATGGGCTACACGCTCTGGAATATGCGCATAAACCTTTTTAATCATTTCTAAGTCGAATGCCATAGCTCGTTTTTTTGAAGTCCTGCGAATTTACGAAATATTAAAATAATTTAAAAATAATCCAACAATTTGACCAATAAGCACGATATAATTTATCAAATCAGAGATTTTATTGAATTATTTTTAATAAAATACTGATTATTTATTAAAATTTTAAAAAAATGACAATGATATACTCCTTGTTTTGATGATATAGGAATATGATGATGTAAAAATACTCTACAAATCATTCATGACCGCACAAAAGAGGACAACCAAAGAGAACGACGGAGGGTCAAAAAAATGAGTGCATAAAAATTACAGCATTTTGGCATTAAAATAAGCCGCGGATCAAATCCTCTATTTTTCTACCTTCAGCTTCGGCTTTGTAATTTTTCAACAATCTATGCCGCAGTATGGGCACAGCAACCTCCTGAAGATCCTCGATATCTGGGGAATACTTTCCCCTTAATGCAGCATGGGTTTTGGCCGCGAGAATAAGGTTCTGTGAGGCTCGTGGTCCTGCACCCCAATCAATAAACTCTTTGACTGATGCTGTCGCTTTAGCATTGCCGGGTCGTGTCTTACTGACCAATTCAACCGCATAATTAACAAGATTATCAGCAACGGGCATTCGGCGGATCAATTGTTGAAATCCAACTAAGGTTGGGCCATCCAATAATGAAGACGGCACACCAATTTTGTCAGATGTCGTCGCTTTGACGATCGCTACTTCTTCTTCAAATGATGGATAATCCAATTCGATGGCAAACATAAAACGGTCTAATTGGGCCTCTGGAAGTGGGTAAGTTCCTTCCTGCTCGATGGGATTCTGTGTTGCCAAAACAAAATAAGGACGATCTAAATCATATCTCTGGCCCGCCACGGTCACAGCACACTCTTGCATGGCTTCAAGTAAAGCAGCTTGTGTCTTGGGAGGAGTTCTATTGATCTCGTCTGCAAGAATAATATTGCCGAACAAGGGACCTTTTATGAACTTAAATGTCTTATTAACATCCAAAATCTCTGATCCGATAATGTCACTTGGCATTAAATCCGGGGTGAATTGAATGCGGCTGAACTTGAGCCCTAAAGTTTGTGCCACGGTTTGCACCATAAGTGTTTTCGCTAAACCAGGCACACCAACTAATAGCGCATGACCACCAGAAAAAAGGGCACAAATGATTTGGTCGACCACCTTCTCTTGCCCAACAATGACTTTTTCAATCTCTTGTTTGAGTGCTTTATACTTTTGAACGAGTTCGTTCATTTGGGCGACGTCAGACATATTAGCTCTTATGATTTTTTTAATTCTTTAACCAATTACTAGAAAAACTACAATCGATATAATCGTTGTTGACGCTGATGTAGGTGTCTTTAATTTTCTTGTTCTGCCATATTTCAATAGCACGAATCTGTTTTTCTTTGAGCGCTAACTCTTGAATTTTTTCGTAATCGTCGACATAATCAGCAGGATGCTCTTGTTGTCGTTTGGTCACGGATAAAATTTTGAAAGATGTTTTTCCGGTATAATCTCGGTCCGAATAAACTTGTGACACAGCACCTTCTTCAAGGTTATAGACTTGAGCGCTCATCTCTGGGTCCATTTTGTTCAGGTCAAACCTCGTGTCTAGAGATATGGGATTGATCAATTGGCCTCCATTATTGCGGGTTTCTACCTCATCAGAAAATTGTCTGGCAGCCGCGTCAAAGGTCAATCGATCGGCCATAATTTCTGTTCGGATAGAATCAATTCTTGCCCTAGCTTGATCTATCGCACGCTGGGTCACATCCGGAAATAGAATAATATGACGGACATCAATCTCCTGGCCACGGACTTTATCCACTGTCACAATGTGATAGCCAAATTCCGTTTCAAATGGCTCACTGACCTCGCCCTCAAGTAATGAAAAAGCCACGTCCTTAAATTCTTTGGCAAAGGGTGAGTTCTTGCGGATGCCTTCAATGAGACCACCTTTTGAAGCCGAACCATCCTTAGAGTACAAAACTGCCTTGGTCGCGAAGCTTGATCCATACTCTAGTATATCTCTTCTAAACTCATTAAGCTTATCGATGACCTTCTGTTTGGCACCATCGGTAATGATGGGATCGATAATGATTTGTGCCACTTCGACCTCAGCACTAAAAACAGGGCGCTCTTCTTCAGGAATGTCATAGAAAAATTGTCGGACTTCCTCAGGCGTCACTTCAATATCCTCCACAACCTTTTGTTGCATTTGATTGGCCAAATAAATGACCTTATTGGTTTCAAAAAGATCTTGACGCAATTCCTCTATACTGGCCTTTTTATAAAATTCGGCAACTTTATCTTCATCCCCATTAAACTGCTGCACGATATAAGTGATTTGTTGTTCTATTCTGGCTGTAATTTCGTCGTCAGACACAACCAAACTATCTACTTTGGCATGGTGGGCGTAGAGTTTGTCTTCCATCAATTTGCCCAGCAACTGGCAGCGGGTCACATCCTTAATACTGACCCCTTGTTGCTCAAGCTCCAAATAACTCTTATCAATATCACTGTCTAACACAACGTACTCACCGACCACAGCCGAGACCCCTTCTGCCTTGTATCGTTGAAAAGGAATCACGCTGTCGGTTAAGGCCACTACCGGGGACAACTCCTGAATGGCGTCAGTGCTATCAATGACTATTTCTTGTCCAGACACAGTGCCATAGCCCAAGAATAATAGACAAATCAATCCTTTAATTTGGTGTGTAAATTTCAAATGTTTTGTTTCTAATTGCATCTTTCGTAATATCCTTTTCTAATTTATTGGTCAACTCTTGCTTGCGGCGATTCAAAATAATTTGCCGAATGGTTGGCGTGACATAAGTCAATGGCGCTGGGTCATTTCGGTCCAAAACGGACACAATTTTGAGTAAATATAGCCCTAAAGAATCTTGCAACTGAGTAATTTTGGCATTTTTTAATCCAGCCATATTGCTTTCCTTCAAAATCGGTAAGCGCTCGATAATTTTTTCTTGCCGGACCCAAGTGGAATCATTGAGGTAGGATCCTATAAATTGAAGACTCAGCTCCTCGAGCAATATCTTGTCGTCCTGATCGAATCTCTGTAGAGCGCTTTTGACCTCAGGAATCTGCAAGTAATTTTCAGGCAAATGAACATAGCGAAACTGCATCACCACATCATTGAGCTTAAAGTTTTCTTTGTTTTGCGCATAATATTGCTCTAACTCAGCTTCCGTTACAATGCTATCCAATTGTGCTGCAACAATACTGCTTTTATAGTATTCGGTAAATAAATCAGTTCTGTATTGCTGGATCAGATCTTCGAGATCGGCCTGCTGTTCAGGACTGATATTTATTTTTGCTTGATCGATCAGCAACTGTTTGGTCGCCCATCGGGTAATTTGGTTTTGGATGATCAAACTACTGTCTTGTGCGGTCACAGATTCGAGGAGTCCAGGTCCAATATCTTCGTAATATAAATAAGATTGGTTGACACGGGCCAAGGGTTTTTTTTGCTCATTGGGTGCCACATACCTGCAGGAGCCAAAAACAAAAAATAACGCCATCCAAAAGACCCAAGATCGATCCATAATAATTATTTCTTGAGCGCGCGCTTTAATTTTCGCAATGCTCTTTTATTGACCGAAACTGTGTAGTTCGACTTTAAATCCTCCATCCAAATGGTTTCTAGCTGTGACTGATAATCGCTAAAAACTTGACCAGCAACTTCATCAAAAGTTTTGACCCCTGGCTCAATAATCTCTGACGCATGGACCACCACATATTGCTTCGGACCCAATTGATAAACTGAAGAGAGGCCTGGGACTAGAGGATAGGTCGGGGGCAATGCTTTGTCTCCTTGCTCAAAAACACCCTCCGTCACCAACAATCCCATATTTTCTGCATCTGAGAGCTGTCCTTTGACTTGATCTGGAGAGACTCCTTGTCGCAAAAGATCCAACACTTGGTCCATGTTTTGTTGCGATACCGTGCGGAATATCGTCCCCTTGACTCGGCGCTTCCACTGGTATTGGTCTTGATGGGCCTGATAATAATTGGCCTGCCCCAAGGTGTCATTCTTGGCTTTGGTCCAAATATTTTTCTCCATGACATCAAAAATCAGGAGTCCGTCGCGATATTCATTGATGATCGCTGCATATTCAGGGTTGACCTTTTCGAGATTGGCTTTGAAATATTTCTGAACTTTTAATGACTCAAACTCCTCATAAACCATCTGAAGCATCGTCGCAATCTGTTTGTAAGGACGCACTTTACCTTGTCGACCTTCTATGTAAGTCCCAAATTCATTAAAATAATACGTCTCGCTTCCTACATTGAATAAAGGCTTGTTGTCTTCAGGAGCAAAGGGCTCAAAATGCCACTTTCTTTGAAAGATACTGTCGTTGACCACGGCCAAGAATTCTGACATAAATGGGTAGCCCTTAAAGCCCAGTTTTTCTTTCATTTTTGAGGTTACTGCACTGGTCACAATTTTTGACCGATCGCCAGACCGCACATTAGCTTCCAATTGCTTTTTTTCTTCCTCGAATGTGGGCATTTGGCCAAAGCTTTCCAAACGGATCAAGTGCCAGCCAAATCGGGTTTGGATGGGGCCTGAAATTTCACCAGGGGTTTTGAGCTCAAAGGAAGCGTCCTCGAACGGTGGCGCTTTTAAGTCACCCTTTGAGAATGGGCGCATAAGGCCTCCATTTTGTCCTGTATTCTTGTCGTCTGAGTATTGCTTGGCCAAATCTTCAAAAGGAGCACCTTGAGACAGCAATTGCTCTACTTCAAGAATGCGTTCCTGTGCCACACCCGAAGTATCGTTTCTAGTGCTGATCATGATGTGAGATACCGTGATTTTTGGCAACACTGCTCGCCGGTCGTGCACCTTGATCACATGATAACCAAACTGTGTTCTTACGACATCCGAAATTTCACCGACAGGTGTATTGTAAGCTTCTGTTTCGAAAGAATAAATCATGCCAAATGCTGTAAAATAACCCAAGCGCCCTTCTCGCTCATCAGCACCTGGCTCTTCAGAATATTGACGCGCAAGCGCATTAAAATTATCAGGATTTTTTAAGGCCATTTCACGCAGTTGCGATGCCCGATTATAGGCCTCTAGGGTGTCTTGAGGAAAAGCATCCCAGTTGCACATGATCAAAATGTGTGACGCGTCAATCTGCTCTCTACTGCGCTCAAAAGCCTCTCTAACGAGTTCTGAGGTCACATTGTCTTCATAAATATAATTGCGTGAGAGCTGCTCTTCATACCCAGCAAAATCTTTGAGGTAGGTCGGCTTTTTATCTAAGCCTTGATCAATCGCCGCGGCGACTTTCAGTTTATAATTCACAAACAAATCTAAATAGCCATCAATGCTTCTTTGTTCTTGATCTTGCACCAGATCCAGGTTCTTCAGGTATACTTGTTTGAATTCACCCACAGTAATGGGGGTATCATTAACGGTCAATAGTGTTTCTTCGTTTTTTTGGGAAAACCCAATCACACTCGTAATCAAACATATAGATAACAATATTTTTCTCATTGTGGCCATGATTTTTTGGTGGCGTAAAATTAAGAAATTTGAGAGGTTTATCAAGGCTATTAACACAACGTTTTGAGTTTTTTGACGTGTTTGATCATGGGCAACACTGGCCGTCCAAATAATCTTGGAGCAATTGGTATTTAAGCAATATCTTTGGCCTATAACTCATCCAATGTCACAATCCATTTCTTCATTACCACCAGATACAATTGTTGCCATGATATGGGACTTTCGCGGGCCCTCTAGCCGTCAAATTGCGGAGCACCACAGAATTCACTTAAAAGAATTCATGACTATGGAGGCGCTGGATTTCAGGGTTTTAGAAGTGCGCCAAGGGGCGACACAAATGCACAGCGTGTTTCTTTCGGTCAACGTTGGTTTAGTCGCTGACTTAAGAGCGCGACTAAAACCCCATCGCGGACAAATTGTCAAGAGCTGAGTAAACCATTTCTAATACTGTGTTTTTAAACACAATCGTTTTTGGAGCTTATGCCTTTTTTAGATTATTTTCACAAAAAATTTATCAAACATGAGAAAAATCACCTTATTTATACTTTGTTGCGGTTTTCAACTTCACGCGCAAACCTCAAAAGTTGGCACCATCGATATTGACTATATTTTGAGTGTCATGCCAGAATTAGAACAGGTTCAAGTACAAGTGACGGAATATGCTGGAGGCCTGGAGTCTGAACTCCAAAATAAAATGAAGAATCTAGAACAAGCCGTCGCTACCTATCGCCAGAACGAAGACACCTACACCATCAACCAGAAAAAAACCAAACAAGATTCACTATTAGCGCTCGAAACTGAAATGAAGCAATACCAACAAAATGGAAATCAGTTACTGGCACTCAAGCAAGAGGAGTTCATGCAGCCCTTGTACACGAAAATCGGAACTGTTTTGGAGCGCGTCGCAGAAGCGGATGGCTATACCCAAGTGTTACTGCGCGACAATACTGTCGTTTATATCGACAATAGATTCGACCTGACCCTCCAAGTCATTAAGGAAATGGGTATTGAGCTTAAGGTTGAAGAATAACAACAGCAACCGGCCTCAAACTATAGCGGACTAACGTGAGTAATTTGGGGCTTCTTTGGTAATAGTGACATCGTGCGGATGGCTTTCGTGAATGCCAGAAGATGTGATTTTTACGAATCTACCGGTTTCTTTAAGCGTCTCGATATTCTTGGCCCCACAGTACCCCATTCCTGCCCTTAGCCCACCAATAAATTGCGTCATGCTCTCGACCAAATCTCCTTTATAAGGCACACGACCGACAATACCTTCGGGAACAAGTTTTTTGATGTCATCTTCAACATCTTGAAAATAACGATCTTTCGATCCTTCCTTCATGGCTTCCACACTACCCATTCCACGATAAGATTTGAATTTTCTCCCTTCGTAGATAATGGTTTCACCTGGAGACTCCTTAGTCCCCGCCAATAATGAACCCAACATGACACAATCAGCTCCTGCGGCGATGGCCTTCGGAATGTCCCCAGTATATCGGATGCCACCATCAGCGATTACCGGCACACCAGTCCCCTTAATCGCTTCAGCGACCTCCAAAACGGCGCTGAATTGAGGGAAACCAACTCCAGCCACTACTCTAGTGGTGCAGATTGAACCTGGTCCAATACCAACTTTGACTGCATCTGCGCCAGCATCTACGAGATATTTCGCCGCCGCTGCAGTTGCAATATTACCTACGACTACATCCAAATCGGGAAATTTTGATTTGACTTGCTTGAGCACTGCTACAACACCTTTGGTATGACCATGAGCCGTATCGATAATGACTGCATCTACCTGAGCCGCCACCAAGGCTTCAGCTCGATCTAGTGCATCAGCAGTGACGCCCAATGCAGCAGCAACGCGCAATCGGCCATATTTATCTTTGTTGGCAATAGGTTTCTGTGTGAGTTTCGTAATATCTCTAAAAGTAATCAACCCCAATAGCGTCTGGTCGTCAGAAACTACAGGCAGCTTTTCTATTTTATTTTTTTGAAGAATGATTTCAGCTTCTCCAAGACTCGTACCCTTGCTGACCGTGACAAGCGGTTGCTTGGTCATGACCTCCGAAAGTGGCCGGTGGTAATTCTTTTCAAAACGCAAGTCACGATTCGTGACGATCCCAATCAACTTTTGATTATGGTCTACAATCGGAATACCACCTATGCTGTATTCACGCATGGTGCTTTGGGCATCATGAACAGTATGCTCTGCTCTTAAGGTCACTGGATCTTGGATCATTCCACTTTCCGCACGTTTCACTTTGCGCACCTCAGCAGCCTGTTGCTCGATGGTCATGTTTTTGTGCAAAACACCAATACCGCCCTCTCGAGCCATGGCGATGGCCATAGCGCTTTCGGTCACCGTATCCATAGCAGCGGAAACTACCGGTACGTTTAATGTAATGTTTCTTGAAAAATGTGTCGCTATCGAGACTTCGCGTGGTAAAACTTCAGAATAAGACGGAACCAATAAGACATCATCGTAGGTAAGGCCTTCTCCAATAATTTTGTGATCGTGTGCAGTCATGGCAATTAAATTAAGAACTGTTACAGCGCTCTTCGCTGATATTTAATTGCATGCAAAGATACAATTAAAGTCGTGAACTTGGTGCGTTAGGGACAATAAAATAAAAGCGCTTAAAGCTCAAGGACCTTAAGCTCCTCTTGATAATTCAGCCGTGCCATCTGTGCCCATTCGATCAAGACCATTTTTTGTTCGCTTGTGAGACATCCATGCACATACTGATAAGAGGGTAATGGCATCTCCCCTTCTTCCACCTCCTCTATCAACTCGTCGAGTTTATGGTCTTTTTTCTTGACAGAATAAGTGGCCCAATCCGAGACATTAAAGTGTTTTTTGCCGTCAACAATATGCTCCTCTAACCAATAATTGAGTGGTGAAATTTGGCTATACCATGGATAATTAGTTTGGTTGCTGTGGCAGTCATAACAATTAGTGCGCAGAAAAACACCAAGCTCTTCGCTGACCTGAGTTTCTTGCTCGAAGAGCACCACAGACTCATATCCTTGTTGGTTCTTGTCGGGTTGCACAAATTGAATCACCACAAGCGCGAACAACGCGATCCATCCTGCAGGTTTTAAAATTTTAATCATTTTGTGAGTTGTTTAAGTAATGAATAATTGATTTTCTGATATCAGCTGAAAGATCTTCAGCATTTGGCCTGAGTACCTGATAGACTTCTGGATGGTCGGGGGTCAAAAAAGGAATGTCAAAACCACGTAAAAGATATTCACTGGCAGCGATCCAATATTTTTGATGGTCCACAATTGGCGTCCCTTGATAATTCCATCGGTCACTTGCGTCTTTGGTCATCCCATAGCGTTGCAGATAAGCGCCTTCTCCCTTTTGACTTTCTCCGTAATTCAGGACTTCCTTAAGCAGCGCTCCTGATAATTCAACCTGGAGTATGCCATCGCCAAATGGCAAAACCCGAAACAAATCAATTGCGGTAATCCCACCAGACAAATAATCATCAAGGCGCATCGATCCACCATTGACTATTGCAGCACCTAATGGTGGATCAAAAGAAGCTGCCATCGCTGTAGTGATGAGCATGCCCAAATTAGTTTGCTCACTTCGGCTCTGCTTATCGCGTCCGTCTAAGGGTGTCTTGGCTTGGTATATGACAGTGTTGGGGTCATCCAAAACACTGCCCAATTCCTGCTGAAGCACCTTGTCCCATTTACGCACAATAGCTGCAACATGTTGATTTTCTGGCGTTTTGTTCGTTATGGGAAGCAACTTAGATTCGATTTGCCAGGACTTGCGGGAATCTCCGTAGCGCACTTGGTGCACATAAATATTTTTCGCATTAGCGTCGGACTTCGCAATCACTGTTTGACCGCTTTGTAAAAGCATATGGTTATGCTCATGCCCCCCGAGAATAAGATCAATATTAGGATTTTGCCGGGCTATTTCTAGATCCATATTTTTCTCAAGGTGCGTCAGAGCTACAATCATATCAACATCGTCATTTTGCAACTGCTGGGTCGCCCATGAAGCCTGCTCAAACATATCTGCATAATGAACATAAGGCTTAGGATTGCTCGGAATCGTCACCCCAAAAAAGCCGACTTTAAGAGGGGTGCCTCGAGGCGACTCGATACTCAAAATCTTGGTTTGTGGCACTGTATCTGTAAGTGCACCACGGTGGCGCTGAAACAAACTCAGAACACCCGACTGGTCGTGGTAGCAATTGGCATTGACCCAATCAAATGAAGACTCATTGAGCCTTTGCGCAAATGACGCGTAACTTAAATCAAATTCGTGGTTGCCGAAAGTCACCATAGTGAAATCCATCGCATTCATCACTTCAATCATTTGCCTTCCCTTTATTCGGGACCCTTGAAACTTGACATTGCCCAAGAGAGAGGGGTTCAGGAAGTCACCCGACATGAACAAATAAGTATTGGGATTAATAGCTTTAAGAGAATCGACGACATAGGCCACACGAGCCATTCCTCCGTAAAGCCCCCCTCCAAGAGGCGCGATTTCATAAACATCGTTCAGCTGGACAAAATTGAAAATGACCTCATCCTCAATGGCCGCAATGCCTGCCTTATCACGACAGCTTGTGGCACAAATTAAAACCACTGCACACAATAAATACTTGACTCTAATGACCATGTTTGAATATTTTAGAAGCTTGATTGTAAGCGCTTTCAAAAGCAGTCATTTTCACCTTGTGATCTGCCCTTTGTGTTGTAAAATAGCTCAATAATTTTTCTGTCGGCATATTGCCCGTCAGTTCATCCTTTGCCATTGGACAACCTCCAAAACCTTGTATGGCGCCATCATACCGATAACAACCCGCTCGAAACGCGGCGTCTATTTTGTCATGCCATAGCGCTGGATGAGTGTGTAAATGAGCCCCAAATTCAATCGAAGGGTATTGTGGAATGATTTGTCCAAATAAAGCACCAATCACCTCGGGTGTCGCAGAACCAATGGTGTCACTCAAAGAAATAACCGACACACCCATTTGCGCCAATTTATCCGTCCAACGACCGACAATATCGCTATCCCAAGGATCCCCATAGGGGTTTCCAAAACCCATCGATAAATAAGTCACAACCTGCTTGCCATGCTTGCGCGCAAGGGACAAAATTTGATCTAAAACAATGATCGATTCTGCAATTGTTTTGTGCGTATTGCGCATTTGGAAATTTTCAGAAATAGAAAAAGGATAACCAATAAAATCGATTTCAGAAAAGGCCATGGCTTGTTCTGCACCACGGAGATTGGCGACAATAGCCAGGAGGTTTGTGCTGCTATTGCTCCTGTCAAGACCGCTGAGCACATCCTGAGTATCCCGCATCTGAGGTATGGCTTTGGGCGAAACGAAACTACCAAAATCAATTGTATCGAAACCGCATGCCAAAAGAGACTGGATGTATTGAGTTTTCTCAACTGTTGGAATCCACTGCTTGATGCCTTGCATGGCATCTCTAGGGCACTCAATAATTTTGATCGAAAGCATGAGTAAAGGTACAAAAATCCATCAGGTAGAAGAGGTCTTGAATAATCAAAATATTACCCCATCACGGCAAGAAAATATAGACCGCTAGCCCAACAAACAACAATACCTGCAACCAATGAAACACCACCCAAAATTTAGTTTTTGACATCAATATTCGGCCTAATCTTGCAGCCAAAAATGCGACAAAACTAAAAACAATGGCAGTAGACAACATAAAAATCAAGCCCAGAACATAAAATTGGAAAACAGTATGGTCTTGCTTGTCCCACAAAAACCCTGGAAACAAAGCCACAAAAAATAAAAATACTTTTGGGTTAGAAACATTCAAGATGAAACCCTTCTGAAACCACGCTCGCGATTGGTTGAACTCGGCGGCCTGATCCAACACTAAATAAGGACTACTTAAGGCTATTCGGTACGCTAAATACAGCAAATAACCTCCGCCAAAGATCCTGAAGACCAACAAAATAGCTGGCCAGGCATCTATAAGTGCGGAGAAGCCCAATGCCAGTAATGTTGTATGGATCAGGCACCCGGTAATCAATCCCAAAATAATCCATAAACCGGTCTTGAATCCATGCTTCATGGACTGGGCCAATACATAAAGATTATCTGGGCCAGGAGAAATTGCTAAGGCCAAAGAGAGTAAGGCAAAACTCCATAAACTCATGGGTTCTTGACGGTCTTTTCAACCAAAGCCTTATTGATGTCTCGAATCAACGCAGGGCCGCCATAAACAAATCCTGTATAAATCTGCACCAATGAGGCACCCGCATCAATTTTGTCTAATGCGTCTTGAGCAGAATTGATGCCGCCAACACCGACAATTGGGAATGCACCTTTACTTTCTTGATGCAAGAATCTGATCACTTCGGTGGACCGTTCACGCAATGGCCGCCCACTGAGGCCGCCAGCTTCGTTTTTATTGCCACTGATCAATCCATCACGAGCAATGGTTGTATTGGTGGCAATGACACCATCAATTTTGGTCAACGCCACGATCTCAATAATGTCCTTAAGCTGCCCATGTGTTAAATCAGGCGCTATTTTTAATAGAATTGGTTTAGGCGTCGACTTCTGGTTGTTGACCACTTGAAGGTCATTGAGTAAAGCGGTCAGCGGCTCCTTGTCTTGGAGTGCCCGCAAATCCGGTGTATTTGGCGAACTGACATTGACTACAAAATAATCTACGTACGGAAATAAGGCCTCAAAACATTGCCGGTAATCTTCAGCTGCACGAGCATTTGGTGTGGTTTTATTTTTTCCAATGTTTCCACCAATAACAACACCGTTATTTTTTCTCAATGCCTTTACGGCATTTTCAACACCGCGGTTATTGAAACCCATGCGATTGATGATGCCTTGGTCTTCTTTAAGTCGGAACAGGCGCTTTTTGGGATTACCGTCTTGGGGCTTTGGTGTTACCGTGCCAATCTCAATAAAACCAAATCCAAAATTGGCCAATTCATGATATAATTGAGCATCCTTATCGAATCCTGCCGCAAGCCCAACAGGGTTTGGGAAGTCAATGCCAAAAACCTGACGATGAAGACTTGGATCGTTGATTCTGTATAACTTCCGAAAAAGTAAAGAGCAACCTAATCGGTGCGCCAGCTTGATCAAACGAAATGTGACATGGTGCACCATTTCGGGATCGAACATAAAAAGAAGAGGTCTAATAAAATTTTGATACATAAGTCAAGTTTCAAAGCAAAATTACTATTAAAACCGATATTTTGTAAGGAAGTAATGCCTTAATTTGCATAATAAATTCATGTTATGTTTTCAAAAGACGAACTCATCAAGCGCTTTATCAGTTATGTCACCTGCGACACCGAAAGTGACCCCAATTCTTCCGCGACACCGAGTACAGAAAAGCAATGGGTGCTGGCACGCCGCCTGGTGGAGGAGCTTAAGGTCATTGGACTTTCCGATGTCACAATCGATGACAATGCCTATATCCAAGCAACCCTGCCCAGTAATGTGGCCCATGAGGTACCCGTCATCGGTTTCATCTCTCATTTTGACACATCACCAGATTTCACAGGAGCCAATGTCACTCCTAGAGTCATCGAAAATTACCAGGGTGACGATATTGTATTGAATGCAAAAGAACAAATTATACTGTCACCAAATGATTTTGACGACCTTTTACTTTATATAGGGAATACACTCATTGTAACCGATGGCACAACGCTTTTAGGAGCAGATGACAAGGCAGGGATAGCAGAAATCATTTCGGCCATGCAGCACCTCTTGGCGCACCCAGAAATACCACATGGCACCATTAAAATAGGTTTCACACCTGATGAGGAAATAGGACGAGGTGCGCACAAGTTTGATGTCACTAGATTTGGCGCGGATTGGGCATACACCATGGATGGCAGCCAGATAGGAGAACTGGAATTTGAAAACTTTAACGCCGCTGGTGCAGAGGTGACCATTAGTGGAAAGATGGTCCACCCAGGGTATGCCAAGGGCAAAATGATCAACAGCACTTACTTAGCGCAACAATTCATCAAATCCCTTCCAGAACAAGAAACACCAGAACGCACCGAGGGTCGAGAAGGATTTTATCACCTTCATCATTTTACTGGCGATGTCGAACAAACTACCCTGAGCTACATCATCAGGGACCACGATCGTGACAAGTTCGAAAAGCGCAAAAGAGCCATGCATCAGATCGCACAGGATATGAATGACGCACTGGGTATTGACCGAGTTAAAGTCGAGATTAAAGATCAATACTTTAACATGCGCGAAAAAATTGAGCCCATGATGCACATTGTTGATTTAGCTCAGGAGGCTATGGAAAAATCCGGGGTCCAACCAATCATAAAACCTATTCGTGGGGGCACAGATGGATCACAATTATCTTTTATGGGCTTACCTTGTCCTAACATTTTTGCAGGAGGGCATAATTTTCATGGACGCTATGAATATGTTCCGGTAGAAAGTATGCTTAAGGCGATAGAAGTTATTGTCAATATCGCTACCTTAGCAAGTGAAAAATCAAAAAACACTAATATTTAAACTATATTTTGTGAAAAATACGCTTCATTATTGGGCTTTTTTCTTGCCGCTCATCGCTTTTTGTCAAAACACTGAAAGTGTTACCGAAGAATCCACTCAAACCATTCAAGAAATCAAAGTCGATGTTCTAGAAGGTCTTTTGGTGCCAAATATTGAGATCAGCTACGAATACGCCCTAAGCTATTCCTCTGGCATTGGGGCCTTGACAAAAATTGACCTTAGTGGAGAAGATGTTGATTTTACTGCAAAATTTGTCCTCCAACCTTATTACCGTCAATACTTTTACCAAAAGCAAGATTTTGGTATCAACGGTGTTTTTATAGAAGGGTGTTTGCGCTATGCTGTGGGCAAGGCCTACACTTATGATGGTATTGAATTCCCCTATCCAATAGAACCCAATGAAGTGCACTGGCATAGTGCCGGAATCGGCTTTTCGCTAGGAAAGAAATGGATCAATCAAAATGGCTTTCTATTCGAAGCACTTATTGGAGGCGGCAGATACCTAGCAGCAACAGATGGGCCAGAGGGCTTCTTTAACGGTGGGCTAGTTGTAGGTTATAGATTTTAAAAAAAGCTCAGCCATTGCCTTGCCTGGTCTTATTTTGTCCTTGGTCAGCAAGATTCATAAACAAAACAAAAAAGGTTGCTCATTTGAGCAACCTTTTTTGTTTAAACCTGACCTCTTGCTATTTAGTGGCCTTCCCTTTATTGAGCTTTTGACTCAATTCTAAAGAAATTGCAGAGCGCTCATACTTCATTTTCCCGGCCCCTGATTCAAGCACACATGTGTCATCATCATTCAACTCAAGAACTTTAGCATGAAGTCCACTTTTGGTCACGACTTTGTCCCCTTTTTTCATCTCAGCAGCAAACTTCTTCTCCTGCTTGGCACGTTTCATTTGGGGCCTTATCATGAACAGATAAACCACAAGAAACATTAAAATAAGTGGCGCAAAGCCTTGGATACTTTCCATAATTAAGAGGCTTAATGATTTATTGAATCTTGATTGGAGATCCTTCAGCAGCACCAGCTTTTGGCGTCACAAAAGCTTTGATACTGATCATTTCTTTTCCTTTTTCAGTATTTGCTGTAATGGTTACAGTCTTACTGACTTGATTTTTCCCACTACCGTTGAATTTTACCAAAAGCTCGCCCGATTCTCCTGGAGCAACAGGTGTTTTTGGGTATTGCGGTACCGTACAGCCACATGAGCTCTTTGCGTCAACAATCACAAGATCGGCCTCACCATTGTTGGTGAAACGGAACACGTGCTCTTGAGGCTCACCTTGATTGATTGTGCCGAAATCAAATGAACTTTCTTCGAAAGCCATTACAGGAAATTTTTGTGCTTGCGTGTCACGTTCTGCAGCCGCAGCTACGTTATCAGCGCTTACTTTGTCAGAGGCATTGTCTTTACATGATGTGAAAGTAAAAGCGGCCATCAACGCGACAAGGAATAAAGTCTTTTTCATGATGCTTAGTTTTTAATTAAAATATATTAGGATTCAATTTAAGAGGACTAATTTAGGTATTTTTTTACTTTTAAGTAAGGCCACGTCCACTTTTATTCAATTTGTCCTGCTCCATAAATTCCTTCACAATATGGTCTAAAATTCCATTAATGAACAAACTACTTTTGGGTGTTGAGTACTCTTTCGCAATCTCTAAATATTCATTGATGGTCACACGAACAGGTATCGACGGAAAATACAAGAATTCTGTGATGCCCATTCTCAAAATCAACAAATCCAAATCTGCGATGCGCTCTTGGTCCCAATTTGGAGTTTTGCCTTTCATGACTTGGTCCAGCTCCTCTGTACTGTCTAGTACTTTCTGAAAGAGCATCTTACTAAAAGCACGGTCATCTTTGTCCTTAAAAACCCCTGGCACAAACAAAATACTTGGATTTTTTTCACTCAGCTTATTGAAGGTCTTGACAACTGCCGTATTGACCCATGGAAAATCATCTACCCAGGTGAGACTCTTGTCTTCGAGGTAGTCGTAAAGCTTATCATTTGGGGCTAAAACTTCTCGGTAAATGCGGATGACAAACTCCTTATCTTGATCAAAGCTGGGTTGGCTAAGGGCCAAATAATCGTGGTACCAATCCATTGCTTTTAGTGCGTTAAATAAAATTGCAATGTATTCGTCGTCCTGAATCCAGTGGTTTAATTTGCGGTTTTTTGCAAATTCATTCAAGCTCTGGTGGGCTGCTACCATCTGTATTACCCTATTCTGCAGCAAATTGAAACTTGGATTTTTTTCTGAATCACTGGCCAAATGTTTCTGCTGGGATCTTTCCAAAAACTTTTGGGCATGATCACGCATAGCTACAAGCGCCATGAGCATCAGTGCCTGAAGATCTTGCATATGCTCCAAACTATGGGAAAGAAATTTGTGTTGCGGTGCATGATCTGGCTGTTGGTCTTGAGACCAAGCATATAGGGATTGAAGCACTTTAACTCGTATGTGACGTCTGGTAAGCATATTTAAAAGAACGTTTGGATTAAAGGCGCACTGTTGCGCCTCGCAAATATAGATTTATTTTTCGCTTTTACGCGCGTCTATTCTTTGTTGTGCCACGTCTAGTGCTGCTTGATGAGAGGTCAGGCCTTTGTCTGCTGCAATGGTCAAAATTTCCAAAGTCGTGTCATAAATATTTTCTGTTTTGCGCATGATTTCTTGACGACCATAATTTTCTAACTCTGCATAAACATTAATTATGCCTCCAGCGTTAATCAAAAAATCTGGAGCGTAAACAATGCCTTTATCTCTTAACGCATTTCCGTGCTCGAACTCATTTGCCAATTGGTTATTGGCCGCTCCCGCAATAATTTTGGCCTTGAGCACTTTTAATGTTTCATCGTTAATGGTTGCACCCAAAGCGCATGGCGCGTAAATATCAACATCTGCTGCGTACACATCGGCCCCTTGGAAAATCGTGGCATGATATTTATCGCGTACTCTTTCCAAGCGTTCTTGACTGATGTCACTGATCACCACACGGGCACCTTCATTAGTCAAATGCTCCACAAGTGCTTCACCAACATGCCCAATGCCTTGGACAAGTACCTTTCTATTTTCAAGGTCTTCAGAGCCATAAGTGAATTTGGCCGCAGCTTTCATCCCCATAAACACACCATAGGCTGTTATGGGAGATGGATTTCCTGCACCTCCTTTGTCCTCAGAAATACCAGTTACATAAGGGGTCACGGTGCGCACTAAATCCATGTCGGCAGTTTCCATGCCAACATCTTCTGCGGTAATGTAACGCCCGCCCAAGCCATGAACAAACTCACCAAACCTAAGCATCAATTCGGGTGTCTTTTGGGTTTTGGCATCACCAATGATTACAGCCTTGCCTCCCCCTAAGTTCAATCCAGTAATCGCAGACTTATAAGTCATCCCTCGCGACAAGCGCAAAACATCTTTGAGGGCCTCTTGTTCGGTTGCATAATTCCACATACGTGTTCCGCCTAAAGCAGGACCTAAAACCGTATTATGAATACCAATAATTGCCCTTAAACCAGTATCTTTGTCATGGCAAAAAACAACTTGTTCATGGTCGCTGAATGCCTCGTGACCAAAGACAGGTGTCAGATGGCGGAGTGCTTTAGAATCAATCACTTCTTTTATCATATTGTGGAGGTCTTAAAAACGCAGTGCAAAAATACCTAAGTACTGCAGATTCTACAAAGAAAATGACTCAAAAATAACAATAACACAAGCGGTCGACGCAACATGAAAGAACTGGCCTACATCAATAAATATTTTGTCACCTACAGTGGCCGCCTCATTATTGGTTTGCTGATCACTGCCATCGCGACCGTATTCCGCATTGTCGTTCCGGCCAAAATTGGAGATGCTGTAGACAGCATCAAAAGTTATATCAATGGGGAAAGCACTTATGAGGTGCTCACCAGTGCCCTAGCATTAGATATTGGATTGATTATTGGCGCGGCATTACTTTCAGGATTTTTCACGTTTTTGATGCGGCAAACAATTATCGTGGTATCGCGCTATATCGAATATGACTTAAAAAATGAGGTGTTCCGACATTATGAGCGGCTATCCCTTAATTTTTACAAATCCAATCGTACTGGGGATTTGATGAATAGAATCAGTGAGGATGTCTCCAAAATCCGTATGTATGCTGGTCCTGCGCTGATGTACAGCACCACAACTGTCACCCTATTTGTGGTGGCCATAAGCTATATGCTTTACACTGCGCCTATGCTCACGCTTTATGCCGTTGGGCCGCTCCCATTCTTATCCATAGGCATCTACAAATTGAGTATTGAAATACACAAGCGCAGCAGTATTGTTCAGAAATATTTGTCACAACTCACCACCTTTACTCAAGAGCGTTTTAGTGGCATCAGTGTCATCAAGGCCTATGGCCTTGAATCCCGAAGTCAAGAAGAATTCATCACCCTTGCTAATCACAGCAAAGACAAGAACATTGACCTGACAAAGGTACAAGCGTTATTTTTTCCATTGATGATCTTGCTGATCGGTTTGAGCAATATATTAGTGATATATGTTGGTGGCAACCAGTATATCGATGGAACAATTGATTTTGGCACTATTGTCGAATTTTTGATTTATGTCAATATGTTGACATGGCCTGTAGCGATAGTCGGATGGGTTTCCTCCATGGTACAGCAAGCCGAAGCATCCCAAGGCCGCATCAATGAATTCCTCAAACAAGAGCCTCAAATTATCAACCACACAGAAGAAAATCATCAGATCTCGGGCCACATAGTGTTCGATAAGGTGAGTTTTACCTATCCAGATACCAAGATAAAAGCCCTTAATGAAGTTTCCTTTAAGGTTGCCCCTGGCGAAACCCTGGCCATTATTGGTCATACAGGTTCCGGGAAATCAACATTATTGGAATTAATTGCGAGGCTCTACGATGTCGACTCTGGCACCTATACTATGGATGGTCTAGCCGCCAAAAGCATCAATCTCAATGACCTGAGAAACGCCATCGGTTATGTGCCTCAGGATGCATTTCTTTTTAGCGAATCCATATTAGACAATATCAAATTTGGCAAAGCAGATGCCACACAAGAAGAAATTGAAAGTGCTGCCAAGCGTTCCGTTGTGCACGAAAACATCATCAACTTCAAAGATGGCTACCATACAGTTTTGGGAGAACGCGGCATCACGCTAAGTGGTGGACAGAAACAACGGGTATCCATAGCTCGGGCACTCATCAAAGACGCACAAATTTTACTTCTCGATGATTGCTTGAGTGCCGTCGATACTGAGACAGAAGAAGCTATTTTGCATCATTTACTAGAATACAGTCAAAACAAAACGACCATAATCGTGAGTCATCGGGTCTCTACGGTCAAAAATGCTGATCGCATTTTGGTGTTGGATCACGGTGCCGTGATACAGGAAGGATCTCATGATGAATTGCTCAAAGCACATGGGTATTACAAAGAGTTATACGAAAAACAACTTGTAGAAAAAGAATTGTAAAGATTGCTTTGCTGATTTGGTTTTTTTTTAGATTTTTGGCCCAAACGACCACCAAACAAAAACCAATATGAGTCAACATTATACCTCAGACAAAGAAGAGATTTATTCAAAAGTCATGCGTGCAGGGCGACGAACTTATTTTTTCGATGTTCGCGAAACCAAAGCAGGAGATTATTACTTGACCATTACTGAGAGTAAGAAGTTTACTAATGATGATGGTTCCTTTCACTTCAAAAAGCACAAGATATACCTATACAAAGAAGATTTCGCTGATTTTAAAGATAATTTAGAAGACATGATTAAGTATGTCTTAGAGACCAAAGGAGAGGAAGTTATCAGTGACCGGCACCAGTCCGACTATTCCGCCGAGTCCGCACAATCTTCTGGTGATTCAGAGCACCAATCAACATCAAGTTTTACTGATGTCCGCTTCGAAGATATTTAAATCCACTGGAGCCCATATGCCATTGAGGCCGTTTCCTTTGAAACGGCCTTTTTTATTTTATCTTTAAACGTAAATTTCTTGAAACCGTTATTATGAGAATATTGTTTTTCCTATTATGCTTGAGTATGTTTTCTCCTTACCTGAAAGCACAAGACCTTGATTTGGCTTATTACCTTCCACAGCACAAAACCTATGATCCAAATATTCCAACGCCAGAGGACATCGTTGGTCATCAAGTCGGACAATGGCACATCACACATGACAAACTGGTGGGTTATATGACCGCATTGGCAGCTTCGAGTGACCGATTGAGCCTCGAACAAAGGGGCACGACATTCGAAGGGCGGCCATTAGTTTTACTGACCATTACATCGCCAGAAAACCACAGGCAGATCGATCAAATTCGCCAAGACCATGCAGCACTGACAGAGGCAAAAGGTCTCGATTTTGACTTAAACGACATGCCTATTGTCGTGAATCAGGGCTTTTCAATTCATGGGAATGAACCCAGTGGCGCTAATGCAGCCTTGCTACTAGCCTACCATTTAGCAGCCGCTCAGGGCCCAGAAATAGACGCACTACTGAGTAAAACCATTATTCTTTTGGATCCTTCGTTTAACCCAGATGGACTTCAGCGATTTGCCACTTGGGCCAATATGCACAAGGCACAAAATGTCACTCCAGACCCCAATGACCGCGAATACAGTGAAGTTTGGCCGGGTGGCCGCACGAATCACTATTGGTTCGACCTGAATCGCGATTGGATGCCCGGACAGCTCCCAGAGAGTCAAGCGCGATTGAAAACATTTCACCAATGGTATCCCAACATTCTTACAGATCACCATGAAATGGGGACCAATGCCACATTTTTTTTCCAACCGGGGATTCCCTCAAGAACCCATCCACTGACTCCAAAAAAAAACCAAGAATTGACCGCGGCTATTGGTCAATTTCATGCCAAAGCGCTGGATGGACTGGGAAGTCTTTATTATACCCAAGAAGATTATGACGACTTTTATTACGGCAAAGGATCGACTTTTCCTGATATTCATGGTGCCGTCGGGATTCTGTTTGAGCAGGCCTCATCGCGAGGTCATGCGCAAGAAAGCGATAATGGCATTTTGACATTTCCCTTTACCGTGCGGAATCAGCTTACGGCGGCACTATCAACACTAGAAGCGGCAAAGGCCATGCGCACAACGCTCTTGTCTTACCAACGCTCGTTTTACAAAGACCTGAGAGACAAAGCAGGCAAAGGTGGTCAAGCTTATGTTTTTAGTGATGAGCATGACCCTGGCAAAGTCCAACACTTTATAGATCTTTTACAACGTCAAAAAATTAATGTATTTGACTTAAAAAGTGCAGTCGCATCCTCTGGTCATCAATTTGAGCCCGGCAATGCTTTTGTGATACCAAAGCATCAAAAGCAAGCCACATTAATAGAGGCCATATTCGAAAAAAGAACAACCTTTCAAGACAGTCTTTTTTATGACATCAGCGCATGGACACTTCCTTTGGCTTTTGACTTAAATTATGGCACTGTAAGCGCAAATCTCGTGGGTAAATTGATTCAAGAATCAATATTAAAACCCGGCCCAACAATCCATTCGGCCTATGCCTATGCTGTGCGTTGGACAGATTATGATGCCCCAAAGGCGCTTGCCGCATTGCACAAAAAAGGCATCAGAGTAAAAGTCGCTATGAAACCCTTTGAAAGTGCGGGACAAAATTTTGATTATGGTACTCTAATGATTCCGGGGCATAATCAAGTCCTTTCGTCTGAAGAAATAGCCGATTTCCTGCAGACGATGAACAATGGTCGCTTAGCCATTACTCCCATCACAACAGGACTGACCGGCGGCATAGATCTAGGCAGTAAAATGTTTGAAACCATACGGCCCAAGTCGATCGCGCTTTTGGTTGGTAATGGTGTCAATGCCTACGACGCAGGAGAAATATGGCATTTGCTCGATACACGATACGACATCCCTGTGACCAAATTAGACACCGACCAACTCAGACGAAAAGATTTGAGTCGCTACACGACAATTATTGTGCCTGCGCTCTATGGCGGCCTTGATGCTAATGCCAATTTAAGAATTAAAGAATGGGTCAACCAGGGCGGTCATTTAATTGCCTACCGCGCTGCGGCACAATGGCTCAACAAAGAGGAATTATTGCCCATGTCATTTAAAGAAAAGCCCCTGACGGATCGTGACAGTAACTTCGAAAATCGGCAACTATTCAGAGGCGCTCAAGTGATTGGTGGTGCGATATTTGAGGCGCATCTTGATCGATCCCATCCCATAAGCTTTGGCTATGACCAACCCAGTCTGGCCTTGTTTCGCAACACGACAATTTTTGTCAATCCTGGAGAGAAGCGTTTTGATGACCCCATCCAATATTCGGAACATCCTCTACTCTCAGGATACATCTCAAACGACAACCTAGACATGCTCAAGAATTCGTCCGCCTTTAAGACCCGAAGCCTCTCAAGAGGTCGGGTCACTTACTTCACGGATAACACCAATTTTAGAGGCTTTTGGTATGGCACGAATAAGCTATTGATGAATGCGGTATTTTTTGGCGACCAAATGTAAAATGCCTTATAAAACAAAAGGCCGTCTCACGAGACGGCCTTTTGGGCAATAAAATTTTTTGACTTTAGCCAATTGAGACCAGCTCCACATCAAAGACCAAAGTAGCGTTTGGCGGAATGACACCACCAGCACCTCGACTTCCATAACCCAAATCAGAGGGGATCACAAAACGTGCCTTATCCCCTACTTTGAGAAGTTGTATCCCTTCATCCCATCCTGGGATGACATTGCCCATACCTACGGGAAAAGAAATGGGGTTGCCGCGTTTGTACGAATTATCAAACTCTTTACCATCGGCAAACATCCCCTTATAGTGCACCGATACGGTTTGACCTGATTCTGGTGTCTTACCCGAACCCGCTTGGATGATTTGATAACGCAATCCACTTTCTGTTTGCAAAAATCCCGAAGACAGTTCTGTCAACAACTCTTCTTGAGCTATTTTGGCAGCCGCCTCACGCTCGGCCTTTGCACCATTGAAAGCACGGAAAGCCTCAACAGCATTCCACTGCTCAGCTTCTTGACCGATACGTCCGATTGTAATATTTTCCATAATGTCCCCCTGCTCAATGGCATTGACCACCTCTATTCCTTCAGTCACATGACCAAATACAGTATGCTTTTGATCCAACCAAGGGGTGGCCACATGGGTGATGAAAAACTGACTGCCATTACTGCCTGGTCCTGCATTGGCCATAGAAAGCACTCCAGGGGCGTCGTGACTTAAATCAGGATGAAACTCATCTTCAAATTGGTAGCCTGGTCCACCGGAACCAGTCCCTTGAGGATCTCCCCCTTGTATCATGAAATCGGCAATCACCCGATGAAAACTCAATCCATCATAATAAGGTTGTCCCGGCTTTCGCGCGCTGTTTTCAAGTTGCCCTTCTGCAAGCGCTACAAAATTTCCGACCGTACCTGGTGTTTTGTCGTAAGTTAGTTTTACAGTTATTGCGCCCTTTGAAGTATTAAAATGCGCATAAATTCCTTCCGTCATATTATTTTTTTTGAGAAGGCAAAGGTAAGTTTTGGCTTTGGGATATACAATAGTTGTGGGGCCATAAAAAAAGGGAGCCGCATCACGACTCCCTCCAACTAACGACCAATTATTAAAATCAACTAACCGATTTTAATGCTTTTTACAACTTTATTTCCATTGTCAGAAACGAATTTGAAGTTGTAAGTTCCTTCTACAGCATTGCTGAAATCAAACGTTTTGCCTAAACTCATGTCTTTACCCAATCGGCCTTTATAGACGATGGTACCATCAATTCGATAGATGGTCAATGCGTATGATTCCATATTTTGATTCAAAACAGAAACCCTCACCATATCTGCGTTCTCAGAGACACTGATCAAATCTTCTAGTGGATTGCGTGCATTGTGAGCAAAGGAAGTTGATTGAACTAATGCGACAAGGCCTAAACATAATAAATTAACTTTTTTCATAGCGTAAGATTTATAGGTTAAATACAGTACAAAGATGCAGCACTTGGCCACACCATGCTCCTGTATATTTTGCCATTGTATGTGCTATATTAACTTCATTGATAAATCAATATGCCTATTGTGTTAAAATAACACATGTTTTGGCTAAATTTGGCGCATGCGTGTTTAGAATCCTCTGATAACTTTGTGCTACCATGATCAAGAAAAAGCCCTTATTAGAGTCCATAGCACCGTCCTTTGGCAGTTCGATAGCCGTGGATAATTTAAAAGAATTCAATGCCATCCATCCGGCTTCTTGGCATTACCACCCAGAAATGGAAATCGTTTACATCAACGGAGGTAGTGGTAAACGCCACATTGGAAATCATATGTCTTATTACGCAGATGGCGATCTTTTGTTTATTGGTGCCCAACTTCCTCATTTTGGTTTTACTGATCACCTCACGCAGAATAAGAGTGAAATTGTCATTCAAGCCCGAGAAGATTTTCTGGGGCCTGAACTATTCAATGCACCAGAAATGGCGCAAATAAGGCAATTACTGGTGCGCAGCAAACAAGGTCTGGCCTTCGGGCCAGCGATAAAAGATGCAATTGGTCCAAAAATAGAGGCCCTGATTCACCTCAGCGCTTTTGACCGTATGCTTGGCTTTTTGAACATTTTACAAGAATTGGCCACAACCAAAGATTTTGAGGTGCTTAATGCAGAACAAATCATTTTGGAGTCCAAACCTCAAGACACCCAGCGATTGGATGTCATATATAGCTTCGTTGGGGCATCGTTTACCCGTTCTATAAGCCTGAATGAAGTATCAGACAAAGTGAGCATGACCCCTCAAGCCTTTAGTCGTTATTTCAAGCAAAAAACAGGAAAGACTTTTATTCAATTTGTGAATGAGTATCGATTGATTCATGCACGCAAACTCCTCACCGAAGGCCAACTCAGCATCACCGACGTATGTTTTTCGACTGGATTCAATAATTTTTCACATTTCAACAAAACCTTCAAATTGGCGACAGGCAAGAGCCCTTCACAATACCGAAACGAAATACAAAAAGTTGTTCATGCCCAATAAAAAACGCGCCGAAGCGCGTTCTTAATATGACACAGTGATGCGGGACTTATTGATCACTCCATTCCTTAATAGACTTCTCATTCATCGCGACATAATCCTTGTTACCTGCGGCGGCGGCCAAATCGCGAGACAAATTGGCTGCTTTAAGCGCTCCCTTTTTGTCCCCTGCCTTAGCATAGATCAGGGCCTGCTGACGGTGGTACCAAAAAGCAGGTGACGTCCGCATCTCTATCGCTTTATCGATCCATTCCTTAGCGAGGGCCATATCATTATCTGCATTGAGATAATAAACCGCAGCATTATAATAGTCTGCTGCGGATGGACCGCTAAAGGTTTGCTCTATGCTCGCCATAACTTGCTTATCGGTCATAAAGGTAATGGGCACTGCAACGTAGGTGTGTTCCCAGAAAAGACTCAACATGACAGAGTCGTCGGTCAATTGGTCAAATGAAATTGTGAAAGTTTCGACCGCATTGTTGATCGGCTGTGGTGTGATTTTGAGACGTGCTGCTACTTTTTCCGTTTCCCAATTGGCTGGATTGCCCCAATTTTCTGTATCGGTGTAAAAATATACTTCCCAGGTCTTTTCTGAGGGCTTGGTATAAATCGCGTAAGTTCCGGCGGCCAGTTCACCACCACCAATCACTACTGCATCACTAAAGGTGATGGTGGTGTTTTTGTTTGCCCCAGTGCGCCATAAGGCGTCAAAAGCGACCAAATCACCAAAAATCGCCCGACCACGCATAGAAGGACGTGAATAGTTGACCGTTACATCCGTGAGTCCAACCTTTTGCAGGATAGTCTGTTCGGGACTCGCGGCAGGGGTTAAAATTTGTGCATTGGACCATTGAAGCCCGCCAATGCTTAGAGCGAGTAATAGGAGTAGTTTTTTCATTTTGATAAATTTTAGCCTAAGGTACTATTTAGCCCCATTTAAATCGTTAACAAAATCGTAAAAATCATCAAGTAGCATCGCTCTAACTTATCCTCTAATACCGCTAATAAAAAGGCTCATCGGAGTGAAAAAATTATTATGTTTAACTTTTATGTTATTATCTTAAACAAATCATATCTTTGTCAAAACGCATTCATGAAATTATTTACCTACCATTGCACGCAAGACCTTCCCATCTCGTTAGACGACGCTTGGGCGTTCTTTTCAGATCCAAAAAACCTCAAAACCATCACGCCTGACTATATGGGCTTCGACATCGTGTCTGGTGCTGACAAGGCGATGTTTCCGGGTCAAATCATCCAATACAAGGTATCGCCCCTTCTAGGCATTAAAACATCGTGGGTCACTGAGATCACCCATGTGGCACACCAAAAATACTTCGTTGATGAACAACGGTTTGGGCCCTATAAATTATGGCACCACAAACATTTTTTCACGGCGATCGACAAAGGAGTTCATATGGAAGATCTCATTCATTACAAGGCTCCTTTAGGGGCTCTAGGCAATCTGGTGACACCATTTTTGGTCACGCCAAAACTCGAAGAAATATTCAATTACCGTACACAAAAATTAACCGAATTATTCGGTACAGTAAACTAATATAACATGAAAAACATACTCATCATTGGCGGTTCATCTGGCATTAGCGCAGCGACAGCGCAACTTTGTCTTGATCAAGGTCATAAAGTCTTTCTAGCCAGCAGAACCAGAAACGAGGCGTTAACTGGTGCCGTTCATCTGACCTTCGATGTCTTGACAGATGCCATTGAGGATTTGGCACTGCCAGACCATATCGACGGCTTTGTTTATGCACCAGGAAGCATTAATCTCAGACCGTTTAAGATGTTGAAGGCTGCAACTTTTGAGAAGGACTTAGAAATTAATGCCCTTGGCTTGGTCAAAATAGTTCAAGGAATCTTGCCTAAATTGCTCGCAGCAAAACAAGCCAGCCTGGTGTTTTATAGTACAGTAGCAGTAGGAGTTGGCATGCCATTCCATACTTCGGTGGCTATGGCAAAGGGCGCTGTAGAAGGTTTTGCCAGAGCCCTAGCAGCAGAATATGCACCACAAATCAGGGTCAATGTGGTCGCTCCGTCATTGACCCATACCCCATTAGCCGGACGCTTATTGTCGTCAGAAGAGAAAATTGAAAAAATGGGCGAACGCCATCCATTAAAACGAGTGGGTACGGCATTAGACATCGCACAGATGACTTCCTTTTTATTAAGTGACGCTTCAAGTTGGACAACAGGGCAAGTGCTCGGAGTCGACGGAGGTTTATCGAAACTCAACCTCTCCTAACATGAAACGTAAGGTGAGCGTGTTTTGGTTCCGTCGCGACCTTCGACTCAACGATAACTGTGGGTTTTCGAAAGCATTACAGGGCCAACATAACGTCTTGCCTCTTTTCATCTTCGATAAAGATATTTTGACCGAATGTCCTGAAAACGATAGCCGGGTTACATTCTTGCACCAAACCGTCGCACAACTCAAAACAGAGTTGATTGCGCTAGGCAGTGACCTGTTGGTCCGACACGGCCAACCTCTTGCCGTGTTAAAAAATCTGCAGGATGAATATGATCTACAGCACATCATATCCAATAGAGACTATGAACCTTATGCCCAAGATCGTGATGCCCAAATTCAAGTGTTTTGTCAAGAACAACAAATAGGATTCCATCAATTCAAGGACCAAGTCATTTGTGAAACCAACCAAATTGTCAAGGGCGATGGCTCACCCTATGTCGTTTATACCCCATACAGTAAAAAATGGATGGCCCTTGTCGATAGTCTTGAGGGACTTACAGAATATGATCACAAGCCTTATCAAGACAATCTTTGCGCCACCGTGCCAGAACCATTGTTATCTTTAGATGCTATGGGCTTTGTCACAGGCGACCACAAAGTATTGCCCTGTGATTTGACCCATGAGATGATTCAGAATTACAGTGCCAAAAGAAATTTTCCTGCCCAGAGCAAAGGGACTTCTAAGCTCTCTCCTCATCTTAGATTTGGCACCATTAGTATCCGTCACGCTGTGCGGTCCGCAAAAAAACATCAGGACATTACTTTCTTGAAAGAACTGATTTGGAGAGAATTTTTCATGCAAATACTTTGGCATTTTCCGCACACAACGACCCAATCATTCAAACCTGCCTATGACCGAATTGAGTGGCGTAATGATCAAAACGAATTTGACCTGTGGTGTCAGGGAAAAACGGGCTATCCACTGGTCGACGCCGGCATGCGTGAACTCAACCAAACCGGATATATGCACAATCGCGTGCGCATGGTCGTGGCCAGTTTTTTGTGCAAACACTTATTGATCGATTGGCGTTGGGGCGAAAGTTATTTTGCCAAAACCCTACTGGACTTCGAATTATCCTCTAATGTAGGCAATTGGCAATGGGCAGCAGGCAGTGGTGTCGATGCCGCCCCTTATTTTAGAATTTTTAACCCAACAACACAAATAGATAAATTTGATGCACAACATCAGTATCTAGACCGCTGGGTTCCAGAACGACATTCTGTTGTTTACCCGGCACCTATAGTGGACCACAAAATAGCTCGAGAGCGTTGTCTTTTGACCTATAAAAAAGCGCTAGATCGCCTTTAATTAGGGCTAAAAAATAGTTTGATTACTTTTGTGTCTCAATTGCGACACATGAATATATCTCATTATATGGCTTTGGCCATGCTGCTCTTATTGATCCCAATGGCATCAGCTCAAGATTCAGAGCCCTCGATTTTGTCTGAGTTCGACCTCATGGTGGAGAATGCCAACCGCTATAAAGGTCATAGAGTAGTGCCCATACAGGCCATAAATGCTTTCAGAGCGACTACAAAAACCACACTAGATCGCCGAAATAAATCGCGTTCGGACCATTTTCAGCGCATCGACTCACTCACCCAGACCAATGCAAGACTCATCGACTCAGTCGCTCAAATAAACAAGGAGCTGCTGCAGACAAAGCAACGAGAAAATCAAATCAAATTTCTTTTCTGGCAAGTGAGCAAGATGCAATATAATCTGATCTGCTGGTCCCTTATTTTGGGCTTATTGACTTTTCTATTAGTGGCGCTATGGCGTCATCATAACATGGCCAAAACAACAAAAGACACCGTCCAGAGACTAGAAGAACTGACACTAGAATTTGACCAGCACCGTCAGCGTGGCTTGGAACGAGAACAAGTCTTGCGCCGCAAATTGCAAGACGAACTCAATAAACAAAAAAATACTTAAAAAATATTAAGGCAAACGCGTGATTTTGGCACCAATAGCTCTCAAACGCTCATCTATATTTTCATATCCCCGATCAATCTGCTCTATATTTTGAATGGTGCTTGTTCCATTGGCAGACAGCGCTGCAATCAGCAAAGATACCCCGGCACGAATATCGGGAGAGACCATATTGGTCGCTTTGAGTTGAGAATTAAAATCGTGTCCGATCACAGTAGCTCGGTGGGGATCACACAATATGATTTTTGCCCCCATATCAATGAGTTTATCAACAAAAAACAATCGGCTTTCAAACATTTTTTGATGGATCAAAACACTACCCTTCGCCTGTGTGCAGGTCACCAGGACAATACTCAATAAATCTGGCGTAAAACCGGGCCAGGGCGCATCTGAAATGGTCAAAATTGAACCATCCATATCGGATTGAATTTCGTAAGACTCCTGGGTCGGTATAAAAATATCGTCTCCTCTCTTTTCGAGCTTGATGCCGATCTTTTTGAAAGTTTCGGGTATCAAACCTAAATTATCCCAACTGACCTCCTTAATCGTGATGCTGCTTTTGGTCATGGCCGCCAAACCAATCCAGCTGCCAATCTCGATCATGTCCGGCAGCACTCGATGGGAGCAACCCCCAAGTGACTCCACCCCTTCAATGATCAATAAATTAGAACCAACACCTTGAATGTTTGCGCCCATTGAAATGAGCATGCGACAAAGCTGTTGCAGATAAGGCTCGCAAGCCGCATTGTATATTGTTGTGGTCCCTTCGGCCAAAACAGCAGCCATGAGAATATTAGCCGTACCGGTAACGGAGGCTTGGTCTAAAAGCATATAGGTCCCTGTCAGTCCTTTTGGCGCCTCTACACCATAAAAACGTTCTTCCTTATTATAACGAAACGTCGCTCCAAGCTTGATGAATCCTTCGAAATGTGTGTCGAGTCTTCTTCGGCCAATTTTGTCACCACCGGGCCTTGGAATATAACCCTTGCCAAAACGAGCCAAAAGTGGCCCGACGATCATGATCGATCCGCGCAAACCACTGCCCTCTTTTTTGAACAATTCGGACTCCAGATAATCAAGATCCAATTCGTCTGATTGAAATTGATAACTTCCAGGCGCTAACTTCTTGACCTTTACTCCTAAATGTTCCAGGATTGTGATGAGTTTATTGACATCAATAATGTCTGGTATATTCTCAATGACCACTGGTTCGGCGGTAAGCAGCACCGCACATAAAATTTGTAAGGCTTCGTTTTTGGCCCCCTGCGGCCGAATAGACCCAGACAATTGATGGCCGCCTTCAATCTGGAAGGTCCCCATAGTAGTAATGTTATGTTAGTATCGTTTTCGTCCGCGTACGGGCTTGGTCACCTTTTTTTCAAATCGCTTGTTGTATTTGAGAAGGTCTGCAGAAAGACTCAAGTCCTCCGCACTTCCTTTGAGGTTCAATTGCCCTTCGGACAACTCAAATAAATGCTGAAAAATTACATCATCCTCTACAGTGTCTTTGTTCCAATTTAAAAAACACTTTTTCATGTGGTTTGCAATGGTCAACACTAGGCCTTCTTTTTTCTCACCGTCCTCCCAGCTTATGGCGACATCAATCATGCGCTTGATGTTATTGCCATAGAAGCGATATTTAGGGAAATTTTGAGGATACGCCAGAGGCGCAGGCCGCTCCGCCAATTCTTCTGGAGAAGGCTTGGGGTATGGTGCATCAACATCTAATTTGAAATCTGAAATCATGAAGAGCTGATCCCATAATTTATGTTGAAAATCTGGCACATCGCGCAGATGTGGATTGAGGTTACCCATTACAGATATGATGCTCTTGGCGCATTTGTTGCGTTCTTCGCGATCCTCCATCGCGATGGCTTGATCGACCATTTTTTGGATATGCCGCCCGTATTCCGGGATCATCAAGTAAGGGCGCTCAGTATTGTATTCTAAATCATCTATTAATTGAACCATAAGTATTGGTGTTGGTATTTTAGGTATTGGAAGATGTGCGCAAAATAATGATTTTAAAGAGAAATGACACCTTCAACCTTGGAAACTTCACGATATTTTTGCACGACAGAATCCGGCGAATCCATGACTACAGCAACAGAAACACTAGAATAATTTCCTTTGGAGGATACCTTTACTGTGATTTTAGCCGATAGGGGCGCAAAGATGGTTTTGATGGCTTCTACCTTATGGTCATCAGAGGGCACGATGAACTTATACAAATAAGGCGCCGGCCATTTTGTGTCCTTTTTGAGTTGATCAGTAAGTCGGTTGTAAAAATCTTGTGTTTTGTCGAACTGCGGTGGCATTTGGCGACGAATTTTCAACAAAGATAGGGCAAGGCTAGAAGAATAACTAACTTTACGAAAATTTAAACCGTGGGGGTCAAGAAAATTGTCATCACCGGGGGTCCCGGGTCTGGAAAAACCGCATTAATTGAGTATCTGACTGAATTAGGGCACTATTGTATGCCAGAGATTTCGCGAGAGCTGATCATCAAAGCACAGCAGGAGGGCATTGACCAACTGTTTTTGACAGACCCCTTAAAGTTTAGTGATCTTTTAGTCGAGGGTCGTACCGCGCAATTCAAACATATGCCTGCGGTGGCGCATGACTATCAATTTTATGACAGAGGACTACCAGATGTTGTGGCTTACATGAGTTTTCTAGAATTGACCAGTCCTGACCACTTTCTCATGGCGCTTGAGGCTCATCAATATGATGCCGTATTCATTTTACCCCCTTGGCCCGAAATCTATGTTCAGGATAATGAGCGCTACGAGCCTTTTGAAACAGCCACAAGGCTTCACAAACACATACAAGATTGCTACCAAGACTTGGGATATCAGGTCATTTCGGTTCCTGTTGGGCCACTTAAAGATAGAGCCGATTTTCTTCTAAATACGCTAACTCAATTGCAGTGAATCAGGCACGAGATTTATTAAAACAGTATTGGGGTCATGCCGACTTCAGACCTCAGCAAGAAGCCATCATTGCCTCAGTTCTGCAAGGCAAAGATGTGGTCGCACTTTTGCCCACAGGTGGAGGCAAGTCCCTTTGCTTTCAAATCCCAGGACTGATGCAAGACGGCATAACCGTGGTTGTTTCCCCTTTAGTGGCCTTGATGGAAGATCAAGTCGCGCAGCTCAAAAAAAGAAATATTAAGGCTGTCGCGATTACTGGACAACACAACCAGGCAGACCTCTCACGGCTTATGGGGCATTTTCGCTATGGCGGGTTTCAATTTTTATACCTCTCTCCGGAACGACTCAAAAATGAGCTTGTGCAAAATGAACTCAAAAGTTTAAAGATCAATTTATTTGCCATTGACGAAGCCCATTGCATCTCCAAATGGGGTCATGACTTTAGGCCTGCCTACCAACAACTCTCAGTACTCAAATCCCTTTCTGAAAGTGCCCCAATTTTAGCCCTGACCGCTACGGCAACTCAAGAGGTCCTTCAAGATACCATTAGCGCCTTACAAATGGATGAGCCCGATATTTTCGTAAGCCCTCTGATCAAAGACAATATCGCCCTATATCTTGAAAAACGTGAAGATCGGTTTGACCGTGTTCTTGGACTAGTCAAAGCACAGAAAAAGACGGGCATCATTTATGTTCAGAGCAGGAAAAAAAGCGAAACGCTGGCCAAACAATTGCAGCATAATGGATGTGAGGCACAATTTTATCATGCCGGCATAGCAGAAGGGGAAAAAGCCAAAAGACTCAGCAATTGGCTTAATTCGCCAACACAGGTCATGGTTGCAACTAGTGCATTTGGCATGGGAATAGACCACCCAGGAGTCCGTTTTGTGATTCATTTGCATCTCCCAGAAAGCCTGGAAAGTTATTTACAAGAAATCGGACGCGCTGGGAGAGATGGTCAAAAAGCACAAGCTTGGCTGATCTATCAAGAACAAGACGTACAGGCCTTCAGGCATAAGGTCAACCAGCAGAAGCTTGACCTTTCATTTGTCACAGATTTTTATCGGCGCCTGAGCAGCTACTGTCAAATACCTTACGGTGAAGGACAACAAACAAAGCACGTTTTGAATTTATCAGACTTTTGTCATCACTATCGGTATACATATCCAAAAGCCATGGCCTGTTTTCATTTATTGGACCGTTTGGGTGTGCTACAAATGGACCTCCGCGCCGGCCAACAATCAAGCCTGCAATTTTTGGGGTCATCGCGGGCCATTAGTGACGCACTGGCATCCTCCAAAGAAATGTCGGAAGTTGGTGGCTGTTTGCTCAGAGTTTATGGCGGATTGTTTCAAACCAAGCATCCAATTGACTTGACATTGGTCGCAAAAAAAACAAACCTTACCTACGATAAAGTTTTGCTGGTTCTGACCCAAATGCATCAGCGCGGTCTTGTCGATTTTTTGCACCAAACGACCGACACCTCCATTACTTTTTTGGTCCCACGAGAAGATGACCGCACCATTAACCCGCATGGCAAGGTCATAGCGCGCGCTAATGCGCGGCGGCTCAAACAAAGTCAAGAGGTCCTCCAATTTATCCAGAATACGGACCGATGCCTGAGTGAGGTGCTGGCCCAACATTTCGGTCAGGAGCTCGCCAAACCATGCGGACACTGCAGCAATTGTTTGCGTCACAAAAGCAACCGACGACTCACAGCGGCCCATCAGATAGAGCAACAGATCCAAAAGTTACTTATGGAAAATACAATGGAAGCCAAAGAGCTGAAAGAAAGCCTTAACTTTGCAGCAAAGGATATCGACACCGTTCTGTCCTGGCTTGTCGACAAAGATAAAGTTCGGATCAACGCCATCAATCAATACTATTGGACCATATGAAATCGTTGCGCATTGTTTTTATGGGAACACCAGAATTTGCGGTTGGTGTTTTGGAAAAGATTTTAGAAGGACCGCACCAAGTTTGTGGTGTGGTTACGGCCCCAGATAAACCTGCCGGGCGAGGGCGTCAGCTGAACTCTTCGGCAGTGAAGACTTTTGCCCTGGCCAATAACCTGCCCATATGGCAACCCACTCAACTTAAGGACCCCGAATTCATCGATGCACTGACCGCCTTATCTGCAGATGTATTTGTTGTGGTGGCCTTCAGAATGCTGCCAAAAGTAGTTTGGCAAATCCCAGAACAAGGCACCTTTAATTTACACGCCTCTCTGCTGCCCAATTACCGCGGCGCAGCACCCATCAATTGGGTCATCATCAATGGAGAAAAGCAGACTGGAGTCACGACATTTTTTATAGATGAAAAAATTGACACAGGTGCAATAATTGACCGCAAGTCTACATCAATTGACGCTAGGGAGACCGTTGGCTCATTGCATGACAAACTAAAAGATTTGGGCAGTCTACTGACTCAAGAAACCCTCGATGCAATAGCATTAGGACATACCCAAGCCATAGCACAAGAAGTTTCGGGAGTGTTTGAAGAGGCCCCTAAGCTTTCTGTGGCCAACACAAAAATCGAGTGGCACCAGACAACAGAGCAAATCGACGCCTTCATTAGGGGTTTGAATCCTTATCCAGGGGCATGGACCCAATTAATGCATCAAGGGGCACCAATCAAATGTAAAATCTATGCCGCATCACCTGTTGATCTTCCTCCAAAAGGAATTCAAGGCACTATCACATCGACAAAATCTGAGCTATATGTCACTACAGCAAATGGGCAGCTCAATATTTTAGAATTACAACTGCCGAATAAGAAAAGAATGTCTGTCAAAAATCTGCTTAATGGGTTTTCGTTTGATTCCAAGGATAAATTCTTGTAAAGCCTTGTCACCATTGATTTGGCGAAAATTCATCAAAATCTACTCAACTTTATCAACAAAGCCCTCTACTTATCAACAAAAACCCCGTTTTCACGCGTGTTTACTTGCATGGCTCCATTATCCCGTTAATTTTGTAGACAAATAATAAAGAAGTTTAATCATTATTTAATTTAAATTCAATCTTATGAACAAATCTGATTTAATCGACGCAATGGCTGCCGATGCTGGCATCACTAAAGCAGCAGCTAAAAAAGCATTAGAGTCTTTCCTAGGAAATGTAGAAGGATCTCTTAAAGGAGGCAACCGTGTCTCTTTAGTAGGTTTCGGATCTTGGTCAGTTTCTAAAAGAGCTGCAAGAGAAGGAAGAAACCCTCAAACAGGAAAAACCATCAAAATCGCAGCTAAGAATGTTGTGAAGTTCAAAGCTGGTTCTGAATTATCAAGCAGTGTGAACTAAGAATTCATGTCATATGAATATAAGCCCTGCGTCTTGCAGGGTTTTTTTTTGCCGTAACTTTACGGAACAAAAGTGAAATGACCCATGTCGCTCAAGAAAGGCATCTTATTAATCGCAGAACCTTCCATCATTGGAGACCGTTCATTTAATCGGTCTGTTATTTTGCTGACGGAACATAATGACGAAGGATCAGTAGGTTTTATCTTAAACAAAAAACTGGAATACGACTTAAACGACTTGGTGCCAGAGCTCAAACAAAATATCAATGTTTATAGCGGCGGCCCGGTAGAACAAGACAGCTTATACTTTATCCATAATGCCCCCGAGCTCATAGACCACAGTGTTCATATTGACACAAATCTTTATTGGGGCGGTGACTTCAAACAGGTTGTTGCCTTGCTCAACCATGGTCTGTTGCAAGAAAATCAAATACAATTCTTTTTGGGGTACTCTGGCTGGGGACCTCATCAACTTGCCGATGAGTGGCACAACAAGAACTGGCAGATCAGAATCAATGATCTTCATATGAGCGCAATTCACAAGACAGACAGCGCCTATTGGCGTGGCAAAATGAAAGCACTTGGCGGCGATTATCTTCTATGGTGCAATGCTCCAGAGGACCCGAGCTTCAATTAGGATGCCAGTAAATTTTAACTCAGCGCTTTAGCTTGCAATAGTGATAAAAGCTCTTGACCCACAACCGTTCTAAATTGTTTTTTTCTGAATTGACTAATGGGCTGTAAGCCAATAACCGCATTAGTGATAAAAAGCTCATCCGCTCTTTGCAGTTCAAAAGGAGAAATAGAAGCCTCCTCCAAAATATAATCCGGGTGTTGCGCAAGGAGCTCTAGCAGGGCGCCTCGAATTATGCCTTTGAGGCAACCATCTGCAAGTGGAGGTGTTTTGACCGTATATCCTTTGACCAAAAATAAATTCCCATTGAGCGCCTCAATAACCTGTTTTTGCTCATTGAGCAATAAGCAATTGTCAAAACCATTTTCTTTGGCGTAAATACTGCCTAAAACATTGATGGCTCTGTTGTTGGTTTTGACATTGGACAACAGGCCAGAAGCCATGTAATGGTCTTTGAATAACTCTACGGTATAAGGCCGGTGCGAATCAAAACCATAGTCAGACGCTTGCAGTGGCGTACACTGAATCATATAAGAGACCTCCTCTGCCGTGGGCTCATACCCTCCTCCCCAACTGCGCCAAACCAAAAACTTAACGCGGTATGCTGGGGCGGGACTACAGGCCTGGGTCAGATCTAATATTTCTTGATAAATGAACTCCGGAGTAAAGGTCATCGGGATGGACATCCGCATGATCCGCATGGCCGACATTAGTCTAAAGTAATGCGGCTCGGCAAAAAGAATTTTATTCCCGACCACTTTAATGGTCTCAAAAACAGCGTCTCCATAATGGAGCCCTCTATTTTCTAGACCGATGTGAGGTGCCTCTTGCGCTTGAATTTTTCCGTTGTAATTGATCATAAAAAAAAGCCACCAAACGGCGGCTCAAAGTTTTGGTGTCTACTGATTTATCTGCTGCCTAAAATCTGTTTCAAATTAGAGACCATGTTTTCCCAAAGCATTTTGCCTTCCTCTACCTCATCGTCCTCAGCAAAATCCGTAATCATCAAAGAAACATCTTTTGTGATGTCATCAACCTGAATCCGCAATTCAAAAAAATAATCGGTATCAGCGTCATCAACCCACCGGAACTTAATTCGTTCTCCACTTTTTTTAGCCAACAAGGTTGCCTGCTCCTCACTGCCCTCCCAGATAAAGGTGAACATCTGCCCTCGCGAATTCACATTGTCGGCATACCACTCACTCAAGCCCGAAGGCGTAGACATATATTGATACAATAAGGCCGGAGAGGCATGAATGGGAAATTCTAATTCATATTTAATTTTATCTTCCATAGTTTGGGCTTAGCAACGGTGGCAATATATATATTAATTCCCTTGTGAAAAAACTCAAATGTTATTTTTTTGGCATTTGTTTGGTATTGTGCCAGCCCCACAAAAATATTCCACCAGAGACCACCCCGCCTAATTAAATTTTATTTTTGTATTTGCCAACCCTTTTTTTGTTTCTATATTTGCAGCCACTTAATAAAAGTGAGCATTTGGCGAGGTAGCTCAGCTGGTTAGAGCGTCGGATTCATAACCCGGAGGTCGGGGGATCGTGCCCCCCTCTCGCTACAAAGAAACTTCTTGAGAAATCAAGGAGTTTTTTCGTTTTATACCCTCTTGAATGTCGAAAATGCCGCATCTAGGTGTAAAGTGGCAATGAAACTTTTTGTTTGATAAAATCAATGAAAATTTTGTTGACGATCTTTTGTGGCGTGCTTTCATAATCTACTGCTACGATTTCTTTAGACAGTACCCATCGCTTAATTTCTTTAATCTTTGTGGTGTTAAAATCATAGAACACACCCTGATCTAGTGGCTCAGGACTCCTTGATGGGTACAAAATTAGAAGGGGTGTTGGGAATAAATTTTAATGAATAGTTACCAAATTGTCATTTGATATCAGGATTCATTCGGTCAATGTTATCAAAAGTTAAAAGCGACGAAAGGCCATTAAACCATTGAGGGCGTCTACGGATAATAATCTCAAATCAAAGCGGAAAACGCTGGTGCTTCTCGGCCAGGTTAAATCCGGCATCCAAAACTTTTTGCGCCGCTCCACTTCCATGCTTGAGCACAGGATTAGTATGGTTAAAGTGCAAGAAATAGACCTTTTGGCGTTGTGCCCTTGGTGCGGCGGAAAGCAGCTCCATCGTCTCCAAAATGGACGGATGAGGCACTTGACTCATGGGCCGATTATTGAGTTCTGCCCCACTAAAAAAAGTCGCATCCAAAAATGCATAATCCACGCGATCAATTAGTGAAATTAAGGAACGATCCCAGCGGTGCCATTTATCAATATCTGGAACAAAAAGGGCTTTTTTTGATGGTCCAGAGATCAGATAACCTACCGTCTCAGAATATTCGTCACGGTGTGGCACAAGAATAGGGGTCACACTGAGTTGATCAGATAGTGTTTGCTTTTGCTCAGGCTGCATGGTGACCAACTCTATATTGTTTCTATCGACCAACTGACTCCAAGGGCCATTAGTTTGGAGAAATGAACTCATGCGTTCCATGGCATAAACCTTAACCCCCTTGGCGTCCTTAGCCTCCTTGCCAAAGTACATCAATCCCGTATAATGCCCAATATGCGCATGGGTCAAAAAAACACCATCAACAAGCCCCTCAAAGGACTGATTTAAGTAGCTGTTGAAGTGTTCGAGTTGCTCCGGCAAATCTGGTGTGGCTTCGAATAAATAGCGTTTATTATTGTGGGCATCAAACAGGCCTAGCGAGACCACCGGACGACGCAAACCAGGCTCCAAAAACGCCTCTGCACAGCAAGACTTTTGACAGCCAATATGTGGCAAACCTCCATCTTGCATTACCCCCAAGACATAAATTTCTGTTGCCGAAACAGACCCCGGCTGAGGCCCACTGCAGGACACAAGCAAAAATAACAGCAAGCATTCTAAGAATCGTAAATGCTCTATTTTGTGTGGTGTATAGGGGGACACAATTGCCATTGTTTTTTGATTTGAGTAGCGCTATTGCACATTAAGATTTTACTCCCGCACCATGCTGGTCAGCGCATCAAAATCTACTGTTTGTTGTATGCCTGTCGTCATATTCTTCAGAGTGAAAGTGTTTGAGGCCATTTCGTCAGTGCCCGCCAGTGCCGTAAATGGGATGCCACGTCGATCGGCATAACCCATCTGTTTGGCCATTTTCACCGCATCTGGATAAAGTTCTGTCGCCACTCCAGTCGCTCTCAATTGTTTGATCGTCTTTAGGGCGTATTGCGCCTCTTGTGGACCAAAATTTATAAAAAGTACACTTGGCCGTACCGCTACTGTATCAGGAAATAACCCCAACTCCTCCATCACCAAATAAATCCGATCAAGACCAAACGACACCCCTACACCACTGACCTGTTTCAAGCCAAATATACCGGTCAAATCGTCATAGCGACCACCGCCACCAATACTGCCCATGACCACTCCTTCAGGAGGCGCCACTTCAAATATGGCCCCTGTATAATAGTCTAATCCTCGGGCTAGGGTCACGTCAATGTCAAGTCGGGCAGATTGAAGGCCTAAATCTTCTACCGCCTTGACGACAAATTGAAGTTCCTCTATTCCTTTAAGTCCTTGTTCAGAAGAGGTCAATAATTCAGTCAATTGCCCAAGTTGTTCCTGAGCATTGCCCTTAAGGGTAAATAAGACTTGTAATTTGTCTATTGCGGTATCTGATATGCCTTTCTCACGCATTTCATTTTTGACACCATCCTGGCCAATTTTATCAAGCTTATCCAATGCAACCGTAAAATCAATGAGCTTATCCTCTGCACCAATGACCTGAGCAATTCCTGTCAATATTTTTCGATTATTGATTTTGATGGTCACCCCATTCAGGGCAAGTGCTGTAAAAGCATCATCATAAAGCTGAATCAACTCAACCTCTTGCCATAATGAGTCACTACCAACAACATCAGCATCACATTGATAAAACTCTCTAAAACGACCACGTTGCGGCCTGTCAGCGCGCCAAACAGGCTGTATTTGATAACGTTTAAAGGGAAATGTAATCTCGTTTTGATTTTGCACCACATAACGGGCAAAAGGTACGGTAAGATCATACCGCAATGCCTTTTCTGAAATTTTGGCCGTAGTGCGTGCACTGTCTTTAGACTCCAGTAATTCTGATGGCACCTTACGCAAATAATCCCCGCTGTTCAAAATTTTAAAAATCAGTCTGTCGCCTTCCTCGCCATACTTGCCCAATAAAGTCTGTGCATTTTCAAAACTTGGTGTTTCAATCGGCTGGTATCCATAATTAGTGAAGCGAGACTTGAGCACATCCATGATGTAGTTCCGTTTCACGACTTGCTCGGGATTGAAATCGCGTGTGCCTTTAGGTATAGAGGGTTTTTGTGCCAAAATTGATGTTTTTTCTTGGAGTATTACAAATATCTAAAATTAGATGGACTTCACGCGCCTTATCGATTTAGATTTAATCCATAAAGACCAGAGCACAGACTCATTGCTGCATACCTCCTAAACTAAATGCTAAAATACAGCTTGAAGTAAAGCATCAACAATAATTGATGTAACTTTGTTGGACCTTTAATGAGGTGCCAAATCACGTCAAAAAAACAATATGTTCGGTCTGTTCAAAGAAAATGTACTCATAGCCATTGATTCGATCAAAGCACAATTATTGCGCACCATTTTGACCATCGTCATTATCGGTATCGGTATTTGGTCACTCGTTGGAATTCTCAGCGCGGTTGCGGCATTAGAAAACACCATCGCGGGCAGTTTTTCATCTATGGGCGCCAATACTTTTAACCTACAGCGCTATGATTTCAACACCAATACTCGAGATGGTGGCAAGCGCCAAAAAGTCAACCCCATCATCAATTACAATGAGATTCGCGCGTTTGTTGATGACTATGACTACCCCAATACCCAAACCTCCATTTCCTTTCTGGGCACTGGGCAGGCAGAGATAAAGTTTGGCAGTAAGAAAACAGATCCAGAAGTACAAGTGTTTGGAGTGAATGAAAATTATATCGCCAATACGGGTGCAGAAATTGACCGCGGTCGGGCCTTTAACTTTTTTGACATCAAAAACAATAACCGAGTGTGCTTGATTGGTGCAGATTTTTTAAAAAACCTATTCAACGACACGGATCCTATCAATCAGTCCATCAGCATCAGAGGTGTTTCCTTCAAGGTCATTGGTATTTTGGCATCACAAGGCTCTTCCTTTGGTGATAAAAAAGATTTAAGGGTGTTGATGCCCATACAAAATGCGCGAGGACTCTTCACCCAACCCAATATCAATTACACCATCAGTGTGATGGTCAATGACAAAAAATGGATGAAAGAGGCAGAAGATCGCGCAATCATTACATTCCGTAACATCAGGGGACTCAGTCCAGTTGAAGAAGAGAATTTTGCGATAGAACGAAGTGAAGATTTGATCAATCGTGTCGCGTCCCTAACAGGTGTGTTGGAGACCGCGGCTTGGATCATCAGCATCATTACCATTCTTGGGTCCTCTATTGCCTTAATGAACATCATGCTGGTCTCAGTCACAGATCGTACGCGTGAAATTGGGGTCAGAAAAGCTCTGGGCGCCAAAAAAAGCACCATATTGACCCAATTCTTTATTGAGACTATTGTCATCGGTCAAATTGGCTGCCTTTTAGGGATTCTATTGGGCATTGTTACAGGAATAATTTTTGCTCAAGCAGTTGATTTCGAATATGCACTGCCCTGGAGTGCCATCATTTCGTCGGTGATCATCTCACTTATTGTGGCAGTGATTGCAGGTTCCTATCCAGCATCGAAGGCCGCTGGTTTGGATCCTATTGAAAGCTTAAGGTACGAGTAAGGCGCTCAAGAAAGTCCCAAACGCTCTAAAGCCTCAAAATAAGAGCCATTTGAAAGGACAGCGCCCTTTTCAATAAGCCCAAACAACTCCTTTGCCCGATCGGATTCGTAAGGTTTTTGCGCGCTATAAAAACTCACCTGATCCTCTTGCCAGTGGTCTTTGAGCCATGACCAACCAGAGGCGTCGGTGAGGTCCAGTGGCGATTGGCATCTTACACCAACCAATCTTAAACTTTTTTGGCCAGCGTGAAAACAAAAAAGACCATCCTCAGAAAAATGATCCAAGAAAACTGCTTTGCGCAACACTTCTGTCCAAACTAAATCGCTAAAGGCGTCTAATTGGTTTGACACAAGTTCTGGAGCATCTGCTTTCATCTGGTCCCATTGCGTGGCGTCGATAGACTGACTGGCTAAAAATTGACTAAACGCCTCATGGAGTTCCTCAAACTGTTCTTTTGTAAGTCTTTTGTAAGTCATGCTATAAAAAACCCTCCATGAATCATCAAGGAGGGTTTTCAAGATTTAATGAAATGCTGAATTACTTTGCCTCAGCAACTACTTCAAATGAAAAATCAACAACCACATCACGATGGAAGCGAATTTTTGAATCGTATTTTCCTGTACGCTTGATCAAGCCTCCTTGAACAGTAATGAATTTCTTGTCTAAAGAAACACTGTGCTTGGCCAATGCTTCAGCAAGATCTCCATTACTTACAGAACCAAATAATTTATCGCCTTCACCAGTTTTTGCGGTGATTTTAACTTCTAAACCATTTAATTTGTTGGCTTCTGCCTGAGCATCATCAACCACCTTCTTTTCCTTGTGTGCACGCTGCTTTAAAGTTTCAGCCAAAACCTTCCTTGCAGAAGGTGTTGCCAATACAGCCAACCCTTGGGGAATCAGGAAATTTCTTCCGTATCCATTTTTTACCGATACGACATCGTCTGTGAATCCAAGATTCTCAACGTCTTTTTTAAGTATTAGTTCCATGTCTGCTGTGTTTTATTTTAACAAATCAGCTACATAAGGCATTAATGCCAAATGACGTGCTCTTTTTACTGCTACGGCTACCTTTCTCTGGTATTTCAAAGAAGTTCCAGTCAAACGTCGAGGCAAAATTTTACCTTGTTCGTTCACAAACTTCAATAAGAAATCTGGGTCTTTGTAGTCGATATATTTAATACCCGATTTTTTAAATCGACAGTATTTTTTTGCTTTGTTCGTTTCTATGTTTAACGGCGTCAAATATCTGATCTCTCCGTCTTTCTTGCCTTTTGCTTGTTGTTCTATCGATGACATAGCTTATGCGTTTTGTTTGTTTCTGGTTCGTCTCTTCTCAGCCCAAGCCACAGCGTGCTTGTCTAATTTTACCGTTAGGTAACGCATGATGCGTTCGTCACGTCGAAATTCAACCTCAAGGTCGTTGATGGGCTCTCCATCACACGTGTACTCAAAAAGGTGGTAAAAACCACTTTTTTTGTGTTGGATTGGGTAGGCTAATTTCTTTAACCCCCAATTTTCTTTAACGATCATCTTGGCACCTTTAGAAACAAGAAAACTTTCGAATTTCTGAACTGTTTCCTTTATCTGTTCTTCAGATAAAACGGGATTCAAGATGAAAACAGTTTCGTAATGAGTCATAATTATTCTTTTTAAACCTCTCAGCACCTTGCCAAGAGCGTGCAAAAATACCACATTATTTATAATTTACAAAGCCCAAAGGAATCATAATCATAGCGGGTATATTTCAGATAAAAGGTATGATTTTATAGATTAAAGTCATTATTTATTGTGTGCCGATTAATTTTTAACTAATATTGTTTGTCCTAAAATCTCACCTACAATGGATAAAACCATATTAAAATGTGCTGTGGTCGATGATTCTACCCTTCAACGGCTTTCTATCGTGAAGTTGATACAGAATCATCCCTCACTAACCCTAGTGGCACAGTACACTAATGCCGTAGAAGCTAAGGCTGGGCTATTGGCCAATGAAATTGACCTGGCATTCTTAGATATTGAAATGCCGGTGCTCTCGGGCTTTGACCTTTTGGATGATCTCACGCACAAACCACAAATTATTTTTGTGACCGGCAAGACGAAATACGCCTTCAAAGCTTTTGATTACGATGCGGTGGACTATTTGCGAAAACCAATTGCCAAAGATCGATTTCTCAATGCCGTGCACAAAGCCGTTGTGAATTACAAACTCAAGAATGAGGAAGGGTTTGATGACGAAGATTTTATTTTTGTCAAAAGCAACCTCAAGAAAAGAAAGGTCTTTTTAAGTGAATTGCGTTATATCGAAGCCCTAGGGGATTATGTGAAACTGGTCACCGAACACGATTCTTTAGTGGTCTTGTCTACAATGAAGGCTTTTGAAAACTTACTTCCGGAGATGCGTTTTCTCAGAATCCACAAATCTTATATTGTCAATGTTGAAAAGGTAGAGCGCTACAACAGCAAACAAATTGAGCTAGACAACCAACAATTACCGTTGAGTCGCAACCGCAAATCAGATCTTATTGAGGCCCTGGCGGCAACGATGAAGCAACAATAATTCAAAGTGCATCTACGTCGATCACCACTTGGATTCTGGCAAATTCTTTTTGGGCACTAAACCGCTGTAAAGCCTTGTTGATATAGGCCTTAGTTTTAACTGGGGATTGCTCTTGGGGCATCTTGATCAATAGGTTTTTCAGATAGAGGTTACGGATTCTGCCTACTGAGGGACTGACTGGACCCAAAACATGAGGCGCCAACCCCCGTTCTAAAACCTGAGTCAACCAATGACTGGCCTTGTCCACTAAGGCAAAATCTCGATGTTTTAAGGTCAACTTGATCAGCTTGTAAAATGGTGGGTATTTAAATTGCTGGCGTTGTTGGCGCTGCTCTTCAAACATCGCAACAAAATCTGACGTACTGACTTGCTGTAAAATACGGTGGTTTGGGTCATAACTTTGTATCAAAACAAGACCTCTTGTTTGTCTCCGGCCTGCGCGTCCTGACACCTGAGACAAAAGCTGATAGGCCCGCTCATGAGCCCTAAAATCAGGGAAATTCAATAAATGATCTGCATTCAAAACGCCCACAAGTTGAACATGCTCAAAATCCAAACCTTTAGCCAGCATTTGAGTCCCCACCAAAATATCAATTTCACGATGCTCCATGCGGTCCATCAATTTGGCATAGGCCTGTTTGCCTCTTGTGGTGTCCTGATCCATACGCGCAATGATCTTGTCTGGAAACAACTCTTGAAGCTCAACCTCTAACTGCTCTGTCCCAAAACCCTTATGGTCTAAAGTTGTGCTGCCGCAAGCGTGACAACTCACAGGCATTACTTGATGAAAGCCACAATAATGACAACATAACTGTCCTTTGTTTTTGTGATAAGTCAGGCTCACATCACAATCTGGACACTGAGGCGCAACACCACAGGTAAGGCACTCCACAAAAGGAGCAAATCCTCTTCGGTTTTGAAACAGCAGCACTTGTTGTCCTTGACCCAGTACCTGGTTAATGGCTTCAAGTAGCTCATCGCTAAAATGGCCCGTCATCCTCTTTTTCTTGTACTTATCTTTCAGGTCTATCAGGCTGATTTTGGGCATCATGACCTTGCCATAACGCTCCGTCATTGACACAAGACCATATTTACCTTGTAGACTATTATGGTATGTTTCTAGAGATGGTGTGGCGGATCCCAGAACGACTTTCGCCTTGTTCTGATGGGCCAACATTATGGCCGCATCTCGACCGTGGTATCGGGGTGCTGGATTATGTTGTTTGAAAGATGGTTCATGGGCCTCATCAACAATTACCAAACCCAAATTGACGAATGGTAGAAACAAGGCAGACCTTGCACCAATAATTATTTGAGCGCCTTCTTCACCCTGGGCCACCTTGTGGTAGAGCTCAATCCTTTCAGCATTGGAATACTTGCTGTGGTACACCCCTACTTTTGGTCCAAAATAAAACTGCAACCGTCCAATCAATTGTGTTGTTAACGCAATTTCGGGGACCATAAAGAGGACCTGCTGCCGCCCAAGCAAGTACTTTTCTATCAGTTTAATATAGACTTCTGTCTTGCCGCTTGAGGTCACCCCATGCAACAAACACACCTCCTGATTGGTATGCACCTGAGTAATGCCCTCAAACGCCTTTTGCTGACTCGGAGACAGTCCCGCAAAATTTTGGGCAGGATCGCCGGTATAGGCATTGCGTTGTTTTTCTTTCTCAAAAATCTGCACATAACCCTTCTTTGCCAAACCGTTGAGCACTGCCGCCGTCGTATTTGCTTTCTTTTGCAACGCTAAGGTTTCGATAGCTTCTGTCCCCTTGGTGGCCATTATTAACTTCAAAATAACTTCGCGTTGTTTGGGAGCGCGTTCAAGGTTTTGGAGCATTGACTGCATGGCCTGCTGTTCTCGATACTGAGCTGTCAAGTGAACATAGCGGCGCACAAGAGGCTTATATGCCTCAAAAAGTGTCTCTTGCAACACCACCAAATCACGATGGATGAGTCCCTGTAATATACCCATAACCGACATCCGGTCTAGAATCGAACGCACATCGTTTATCGACAACATAGGTTGGGCCTGCAAGGCTTGAAGGATCAGATATTCGTCATCAGTGACCTCAAGTTCACCAATGTCAAATGCCGTATTTATGGCAATATGCGTCTCACTTTCCAGCAATAAAGCCGAAGGCATGGCTGCACGCATGACTTCACCCATGCTGCAGAGATAATAATTTGCCATCCACTCCCAAAACCTTAATTGTCCTTGAGTGACCGAAGGGGTTTTATCGAGTATTTGATCAATTTCTTTGGTCTGATAGCCCGGAGGGTCATGCGACAAAACCCCGTAAACAACACCTGTATGCAGTTTGTTCTTCCCAAAAGGCACGACCACGCGCATTCCTGGCTTTAAGAACGCTGCTTCTTCCTCGCGCACTTGATAAGTAAAAGCTTGCTTTATTGGCAAGGGCAATATGACATCAATAAAAGGCATTGCACTTAAACGGGTTGAGATTTTGGATCACCAGAAGACCCTTGGCGTTCTTTTAGTCTGCCCAGAGATTGGTCTAACTCAAAACCAAGCAATAACAGATTGGCATTTAGCCATAGGTAAAATAGCATGATCAAAAGCGCACCAATCGAACCATACAACTCATTGTAATGAGAGAAATTATTGATGTAGATACCAAAGCCATAGGTGGTGCCCAAAATCAAAATAGTCGTCGCCAACGCGCCGATGGACCAAAAGCCACCGATGCCGTTTTTTTTGACACCGAAATAATACAAGGTGGCGACCACAAAATAAAGCATCACAACAAAAAAGACATACTGCATGGCCAAAATCCAAGTCAAATCATCATCAATATAGGTGTCAGACTTTAAAATATTGATCAAATATTCTCCATAGACGATACCGCCTAAAGTGGCAATGAGCAACACAACCATAAAAACTGCAACCATGAGCGCCACTACGTACTGCCGGATAAATCCTCTGTTGATGGTCACATGAATAGAATATTCAAAAGCACTGAATAAAGCACTCACCCCATTAGCCATTAAAAACAAGGCCAGCACAAAAGTAAAGGACAGTAATCCTGTTCGCGGATTAGTGGCAATGTCTTCTATAACAGGATAGAAGAACTCATGTGTTTGCGCCGGAAGCAAGTCGTCAATAAAATTCAAAAATCGATTTTGGAAATTGTTGATCGGAATATAAGGCAGCACGTTGAGCATGAACAATAAAAATGGAAAAAATGCCATAAAAAAACTGTAGGCAATAGAACTTGCTCTTGAGGATAGTGCTCCTTGAATGATCCCACGGGCGTAGATTTCGATCAAATCATACAAAGATAAGCCCTGAAAACCCGGCAACTGAATCCATCTCAAGCCCCGGATGACCAATCCAATTATTGGCCAGTTTTCGATTCCATGAGTTGGCTTTGTCGTCATAGGGCAGCTTTAAGACTCAAATCTAGATTATTTACAGAGTGGGTAATGGCGCCACAAGAGATGAAATCAACACCACACAAGGCATATCCTCTAATGGTTTCTAAGGTGATCATCCCACTGGACTCGGTTTGACATTGGCCATTGATGAGGCTTACTGCTTCTTTGGTTTGTGCTAAATCAAAATTATCCAACAAAATTCGGGTGACATCATCTTGCGTCAGAATCTCTTCAATCTCGCTGAGGCTTCTTGCCTCAACAATTAAAGGCAATTCAAGGCCGTTGGTTTTGAGATAAGATTGGGTCTGAATAATAGCCTTAGCAATGCCACCACAAAAATCGATATGATTGTCCTTGAGCATAATGGCATCATATAAGGCAAATCGATGATTCATCCCGCCACCCAGGCGCACGGCCCATTTTTCTAGGGCGCGAATACCTGGAGTCGTTTTGCGCGTATCTAAAAGTTGTGCTGTAGTGCCTTGGAGCTTCGCAACGTATGCTCTTGTTTTTGTGGCAATACCACTCATGCGCTGCATCGCATTCAAAGCCAAGCGCTCTGTGCGCAAAATACTCTGACTTGCCCCTTCAACTTCAAAGGCAACAGCTCCAGATTCAGCGTAAGCGCCATCCTGAATTAACCCATTAAAAACAATATTAGGATCCACTGACAAGAACAACTGACGGGCAAAATCAATCCCTGCGATATATCCATCTTCTTTAATGAACAGCTGCGCCTTTCCTTCTGCACGAGAAGGAATACAAGCCAGGGATGAATGATCTCCAGGACCAATATCCTCGCGTAAGCCATTGGCAATGATCAATTCTATTTCCTTCTGGAACAGCGCGTCAGAAATCATGTTGGTTGAATTTAGGCTAAAATACAAAATGTAAGGGAATTGTGTGCGGCGCGGCAATGGTTCTTTGATCCCAACAAAACCATAATATTATTTATATTTGACCCATGAAGATCACCCTGTTACAAGTTGGTAAAACAGACCATTCCGCCCTTGGTGAGCTGGTCGAAAACTACACCAAACGATTGCACCACTACACCTCTTTTCAGGCTCAAGTATTGCCTGATTTAAAAAAGACCAAACACCTCACCATAGACCAGCAAAAACAACAAGAAGGATGGATTATTTTGGGGCATTTAACGGCGTCTGATCATGTCATATTGCTTGATGAAAATGGCCAACAATTCACATCTGTTGGCTTTTCAAAATTGATTCAAAAGCAACTTAATAGTGGAGTGAAGCAAGTCGTATTTGTGGTCGGCGGGCCTTACGGTTTTAGTGACGAGGTTTATCAGCGCAGCAATGCCAAGCTGTCTTTATCTCCCATGACTTTTAGCCATCAAATGGTGCGTTTGTTTTTTACAGAGCAGTTGTATCGGGCCTTTACGATCCTTAAGGGCGAACCCTATCATCATCAATAAAACCTTATTGAATCACAACACGCAGATGAATTGTTTCTCTGCCCTGATACAGACGTAAAATATATAGTCCAGAACGACCTGTTTGGGCCCAACTTAACACACCACCGGCATTTTCCCATGTCTTGTGCGCGACTAATCGACCGTCCAATTGATATAACTCACCTTGAATCGATTGGCCCCGTAAAGCCTCAGCCAAAAGCACTTCTATCACTCCATGAGCTGGATTCAAAACGCGTACCGATTGGTCATTAAAAAGGTCCGAAATACCAAGGGTGCCCACAATTTCCGTAATGGCAAAGTCTGCCATACTTTGAGTCAAACTCACATGACCCGAGTTGGTGGTGGAGGCTTCGATATTGTCAAAAGGTGAGGCAGATAAGTCCGCTGCACCATGCCAATTATCCGAGTCAATGGCCAGCGCGCTCATCGTCGGAATAAAGCTGTATTCATCTTGGTTTAAGGCATCGACAAATTCTTGTAAAATTGGACTGCCAGCACCACCCGCTAAGGCTGCTGATATATTCCCTGTGCCACCAGGCGCACTGTCGACACCATCGGAACTGGCAAATGACGCCGCATCGGCAGAAAAAGTTGAAACGGGAATGCCAATAAAATAAGTCGCCACATCAGTAACTGTATTGGTTTGCCCTGCGCTGGGCGTAAAATACAAGGCAATATCAATATCGGTGAGTGCATCAATTTCCAAACTTGTATTGACCACTTCCATACCCGGATTGCCAATTGTCGTTCCATCCACAGCGCCATTGATCATGGTGACGTTACGGACTTCTTGGGGAAATCCTAAATCGTCCAGCTCTTGTTGGAATTCGTCTCTAAAATTTGGTGCACCAGAAGGCAATAATAAATTAGGGTCCTGCTCCAAATCAGACCCTGCCAATAAATGACCTAATAAATGATCTATGAGCATTTGCTTTGCCGCTGGAGAATTCAACACTACATCTACAGTAGATTGAGCTATGGGGTCACCTCCCACAATTGCAAAATAATTGATCAAATATTGTAACGAAATTGGAATATTGGCGCCGCGATGCGGAGCGTCAAATGACAAAAAAAGTCTCGTCTCATGAGGCAAACCTTGCTGCTCCATATAAGAGAGCGCATATCTTGAAATCAAACCGCCCATGCTGGGCCCTAAAACAACCAGCTCTTCTTCGCCAACTTTTTGATCATTTATGGCTTGGATCAAGGCGACTAAGACCATTGCATTGCGCTGGATAAAGTCACCTCCGCCTGAAATCTCAAAACCGTTTGTGACATAATTTGGTGCATTCAAAACCACAATATCAAAACCAAGGTCCCGCAATTCATCGGCCAAATTCTGGCCCGCGTAACTCAAGCTGGCATATAAGGCACCAATATCGCGACCATCTCCTGGATCATAACCATCCAAAACAATGACCGGGCGATCTAACACACCATCAACATTATCCAAAAATATCTCGTATTCACCTTGCCCAAAATAAGCTTCAGACTCGTTAAAACCTTGATAAGCAATCGAAGCCGTAATATTCTCAACAACAGAGCGCTCCGGGTAAAACGCTGGATCAGGTTCTTGTTGGAACCTGGCCTGAGCTTGAACTTCTAAAATAGAGGCGCAAAAAACCATCAGTGTCAGCATTAAAAATTTGATGCGTGTCTGGGCAGATAAGCGCTCACTTGTCAATAGGTTTCTTAGCGGTCTCATTATTTTAATATTTTTTTGATCCATTTTAATTTTTTGGCCGTCAAAGGCGCATATTTTAGTGGCAATTCAAACCAATTATTTTTGTGTAATATACTCTTCTGATGACTGAAACGCAAATAACCGTAATGTCCATGATAGGCTCCTTGACCACTTTGCCCTACTCCTCCAAAAGGCAAGTTTGGATTGGTCAAATGCATCACAACATCATTGACTGCTCCACCGCCAAACGACAAATCGCTCAGAATTTTGCGCACCTCATCCTTTCGGCTAGAGAAAATGTAAGCCGCAAGAGGTTTCTCTAGGGCTTTAATGGATGCCAAGGCATCGTCCAAATTTTGATAGCCCATTACCGGAAGCAAAGGGCCAAAAATTTCTTCTTGCATCACTGGATCATCAAAAGTCACACCAGTCATTATTGTTGGCTGGATGAATCTTTTTTGCTGATCTATTGTCCCACCATAAAAAACCTTATCCGGATCTAAAAGTTTTACCAATCGATCCCAATGTCTGTCATTGATGATCTGACAGTAATTATGACTCCCGGAACAATATTGTGCTTTTTCAATTTCTGCAGTGCAGGCTTTCAAAAATAACACTCTTATGGACTCATGGACCATCACATAATCCGGTGCCACACATGTTTGTCCGGCATTAAGAAACTTACCCCATACCAGGCGCTTTGCTGAAAGCTTGACGTCACAACTCGGTGTGACGATTGCCGGCGACTTGCCTCCTAATTCTAGAGTAACGGGTATCAGCTGCTTGGCGGCTGCTTGGTACACAATCTTACCAACATGCGTACTGCCAGTAAAAAAAATATGATCCCATGGCAAAGCCAAGAGCTTTTCTGTGCCAGAGGCATCTGCCTGAACGAGAGCCAAATGTGCCGGATCAAAATTCTGGTCGATCAGTTCCTGTAAAAGTGCTGCAACATGTGGTGCGTTTTCGCTTGGCTTTAGTACTACAGTATTCCCTGCAGCAAGAGCCGAAACAGCAGGTTGTAATAAAAGAAGTACTGGGTAATTCCAGGCCCCTATAATGAGATTAACACCAAGAGGCTCTGTGAGTATATAGCTCTGCGCTGGCCAATTGACCAAATTAGTGGCCACAGGTTTTGGTTTCATCCACTTCCTTAGCCCCCGTTTGGTTCTGGAAATCTCTTCATAAAGCATCCCCAATTCCGTGGTGTAGGTCTCAAAGGCCGACTTACCAAAATCCGCTTTTAAGGCGTCCTCGATGCGGTTTTCGTTGCTTTTTAAAGTGTTTTTTAGGTCATTTAGGACCGCACATCTGCGTTCAAGACTCCATGTGTTTTTGTCTAGAAAATAGGCGCGCTGATGGTTGATGACCGTCTCCAAAATTGATTTAATTCTTTTCCCGATTCAAAATTCGGTATTCTTCGTAACACTCACTTATGGCATCCAAAATCTGTAAGTCATTTGCTGTTCTGATGAACTCTACAGAATAACTACAGTTGTTGAGAATTTCATCAATATCCGCTTTTTCGAGTTGTAACACAGCCATCAATGTCTCTCGATCAAATTTGGACTGAAGCAAATTTCTGATTTCATCATCGCGCTTCATTTGCTTTAGTTTCCGCATTTGCTTTGGCCGTTTACCAAATACATTATACAAAAAATCCGCTGGGTTAAACAAAGCGCTCAAGACCTTAGTCACCGCTCCTGGCTGGGTATTGCCTCCTTCATAACCCCCTCCAAACCCGGCAATACGGTAGCGATAGTCGTCGTAAATAGGAATTATTTTAGCATCAACCTCTACATAACCCGTGAGTTGCACTGGCTTGACAACAACTTCCTCCAAAGCAATACCTAACTCGGTCATTTTGACCTTAATGTGGTCGTACTTCAGCCAATCATTTGTCACCCGCACTCGGATGCTTCTGAATCCCAAATACGAAAAAAACAGTGTGTCGTTGACTGAAGCGCGCAATTTAAATGCACCCTCTGCATCAGTCGTAGTGCCCAAAACCTTGTTGAGGTTGACAATATTGACATTCTCCAAAACCTTATCCGTAGCGTCATTGATGACAATACCATTGATAATGGTTCCCGGGTCTTCCTGAGTTTCTTGAGTTTCCTGTCCAGTCACTCCCAGCGGGAGCAACCAAAGCAATATTAAAAGTCGGGGTGTTTTCATAGCGTGAATGGGTTAAAATTAACCAATTCTAAGCAAAAGCTACGCCAAAAAAGATAAAATTAAAACCTGGTCTGCACTACATGCGGCGTCGGCGTTTACCACCTGTTCCGGTTGCCTTTGGACGCTCTTGAGGGCGACGACTCTTGCCTTGGAATTTTCCTTGGGCTTCTGAACCGCCTCTTTTCTTGTCAGATCCTCCGCGCTTTTTGTCTCTAAAACCTCCCGAGGGCTTGCCTTTTTTACTTGGACGACCACCTTGACGGCCGCGATCGGCTGAAATTTCAATTTCAATAAGACGATCGTGATAGTAGACCTCCTTGAACGCCTCCATCACTTGATCCGCATGTGCCACATCAGTGTTGAAAAACGAAAACGTGTCCATCGTGTCAACATGAAATACCTCATCCTTGCCCAATTTTGTGATCTCGCGGATCAAATCCTTGAGGTCCATCCATTGCAAATCATCCTTACGCCCTAAATTGACAAAAAATCGGGTGCTTTTTTCTGAAAACGATTTTTCCTGTACATTTTTCAGATCACCGCTATGATCGATATTCAAGTCTTTGGCCTTTTTATAATAATTATAAAAGCGCGTAAATTCGACAGAAAAGACCTTCTTGATCAACTCCTCCTTAGAGAACGATTCGAGAACATCATTGATTTTCGGCAAATACACATCAATATCATGATTGATCTCCGTGTCTTTGATTTTATTGGCCAAGTGGAACAACTGCTTTTCGCAGATTTCCATACCCGAAGGCACTTCCTTTTTGATGAATGATTTTTGCAGAATTTTCTCTAACGCCTTGATTTTGCGCAATTCGCTTTTGGTGATGATGACCAATGAAGTTCCTGTTTTGCCGGCCCGGCCTGTTCGACCACTTCTATGGGTGTAGGTTTCAATTTCATCAGGCAATTGATAATTGACCACATGAGTGATGTCATCGACATCAATACCACGAGCAGCAACATCAGTCGCAACTAACATTTGAATTTGTCTGCTGCGGAATGACTTCATCACAACATCTCTTTGATTTTGACTCAAATCTCCGTGCAATGCTGCGGCATTATAACCATCTTCAATGAGCATTTCCGCAACCTTCTGCGTATCGCGCTTGGTCCGGCAAAAAACAACAGAAAAAATTTCTGGATTGGCATCCGAAAGACGCTTCAAAGCTTGATAACGGTCCTTGGCATTGACCATGAAAAACTCATGGGAGACACTGGATGCACCAACATTCTTAGTGCCTATGGTTACCTCCAAAGGATTATTCATGAACTTTTTACCGATAGACGCAACCTCCTTGGGCATAGTCGCACTGAACAACCATGTATTTTTTTCCCGTGGAGAATGGGATAAAATTTCTGTGATATCCTCATAAAATCCCATGTTCAACATTTCGTCTGCCTCGTCCAATACGCAATAGTCGATTTGAGAAATATCGACCAATCTTCGGCCGATCATGTCCTTCATACGACCGGGCGTCGCGACCACAATTTGAGCTCCTTTTTTGATTTGCTTGGCTTGCTCTGTGATGCTCGCTCCTCCATAGATTGCGACGACATTAAGCCCTTTTAGGTATTTACCATAAAGTTTTAATTCGGCAGTAATTTGCATACACAATTCGCGCGTTGGCGACAAAATGAGTCCCTGAGTTTGACGGCGCTCGACATCAATTTTCTGGAGCATCGGAAACCCAAAAGCCGCTGTTTTCCCTGTACCGGTTTGGGCCAAAGAAACCATATCGGTATCTTGACTCAATAAAAGAGGAATTGTTTTTTGTTGGACCTCGCTTGGTTTTTCAAAGCCAAGGTCATTTATGGCTTGCAGGAAATTTTCCTCCAACCCAAGTGATTGAAATGTTGACATAAGTAATAAGTTATTCGTTGATGTGTTGTTTAAAAGCAAACTTTACCAGAATACCCCTTACTTTGATCACAACACTTCCCCACCCTGAGGAATTTGGCGCGAAAGTACGTCTATTCTTTGGATAAACAATACCCACGCTGGTCTATGCATCGATTGACGCACTCAAAACAGCCAATAATTGTCTTATGGCACGACCCCGATGACCAATGGTTGCCTTTTCCTCCTGGCTCATTTGCGCAAATGTTGTGGCTCCACCCTCTGGACAAAAAATAGGATCATACCCAAAACCCTTATTGCCCATGGGTGCTTGAGTAATCTCTCCACGACAAATACCAGTAATCAGTGTAGTCTGTCCCCTAAAACAGAGGGCGATGACCGTTTTGAATTGTGCCGATCGGTCCGCCGCATCCTTCAGGGCCAAAAGTAATTGCTGCATGTTCTTTCGATCATCTTTCTCAGGGCCAGCATAACGTGCACTATAGACTCCTGGAGCCCCATTGAGGATTGTGACTTCTAGACCTGTATCGTCGGCAAAACAATCAAAACCATAATGCTCTTTGACGTATTCCATTTTGATTTGTGCATTGCCCTCTATGGTTGATGCAGTTTCTGGAATATCCTCAAAGCAGCCAATATCATTAAGGTTCAAAAGCTCTATGCCTAAAGGCATCATGGTTCTGACTTCTTCAAATTTATGAAGGTTATGTGTGGCAAAAACAAGTTTCATAGGTCGTTATTATTTTGATGATAGCGCTCGATTATTTGATCAACACCCTTAATATTGGCCTTAGTCCAGCGCATTGCAATCTCGCCGCACTCTCTGTCACTAAGGCCCCAGGAAATGTCACTTTGATGCATTCTAGAGACGATATCCTGAAGAATGATGGCTGCAGAAACTGAAATATTAAGACTTTCCGTAAATCCATACATCGGAATTTTAACGCAAAGATCTGCCTGTTGCAGTGTTTCTGCACTGACGCCTTGAGTTTCGGTGCCAAAAACAACTGCCGTTTTTTGGCGCACATCGAAATCCTTTAATTCTATGGCCTGGCCGTGAGGCGTTGTAGCGGCGATGGCATACCCCTGTTTTTTGAGTTCTGTCAAGCAATTTTTTGTGTTATGGTGTCTATGGATGTCTACCCATTTTTGGGCCCCCATGGCGATTTCCCTATCTACTCGCTTGCCGAGTTTGGCTTCAATGACATGCAAATCTTGAATTCCAAACACATCGCAGCTGCGCATGACAGCACTGGTATTGTGCAGTTGATAAACATCCTCAGTGACCACAGTGAAGTGCCGCGTGCGATTGGCCAGTGCTTTATTGAATAGTCCTTTTCGTCGCTCGGTAAGGAATGTTTGCAAGTAATGCAGCAAGGCTTTTTCCATGTCGTGCAAGATAAAAAAATGACTGCGGTTTACCTCTTGGTGCTGTGATTTAGTATTTTTGGACATGTCTCAAGAGCTTTGGAAGCATATTTATTTCGAGAGAGCAACGCGCCAAGAACGCTTGGCCAGTGCCAACTGGGTCATGAGTCACCCAGAGACTATTCCAGAATTGATCAAGTGGTGTTTTGTCGTAAAGGACCCCAGAGCCACAAAAGCTGCTTATGTCTTGGAGATGATCGCCGTGATCGACTCAGACGTGGTCCAACCTCAATTAGGGCGGCTTATTTCGGGACTTGACACGCCTATTGCGCCACCTACAGCCAGAGCAATCGCTCATGTTTTGGAGATTTTGATTTTGAAGTATCGACCAAATGAGGCATCAAAAGAGATCCTGAATCAAGAGCAAAACAACCGATTATTAGAGATTAGTTTTGACTGGCTCCTCAATGATTTGCAAACCTCTACTAAGGCCAGGGCCATGACCATCGTTTATGAAATCGGCAAGCATTCTTCCTGGGCACATCAGGCGCTCAAGGTCTATTTAGAGGACCACATCATGACCGGATCTCCTGGATTTCAGGCCAGAGGTAAGACCATATTGAGGCATCTCAGAAAACCCTAAAAAGCACCGCTAATAGGGTTTGAAAAGTGTCATTTTTCAATGGCCAACTCCCAAGGGTTATGTATCTTTGTTTTTTGAAAAATGTCACTATGTCGCAGTCTAGTTTACAAGCCATTTCTCCAATTGATGGGCGTTACGCCTCCAAAACCGAATCACTGGTCCCCTTCTTTTCAGAAGAAGCGCTGATCAAATACCGAGTGCAAGTTGAAATTGAGTATTTCATCGCCTTAGTAGAACTTCCTTTGCCACAGCTCGCTAGTTTTGACCGCGACCTTTTTGGGGCATTAAAGAAGATCTATCAAGACTTTTCAATTGCAGACGCCCAAAATATCAAAGACATCGAACAGACCACCAATCACGATGTCAAGGCGGTCGAATATTTCATCAAGACGAAATTTGAGCACCTCGGCCTGGAGCAATTCAAAGAATTCATCCATTTTGGACTGACTTCACAAGACATCAACAATACGGCCATTCCCTTAAGTTTAAAAGATGCTGTTGAACAGGTTTACCACCCCACTTTATTGGCTTTACGGGATCAGCTAGACGCATTAGCAAAAGATTGGGCGCACATACCGATGCTGGCAAGAACTCACGGCCAACCGGCCTCACCAACAAGGCTGGGCAAAGAAATTGCAGTGTTTGTCACGCGACTTGATGAGCAAATCGAGGGACTGAACCACACCAAGCATGCGGCCAAATTTGGTGGTGCGACGGGAAATTTTAACGCACACCACATCGCCTATCCCGAAATCGATTGGCAAAATTTCGGACAAAGGTTTGTCGGCAAAACACTTGGTCTGCACCACTCGTTTCCTACGACTCAAATTGAGCATTACGATCATATGGCTGGTCTTTTTGATCAACTCAAAAGAATCAACACGATTTTGATTGACCTAGACCGAGACATTTGGACCTATGTCTCGATGGATTATTTCAAACAAAAAATTAAAGATGGTGAAATAGGATCCTCTGCCATGCCACACAAGGTCAACCCAATAGATTTCGAAAACAGTGAAGGGAATCTGGGCATTGCCAATGCCATTTTGACCCATTTGTCAGAAAAACTGCCGATCAGCCGACTGCAAAGAGATTTGACAGACAGTACTGTTTTGCGCAATATTGGTGTGCCACTAGGCCATATTTTGATTGGTTTTGCGGCGACACAAAAAGGACTGGGCAAACTATTGCTCAACAACGATAAACTGGAACAAGATCTAGAAAAAAACTGGGCTGTTGTTGCCGAAGCACTCCAGACAATACTGCGGAGAGAAGGATATCCAAATCCCTATGAAGCACTCAAAGGCCTGACCAGAACCAACGAAGCGATTACAGAAAAAACCATCAAAGCCTTTATTACAGAACTCTCTGTGAGTGACGCCATAAAGACAGAGATGAACAACATCACCCCGAGTAATTATACCGGTATTTGATCAATTCCGAATGATGAAAAGCCATAAGCCAAAACCCCAGCGCCATAAGTTATGGGCCATTATGCTGTCTGTTTGCCTGTCATGTGGCTTACTACAATCTTGTTTTGAAGATCAGGATGACAATTTCGTTGCCGCATCCACAACAGAAATTAATGACTTCATTTGGCGAGGCTTGAACTTTTTTTATCTCTATAAAGAGGATATTCCAAACCTTCAAAATAATGCTTTTGCAGACCAGGGAGAGCGACTGGCCTATTTGTCTGAATTCAATTCACCAGAAGAATGTTTTGCCGCGCTGACCAGCAGTCAGGATTATTTCAGCTATTTAGAAGATGATTATTTTGATTTAGAAAATGCCTTAGCCGGGGTGAGGCTGACCAATGGAATGATGTATGGCCTGGTCTATTATCCAAATGATGCGAGCCGCCTTTTCGGCTATGTACGTTATGTTTTGCCGAACAGCAGCGCAAGTGACGCGCAAGTGACGCGAGGCATGATCTTTAACGCGGTCGATGGTATCGCCTTGACCGACGCCAATTATGCAGATTTACTCAATCCGGACGCGTACACCTTAAGCTGGGCCACTTACGATGGCACAACAATCAGTAACACCGGCCAGTCTACGACCTTGGTCAAAGCGCAACTGACCGAAAATCCAATTCACCTGAGCACGGTCCTTGAGACTAATGGCCAAAAAATTGGCTATCTCATGTACAATGCCTTTACTAACGAATTTGATCAGTCTCTCAATAATACTTTTGGGGAGTTTTTAGCCCAAGGAGTCGATGAATTAGTGCTTGACTTGCGCTATAACGGAGGCGGCTCCGTCAAAACCGCCACTTACCTCGCCAGCATGATTACAGGGCAATTTACAGGGCAGGTTTTTTATAATGAGCAGTGGAACAGCGACCGCCAGGAGGTTTATGCCTCGCCTGGTCTTTTTGTCGATGACATGGACAATGGCACCGCCCTCAATAGTCTGAACCTTAACCGTGTTTACATACTGACCTCAGAGCGCAGTGCCTCTGCGAGTGAACTCGTCATTAATGGTCTCCAACCTTATATTGATGTCGTACAAATTGGCACGGCCACGCGCGGCAAATTTCAAGCCTCATTTTTACTTTATGATGCGCCTGCGCCTTCTTTCAGCAGGAGCTTGGCCAATACGGGACACCGTTATGCCATGCTGCCGTTAGTCTTCAAAACCTTAAACGCTGCGGGATATACTGATTACATCGATGGACTTGCACCAACCATCACGTTATCCGAAGCATTTGACAATCTTGGCCTCCTAGGCACTATTTCAGAACCACTTTTGGCGGTGGCCATCGCCGAGATTACTGGACTGCCCATGCCCACTCCACGCACAAGAGACACTCAAGAATTGGTCATTGAACAGGACCCTTGGCAAAGCATAATGTACCGCTAGGACTAATTCTGCATGCTGCTGTACCTCAGTATGCTGCCAATAAAAAAGACACCGTTGACCTAATGGTCGCAAAGTGTCTTTGAATTAATTAATATAATCAGTCGGGATGACAGGGTTAATTTGAAATGTAAAACTATAAATCAAAGTTTGTGCTTATCCGAAAGTTTAGTGCTTAGAAATCGCCTACTTTTCATATACTAACCGTTAACAAACAAAATAAATAATATCAGAAAATGAAAATTAACAACTTACTTATTTTAATAGCTCTATCTCCTTTAACATCTATTGCTCAGTCTATAAATCTCGAGGAAGACACAACAACTAATTTGTATGATTCTAGACATGGCGCTTGTGCTATGGCAGATATCGATAATGATGGAGACCTTGACCTACTAATCACAGGTCCAGATGGTAATTTAACCAACGACAAAACTACGTTATATAGCAATGACGGTCTGGGTAATTTTACCGAAATT
>JAQWJJ010000015.1 GCA_029248405.1 Flavobacteriaceae bacterium | reverse complement strand
CACCTTGAAGGTGGGTCAAAAGACCTGTCATCGAAATGTCATTGATTGCAGTTAAATTAAAGAAGACGTTACCTCCTGCTGCTCCGCCATTACCTCCGGCAAAAGTCGTTGGAAGTGAACGCGCCTCTGCAAATAAAGCACCATCAAATGAATAGCTTACAATGTCACAGTTGTCACTGAAACTAGCAAGAAGCTCTTCTGGATCGATTGTGTATGCTCCAGCAGTACCAAGTTCTACAGTGTATTCTGAAAGACATTCAATAACTGGATCTTCGTTGTCTTCTACAGTAATAGTAAAAGAACATTCTGAAGAATTACCGCCTAAATCATAAGCAGTAAATGAAACAGTATTCACACCCACTGGGAATTCTGAACCAGATGGCAAGCCACTAGTCTGTAGAACAACATCTAAATCACCATCAGGATCGATCGCAACCGCGTCCGCAAAGTTAACTGTCGCACCACACTGGCCAGCGTTATTAGTCACAACGATATCCGCAGGACACTGAATAATTGGTGGATCACCAACAATCAGAGGCTCACTTATGAGGGTGGCGCGTGTAGCAGTAGATGTAAAATTATAATTACAAAAAAATTGGTTAATTTGAATACGGAGATCTGATCCGTCAGAAGTGAAGGTAGCTGTACTCGCAACTCCACATCCATCATCGTTATACGCCACAACAGCACCAGTATTCCAATTACGGATTGTCAGCTGGGTATCGTAACTAGCACCACATAAGCTCCAGTTGTAGACCGCTCCCGCTATAAGTCCGGAAACGCGATAATATTCTCCAGCCCAATTGTTAGCGGTAATAGTCGTTTCAACACCAAGAGCTACCGGAGCACTTTGGGTTGCCGATGGATATTGACCCCAATAGGAGGCATTTCCAGTCGTAGAACATTGAGCGGCCACGGTCCACACAATTGTGGAAGCGAAAAACACCGCTACTAGTAAAATAATTTTTTTCATAAGTCAAAATAAGATTAGTTATTAGCAGCTAAAGATAAAAAAAAGAAAAAAAATTAACACCTTATTTTGAAAATAAACATCAAAAAAAATCAGCAACCCAGAAAATAGTCCGCTTGTCGATAATTTGAATGCTTTTAGCGAGTAAAAATAAGTTCAGTTTCACTCGACAGAGACTCATTATGGCGATAGTTAGCTAAAGAGAAGCCTTTTACACCTTTCAAATCGTTAACGTTTTTTTCGATAATGTACCTTGCCATGAGGCCGCGGGCGTGTTTTGCATAAACACTGACCACCTTATATTGGCCGTTCTTAAGTTCTTTGAATACTGGTGTGACCACTTGATGACCGAGTTCTTTAAGGCGGACGGTCTTGGCGTATTCATTACTGGCCAAATTCAGCAATAGCTCATTTTTAGATAATTGCGACCTGAGTTCCTCGGTTATGGCATCCGTCCAAAATGAATAAAGGTTTTTTTCGCCGTCGATAGAAATTTTTGTCCCCATTTCCAAACGGTAGGGTTGCAGCCGATCAAAAGGCCGCAGGAGTCCGTATTGTCCCGACAAAATACGTAATGAATCTTGCATCAACCCGAAGAATTTCTGGTCTAGTGTACCTACGGAAAAACCCCGATACACCTCACCGGTAAAGGCAAAAATAGCCGGTCTTGAATTGGCCTTATTATGCACCACAGCCCAATTCTGATTGCGCTGATAATTGAGGTCCGCCAGGGGCGCTGATATACCCATCAAAGACCCCAACTCTTGTGGTGATTTTTGTCGCAGCTCAGCGTTGACTCGAGCAGCTTGATTCAAAAATTTTGGCGCAGTGGCATTGACTTCGGGATGTGGACTTTCGAAGTCTAAAGATTTTGCAGGTGAGATGATTATTTTCATGCTCTAAAAATACCAAAATTTTACGCACCTTCATCGGTGAATAATCTAAAAGAACAATCCTTCTATAGGCTGCAATTATGGCGCTGCATGTTGGGCATAAGCACGCCACTTTTCGATACAGTCCAGCATGTCTTCTGGCAATGGAGCCTCGAAAGACATAAAGACCTCTTTTGTGGGGTGCACAAAACCCAAAGTCTGGGCATGCAAGGCCTGTCTTGGTAAAAGTTTAAAACAATTATCTACAAATTGCTTGTATTTAGTGAAATGAGTCCCCTTAAGTATGGCATCACCACCATATCGTGCATCGTTAAATAATGTATGGCCAATGTGTTTCATATGGACCCTGATCTGGTGAGTTCTTCCTGTTTCTAATTGACAGGACACCAGAGTCACGTACCCCAAGCGCTCCAAGATCTCATAATGGGTGACGGCCGGCTTTCCTTTCTGATCAGCGTCCTCATCAAGAAAAACAGTGTTTTGCAGTCTATTTTTAGGGTGCCGACCAATGTGGCCGTCAATGGTACCTCTGGGTTGAGACAACTGACCCCAAACCAAAGCTACATATTTTCGCTCTGTCGTTTTGTTGAAGAATTGCTTAGAGAGATGTGTCATCGCTTCTTCTGTCTTAGCAATGACCAAAAGCCCACTAGTGTCTTTGTCTATGCGATGAACCAATCCAGGGCGTTGGCTGGAGTTATTTGGCAAGTTGTCAAAGTGATGCGTCAGAGCATTGATTAAGGTGCCACTATAATTGCCATGCCCAGGGTGCACGACCATTCCAGCCTCTTTATTGACCACCACGACTTGGTCATCTTCGTAGACAATATCCAGAGGTAAATCTTCTGGGGTCAACAAAAATTCATACGGCGGATGTTCAAATAACACCGTGACGACATCACCACCCTTTACTTTATAATTTGACTTGACAGCAGCACCATTGGCATAGATATTACCGTCTTTGGCTGCCTTTTGAATTTTGTTGCGTGTCGCATTTTCGATTTTATTCATCAAATACTTGTCAACGCGCAAAGGTTGTTGGCCCTTATCTGCTACAAATCTAAAATGCTCATAAAGGTCATCCTGACCCTCACTTGGTAATTCTAAGTTTTCACTCATTGTCATTTGACCTCTTAATGCGTTTGTCATGGTCTCGATAAGCCGAGTCAGGGTCAAGTGCTTCTACCTTCAAACCACCTGTCCCATCGCCCAACACCAAGTCAATGACTGACGTTTTAGGCAACTTCGAGCCTTGGATTAAAGCACGTCCTCTGAAAGACATTTCAAGGACTTCATCCTTGGCGATGTATTTTTTATAAGTTATTTCACCAACAGAAAAGCCTCCCGCTCTAAGCGCAGGCTTGGCTTGGCGCAAGGTTTTCCCTAAGACAAAAGGAACGGTCATTGATTTATACCCCGACCGATTAATCGACAAATAAATCTTGCGGTCTTGTTTGACCTTAGCCCCAGCAGCTGGAATCTGCTCTATTACCGTCGCGTAAGGAAAGCTTGGGTTGAAATTGGTTGTGTCCAAAATAGCCAAAGTCAACTGATGGCGCGCTAATTCACTTTCTGCCTCATCCAAAGTCAGGCGGCTTAAGTCAGGAACTGTAATCTCTTGACCATGATTGGTGTTGTTGTTCAACCAAATCAGCAAACCAACAATAATGAAGGTCAAGAACAACCCAATCAGCAAAAGCTGTTTCAGGAAGGTGCGAGAAAATACAAACCGAACAAAGCGCATAGGACGTTATTGACAATTTACAAAAATACTAAACCTAAATTTAGTAAGTTTAATGCTGGAAGTAATAATTTTGTCTTTTTGAAAGAGCAAATGAATATGGCGAAAATCAAAATTGCAGTAGCTATGGGAGGGTATTCTAGTGAATATGACATTTCCATCAAGAGCGGCGAAGTAGTTTGCGCTTCTCTTGATCCACAGCGCTATGAAATTTACCCCATTTATGTGGCGAAAGACTCATGGAACTATGGCGATCCACAGGGGCAAATGCACGAAGTGAATCTCGGTGATTTTAGTTTTTCAAATGGACAAGAGACCATTCGTCCTGATGTTATTTTTAACACCATCCATGGCGCTCCTGGAGAAAACGGCTATCTGGCAGCGCTTTGTGATCTAATCGATCTCCCCCAGACAAGCACCCACTTTTATGCTGCCGCATTGACCTTTAATAAACGTGATTGCCTATCAGTTCTGAAAAGTTTTGGAATTAAATGTGCGCCATCTCTCTATTTCAATGAAGGCGATAAAATAAGTTTCGATCACATCAAGAACACTTTAGGCCTGCCTTTTTTTGTCAAGCCAAACCGTTCTGGCTCAAGTTACGGCATCAGCCGTGTGGCAAGCGAAAAAGAATTTTCTGCTGCTTTACAAAAAGCGTTTTTAGAGGATTCGGAAATTCTAATGGAACGTGCTCTTGTGGGCACAGAAGTATCGGTAGGCACTTATCTTTACAACGATCAAATCCAAGTATTGAGCCCAACAGAAATTGTCTCGGAAAATCATTTTTTTGATTTTGAAGCCAAATATCACGGTAAGTCAAGTGAAATTACGCCCGCGAGGATCACTGAAGAAGAAACAGCATCTGTTCAATTTGAAGCAAAGCGTATTTTTGAGGCCCTGAAAATGACTGGAGTATGCCGCACTGACTTTATTTTAGAAGAGGGCCAACCCTATTTTATAGAAACCAATTCAAATCCTGGACTCTCGAAAGAAAGTCTCGTACCAAAACAAGTCCGATATGCAGGCATGACCTTGAGTGATTTTTTCGATCAACTCATCGCCGAGGCCCTGAAAAGACATAACCCACCTAAGTCATGAAAAGAGCCATTTTTCCCGGAACATTCGATCCATTCACCAAAGGACATCACTCTATTGTCATGCGTGGATTAGAGGTATTTGATAGCGTCATCATCGCCATTGGTACGAATTCAGACAAAACCCCCATGTGGCCTTTAGATAAAAGACTTCAATTTATTAATGAATTATTTAATGACCAGTCCAGGATTACGGTTGAGACTTATACTGGATTGACCATGAACTATTGCAAAGAACGAAATGCAACCCATATCATCAGAGGCCTGCGCAGTAGCAAAGATTTTAGCTATGAGCAACCCATTGCACAAACCAATCGCGCACTGTCTGGAATAGAGACTGTATTTTTCGCCAGCGATCCAGAGTTGACCCATATATCGTCAACGATTGTAAGAGACATCGCTCAATATCAGGGAGATATCGGCAGCTTCTTACCTGACTGATGAACAAAAAAAAACTCTTCCCGACTGAGAAGAGTTTTTGAATTCATTCGTCACTGGCCTTATAGTGCCGCCACGTGTTTTGTTAGGCTCGACTTCAAGTTCGCCGCTTTATTGGAGTGAATGATGTTTCTCTTTGCTAATTTGTCAAGCATTGATGACACCTCAGGCAGCAACTTTTCAGCTTCTTTTTTGTCTGTCAATTCGCGCAGTTTTTTCATTGCGTTACGAGCCGTCTTGTGCTTGTAACGATTAGAAACGCGCTTGACCTCATTACTTCTGATGCGCTTTAAAGCTGATTTATGATTTGCCATAATATTTTTTCTAATTAATTGTAGCCCGTGGGAGAATCGAACTCCCCTTACCAGGATGAAAACCTGGCGTCCTAACCGATAGACGAACGGGCCGTTGTGCTAAAATTCGGATGCAAAAATACAACATTTTTTAAATGAGGCAAGTATTGTATTTTATTTTTCGATTTTTTTTAATAGGCTTTTGCAAAGAGCACCATTCCAGGTGAATCTTTGCCAGTGACCATGCACTTTCCAGGATCCTTGGCCCCCTCAAAAGGAATACAGCGAATTGTTGCTTTTGTCTCATTTTTAATTCGCTCTTCCGTTTCTGAAGTTCCATCCCAATGCGCCCAAACGAAACCACCTTTAGATTTGATCAGCGCTTTAAATTCGTCATAATCAGAGGCCGTGCTCGTCAAATCTTCACGCATGCGCTTGGCAGCGTCAAATAAGGCCTCTTGAATTTCTACCAACAATGTCTCTATGTGAGTCACAACGTGATCCTCAGCAATAATTTCTTTTGAAAGCGTATCTCTGCGTGCCACCTCATAAGTCCCATTTTCTATATCCTTGGGACCTATAGCAATACGCACCGGCACCCCCTTGAGCTCGTACTCGTTAAATTTCCAACCAGGCTTGTGTGTGTCGCGCTGGTCTAATTTGACTCTGATGCCCTTTTTTCTCAGCGCGGTCATGAGTGCTTTGCCTTTACTTACGGTTTGATCGTATTGCTCGTCGTTGCGATAGATCGGCACGATCACAACTTGCTCTGGTGCCAAATTTGGCGGAAGTACTAGACCATTGTCATCACTATGGGTCATGATCAACGCCCCCATGAGTCTTGTCGAAACACCCCATGAAGTCGCCCATACATGATCTAGCTTGCCTTCCTTATCTGCAAATTTCACGTCAAAAGCCTTGGCAAAATTCTGTCCCAAAAAATGAGATGTTCCCGCCTGAAGCGCCTTTCCATCTTGCATCATGGCTTCGATACAATAAGTTTCTAGAGCGCCCGCAAACCTTTCGTTTTCTGATTTGAGCCCTTTGATCACAGGAACAGCCATAAATGATTCTGCAAAATCGGCATAAACATTCATCATTTGTTCGGCCTCTTCAATGGCTTCTTGCTGGGTTGCATGAGCCGTATGCCCTTCCTGCCACAAGAATTCCGCAGTACGCAAGAACAAGCGCGTCCTCATTTCCCAGCGGACCACATTAGCCCATTGATTGATCAAAAGAGGCAAATCCCTGTAGGACTGGATCCATTTGCGATAAGTGTCCCAAATGATTGTTTCTGACGTTGGTCTGACGATCAACTCCTCCTCTAGCTTGGCCTCTTGATCTACCACTATTTCACCATTATCGTCCACCTTTAAACGGTAATGAGTTACCACCGCACATTCTTTTGCAAAACCATCGACATGGCTCGCTTCTTTACTGAAATAACTTTTTGGGATAAATAGCGGGAAGTAGGCATTTTGATGCCCTGTTTCCTTAAACATTCTGTCGAGCTCTTGCTGCATCATCTCCCAAATAGCATAACCATAAGGCTTAATGACCATACATCCGCGCACGCCAGAGTTCTCAGCTAAATCGGCTTTGTACACCAATTCGTTATACCATTTTGAATAGTCTTCAGAGCGAGAAGTTAAATTTTTTGCCATTTTTTTTGGTGTTGGCACAGTAATTGCCTTTATGATGAAAAAGTTGGTTTGTCCACGCAAAACTACTTATTTTTATGATGTCCAACAATTATAAACACACTGATATGCAAACCTTCAAATACTTTACTCAGAATGCCATGGCATTTTACGCTTATGGTTTTGCAGCACTCCTATTGACTGGATGCCAATCTTATAAAAATGTTCCAGAACAAGACGGGGTCTATGCACAGACTAACGCCGTTGTTGTGGCAGAGGAAAATAATAGCAAAAACAACTATTACCAACAATATTTCAGTGCGAAAGCGTCGCAAATGGAAGAATTGCCGGAAGAAAATCTCATTTTCACAGACATTTCAGCCTATAATTCTAACGAATCAATTGATGAAGAAGGTTATGTGGTGATAGAAGAGCCGCAAGAGGAACCCTATGCAGGATGGGGTAATAATAGTACAGATATTACCATAAACGTTTACAATACAGGTTGGAATGATCCTTTTTACTATGGTGGATGGTACCGACCTTGGGGATTTAATTATTGGAACCGACCATTTTGGGGATTTAACAGTCCATGGGGTTGGAACCCCTATTGGCAATGGAATGCTGGCTTTTACAATCCTTATTTCTATGGGCCTGGATTCTGGCCATACCATAATTATTACGGAAACAACTGGTACCAAAATGGGTACAATTATGCACATGTGGGTAACCGCGGGCGCTCGAATCAAGATTTGTTAAGACGTCAGCAAAGACCTGGCAGTCGACCAACTCGATACCTAACCCCTGGACGATCTAATAGATCATCGGCCACAACAGCCGGAAGGCCAGTTGGCTCAAGATATAACAGAAGTAATGTCCAAAGTCAAAACGAACGTCCTGTATCGGTGACCAGACGATTCAATCCGTCAAATCGTGCCAACAATAATAGCAGCGTAACACCGAGGCCGCCACAGAATGTTAAGATCAATAAGCGACGTGCCAATAATGCGACACAAACAAATCAAACACGTCCCGCCAATAATAGCACCAATAACCGCAGACAAAACACGCGGCCACAAACTTTTTCTCGTCCCTCGTCAGGGGTGAGAAGTAGCTCCTCGGGGCGCGGTGGGCGCGGTGGACGTGGTGGTGTTTAAAACCGATTTGTATGGCTTTTAGACTCATTTGTTTTCTTTGTCTATCCATTAGTTCAACCGCCCTTTTAGGACAAAATAGTCAAGATGTTTTGCGCTATAGCCTCCTTGACATTAGTGGCTCCGCTCGGGTACAAGCCTTGGGCGGAGCCTTTAATGCTCTAGGCGGTGATGTTTCATCTTTAGGCCTTAATCCGGCTGCCAGTGCTGTGCTGCTCAGCAGCACAAGTTCCTTTGGTTTTGGCCTCAATACACAGAACAATACCCAGTCTTATTTTGGCACCAAAATCAATAACCAAGATCATCATTTTGGATTGATCCATGCCGGCGGCGTAATAGTGACAGAAAACACAGTGACTTCGAGCCCATGGCGCAAGTTCAGCTTAGGTTTCAATGTCAATAGACAAAATAATATGACTGAAGACTTTTTCTCTTCAGGTCAATCCTCAAATACTCTGGGACTATTTTTTCAAGAGCAGGCCCAAGGCATACCACTGAGCGACCTTCAATTGTACCCGGGTGAAACTATAAGTTCTGCTTACAGTTACCTGGGAGAAACGCAAGGCACCAGGGCGCAAAATGCCTTTTTGGGTTATCAAGGCTACCTGATCGACCCTGTGAGTGATGACGCAACCAACACGAGTTATGTCCCTACTCTTGAGGCGAGCAACGTGCAGCATGAAGTTGCAGCATACAATCATGGCGACATGAGAAAATACAGCCTCAATTTCAGTGCACAATACGGACAGAACCTGTTTTTAGGGATCAACTTCAATAGCCATGACTTGAAATTCAGAAGCCAATCACAAGTGAGAGAATTGGCCCTGAACAACTCAAGCCGATCGCTCTATTTTGAAAATAATCTCGGTGTGATCGGTGAAGGGCTCTCAATTCAGTTGGGCGGCATATTTGCTTGGCGGAAGCACTGGAGAATAAGTGCCACCTACGACACGCCAACTTGGTGGAATATTGCAGAGGAATCGACACAATACCTCCAGACAACTCGCCGGGTCAATGGCGAAAATGTTGTCACGACTCTCAATCCAGATGTGGTCAATATCTATGACACCTACCAAATGAAAACTCCTGGTAAGATCGCAACAGGACTGGCCTATATCTTCGACAAATCTGGATTAATCAGTTTAGAATACGGTCAAAAGAATTATTCCAAAGCCGCTCTAGGCCCCAAGACTTATGACTATTATACCGAGGTCAATGAGGACATCAAAAGAGAATTTAGAAATGCACAATTTGTCAAAATTGGTGGTGAATACCGCTGGAATGTCTGGCGATTACGCGGGGGATTTTGGCACGAGGAGTCTCCACTTGTCAATGACAAAAACACAGGACCATACTCAGGAAAATCAATAGGTATCGGATACACGTACCGTTCATTGGCTCTAGACATGAGCTATATCAGTACCCAGCGCAATGCGAACCAGACACTTTTTGTTCCACAAAATCAAATTCAGCGACAAGAAGTGAATAACTTGCTAATGTGTTCGCTATCGCTGAGTTTGTGAAACTGGTTATCGTTGATCTGAAGGCACTGCGACCGAAGCCTTTCACCAAACGTCAAGATGACAACATTCATGACCACTACAGGCCTGAACTGACGCTCGAATTAAGTCTTTGCTGTAGGGGCTAAGTTTGTCATATCGTGTGCCAAACCAAATAAAAAGGGCGCCTCATGAGGCGCCCTTTTTCTGCTATTAATTTGTTTCTATCTTTTTAATGTAAAGTGTCCTGTAAATGCTTTAGGCACATCTTCTTCGAGGTATTCTACTCTGAACCAGTAGTCACTCGATGGCATTGGGTTGCCTTTAAAGGTCCCATCCCACCCTGAACTTGTCG
>JAQWJJ010000014.1 GCA_029248405.1 Flavobacteriaceae bacterium | reverse complement strand
CAAGCTAACGAAGCGATCAGCAACGTAGCTATTTTCAACGTTCTTGGTCAAGAAGTTTACCGCGCTAACATCAACGCTATGACTTCTCAAGTAGACATGTCTCAAATGGCTAGCGGTGCTTACTTTGTAAAAGTAAACATCGGTGGTACTGAAGGAACTGTTAAAGTTATCAAGTAATTATTACGTACCTTTTATAGAAAGAGGCTGTCTAACGACAGCCTCTTTTTTTATACTTATGAAAAAAGATCAGTTCATATTCGGAGTCTATCCCGTATTAGAGGCCTTACAGGCCAAAGCTCCAGTCGACAAAATTTTTATCAATCAGCAAAGCGAGGCCAATCGGTTTTCAGAAATACAAGAACTTGCCAAAGAGCAGAATGTGACCGTCAATACTGTGCCACAAGAAAAACTTGATAAACTGACAAGGTCGAACCATCAAGGTATTGTCGCGTACCTCTCTCCTATTCAATTTACGGATTTAGACACCCTAGTCGCGGATGTACTTGCACAATCAGAATCCCCTCTTCTGTTGATACTTGATCAGATTACTGATGCCCGAAATTTTGGTGCCATCATACGCACCGCTGAATGTACCGGAGTCGCCGGTATCATTATTCAAAAAAAAGGCGGCGCACCAGTAAGCGCAGATACAGTTAAAACCTCAGCAGGTGCGGTGTTTAACATACCCATCTGTAAGGTGGATCATATCAAAGATGCACTCTATTACCTTCAAGGTTCCGGCTTTAAAGTTTTAGGGGCGAGTGAAAAAACACCAAATTCCTATTTTGATGCCAATCTTACAGGGCCGTTAGGGCTCGTTATGGGCTCAGAAGACAAAGGGATATCAAAATCAGTAATTCCCCTCTTAGATGGCCTTATTGCCATTCCTATGGTAGGCAAAACCAAATCCTTGAATGTTTCTGTTGCTTGTGGCGCTCTCTTATTTGAGGCGATGCGACAACGAAGCCACTAAGATCTGTTCCTTTTCTCTTTATAAACGTAATTGATCCTTTCTGTTTCTTCAGAAAAATCAGTTCTTGTTGTGGTCAATGACTCATGACCGTCTTCAGGCTCTGGGACAAAATGACCGTGTTCATCAAATTGACGCATAAAAGGGTCGTTTTCCGGCACATATTCATCCCGTTGCCAGGGATATCGTTCATACAAGGGGCTTTCACTCTTCTTGTAAACAAGTGCTAAAAATAACCCTACGACAAAACCTGCACTGTGGCCTTCCCATGAGATTTTCGGATCTAAAGGGAATAAGTACCAAAACAACCCACCATACAAAAACACAACAGTCAGCGCTAAAGCGACAAGAGGATATTGCTTGGACCATATCCCCTTAAAAAACAAAAAAGACACCAACATGTAAATCAACCCACTAGCCCCAATATGCCACGAAGGTCTTCCTATGAGCCATGTCGCTCCTCCAGTGAGTAACAAACCAAGCAGCAATACACGCCATTTAATGCCCCGGTAAAAATAAAATAAGGCCATGGTCAATATTCCTAAAGGTAAAGAATTGTTAACTAAATGATTAAGATTTCCGTGTATCCAAGGGCTCAACACAATTCCATATAATCCCTTTAATTTTTGGGGGTAAATTCCCCAAGTTTTAAGAGGATATCCCAAACGAAGTTCTGTCCAAAAAGCGATCCAAAGCGACAAGACTAATACCACAGGTACAATAAGAGATTGCCAAGAAAAATGATCTTTGTGTATTGGTTTCATAATCATGGGCACCCAATAATTGATCCCTTTTCAAAATTATGCAAATTTGACAGTCAGCACTCGATTAAATCGTAAATTTAGAGTATGAATACACCCCTTGCTGAGAGAATGCGTCCGAAAATCATGGCTGAATATGTCGGCCAAGAACATTTGGTTGGTCCTGTTGGCGCATTGACGCCACAACTCCAAAGCGGACTAATTGCTTCTATGATTTTATGGGGACCTCCAGGAACTGGAAAGACCACATTAGCACAACTTATCGCTGAAGAAGTTAAGCAGCCATTTTTTAGCTTAAGCGCAGTGGACAGTGGTGTTTCTGCGATACGCGATGTCATCAAGCGCGCTAAAAATGACTCCGGACTTTTTCCGAATTCTAGTCCGCTCTTATTCATTGATGAAATACACCGCTTCAGTAAGTCACAACAGGACTCCTTGTTGGCTGCGGTAGAAAAGGGTTGGATCACACTCATTGGGGCGACGACAGAAAATCCGAGTTTTGAAGTAATTCCTGCTTTGCTGTCGCGTTGTCAGGTTTACACTTTGAATGCCCTCACAAAAGAAAACCTCGAATTTTTATTACATCAAGCCATTGCAAAGGATTCTTTACTCAAGCGCAAGACCATAAATCTCAAAGAAACCAACGCTCTGCTCCGCATTTCTGGAGGTGATGCGCGTAAATTATTAAATACGTTAGAGCTTTTGGTTACCCAACAACAACTTGATGACATCTCCATTACAGATCAATATGTTCTGGACCATATCAATCAGCTTGGCATACGATACGATAAAGGAGGAGATCAACATTATGATGTTGCGTCTGCAATGATAAAGGCTATTCGAGGCAGTGACCCCAATGCTGCTGTTTATTGGTTAGCCAGAATGTTGAGCGGAGGTGAAGATGTCAAATTTATCTCAAGAAGATTATTAATAGCTGCTAGCGAAGATATTGGACTCGCAAACCCTACCGCCTTAGTCATGGCACAGTCGACAGCCGACGCCCTCATGTTTGTTGGGATGCCAGAGGGCCGGATCATATTGAGTCAATGTGTGATTTATTTAGCCTGCTCACCAAAGAGCAATAGTGCTTATAAGGCCATTAATCGTGCATTAGATGCCGTTAAAACCCAGGGGGATCTCCAGGTACCACTCAGTTTGCGCAATGCGCCAACGGTCTTGATGAAAGAATTGGGATACGGTCAAGACTATGTGAATGACCACAACACACCCTCGGGCTTTGCCCAACAAGAATTTTTACCGAAAGAGATCAAAGGTTCGATTTTCTATCAACCAGAAGACAATTCTAAAGAACAATTCACTCATGAGCGCCTCAAAGCACTCTGGAAGGACCGATATCGCTATTGATCCTGCCTTTCGTAGGTGATTTTCATTCCCTCACGCTCTAATTGTAAGTCACCGGAAGAATCAAATTTAGCCAAGTATCGCTGACCATTTAGGTCTTCAAAAAATAGAGTGGCGTCCACCTGGAACAATTTTCCTTCGAAAATTAGGTCGGCCCCAACTTCATGATACAGCTGATGCCCCAAATTGGTTTTGCGCAATACATATTGCTCCTTTTGCCTCTGAAAAACGAGGTAAGACTCCGCCGGATAAAGCGCAGGAAAGTCATTTTTGGACGACGAAACAGACACTTCTAACTCCTGATCCGTATCCGTTTCATTATTTGTCGCATCGACCGCTTCAGACAAGCCAGATGCGACAAGCGACTTTTGACGGACGCCTAATATCTCAATACTCTCAAAGGCCATTCTTATGGCCTGAGAATAAGCCTTATCATATTGTTTGAATTTACTCTTGCCCGTTTTTGTCTGATAAAAAAGGATGCCATCACAATCCACTAATCTTATCGTGAGTTCAGTCCAAATAAATCCTGGCTGCTGGTCTAATCTCAGGTAGAGTCCATCGCAGCGACGTACATTGGGCAACTCATTTTCGAAATAGGCGTTAAATCCATGTTTATTAAACAGAAATTTCAAAAGTGAATTGAGTTGATACTGGTCCTGTTCAAATTGAAAATCAAAGCGCTCGGGCACGACCAAATAATGGAATTCGTTCAATCGTTCAACCTGGGCACTACTGCAAAAAGGTGCCGCCATAAACATGATAAACCCGACGAGCGCAATATTTATTTTCATTTATTCAAAAACTTAAAATTCATGCCAAATTGAACTGCTAGCCCATTAGACTTGGACAAGTTACCATATTTCAGGACATGATCACCGGCCAAATAAATATTAAAATTACCAAAATCGCCGACAATGCCTAATCCTATGTTGCTTGCAGAAAGCGCATCAACGGTATAAGTCGACTTGACCAGTAAAAAACGAAATAAGCGGCGCAAGTAATAAACAGATGCCGCCATCTGCACACCCTTAGGTCTTTTTATGGCAAAATATTGTAAGCCAACCTCACTCTCAAAAGCAAATGGCCTGCCCTTTTTTGTGCAATTACATGCCGGTGATCCAGGTGCAGCAGGTCCAAAACCATAAGATACTCCGGCGTTGAGTTTTACTGGCCGCCATTGTGTGTAGGCCGAGTATAAAGTGTCAATAGGTACTGCCGCTTCCAGTTCGTTTTCAAAAATAGCATAATATGGGGGGGGCGACTGACCAGACGCCAGCGCTGGAAAATCCAACTCTATACCCTCAACGACCTCATCGCCCACTGCTTGGTAAGTCTTCACATCACTCGTATGGAAAATGGCGCCAACATCTAAAAGGCTTGCGCTTACTTTGAGCTGGTCATCAAAGGCATAAGTGCCACCAATATCAAAACCAAGGCCTAAGTCACCTCCTAATAAACCCGTGCCGACAGCACCTCCAGGAGTTAAATCTCCTTCGAAACGCGATAAGCCCGAGGTCCTGATACTGACCTCCGCCCTACTTAATTTATGGGCATAAATATTAGCACTTTCACCTGCTGCCAAACTTGTGGTAAAGCTCCCCTTATTGTTCAGACTGCTCACACTCAGCATGCTGTTATATATCTTGACACGGGCACCTAAATGCCAATGGCGACCGATTTTTTCATTGACCCCAAAATGAAAGACACTTAAGGCGTCAAAACGGGCTGTAATGTCGTTAAACTTAAATGGGTAGTCTAAACGATCTGTATTGCCATACCAGGCCAACGTCGCCCAGTCTTTTGGAAAATAGGTAATCATGTCTAACTCCTGATAGATCCCTCCACTGTAATAACGGTTGCGCCCAGAACGCCAACCAAAGTTCAAAAGCTCTAATTGCTGGTGCACAGTAAAAAAGTCACGATTATTCAAATTTGCCAATACCGATGAAAGCCTTTGGGTGACATCACCATCCTGCTTACCGACCACATCAAATAAGGTAACGCCTGAAGAACCAACATTGAGATGAAAACCGGACAGCAATGGCACTCCAACATGAGCATCTTGGTTGATTGTTGCTCCGGGATTGAGCATGAGGCTCTGAGGCACTTCAGCCAAATCATAAAGCACCGGCTTGTTTTGCGCCAAAGCCAATTGCCCCAAAACCAGTAACAATGTCAATGGAATGCAATACCTCATTGTCCGTTAATTAAAAGGTAAAACGTCGCTTTAGACCTCATGACCAGTGAGCCACCAGCAGGAAGTTGGCCAAGAGGGTCAACCGTAACGGCCATCTTATTGGCTTGGGTCAAATCATAAATTTGAGGGGCCTCTACCTGATCAAGAACAATGTGGCTTTGCGGATTCGCTACAGCTCCAGCAGGCACGATAAAATCGACCGAGTATGTGACATTATCTGCACCACGCCTGAAACTAATGGTCACCTGGTAATCAATTGAGGTGAAATTATCAAATTCATAAAGAAAGTCGGCACGAATGATGCCTTCCTGTGTGTCAGAATCATCTAAAAATGGAATGTCTGTAACATCCGACAATACCATGCGCGGCAAACCCGTAACGGGATCAACGAACTCATTAGAATTAATCTCAAAAAACAATAAATTAACATCAACTTCGGGCGTGATGACCACTTCTTGAAGCTGATCAAAGTCCGTATCCTTTACGCAAGAAGTCAGTAATGGGAAAAGCAATCCCGGCAACAAATACCAAATAAATCTATACATGATTTTATAAATAGGTTAAATAAGATGGGGTCTATATTCACTCACAAATGTAGTTTGATTTGTGGTATTTCACTAATTTTTAAGTAATTACTTGATCTTTCTTCTTGCCAATAATTAAAAAATAGCGTCTTCATACCCACCGATTCGGCACCAACAATATCGGCCTCAAAATTATCTCCAATCATGATGCTCGCACTGGGTTTCGCCTTGACTTTCTCTAAGGCAAAACGAAAAATAACTGGGTTTGGTTTTTTTACACCAACCTCTTCAGAAGTTGTTACGGAGTCAAAGTAATGATCTAAACCACTGTTGATCAACTTAGTATGTTGTACCTGATGAAAACCATTGGTGATGATGTGAAGCCTGTATTGCGCCTTGAGGTACTCTAGGGTCGGCATCACGCCAGGAAACAAGTGATTATTTTTGGGCAATTCTTGAATGTACGTCTCGGCCATCTGATCTAAAATATCAACGTCATAGCGCAATGAAAAAACAGCAAAGCTGTCCATTAATCGCCCGCGCCTGAGGTTAATTTTAGTCACTTGATCTTTTCTAAAGCGCTCCCAGTAGGAGATGTTAATTGGTGAATAAACGGCTAGAAAGTCCGCCAGCGAAACAGGTACCTCGTATTGCGTGAGCAATTTGGCGAAGGCCAATGCCGAATTGCGCTCGAAATCCCACAAAGTATGGTCGAGATCAAAAAATACGTCCTTTACATCATCTTTCACGCAACATGAGTTTATCAGAAAACAGATATCGCCAGATTTTATTGTCTTTAATGGGTTCAAAATCACGATTTGAAAACATAAACATGAATGTGCCCTGAACACTCTTTACAGTGTCAAACAACCCCATGAAAGGACCTTCAACATCTGTAGCCTTACCCAAATTAAGCGCTAAAGATTTACCCACTAGCGGCTGCAAAACTAATGGTGTCTTTACTTCAAAATCTAAATCATAAAATAAAAAAGGCGTACAAGTGCCCGCACGAAAACCAAGTTTATTATAATAATACATGGTATAATCAGAGGCCACCTCAAGCTCAACAAGACTTCTGTAGACATGAGGCAACTGAACCATTTGACGGTCATTGAATGTTGCCGACAAAATGCGATGTGTCAAGTCTTCTATTTGATGCTTTTCTTCCTTTATTTGATCCTGATTCATCAGCCAGTGATAGGACAGCACCAATCCAACCTCAACATAGTCTGCTGTTGTCTTGATCAATTCTCGAAAACGTTCTTGTTTGGCATTGAAGTCCTCTCTAAAGGAATAACCCTCTCCCAGCATAAAGAAAACTGTAACTTTAGACAGACTTCCCTTGGCATTGTTCAAGATCCAATTAAAGGTGTCATAAGGGTCTTTGCGTTGGCCAATCAGCACTTGGAAGCGCAATATAATGCGGCCTATCCTTAACTTATAGAAATCACCTAAAATCCCAATGACAGAGCGGATCAATCCACGATGAAGGAATTCATATGGCCGCTTTGCCTCCACTACAGAATGCACCTTGAACTGTCGCCGAGGAAATACCAACTCAGGAAAGGTCAATTGCAGACTTTGGGCAAACTTAATGGCCCATTGGTCTACTAAAGGACTCTCTAAAAAATGATGCTTAAAAGCTAAACTCTCTGTAAAGGGATAGCGGCCAAGTTCGTCCTTTACATGCGGAAGATACTCTTCGTAGCGACTCAAGAGGTAAAATCCTCCTGCAAATATATCAAAGGGCAGCTGACCTCTTTCTGGGGTTGGAAATAGCCCAAATGTATCCTCCCAGGGCCTTACTTGCACCTCTATGTCCTCAATACCTTGTACAAAAAGCAAATCATGGGCCTGAACAAAATACTCAGACCCCAAGGGGCGCTTGCCATAAGACATCTTGGGCCCATCATGACTGACAAATTCTTCTAAACTAGTCGTAAATTTTAATGAGAGCCCCAAAATTCTTGTGGTGATGTGTTTAAAAACATAGTCCACACGTGGGGTTAAATGAGCGACAAAGATTAATAACATGACTTATAGTAATTGCTGGTCAGCAAAGCTAAAATACGCTTTTTCACTCACAATGAGATGGTCCAAAACCTTAATGTCTAGGTTTCCCGCTGCTGTGGCTACGCGCTCTGTCAACGCCCGATCAGAACCACTAGGCACCACATTGCCACTGGGATGATTGTGCACCAAAATTACGGATACAGCGCGGTAGTCCAGAGCCTTTTTCAGCAAGAGTCTCACATCCACAATTGTTGCCGTCACACCGCCCTTACTGATTTGCGAAATGCCAGAAAGACCTTGAGCTGCATTCAAAAATAGCACCCAGAATTCTTCATGGCTTAGGTGACAAAGCGCTGGCTTCATGAATTCATATACCGCCTTACTCGATTCTAATTTATGGGCCAATGGCTGCTTAGATTGTGCGCGCCGACGACCAAGTTCAAACGCCGCCAGAATGATCATGGCCTTAGACCGACCAATGCCTCTGAATTTAGTCAAATCCCCAATTGTAAATCTCTCAAGAGCACAGAGATTATGCCCAACACTGGCTAAAATTTGTGCCCCAATCAATTCTGCTGTCCAGTGGGGTGTCCGCCCTCTAATAAGCAATGCTAATAATTCTGAAGTAGAAAGAGACTCAAAGCCCTCCATCCACAATCCATCGTTTGGTCTGATCATATCAATACCTGATTTTTTGATGAGGAGTGAGAGGACAAAACAAACAGAAAAAAAAGAGGCGCTCCCTATTTTTTATAAATAACGTGGTGAAGATTTAAAAATCATTGGCCATCGGCGAGAGCCGTCAAATCCAGACCGCCGTAATTTCCACTACTCATGAGCAAGAGTGCGGTCTGCTCGCGATCGATAACCTTCAAATATAATGACAGTTCTTGAGGATCTGTAATCACTACTAAGTCCGGACGACCAAAAGCCTCCACAATGGCTTCAGCGGGAATCACTGGTCTATTTTTTAAAGCAAGGGCCTCAGGAGTGTAAAAAACGACTGCTGTATCGGCTGCATCTAAAGCGCCTCGATATTGAGCAATAAATTCTTCATTCAAACTGCTGTAAGTATGTAACTCGAGACATGCGGTCAAGTTGAAGTTGGGATATTGCGCTTTCACAGCCTGAGTTGTTGCAGAAACTTTGCTTGGCGCATGGGCAAAGTCTTTAAATAATTTAAAATTCTTACGGTCTGCTAATTTTTCCAAACGCTTACTGGCCCCTTTAAAAGAGACAATTGCCTCATAAAAATCCTCAGCATCAATACCCATCAATTGGCAGACCCAACGTGCACCCTCTAGGTTACTCAAGTTGTGTTGACCAAAAATAGCTACTGGCATGGGGCCTTCAGCGGTCTCCAAAAAGGTCTCTCCATCCACAATGACATGAGGTGCGGCACTGTAGGGGTACTTTTTAATGGGATGGTCAGTTGTTTCGACTAAGGTCTTTAATACTGGGTCTTGGTCATTGTATACCAATGCACCACCTGGTGTGATCTGCTCAATAAAAAGTTTGAATTGATGACAATAGTCCTCAAAAGTAGGGAATACGTTGATATGGTCCCAGGCGATCCCGCTGAGCAGTGCAATATTGGGTTGATACCAATGAAACTTAGGCCTGAGATCAAGAGCGGATGAGAGGTATTCGTCCCCTTCAAGCAGCATAAAATCATTATGCTGTGTCAATCGAACCATTGTATCAAACCCTTCAAGTTGCGCACCAACCATAAAATCCAAATCGCGGTCATGGTCACCCATCACATGCAAAATCATAGACGTAATAGTGGTTTTGCCATGAGAGCCCCCAATAACCACCCTGGTTTTATCCTTTGATTGTTGATAAAGAAATTCTGGATAAGAATATATGGTCAGCCCCAAATCCTGAGCCTTGAGCAATTCAGGGTTATCCCCTTTGGCATGCATCCCCAAAATAACCGCATCCAAATCCAAAGTGATTTTTTGTGGAAACCATCCCATTTCCTTTGGGAATAATCCCTTTTGCTGGAGTCGCGAGGCAGATGGTTCAAAAATAGTGTCATCACTGCCTGTAACCTCATCACCTTTGGCCGATAACGCCAACGCCAAGTTGTGCATCGCGCTTCCTCCTATTGCTATAAAATGAACTCTCATCTCTTTCTAATTCTGCTATTACTTGCTTGGATTATTGACCTGTGTTGGTGTCTATACCCCTTTTAATTTTAAAATTTTAGTACGCTCCGCGAGCGCTTCTTCAAAATCAGGGCGAAAAGCCAGAGCCGATTGTATCGACGCTTGCGCTTCGTTGATTTTGCCAGAAAGTCTTTGGAGCTGTGCCAACCGATAATACCCCCACTCCAAAGGAACACCAGAATTGTTTTGATATTGATCGATAAACTTACTCAGTGCCCTAATGCCGCGCTCAAAAGAAGTCTTGCTCAGAACGCAAAGTTTGCCAATTTGGTAATCAATTTGAGACTCATCATAAACCGATGCGGCGGACATCATCACCTCGAGCGCATCTTGAGGACGCTCTTGATTTTCATAAAAGCGAGCAAGTGATTGGTAGGTCCAAAGAGAACCGCTAGCGGCCAAAGCCTCTTGATAATACTTTTCGGCCAGCGGCGCATCCTCATGATACAAAGCCATGCGTGCCTTGGCCATAAGACCATCTATTTTAGATATTTCAGTTAACGCTTTGACTTGTTGCTCAGCCTTTTCTGAGCCGCCACCGAGGATGCCAGGCAATTGGAGATAAAACTCTATCAGAGCCCACCGACCTTGAATGTGCTTAGGATCAAGACGCACGGTTTCTTCAAAATGTTCCTTAATGTCATCAACATAGGTGAGGGCTTTAAATCGATTGACTTCTAAGGCCTTCATGCCCAATGCACCGCCATATTTAAAATGAGCTTCTGCCGAGTCGGGATGGTCCTCTAACACCACTTCATAATAGTGCAAAGCTTTATCCCATTGTCGCTGTGCACCATAAATATCTCCTAATAATTGATGGGCTTCAAAAGAATATTCCTGATGGTTGATCAGGGCCAATGCCAAAACCTCAGCACGCTCAAAATTACCTTGAGATAATTGAGTATTTGCTTGTTCCAATGGGCCAGATTGAGCAAATGACATGACGACAAAAGAATAAAACAGCAGGGAAACAAGCTTTCTCATAAGTAAATTCATTTTGAGCAATATTAGGCACTTGGAGCCGTGACTCCTGTGCGAATCTAAGAAAAATAACAAGGATTCATCTCGAGTTCTTAATGTTTGATTACTTTTTTAACAATCGTACCAAATGTGGTCTCTACAACGACCAAAAAAAGGCCAACGGGCAAAAAAGAGAGGTCCACTGAGGTCTGTTTTGAAGTCAGAATTTGTCGGCCGTCGGGATGCATAATTTTTACTGACACCAAATCAGCAGATGGATTAAGATCGATGGTCAAAAGCTTACGCACCGGATTCGGCGCGATACTCGATACCAAAACATCCCCAAATGCCTCATCAGTCAAAATGCAACGCGCAGCAACCTGAGGGACAGAATTACAACCGTTCGCATTACTTTGGATCTCTTCTGGGATATCAGGATCAAACAATACACTGCAGACAAAAGCATTATCGCACACCGCCAAATTTGGGTTTCTAGCAATAACAACCTCGCTGACCCCTATTGACTGGGCGGCATCTAAGGCAGAAATATCGCTTAAACTAGGGTTGTCTAGAAGGTAAACATTACCGCGAATCTCGGTCAGCTGTTCAAGCCCTTCAAGAGATTCGAGCAGGTCATTTTCATAAATATCTAATGACCCAACAGATTGAAGATGATCAAATACAGCCAATGAATTCAACTGTGGATTGAACCCGAACCTAAAAACATTTTCGATTGTTTCCAGAGCCCCAAAACCTGCCAAATTCTGGACCTGATCACAGGCCACAACCAAAAGATTCTCCAATTGCGTCACACCCTCAAACGCAGTAAAATCGTTGAGCTGACTATTGTTCCAAAAATATAATGAACCTGTAAAATTGGTCAAGCTGGAGAGTGCATTTAATGTGGCAACTTGTTCGTTAGCAATAAATATTTGCTCAGAAATGGCAGTAATGTTCTCAAGGCCCTCCAAGGACTGTATTTGATTGCCCGCAATGCTTAAAGAAGCTAGGGACTGCAAGCCAGCTAAAGACTGGATGTTTGAGAGCGCCCCATTATCAAATAAATTCAAAACATCTGCTTCAGAGAGTCCATTAAATCCGGTTAGTGCAGTAAGTGACGGATTATAAGATACAATCAAGATATCAACACGACTAACAGATTCAAGACCAGCAAAATTAATCAAGTCAGAATTGTTAATGACTTCAAGATATTCTATCGTCTCCAGATCTTCGAGCCCCTCAAAGTTGACAATGTGCGTCGCGCGGACTTTGAATTCTCTAATGTAAGTCAGTGGTGCCAGACCGGCAAGATTTTCGATAAGCCCCATAGACTCTTCTATGATCAATGTTTCTTGGAAGTTCGTACAATTGGGATAATTCAAAGAAAAATCGTCAATCGCTTCCTGGGTATCAAGGACTAGAGTTACGCTTGGGCACTGAGAGAAAGCCCCGGCAGCCCATATTAGAGCGTACAGAATAAACAGACGTTTCATAACTTTTTTTGTTACAAGATAACAAAAAGTTAACTCCCTAAAACTGAGTGGTGTTATAATTCCTCATTGAGCATGGTCCAGAGGGCGTCTTTAAGAGGATTCAATCCTAATTGCGCTACGGACGAGATAAAGAGATAAGGCAAGCCAGCGAAATCGACATCTAAAATAGCTTTCATTTCCACAGTCAATTCTTCATCAAGGAGATCACATTTTGATATAGCGATGAGTCTTTGTTTGTCCAATAATTCTGGATTGTAACGACGTAATTCATCCACAAGAATGTCATATTGCTCCTTAATATCATCGGCATCAGCCGGTATCAGGAATAATAAAGTTGAATTGCGTTCTATATGGCGCAGAAAATAATGTCCCAGACCCTTCCCTTCGGCTGCGCCTTCAATTATCCCTGGAATATCAGCCATGACAAAGGACTGATAATCTCGATAACCGACAATACCAAGGTTAGGCTTTAAGGTAGTAAAAGGATAGTCGGCTATTTTCGGTTTTGCTGCAGACAAAACAGATAAGAGTGTCGATTTTCCGGCATTGGGGAATCCCACCAGGCCAACATCCGCCAACAACTTCATTTCTAGAGTAATGTTCGACTCCTCGCCCAACATACCGGTCTGAGCGTATCGCGGGGTTTGGTTTGTAGACGACTTGAAATGGGCATTACCCAATCCCCCTTTTCCACCTCGCGCTACAATATATGAAGTTTCATCTGCTGTAATTTCGATCAAAACCTCTCCGGTCTCGGTATTCTTTATTACTGTTCCTAAAGGCACATCGATGATCACATCCTCGCCATCTGCACCTGTACTGGTTTGCTTCCCTCCAGATCCTCCGTGACCGGCTGTAAAGTGCCTTTTGAATTTCAAATGAAAAAGTGTCCACATATTTTTGTTGGCACGCACAATGACATGCCCTCCTCGGCCTCCATCACCTCCGTCAGGTCCGCCTTTCGGGATATATTTTTCCCGACGCAGGTGCGCACTCCCTTGTCCTCCTTTGCCTGAGGTAACATGTACTTTTACATAATCAACAAAATTTCCTTCTGTCATAGATTAATTTTACAATAGCTCAAATACCGAGATCAGTCGACCAGTAATGTCTTGGATACCGCCCACACCATCTACTCCATGATATTTGTTTTGAGATTGATAATGACCCTTTAAAATATCTGTCTTGCGATAATATTCTGCAATTCGTTCTTTGATCACTACCTCGTTCGCATCATCTGCCCTGCCACTCGCTTTACCACGTTCCAAAAGTCGTTCTACCAAGATCGCATCCGCAACTTCCAGCGCCACCATGGCATTAATTTGAGAGCCCATTTGTGTCATGAAAGTCTCCAAAGCCTTAGCTTGCGCTTCAGTACGTGGAAACCCATCAAAAATAAAGCCTTCGGCTTGTGGGTTGAGGGCCACTTCAGATTCAAGCATCTTGATGGTCACATCGTCAGGAACTAAATGACCTTGACTCATATAAGATTGCGCTAAAGTCCCTAGTTCTGTTCCTTCTTTGATATTCTTGCGAAAGACATCGCCTGTGCTGATGTGCACCAAGTTAAAACGATCTTTTAAAAGATTAGCTTGAGTCCCCTTCCCTGCTCCTGGAGGGCCAAATAGCACAATATTTTTCATTTGCCTTATGTTTTTTTGGTCTGGTTTTGATGTGCCTTGGGCACTAGCGGTGCAAAGATACCTAAAAGGCTCGTGATATAATAACTTTTGATCTCTCAAGAACGAATCAATAAAAAAGTCTACCGGCAATTTTTCTCACTGACCATTTCGACAAAGATTGTACCTTTGCAGCATGTCACAATATTTTTCATCTGATTTTACACTAGGCATTTTGGGCGGGGGCCAACTGGGCAAAATGCTTTTGTCAGAAACCCAAAAATGGGACATCAAAACACATGTCCTCGACCCAAGCAGTGAAGCACCAAGCCGCTTTGGCTGTCATTTATTCACTCAAGGATCATTAATGGATTACGATACAGTCGTGAATTTCGGGAAAGATCTTGACATGGTGACTATTGAGATTGAAGGAGTCAATACAGATGCCCTAGAGACATTAGAAAAAATGGGGGTCACCACCTACCCTAAAGCACAGACCTTGCGTTGTATTCAAGACAAAGGCCTTCAGAAAACATTTTACAAAAACCACCAAATTCCAACATCATATTTTGACCTTTACGACTCAAAATCAGCTCTTTTAAGTGCCTATGGCAATGGAGGCGTGCGCTTTCCTCGCGTTTGGAAATCTACTATGGGTGGCTACGACGGCAATGGTGTTAAAGTGATCCGCAACGACGCAGACCTAGAAGGACTGCCCGAAGGACCATGCCTTATGGAAGACCTCGTGCCCTTCAGCATGGAATTAGCGGTCATTGTTGCACGAAGTCCAAGTGGCGCTGTAGCCTCTTATCCTGTTGTCGAAATGGAATTTCATCCAGAAGCCAACCAGGTAGAGTATGTGATTTGTCCGGCAAGGATCAGCCAGGAATTGGCACTTAAAGCGCAAAATATAGCACAAACTGTGACTGCTGCTTTAGATCATGTTGGCCTTCTGGCAGTTGAACTTTTTGTCACCCCCGAGAACGACATCTTGGTCAATGAAGTCGCACCAAGACCACATAACAGCGGGCACTACAGTATTGAAGCCAGCAACACCAATCAATTTGAAATGCATTTAAGGGCCATTATGGATTTGCCTCTAGGCAATACCAATAGCAAAGTTGGTGGCGTCATGGTCAATTTGGTGGGCAGTGAAGGACATCAAGGCCATGTGGTCTATAAGAACATGGAAGCGATTTTGGCCATGCCAGGTGTCACCCCTCATATTTATGGAAAATCGACCACAAGACCCTTCAGGAAAATGGGCCATGTGACCATCGTCGATCCCGACATAGATGAAGCTCGGCGTGTCGCGGAAACAGTTAAAAAAACAATTCAGGTCATCAGCAAATAAAGATAATATGGGAAAAGTAGGAATCATTATGGGCAGTACAAGTGACCTCAGCGTCATGCAAGAGGCCGTAGACATTTTGAAAGGCTTCGATATAGAAATTGAATTGGATGTCGTTTCCGCTCATCGTACGCCAGAAAAATTGTTTGACTATGCGTCAAACGCACATAACCGAGGAATTTCCGTCATCATCGCGGGGGCCGGTGGAGCGGCGCACCTGCCAGGAATGGTCGCCTCGCTTTCTCCATTGCCTGTCATTGGTGTTCCAGTAAAATCAAGAAATTCGATCGATGGATGGGACAGTATCCTCTCAATTCTGCAGATGCCTGGTGGGGTTCCAGTGGCAACTGTAGCCCTGAATGGCGCGCAAAACGCAGGTATATTAGCCGCGCAAATTATTGGGAGCTCCGATCAATGTGTTCTTGATAAAATTTTAGCCTATAAGGAAGGCCTTAAGTTAAAAGTCGAGCAGGGTGCTCAATCACTCAAAAAATGACAGATAACCCCCTGATTCAGCCCTTTGATTGCGTTCCATTTTCGCAAATCAATCAGAACCACTATCTACCCGCTTTTGAGCACCTCATTGGCAAGGCCAAATTCGCTCTGCATCAAATCGCGACACAAAAAACACCGCCAACATTTGACAATACATTGGGGGCCTTAGAGTATAGTGCACAAGAACTTGAGCGGGCCAGTTTGCTATTTTTTAATTTACTGAGCGCAAACACGAATGAGCAACTCCAAGCGCTCGCCCAAACGATATCTCCTTTATTGTCGGCGTTCAGTAATGATGTCTTGCTCAATCAAGAGCTCTATGCGCGCATCGCCACCATTCACCAGCAAAGAGACCAAATCAGTTTATTACCGGAACAAAAAAGATTGCTTGACCAGCAGTACAGAGCATTTCTGCGCAATGGCGCACAACTCAACCCAAAAGATAAAGCAACACTCAGGTCTATCGATCAGACTTTAGCGCAAACCACTTTGACCTTCGGCAATAATGTATTGGCAGATACCAACGCCTATTACCTGCATCTTCACCAACGCGAGGACCTCAATGGTTTGACAACCGCTTACATTGAGAGTGCTCAAGAAAAAGCTAAAGCAAAAGGCAAAGAAGGATTCGTGATTGGACTGGATTTTCCCAGTTACATGCCCTTTATGAAATATGCCAAAAATCGCGCCCACAGAAAAACCCTTTGGCAAGCATTTGGCTCGCGGGGTTTTTTAAACAACGACCAGAACAATGAAGATATCATCAAACGCATTGTCCGCCTAAGAAAGGAGCGCGCCCTTTTACTTGGATACAAGAGTCATGCCCATTTTGTCTTGGAAGAACGCATGGCGAAATCTCCTCAAGCCGTCCGTCAATTTTTGGAAGAATTTGGGGAAAAAGCAGGTCCTGCAGCTCAAAAAGAACTCGAGGAACTCAAGGCGTTCGCTCTGGAACAAGAAGGTATAGACCAGCTCGAACCTTGGGATACGGCCTACTTTTCAGAACAACTCAAAAAAAAGTTATTTGATTGGGACGAAGAAGCGGTCAAGCCTTATTTTCCATTACATCAAGTTTTGGAGGGGGCTTTTGCGGTCACAAATAAACTATACGGAATGGTCTTTCAAGAAGACTCCTCCATCGAAGTCTACCACCCAGAGGTCAAAGCATTTCGAGTAATGGACCACAATGGCACCTTAAAAGCAATTTTGTATACAGATTTTCACCCTCGCCCCAGCAAACGTGACGGCGCTTGGATGACGAGTTATAAAAACCAATATTGCCATCAAGGCACCAACGAGCGGCCCCATATTTCTATTGTGTGCAATTTCACCCCACCTACGGCGACAACGCCATCCTTGTTGAGCTTCCAGGAAGTTACCACGCTTTTTCATGAGTTTGGGCACGCCCTGCACGGTATTTTGGCCGACACCATCTACCCCAGTCTCTCCGGAACACACGTCTCGTGGGATTTCGTCGAGCTGCCCAGTCAAATCATGGAAAATTGGTGTTATCAAGATGAAAGTCTTGCTCTTTTCGCCAAACATTATCAAACCGGTGCTGCTTTACCCGAGCATTATTTGACCCAAATCAAACAGATCATGACCTTTCAACAAGGCATGCAGACCTTAAGGCAAATCGGGTTTGCCTCCTTAGATATGGCCTACCACGATGAATCAGGTCTCGAGAAAACCTCTGTTAAGGCATTCGAAAAACAAGCACTCAGACCCACACAACTATTTGACCCCAGTGAAGACACCTGTATGAGTACTGCATTTTCTCATATTTTTCAAGGTGGATATGCTGCAGGCTACTACAGTTATAAATGGGCAGAGGTCCTTGATGCAGATGCTTTTGGCCTGTTTCAAGAACGCGGTATTTTTGATCAAGCTACAGCGCAAGCATTTAAAAATAATATTCTGAGCCAGGGTGGTACACAAGACCCTATGGACCTTTTTGTTGCCTTCAGAGGACGACAGCCCTCGCCTGATGCTTTACTCAAACGATCTGGACTGGTTTAAAGACCCCACTCTACCAAGGCGAGCCACAATAAAGGAATGCATTCGATCCAAAATGCCGCATACCACCAATTGCGCTGCGGCGATGAACCCCACAAACCCATCAGAGTCACCATTATTGTGATCAAAAAAGCCCATGGTCTGACCGGGCAGCACGCCCAAAAGTACGCATGCCATAAACCGACCAAAAGCAATAATAGTGTGCCCATTATTTTGGTGCGGTTGATCCCGTACGTTTGTGGCCAAGTTTTCAGATGGGGCAGGTCACGATTCATATCCCGAATGTCAAAGGGCAAAGTCAGTACAATAATCCAGAAAAACCTTGGAATCGCTAACTGCAAAATTGAATCCAATGAAGTATTGCCCTCATATTCGAGGGGCAACAGGACGGTGATGCCCGCCCAAACAAAAGCAACAATAAATAATTTGAGGCCCGCATAGTTCCTCAATGCCGCAATCCGAACAGGCACTATGTAAACAAAGCTCAACGCGCCAAATCCAAGCGCCAAAAGCTTGATGTTGATCGGTAAAAAAACATAAAAGAAGAGTGAGCCCATTACCCAAGGCACAAGCCTCGTGCCATTATCCATTAAAAATTCACTGATGACCATTGGCGTGCCTTGACGTGCACCAATAAAATTAATAGTGTTATACGCCAGAAGGGTCCCAAAAAAAACGAAGCCCAACAAGACATATGGGGCCGCTTGATTCATTTCTCTAAAGGTCACTAGGGTAAGCGCTACAACCGCCAGAGACACATGAATATGGCCCATCACATAATACTTCAAAATTGCCCGAAAGACCTGCATAAATCAAATATAACTAATTGTTAGTAAGTGTTGGTTTTGGTTAAAAAATACTTCGTTTTTGATCCAGTAATTCCGCATTAAAATCAGCTATTATTGTAATTTTGTCAAAAAATATTTGTTGCTTTATGAATACTGATTCTTTTGCCTCAAGACACATAGGACCGCGCGACTCGGATGTGCCGTCAATGCTCAAAACTATTGGTGCATCTTCGATAGAAGAGTTGATCGATCAAACCATTCCCAAGGATATTCGCCTTAAGGCAGACCTTGACCTTGATCCTGAAATGAGCGAACATGAATTTCTTAATCATATTCACGATCTTGGCACCCATAACGAGATTTTCAGCACCTATATCGGTTTGGGCTATCACGACAGTTGCACCCCCTCAGTAATCAAGCGCAATATTTTAGAAAACCCAGGATGGTATACGGCCTACACGCCCTACCAAGCTGAAATCGCTCAAGGTCGTCTTGAAGCGCTGCTCAATTACCAAACGCTGATCACTGAACTCACAGCGATGGAGCTGGCCAACGCTTCTTTGTTGGACGAATCTACTGCAGCTGCAGAAGCCATGGCGCTTTTATTTGCCGTCCGTGAAAGAAATCAGAAAAAAAATAATGTTGCTTCTTTCTTTGTCAGTGATCAAGTGTTACCACAAACGCTTTCGCTATTGCAAACAAGAGCGACACCCATCGGAATCGAACTCGTTGTGGGTGCTGCAGAAGACTTCGATTTTGGATCAAATTTCTTCGGCGCCTTGCTTCAATACCCCGGCAAAAATGGAACAGTAATGGCTTTGGATGAATTCATTTCTAAAGCGCACACCAACGACATCAAAGTAGCTGTTGCAGCCGACTTACTCAGTCTTGTGCTGCTCAAAGCGCCAGGTGACGCCGGAGCGGATGTTGTTGTAGGTACTTCACAGCGATTTGGAATCCCCCTAGGATACGGTGGACCCCACGCTGGTTTCTTTGCCACAAAAAGCGAATTCAAACGCCATATTCCCGGACGCATCATTGGGGTCACAAAAGACACTGACGGCCAACGGGCGTTGCGCATGGCTCTTCAAACAAGAGAACAACACATCAAGCGTGACAAGGCCACCTCCAATATCTGTACCGCACAGGTGCTCCTGGCGGTCATGGCTGGCATGTACGCCGTTTATCATGGCCCCGAAGGCTTAAGGTATATTGCCAAAAAAGTACACGCTACCACAGCAACACTCAAAAAAGCGCTTGAAGCGCATCAGGTTTCGGTCAAAAGCGGTGTGTTTTTTGACACCTTGACCCTAAACATTTCAAGATCTGTAGTAGAACCGATTGCCTTAAAGCACAAAACCAACTTCCATTACGCCTCGGATCAATCGCTTTACTTATCGCTAAATGAAACGACTTCACTTGACGAGGTCAATGGTATTTTGGCGATTTTCGCAGAAGCGACAGGCGTTGCACACCAACCTATAAACTCCATAGACCACAACCTAGAGTTGCCTCAAGACTATGTCAAACAAAGTCCGGTATTAACGCAAGACGTTTTTCATCAATACCATAGCGAGACAGAATTGATGCGCTATATCAAACGACTTGAGAAAAAAGACTTGGCGCTTAACCATTCGATGATTTCGCTGGGCTCGTGCACCATGAAACTCAATGCGGCCTCGGAAATGTTACCACTGAGTGATCCCAAATGGAGTGGCCTTCACCCATTTGTTCCTGTAGATCAGGCGAAAGGTTATCAAATAATGCTCAAAAAGCTCGAAGATCAATTGACTGAAATCACAGGTTTTGCCGCAACATCCTTACAGCCTAATTCTGGAGCACAAGGGGAGTATGCCGGGCTGATGGTGATCCGTGCTTATCATGCCTCTCGAGGGGACCACCATAGAAATATTTGCTTGATTCCATCATCGGCCCATGGCACCAATCCTGCAAGTGCAGTAATGGCAGGAATGACAGTAGTGGTGACCAAAGCGAATGAAGATGGCAATATCGATGTTGATGATTTGCGACAAAAGGCTTTACATTATAAAGAGCAATTGTCTTGCTTGATGGTGACTTACCCATCAACCCATGGGGTCTACGAAAGTGCCATTAGAGAAATTACCGGAATCATCCATGACTGTGGCGGACAAGTTTATATGGACGGTGCAAATATGAATGCACAAGTTGCATTGACACATCCAGGGGCCATTGGAGCTGATGTTTGTCACTTGAACCTTCACAAAACATTCGCCATTCCGCATGGCGGCGGTGGTCCAGGAGTTGGCCCAATTTGTGTTGCAGAACAATTGCGCCCATTTCTGCCTTCGAATCCTGTCATCAATACAGGTGGGGCAAATGCGATTACTGCCATTTCAGGGGCTCCTTGGGGCAGTGCATTGGCTTGTTTGATTTCATATGGCTACATCTGCATGCTTGGTGAACGCGGTTTGAAGAAATCGACACAATTTGCCATTTTGAATGCCAACTACATGAAAGAACGACTAAAAGGTCACTTTGAAACCCTATACACTGGAGAGCAAGGACGCGCGGCACATGAAATGATTCTCGATTGCAGACCATTTAAGGATCATGGTATTGAGGTTACTGACATTGCGAAACGACTGATGGATTATGGTTATCATGCGCCTACAGTTTCATTTCCAGTCGCCGGGACAGTCATGATTGAACCTACAGAAAGTGAAAACAAAGCAGAACTGGATCGTTTTTGTGATGCCATGATATCCATTCGAAAAGAAATCGATCAAGCGCAACTAGACCAACCGAATAATCCGCTAAAAAATGCGCCACATACCTTGGCTATGGTCACTAGTGATCAATGGGATCTTCCTTACTCAAGAGCCACGGCGGCTTATCCACTGGACTATTTGAGAGCTGATAAATTTTGGCCAAGCGTGCGCAGAGTAGACGATGCCTATGGAGACCGTAATTTGATCTGTACCTGCACGCCGATAGAAGAATATATGAATTAACGTATCAGTATTTAGGGAATAGCACATGGTTTTTTAACAAAAAGAGACTTTTTCTGTACCTTTAAAAAAAATAAGCTCATGAGCGTGATCATCACCGGAACAGGGAGTTACATTCCACGAACAGTCACTACAAACGATCAATTCAACGATCACGATTTTTTTAATGAAGATGGTACGCCGTTGCCCGATGAAAACTCTGTAATCATACGCAAGTTCAAAGCCATTACGGGAATCGCTGAAAGGCGTTATCTGAAACCCAAAAAAGTCACCTCAGACATTGCAGCTTTTGCCGCCGAAAAAGCAATAACTGATGCAGGAATTGATCCAGAGACGCTGGATTATATTATAGTGGCGCACAATTATGGTGATGTCAAGCACAACAGCAGTCAAAGTGATACCGTCCCTAGCCTAGCGTCAAGAGTCAAACATCTTCTTAAGATTAAAAACCCCAAATGTGTGGCCTACGATATTTTGTTTGGCTGCCCAGGATGGGTAGAAGGGGTGATACAATCTTATGCCTTTTCAAAAGCAGGTATGGCCAAAAGATGCCTGGTCATTGGTGCGGAATCATTGTCGAGAGTTGTTGACCAACACGATCGCGATTCTATGATTTATAGTGATGGCGCCGGCGCTGTCGTGCTACAATCTGATACAGAAGCCAAGCCCGGCCAAGGAATATTGAATCACTTGAGCGCAACTTTTGCTTACGACGAAGCGCATTTTATTTATTTTGGTGAGTCCTACAAAAAGGAAGACAGCAGTGCGCGCAAGTACATCAAAATGTATGGACGAAAAATATATGAGTTTGCCATATCGAACGTCCCTGCTGCCATGAAAGAATGTCTTGACAATGCCAACATCCCCATTGAAGCACTCAAAAAGGTATTCATACATCAGGCCAACGAAAAAATGGATGAAGCCATTATTCAACGTTTCTACAAACTTTATGGCCTCCAAGCACCAAAAGGCGTTATGCCCATGACCATAAATACTCTGGGCAATTCGAGTGTCGCGACAGTCCCCACATTATTTGATTTGGTGGCTCGAGGAGAATTTGAAGGTCAGGAGGTCAATCCGGGTGATGTCGTCATGTTCGCCAGTGTCGGCGCAGGAATGAATATTAATGCCGTGATCTATCGCGTTTGATATGTACGAAGGCAGATACCCAAAAAAACGCTATTCAAAAACACTGACTTTAGTCAAAAAACACCTGGGACATTCAGAACAGATTCTGGATCTTGGTGTCCCCAACCCATTTACTGAGATTCTTAAAGCCGAAGGCTTTTCTGTGCACAATACAAAAGGAGAAGACCTGGACACAGACCGCTCTGCACTACATAATGCTCAATATGACGCGGTCACCGCATTTGAGATCATGGAACACCTCTTGAACCCCTTTAGTGTCTTAAAAGAGATCAACGCGCCTAAACTTTTTGTCTCAGTCCCTTTGAAACTATGGTTCGCAACGGCCTATCAGAGTAAAATCGATCCTTGGGACAGACATTTTCATGAATTTGAGCCTTGGCAATTTCGTTGGCTCCTAGAAAAAACTGGCTGGGTCATCAAAGAGGAAGAGCAATTTAGCCACCCGGTCAAAAAACTAGGATTTCGCCCTATTCTGCGGTTATTCACCCCACGTTATCTTCTGATATATGCAGAACGTGCCTGACCATAAGCCAACACCACCCCGGTCGCAACAAGACCAAATGGAGATGACCTTCACCATCATCATGCCCATACATAATGAAGCTGACCATCTGGAGCGCGTGTTGCGTGCCTATGAGCACCAAGTCAAAAAACCAAACCAATTAATTCTGGTGAATGATGGGTCAACAGATCAAACGCAAGAGATCATTGATGCTTGGAGCAAAACCCATCATTGGATTGATGCGGTGCACCTGAAGAAAGATCATTATCATGCCCCCGGGACAAAAGTAGTTCAAGCCTTTGATCATGGTCGTCAATATATCAAGGGCACACCTGATTTGATCGGAAAATTCGATGCCGATATAGCGCTGCCGCCGCAATATTTTGAAACGCTCCTCAGGCATTTTTCAGAACAACCCGCCTTGGGCATGGCCAGTGGACTATTGTACATTTATAAAGACCATCAGTGGCAATACGAAGGACTTGCCAAAACCACCAAAATTAGAGGCCCCGTAAAACTCTACAGAACAGAATGCTTTGACGCTATCGGAGGCCTTAGACCATGTATCGGATGGGACTCTATCGACCAGTGGCTCGCACTTTACTTCGGCTGGAAAATCCAAACCTATGCTGATCTACATGTGAAACACCTCAAACCCACAGGGGCAAATTACCAGACCAATGGACAGGCCCAACAAGGGATAGCCTACGCCTCCATGCGGTACGGACTTGTCCTAGCGTTTCTGTCTTTAGCCAAACTCGCCTGGTTTTACAAGAGATTGTCAATACTCTCACAAGGATTGAAGTATTATTGGCAAAATAGGAGCGCCCCGTTAATTTCTGCTCAGCAAGGAGCATTTGTGAGACGCTTTTTGTGGAAAGCCATTTTTGGCGTAAAATAATAGTATACTTTACTCTTTAATAACATTCAAGACTTACTTTTGAAGCAAATCTAGCAACTCATCGATGAGATATTTTCTGACCCTATTCTTTTGTACCCTTTTGACCTCTTGTCACCAAAGCAGTCAATCCATTGCGATCTCTTCAAAGAAGAATTTTCATTCAGACACCACAACAAGGCCTAAAAACATCATTTTGGTCATTGGTGATGGGACAGGACTGAGCCAAATATCATCACTAGAGTTCTATAAAAATGGTCAAGTGCATTACGAGCGGTTTCCTGTAATTGGCCTAAGCAAGGTCTCATCAACCTCTCGAATCACGGACAGCGGTGCTGCTGCCACTGCACTTGCCTGCGGTGAAAAAACCTTTAACAGAGCCATCGGTGTAGATTCACTTGGGCAGTCAATCCCCAATATTATTGAATTCGCGCACACAAAAAATATGGCTACAGGCGTCATTGCTACCTCGAGCATCACACATGCTACTCCCGCAAGTTTTTATGCACATGATGAAAGTCGTTACCATCACGAAATGATTGCCAAGGCTTTGACCCAATCCGAAGTGACTTATTTTGCCGGATCTGGATTACAATATTTCAACCAACGCAGTGATCAAAACAATCTGCTCGACACATTGGTCAAAAAAGGATACACGCTGGACACCACATCCCTCTCATCATACCCTGATGCTCAAAAGCTAGGGTACCTTATCGGCGCAACAGAATTGCCAAAAATTTCAGAATCCCGCGGAGATTTTCTCGTTCAAGCGTCTTCCCTTGGATTGCGCCTACTGGAACAATCAGATAATGGATTTTTTCTGATGACCGAAGGGTCTCAAGTAGATTGGGGTGGTCACGACAACGACTTTAATTATATGGTCGCTGAGCTTATAGATTTAGACGATACAATAGGAACACTTTTAGACTATGCCATAGCCGATCAAGAAACGTTACTTATTGTCACTGGTGATCATGCAACGGGAGGCCTGGTTTTGGCCGCCAAAGATGGCGACTACAACGTCATTGAACCCAAATTCAGCACGGGCAATCATACAGGAGATTGGATTCCTGTTTTTGCCTATGGCCCTGGGGCTCAGAACTTCGCTGGTGTTTATGAAAATACCGAAATTTATCATAAAATGATCCATTTATTGGGCACAGAAGAAGCTACTGAGAACTAGGCTAAATTTCTTATTTTAGCCCTATGAAGCACTTTACAGAGATTGGCGCTTATTTTTTGATGTTGGGTCAAGTATTCAAGCGACCAACAAAACGAAGCGTACTGAAGGAATTAATTCTCAAAGAAGTTGAAGAACTTATTCTTAATAGTCTTGGAATTGTGGTCTTCATTTCTTTTTTCGTTGGTGGTGTGGTCTCCATACAAACGGCACTAAATATCAACAATCCTCTTATTCCAGATCTATTGGTTGGTTTCGCCACAAGACAGTCGGTCATTTTGGAGTTTGCCCCGACGTTCATCTCTATCATTATGGCTGGAAAAATTGGCTCATTCATCACCTCTAGTATTGGTTCCATGCGGGTGACTGAGCAAATAGACGCTCTGGAGGTCATGGGCATCAACTCATTGAATTATTTGGTTTTTCCTAAAATTATCGCCTTACTTTTTTATCCTTTCGTGATAGGCATCGCCATGTTCCTGGGCATTTTTGGCGGATGGATTGCCACAGTCTATGGGGGGTTTAGCTCTTCTGCAGCATTTATTGAAGGGGTTCAGTCAAAATTCATCCCATTCCACCTCATCTATGCTTTCATCAAGTCTTTCGTTTTTGCTTTTATCTTAGCCACCGTTCCATCATTCAAAGGATATTATATGACTGGTGGAGCTCTCGAGGTAGGCAAAGCGAGCACCGCTGCTTTTGTATGGACTAGTGTGATCATCATCATCGCAAATTATGTCATCACCATCTTACTCCTGAGCTAATGATCAAAGTCAACCATCTCAATAAACAGTTTGGAGACACCCCTATTTTAAGGGATGTCTCGACAGCCTTTGAAAGAGGCAAAACCAACCTCATTATAGGATCCAGCGGCAGTGGAAAAACAGTGTTTCTGAAATGTCTTTTAGGTCTGTATCGCCCAGACAGTGGACAAATTCTTTACTCCGACAAACCATTCAGCAAAATGGACAATAATGAGCGTAAGGAGTTGAGACAAAAAATAGGGATGGTTTTTCAAGGCGGTGCGCTATTTGATTCGATGACTGTAGAAGAAAATGTCATGTTTCCCCTTAGGATGTTTACGGATCAGACGGAACAAGAAATGATCCACTCGGTCAACGAAGTCTTATCGCGGGTCAATCTGAATAATGCCAATAAAAAATTTCCTTCCGAAATATCTGGGGGCATGCAAAAACGTGTGGCCATTGCACGTGCCATAGTCAACAACCCAAGATACCTGTTTTGTGACGAGCCTAATTCGGGTCTAGATCCAAAAACAGCCATGGTCATCGACAACCTCATCCAAGAAATTACTCAAGAATACGACATCACCACCATCATCAACACACACGACATGAATAGTGTTATGGAAATTGGACAAAACATAGTATTCCTGCAATACGGCAAAGTTGCCTGGGAAGGTAATGCCAACACCATATTCAACGCCGATAAACAAGAAGTTATTGACTTTGTTTATTCCTCCAACCTCTTCAAAAAAATCCGCGAGATCCAGCGCAGTAAATGACCAACTGCTCGACTTATCGCACCACTAGCGTGTCGATCTGGAGCTTATACTTGAGCCATTCGTATAACTCCTGTTGATCGCTTGAAATCTGCTTTTTGGTACTCTGTGGTTGCCACTGCGTTTCAAAAACGACCATGGTATCAATTCGATCAAAGTTCGAAATCAATGTACTGGCATAACGGAGCTCTTTGAGGTTCTTATAATGAATTTTTGCTTCCTCACAAAGGGTTTCAAAGGGTACTTTTTTGGCCTCAAGCTTGATAAGACGAGCGACTTCCCGCTCCAAAATGGCAATTTTTTGATCCTTATTATTAATTTCTAGTGAATCTCTTGAACGCAATTCTGCAAGATAACGCATTTCATTTTCGACATCGTTTTCTTCAATGTTTTGATTCAACATCAATTCAGTGCCATTCAGGGCCTTGTAGTTATTCAATCGAGACCGCAACAACTCCAAGGTCACAGGGTCAATTTGTTGCCCTCCAAAGGAGGTGATCTCGATGATCGAGCCTTCCTCAGGCAGATATTTTGCCGTGGCATATTTCTTTATATAGGAGGCATTTGGCAAACCATTGAGTTCCTTATCAATAAATTGTCTCGCTTCTATATTAAAACTACTCTCCTTCAAAACGCTATAAAACGTGAAACCGGCTGGAATCATGACTAGAATTGCCAAAAACGATGCCAAACGGGCGATTTTTCGGCGTCTGTGTGAATTGGCATAATTGAGCATTGGAAAACGCAACAATTTCAAAACAATAAAGGTCGCCAAGGCAATGAATATCGTGTTGATCACAAAGAGATAGAATGCACCAGCAGCAAATGACATACCATTAGGATTTCCTAATACCGCTTGCGACAGTCCAAATCCGACTGTACACAATGGCGGCATTAAGGCCGTGGCGATGGCCACGCCAAAAATGACACTGGCCACTGTTCCTTTTTTGGTGCGCGCTATAATCAAGGCAAGCCCACCAAAAAATGCAATCAAAACATCTCTAATATCGGGTTTAGTTCTTGCCAATAACTCAGATGATTCTTCTCTCAACGGAAAAAGCCAAAAAAACAAAAAAGCAGTAAGCACACTCAAAAAAATCATGACCCCAAAATTGATCAAAGATTTTTTCAGTGTGTCAATATCATTAATCGCGATAGACAATCCGATCCCCAATATTGGCCCCATAAGTGGAGAAATCAACATCGCGCCAATAACTACTGCTGTAGAATTGGCATTGAGACCAATGGAGGCCACAAAAATAGAACAAATGAGAATCCAAGCCGTAGCACCCTTAAAAGGGATGTCCTTGACAATGGCCTCTACAGTACTTTCTCTATCGGTGTCCCCTCGAAAGTCGAGTAATTCAATGATAAAAACTTTAATTTTTGACCATAGACCCAAAGCAGCTGAACTGATCTCTGAAGAACTAGGTGTTTGATCGGCATTGGATTTTTCAGGCGTTTCCATATGTTACAATTATCATCAACTAATTAATAAACAAAATAATTTGACATTTCTAGTCTTCAGAAACGATCGTTTCGACCTCGGCGTTTGGGTGAAATAAATAAATACGCCCAGTTCCTTTTTCTTTACACTCATAACGCTTTACCCGTTGCGCACCCCTTGTAAAAATTCTACCGTTATGGATCTTGAAGTCTGACCCTAACGGCAGTTCAAATATATAATTTTTTTCATTCGTTGGGTCAAAGGCTTTTAAGGCCAAAGATAATTGTGTATCGGTGTCACTACTTGCTTTTGGGTTTTTGAAATATTGCGCCAAAGGAGGTAACAATTCTGTCGGAAAAATTTCTGGCCGCAAAAACGGCAAAAACAATTGCCGAAACGTTTGCTTCCATTCCTTTCCATGAGGCTTGATGGTCCTGCCAAAAGTCTTAAAGGCTTCCAAATGTGCCAATTCATGAATCAAAGTCAAAAGAAAGCGATAGGGATTTAAATTTGCATTGATCGTGATCTGATGCCCACCAGATTGAAGCATTCGGTAATCACCATGCCGCGTGACTCTTTGCGGCACAACCTTGATCAGTACTTGATGTTTTTGCACTATAGCCCTAATCTGTTCTTTCGCCAATTCTGGCAAGTAAGCAGCGATCGATTCAGTGAACATGCCTAGGGTGTTGATTGAGAAACAGGAAGGATTTTACCATTAAAAAAGCGTCCATCTTCGAGGGCGAATTTCATGATATATTGTGCCATTTCACGTGCAGAATGCGGTGCCTGATAACCTGGGAAAGCTTCCTGTAGCATTTCCGTCTGAACAGCACCTAAAGCCAAAACATTAAACTTCAAGCCTTGATCTTTATATTCTTCGGCCAAAACCTCACTCAACACATTGAGTGCTCCTTTACTGCTGCTGTATCCAGTAAGACCAGCAAATTTGGCACTCCCCTGCACCCCACCCATACTGCTTAAGGAGACGACATGGCCATCTTTAGCCATCATTGGCATGAGTGTTTGGATCAATGCTATTGGTCCAAAAGTATTGACCGCATACATGCGTTGCATGTCGTTTGCAGTGAGTTGAGTGAATGGCTTATTGATTAAAAACCCTGCATTATTGATCACTATATCGACCTGCGGCCAATGATCTGCCACAAAACTTTCTGCCTTATTCAAGTCGTCTTGATTTGTAATGTCACAGGACAAGGTGTGGCAATTTTTAAGCCCTAAAGCCCGTATGCTGTCTGTTCTGCGAGATAACGCCAAAACTTCATGTCCAGAGGCCGCAAATAATTGCGCCAATTCAAATCCTATACCACGGCTTGTTCCCGTAATGACCACATGTTTTATCATAGTCTAAAGATAAACAAAACCCGCTATCTTATAAAAAGACAACGGGCTACAAAACAATTAAAAACGTTTTTTATACGAACATCGTCACTGGCTGCTCTATATATTGGCGCAAGGTTTGTAGGAACTTCGCTCCAGTAGCACCGTCAACTGTTCGGTGGTCACAGGCCAAAGTAACGGTCATCGTGTGTCCAACTACCACCGCACCATCTCTCACCACAGGTTTTTGAACAATCGCACCAACTGACAAAATCGCTGAATTGGGCTGATTGATGATGGAGGTGAACTCCTTAATGCCAAACATACCGAGGTTCGAAACGGTGAAGGTACTGCCTTGCATCTCATCCGGGGTCAGTTTTTTGGCTCTTGCCTTTCCTGCCATTTCTTTGACGGCAGCACCAATTTGTGAAAAAGTCATCTGGTCTGCAAATTTGACGACAGGGACCACAAGACCATCCTCTACGGCCACGGCCACGCCCATGTGTATGTGCTTGGCTATTTTCGTTGCTTGATTCTCCCATTGGCTATTGACTTGTGGGTGCAAGCGAAGTGCCATTGCACAGGCTTTAACCACCATGTCATTAAACGAAATCTTGACGCCCTCAGCTGTATTAATAGCGGTTCGTGCGGCCATAGCATGATCCATGTCCATTTCGACTGTAAGGTAATAATGTGGCGCTGTGAATTTGGACTCTCCTAATCGCTTAGCAATAGTCTTGCGCATCTGAGAATTAGGAAGACTCTCGAAAGATTCAACACCAACTGGCGCATATTGGCCGAATGCCGGTGCAGCAGGCTGGTAATTTTCTATATCACGCTTAATGATACGTCCATGTTCACCGCTTCCGATAACATGAGACATGTCAATGCCTTTTTCTTGAGCCAATTTTTTGGCAAGAGGCGATATAAATCGTCTGGTTTGGTCTGCAACAACAGGAGCTGCTACAACGGGAGCTGGTGCTGCCGGAGCTGGTTTTACAGGCGCTGGTGCATCTAGCACTGGCACAGGGCTGGGTTCAACGGCTGTTGCGTCTTTAGACGGTGCCGCAGTCACTCCTGAAACGTCAGTTCCTGCCGGGCCTATAATTGCCAAAAGTGCATCGACAAGGGCTGTACCACCCTCGGGAATGCCAATCTTTAATAAGGTCCCGCTATAAAACGATTCAAATTCCATGGTGGCCTTATCCGTTTCAATTTCTGCAAGAATATCTCCTTCTTGAATAGTATCTCCTTCTTTCTTTAACCAAGTGGCGACTGTACCCTCTTCCATGGTATCGCTCAAGCGAGGCATTGTAATAATTTGTACTCCTTGCGGTAAATCTTCAGCATCTGACGCAGAACTAGTGCTGTCTTGCACTGAAGAATCGTCTTGGTTTGGCGCTGGTACGGCATCTTGAGGCACCTCATTTGTCGTTTCAGCTGCTTCGCCATTTATTAATCCTGTGATGTCTTCTCCAGAATCACCGATGATGGCCAAAAGGGCATCGACGTATGCAGTTTCTCCTTCGGCAACACCGATATGCAAAAGTGTCCCTTCATAAAACGATTCAAATTCCATCGTCGCCTTATCTGTTTCGATTTCAGCGAGGATGTCACCCTCATGCACTGAGTCACCAACTTTTTTTAACCAGTTGGCTACCGTGCCTTCTTCCATTGTATCGCTCAAGCGAGGCATTGTGATGATTTCAGCCATAACTTATAATTTGTGGGGTAAAAATGGATAATCCTCTTGCTGATAAACCGTATCGTACATCACGTTTTTCTCAGGATAAGGCGACGACTCAGCAAACGCTTCACACTCGGCTACTTTATCCTTTACCTTTTGATCGATCTCTGCGATTTGCTTTTCACTGGCCCATTTGTTCTCGTATATGTGGTTCAAGACGTATGATATTGGATCTTGCTCCTGCATCTTGGCAACTTCATCCTTAGTACGATAGTGCTGGGCATCACTCATTGAATGTCCGCGGTAACGATAAGTTCTGATTTCCAAAAAGGTCGGCCCGTCGCCTTTTCTTGCGCGCGCAATCGCTTCGTCTAACTCCTTGGCCACCATCTCTGGTTTCATGCCGTCGACTGGACGACAAGGCATATCATAGCCCAAGCCCAGTTTCCAAATTTCAGAATGATTGGCGGTCCGAGCCACTGAGGTACCCATGGCATAGCCATTATTTTCAACACAAAAAACAACCGGAAGCTTCCAAAGCATAGCCAGGTTAAAGGTTTCGTGCAGTGCCCCTTGTCGCGTTGCCCCATCACCCATAAAGGTTAGGGTCACACCACCTGTATTGTGGTATTTATCACCAAAGGCGAGACCAGCACCTAGCGGAATTTGTCCGCCAACAATTCCATGTCCACCATAGAATCGATGTTCTTTAGAAAAAATATGCATGGATCCGCCAAGACCCTGTGAGGTCCCCGTGGCTTTTCCATAAAGTTCTGCCATCACACGCTTAGGGTCAACACCCATGCCAATGGGCTGTACGTGACAACGATACGCGGTAATCATTTTGTCCTTCGTCAAATCCATCGCATGCAAGGCTCCTGCCAATACCGCTTCCTGACCGTTATACAAGTGCAAAAATCCACGAACCTTTTGGTTGATATAGACTTGGGCCAGCTTGTCCTCAAACTTGCGCCAAAACATCATATGCTCATACCAATCGAGGTACGTCTGTTTGGTAATTTTTTTCATCCTTAAAAGAGATTTGTCTTTAGGTCCAACAAATGAATCGCAAAAATACGTTTTTCTGCGTTTCTAAAAAACCACTTAAGGCCAAAAAATGACCATCTTTACTATCGAGCCCACGCATTAATGCATTAAAGGGTGTTCCGTTCTTTGAGAATAAAAAAAATGACCTCTCTTGGAGGTCATTTATCAATAGAAAAAATATTTTTCTAGTATTCAGTATAGGTATCTCCTAAGTTAAAGGTCAAACCAAAACGAAGTGTTCCTTCTAATGGACTGCGCACATTTGATGTTGAGAAAAGGTATGAAAGATCAATATCAATTGAGGTATATTTAAATCCAGCTCCTAATGACAAAAATTTACGCGATCCCTTATCGTCACTTTCATTAAAGTAGCCCGTACGAAGCGCAAAAACGTCTTGATACCAATACTCTACACCCAAGGCCCATGTCAACTCGCTCAGCTCTTCACTAAAACCGCCTGGAGCATCTCCAAAAGAGGAGAACATCCCAGAGACAAAACCAATATTATTGTACTCATCAGCATCTTCTGCATCAAGGACCCCGTCGCCGTTAAAATCCTGAGGGGTTGGCACCAAGAGCTTATTGAATTCTATATGCGCACCAACGGTGTTGTACTGGTCTAATATAAAGTCAAATCCACCACCAACACCTAATTTGGTTGGCAAAAAGTTTTCTTGACCGACGTCGTCATATTTTATCTTAGGGCCAATGTTAGAAATGTTAAATCCTCCGCGCCAGCGACCGTTGAAATCGGTGAAAGCCACTTCCTCACTTTGGTAGTAACCGGAGATGTCCACGGCAAACGAACTGGCCGCAGAAGCATCTTCAGTCGAGGCCTGAATCTTGAGGTCAGAACGCAAATAACGACCTGTTACGGCCATAGAAAAACGATCACTCAAGCGCAGGGCATACGACACGTCAAAAGTAAATTCATTGGGACTTTGGATCAATGGCTCCTGATCGAATGTATCTCTCAGTTCAATATCGCCAAGACTAAAATATCGAAAACTTGCTGCCACAGCACTGCGCTCATTCATCCTATTGAAGTACGTCAAGTTCCCCAAAAAGATATCGTTGACCAAGCTACTCAAGTACGGTGTATAGGTGACCCCAAAACCTTGTTGGCTCTCTGAAAAGGCATATTTTGACGGGTTCCATTGCTGGGAAAAGGCATCGGCAGAAGTCGCCACACCAATATCCCCCATGCCACCTGCGCGTGCATCAGCAGCAATCAATAAAAAGGGAACACCAGTAGTAATAGGCTGAGGAGCAATAGTTTCCTGAGCAAAAGTCGTTACTGCTGTGAGTAACAAAAAAAGAACAATTAAAATCTTTTTCATGTTTTTTAAATTTTAACAAATATACTTTTTAATTATTTATAGGATTACGAGTTTCTCATATTTCTCGGCTGTTTTACCCGATAATGCTGACCTTACAGACAATTTATAAACGTAGACCCCTTTGCCAATTCGGTCGCCAAAATCATCTCGACCATCCCAAATGATATCCCTAGAAAGGTACCCTTGATTGACCACCGTCTGCTGATGACTCCATACGACCTTACCAGACACGGTAAAAACTTGTACTTGTACCTCCAAAGGTTCAAATGGGCGATTGTGATTGAACCAAAACTCTGTATAATTGACAAAAGGATTTGGATAATTGAGTACCCTTGAAATGGCCAATTGATCTCCGCCTGCAACCACAAAATCAAGAGTGGCAATAGAAGAATTATTATACGTGTCCCAAGCCTTTACCTGAAGACTGTGCGGGCCATTCTCTAAGTCACGCAACTTGAACTGAGCTGTGCCCCTTGTGAAGTCATCGATGCCGGCTTGATAGTAATCGTTCAGCACAAAAGGATTTGCCGTATCACCATCCAGAACAGCAACCAGGTCGTGCCCAATACCACCTGTAGTATTGAGACCACTCAGGTCTTCCAGTTTGACAATTAAGATTGGATTGTTATTCGTTGTCCCTCCCGAAATAAAACTGTCATCATTCATGAACAAATCGATCTCAGGGCCTTGAAGATCTTGTGGTGCATTTTCATTGATCCCGCCAACCAATACATTTAGATTATAGCCCGTTTGATCTTCAAACTGGGCATTACGCCGGGCATAAAAACTAACTTTTCCCTGCCCCACTGGAATTTGAATATCACGTGGAACAATAAATTCAAAATCAAAAGCACCATTGGTGACCGTTGCCTGACCATTAAAAAGAACTTCTCCCAAAGTTTTGAAATTCATGATGAGCAAATTGGTTGTATTGCCGTCATTGTCATAATCGGTGCCATTGTCTCTGATGCCATCGTTGGCAAGAGTGGCACGCTGCACATCTTTGTCGAAAACTTTGACTTGGAGCAAACCATTGTAATCCGGCAATGCATTGCCCTCTGGGTCCAATACAACACCACTGAGTTTGACACGACCCAAAGCCTGAAGTGTATCCGAGGCGAACCCAAGGGGGATATCATTGATGGCCGTCAATCTGATTTGTTTTTTAGGAAAAGCCAAATGCATGGCAGGATCACCAATATAAAAGATGACTCTCTTATTGTTTGAGCCGATCAGGTTCTTTGCCAGTCTGAGTGCTTCGGCAGGTGCAGGAGGTTGGTCTAAGCCATATCCAAATAAATACTCAGACAGCAGGGTGTTAAAGTCGACCCCTAAAGTGACACTCACCGAACGCGTCGTTGTGATCAGGGAGGCAGCGCCCCCTTGAGCATTCCAAAAAGTAAGTTCTCCAGCCGTTACCCTTAATGGATTATCGAACTTCGAAAACTCACAGGTAACCGTTACAAAACATGGGTAACGATCACTATTGCGCAAATCTTGAGCAGTTTCTTTTGTATAAATAAATTCCTTAGCCAACCCATCTTCCCCTCCATGACCAAAATAATTGACAATCAGCGCCCCCAATTCAATCGCGTTTTCAATGGCTTCCTTGGCTTCGGGATATCGATTTCCACCAGCAGAGGTTTGTTGCTGATAAGCATCTGTATGGATTTTTTTGACATTGACAGAAGGACGTTCAGCACTGACCCGATCAGCAATAGAGTCGAGGGTCACTTCAAGCGCGCGATATTCCCAGCCAATATCGACATCGTCAGAAATGATCACAAAATTATTGCGCCATTGGCCAAATGAGGCCTCGTCGTCATAAGACAAAATCTTATCCACTACCGTTGTGGCCAAAGCAGGGGTATCTGCCAAAATACGACCAACTGCGATATCTAGACTATGCGATGAGGACATGGTGCCCTCATTCGGGTCCATCATCCCAAAAAAGTCATCAGACATGAATGAATTGAACGTGTCGACACTGGATAAGGTATGGTAAGATGGCACCATATTATTATTCCCTGTCAATCGGTCTTTATAGTCTACTGAGGTATCTCCAAAAAGACAAAGGTATTTGATGCGCTGGTCGAAGCCTGAAGCATGGTCATAAACATAACGGACTAAATTTCTAATGGCAGAAATATCTTGTTGGCCGCTACTGAACTCGTTGTAGATATCTTGTAGTGTAATTACTCTAACCCGCAATCCAGAACGATTCCGGTGGTGATCAGCCAATCGCATTGCAGCGCTTCGCAAAACGGCGGGGGTAATGATCAGATAATCTATATCTTCAAACTGACCATTTGGGCCCAAAAACAAATCGCCCTTTAGATCTTGATTGGCCACCAAGGGATTGCCGCCACGCTTGGGCTCTAAAAAATCATCATCATCAAGCGCCACGTACTCACTCGCGCTGCCCAACTGTGCCTTAAATGAAAATGTTGCTGCGGATTCTTCATTCAAAACAGCTTTGATGTCAAATGGATTCGTGACATCCCAGACCTGGGTTACCGCTGCCGCATTAGTGATCTCGTATCGCCCGATTCCTCCACTAGTTGCCGCTTCCTTATTGCGAAAAAGCAATTGTCCTGATCCTGCCTGCAAGGCTCTTGTCGCCTCTACTCTCACGTAATCAAGATAACCGATACTTGAAGGATTTCCAGAGTTATTATAGGTCATTTCAACACTAATTGACGCCCCAGAAAGGGTAAAATCTTCCCGGAATGAATCAACACTAAGCAAGGTGGGGTCATTGACTCCATTAAAGTTCAAGGGATCCGTCGCCACATTGTTCACCGAGACCTGCATGCTTGTGGGTACATCGGATGCTGCTGCTGCACGCACCTTCACTTCAAAGGGCTGATCCGTCAATCTATTGTCGAAGGAGAAGGTATATTGCTGGTCATTTTGAATGTCAAATCGGTTGCCGAACCACTGACGCCCAACTTTGGCCGGCGAATAAGTATCCTCTTCATGGAATTTGACCTCTTGAAAAGAGTTAAAAACCAAATCTACTGAGCCTATGGGTTCTTGCAAAAGTTGAATGCGCTGGCCCAAAGTTCCATCTGCCGTCACATAATAATAGGCCGTATCTGAATATGGGTTCAGGTGACTGTCGTTTTCTGCATCGTAACCTATGGTGCCTTGTCCATAAAAGAGCACATAATCACCTGAATCAAAAGTACCATCCTCGGCCCCCACAACTTGAATGGGCGTCTCCGGTAAATCAAAAAACAAATTTTCACTATTGGCCAACGGAAGAGGCTTGCCTCCATGGCCATAGATTTTGAGGCGATCGATATCCAGTTGTGTCAGATCCATGCCTAAACTACTGAGAAAGTTTCGATCTAGCTTGTAAACACCGGTCTGATCAATTTCAAAACGGTACCAACTCCCTTGAGACAAAACGGAGTTCATCAAGTTTCGGGCTAGACGACTCGATGGCACTGGACCTCTTCGGTAATTCATCTGGGCCGAAACTAACTTTTCGATACGCCCATTGCGCTTGACAAATGGATCAAAAGAAAGTGTGGTGTAAATTTGGTCACGCGCCATGGCGCTGCCAAGGGTCAAAACGATGTCAGACGGTAAATTCTTCCCTTGGAGTTTTTTAATTTCTTGTCTGGTAGCAGGAGCCCAAACAATATCCGTCAGCGACCCGGAACGGTTCAGCGCAAAACCCTGATCAACCCATCGCGTGTGATAAACAGCATTACCCATGCTCCAGCTCATATTAAAGCGCGACAGGGCTTGCTCCTTTTGCGAGGGGACTTTGGCTTTAGCTGAGGGTGCTTCGGCCAATTCTTGCCAATAAATTTTAATGGATTTGGACTGGCCGTAAATACCGATACTCCACAAAAGCAGGCCCCAAATTAAAATTTTTTCTTTCATCATAGGCATAACGGGCCAAAGATACAGTTAGTATAAATAATTTTCGTTTAGTTTTTTGAAAAAACCAATCTGGTCATAATAAATGATAAAAATCCCCGTTATTGGTGCGTTATTACTGCAAAAAATGGCACGTTCAATTTAGAAAAATATTATTGTGCTTTACGTGTTAATTAGTATATTGCAAATCCAATATTTTCACTTTTTGAAACTATGAACTTGAAGAAAAACCTAGTATTAGAGCTGATTGTGTTACTCTTTACCACAGCACTTTTTGTTGGCTGCAGCAAGTCAAGAGATTACTCTAGTAGTTCCCGAGCCACTGGCTGGGCATTGAACGCCAAAGAAGGCGGATTTCAGTACGATCCCAAAACCCAAGAACAAGAAACAGGTCCAGGACTTGTTTTTGTTGAAGGTGGAACATTTACTATGGGCCGCGTTCAAGATGATCCGATGCACGACTGGAACAACAATCCTATCCAGCAGCACGTTCAATCTTTTTATATGGACGAAACTGAGGTCACGAACCTCATGTATGCAGAATACCTAGATTGGATCAAGCAAGTTTTCCCCCCAACAGATGAGAACTTTAAAAACATTTATGCCGGTGCCCTTCCAGACACCCTGGTATGGCGCAACCGCCTCGGCTACAACGAAGTGATGACCAACAATTATCTGCGCCATCCGGCGTATGCTAACTACCCTGTAGTTGGTGTCAGTTGGATTCAGGCAGTAGAATTTGCCAATTGGCGCACCGACCGTGTCAACGAACTCATTTTAGAGCAAAACGGTGTGACAGCCCGAAACGCTCGCTACAATACAGAGCCCGGAACTGGCTTTAGTACTGAGACCTATCTCAACGCTCCGACCCAAACCTACGGTGGCAATGATTCTATAACCCGTGGTGGTAAATTTTCAGAAAATCTTGAGCGCCGCAGCGGAGACAGTACAAACCTTTACATTCAGAGAAAAGACGGTCTCTTGATGCCTGACTATAGATTACCCACTGAGGCAGAATGGGAATATGCAGCCTTAGGACTTGTTGGAATTCGTGATTATAACGTTTACCGAGGAAAGAAAAAATATCCTTGGGAAGGGCAATATACAAGATCATCTGACCGACGAAGTCGCGGTGACCAACTCGCCAACTTCAAACAAGGAGATGGGGACTATGGTGGAATTGCTGGTTGGAGTGATGACGGCGCCGACATTACTGCAGAGGTTGGTAATTACGAGCCAAATGACTTTGGACTATACGACATGGCGGGGAACGTGGCAGAGTGGGTTGCTGACGTCTATAGACCAATCGTAGACGATGAATTTAACGACTTCAACTATTATCGTGGAAATGTCTATACCAAAAATGCGATTGACGCTGATGGTAAAGTAATGGTTGTAACGGTTGACTCTATTTTATACGATACGCTGAGTAACGGTAAAATTATCGCGACTGATCTTCCAGGCGAAATCTACAAAGTGCCCGTAGACGAAAATGAAACTTACCTCAGAACAAATTTTTCGGAAAGTGATAATAGAGATTTCCGTGACGGGGACAAAAGATCGACCAGAAACTATCAATCCTTCGGCGGTGAAGACGACAATAAAGTAGAGGAAGGCAAGCGCATGTACAATTCGCCTCAACACAAAGTCTCGACAGATGATTCTGGCAATTTGTTGCGTGAATACGATAAATCGTCAAAGCGTACGTCTTTAATCAATAACGAAGTGCGGGTATACAAAGGTGGTTCGTGGAGAGATCGCGACTACTGGTTGGACCCAGCGCAGCGTCGCTACTTCCCAGAAGATATGGCTACTGATTTCATCGGCTTCAGATGTGCCATGTCTCGATTAGGAAGTAAATCCAAAAAAGGCAAACGCCCGCGCAACAACTAAAACATTATTTCATAAGCTTATATTAACCCTTTAACCTTGTTGAAGGGTTTTTTTATATCTTTAATCTCATGGCAAATCCAATAGATACCCCATCCCTCCATCGCCTATTTATGGAAACGACAGGTGTCAGTACTGATACCAGAAAAATCCATAAAAACTGTCTGTATGTTGCCCTAAAGGGCGATACATTTGATGGGAATTTATTTGCCGCCGAAGCCCTTGACTTAGGCGCCAAATATGCTGTGGTCGACGATCCGAACCTAGCCAACAACAGGGAAGAAATCATTTATGTCAAGGATTGTCTCGAGGCCTTACAAGATCTGGCCACTCATCACAGGCTAGAATTGAAAACACCTATCCTGGCGTTAACTGGCAGTAACGGTAAGACCACAACAAAGGAACTTATTCATACTGTTCTTGCTCAAAAATTTCGCTGCATTGCCACCTCTGGCAATTTCAACAATCATATTGGTGTGCCTCTCACGCTGCTGCGTCTGACAAAAGAAACTGAGATAGGAGTTGTCGAGATGGGTGCAAATCACCAAAAAGAAATTGCTTTTTTGTGTGAAATTGCGCGGCCCAATTTCGGTTATATCACAAATTTTGGCAAAGCTCATCTTGAAGGTTTTGGCGGTATCGAAGGGGTCATCAAGGGAAAATCTGAGCTGATTGACTACATCCGCAATGCCCAAGCCATGATGTTTGTCGATCCAAAGAATAAAAAACAATTGGAACTGACACGCGACATGAGTTGCATTTACTTGCCCCAAATGCAGGAGCAAACAAGGGGCAACATGCCGGGTGAAACATTAAAGTTAACACTTGAAGGGCGCCAACTCGAAACACAACTCATCGGCAGCTACAACACGACCAACGTATTGGCGGCAGTTGCTGTGGGCAGATACTTTAAGATTGAGGACACACTCATTTTTGAAGCCATCGCAGAGTATGTGCCAAAAATGAATCGATCACAACTGATCAAAAGAGGGAGATACCACATCATCATGGACGCCTATAATGCTAATCCTTCAAGCATGGCCGCGGCCTTATCCGATTTTGGTCAAATCACCAGTCAACGCAATAAGTGTGTCATTCTGGGTGACATGTTCGAATTAGGATCGAGTGCCCTAACAGAACATCAAAACATCGTAAGTGCGCTGCGATCACTCCCGATAGACCAAGTTTATTTAGTGGGGGAGCACTTTAGCGCAACCACAGATCACGACGATCGATTTCAAATCTTTAGCCACTATAAAGCCTTAGAAGACGCCCTAAAAAACGCACCTATAGCGGCGACATTACTACTGGTCAAAGGATCGCGAGGCATGGCGCTTGAACGGTTGCTTGATTCAGTATTCGATGCGTAATGATAAAAAAGATGTCTTCGCGACACTTTTTTTTATCATTAATTCTTCAATAGCTTTTGGATGTGCGTCCCGCCTTCGGTTCTAATATGTGCAAAGTACAGTCCCGCCGTCAAGCCTTCAGCACTTATAATCGCCTCAGCATCATGAAGGCGCAAACTACTGACCAGCTTGCCTAGCACGTCATAGACTTCTATAGACCCGAGGAGATGATTTTGGCTTTTTATCTGCCAAAAACCATTAGTTGGATTAGGAGAGACCGTGATTTTATCGCGATTGATCTGACCAATTCCTAAGACATTTTGGTGAAAATACAGATTGTCATACCATACAATCCCTGGGGTGAGATTTGATTCTGTGCCTATTTTATATTGAAAAAAGAACTCCTTACTGAATCCCTGGTTTTCAAAAAAGGATAAATCCAGGTCCACACTAGTCCATGATTCATAGTTAAACGGCTCGTTGGTCGGTAATTCGTAATAGTACTCATTAACACTACCTCCGTCATTTTCAATAAGAATAATCCTCATTTGTGTGGCATAACCCGTATAGTAATCTAAATGCAAATAGTTATAGTTTGAAATATCAGTGACGCCATCCGTACCCTGTCCATATCCCTGTACGCCAAAATCCATCTTGATGGCAAAATTCTCTGTGCTGCTTGGATCTAAATCCGCTTCCAAGTCATAGGCGCCAAAAGAGTAATCTGGCGTCCAAACATTAGTGAATCCCCCTGTGTCACTGTAAATACTCAAAACTTCAGCATCTGGGGTATTTGGATCAGGCGCAGGCTCTTCAGGATCAGAGGGCGGCATGAAGTTAGTCCCACCCATCAAATCATCAATCAGATAGGTATCAACAGCGGTGTTGTTTGCATCAGGTATGATGACCAACCTCCCATAATTACCTAACCCAGATGGAAAATCAATAGCGATATTTTGCCAATTGGTGGTGCCATTGGTCACGAAATCTATTGAAAGGTCTAGAGGATTGGAAGTCCCCGCCTCTACCCTAAATTGGTGCGTATTGCTCCCTGTACCGTTGATTGGCTTCATGCGAAAGGAGATAGTGTTATTTGCATCATCAGACAAATCCACCATTTGGCTCAAATCTATATAGGCATTATCCATTGGACCAGCACCCACTATAATCTGCATCACATCATTTGTTGGGTCATCTGGATCAACCTCCATACTGACGACTGATCCAGCACCTTGAAAAATATGATCCGGATCACTAAAGTCAAAAGGCAGCACAACCACTGGAGGGACAAAGTTGGTGCCTCCCGAAAAATCATCGACAAGATAGGTGTCGTTGAGTGCGGACTGGAACGCATCTGGAATCAAGACCAATTTGTTGTAATTCCCTAATCCCGGACCAAAATCTGCGGTGATCAGTTGCCAATCAGTACCTTGGGTAGTAAACGCATAGGCGACATCTCCTGTGGTTCCTTGCTCGAACTTGAGTAAGTGTTGCCCAGGCGCTTGGCCGTTAGTTCCAGTACCAAATTGGGGTTTTATGCGGAAGGTTATGGTGTTATTATTGTCGTCTGATAAGTCAATGTTTTGACCTAATGACAACTGCATATTACTGAAGTCTTGACAGCATGGTGTAAATTCTCCGACATTTTGCGTCGGATCATCGGGATCTGGTATCACATTAAAAACGCCACCATCGGCACCGATAGTATTGGCATCAAGTGGATCTTCAAAATCGATAGGGAAAGACTGAGCGTGATTGATCGCGAAGGATAAGCACAACAATAATGCAATGTTAAATTTCATAGTATGGATGATTAACCAAGGTGAATCCTTCATTATCCTGCGAAGAAAAACATTAATTGACGGACTCACAGGAAGCGCAATCATACAAACATAATGTTTTAAACGATAGAACAGGCAATTTGAGTCGTTGGAATCAAGGTCGTGCCAAAACCACTTGGCGTGCGTCCACTACTGCGGGTCTTTTTCGAAGATCCTAATCAGATAATACACCCCTAAAGAAGAGAGGCCAATAGTCAGCAAAAGGGTCGCGCCCTGCCAGGACATCAACTTAAACAAACAACCAAAAATACCTAGAGCAATACCAAAATTTTTAAGCTTTTTCATGAACCAGCAATTAAATAGATAAAAAAAGCGGAACGCACACTCAAAATGAGTCGAGTTCCGCTCCTGTGGGTCATACTGGATTCGAACCAGTGACTTCTACCCTGTCAAGGTAACACTCTGAACCAACTGAGTTAATGACCCTTTATTAGGCCCACAAAAATAATTAAATTAGAAAGACATATGCAATTTTTATGGGCTTTATTCAACGAATTGACGCAAGATAATCACACCTTCAGTCATCAAATTTTTCTACTTTTGACAGTATTCAGAATGAGGACCAACCATTCTGTCCATTCGCATGATGATGTATTGTATTAAAACAGACGTGCCAGAAGAACTTAACGCTATAGACGACGAGTGCAAAGCGATTTATCACAGCAAAGATAGTTTCTGCGTTTGGACGTTTGTGTCTCGTGAACAGCGCAACGAATTTGTCGATCAGACTCAGGGCATGGCCAAAGCAGATCGCGAAAACTTTTTTCTATTGAACTACGCACAGGATAGGACAAGCAAAAAGGGCGCGCTACTGTCATGAAAACATTACGGTTTGTTGACCCAATTGCTCAAGGCCACTTTGCCAAAATAAGCCACAAAAAAAACCCACTTAAAAAGTGAGTTTTACTTTGTGGGCGCTGAGGGATTCGAACCCCCGACCCCCTCGGTGTAAACGAGGTGCTCTGAACCAACTGAGCTAAGCGCCCTTTAATACCACTATTGGGCATCAAAGCGGCTGCAAATATAAATTAGTTTTTATAACTCACCAATAAAAAACTTTAAAAAACTACAAAACTTCAGCAACAACAAATGTACTGCCGCCTACATAAATAAAATCACCGTCCCCAGCGGCCATTTTTGCTGCAGACAAAGCCAATTCAACACTTGAATAAACCTCACCCTTGAGGCCTATCTGAGCCCCCGCTTTGGCCAGTTCTATGGGGGGCAACGCGCGCGGTGAATCAGGAGCGCAAAAATAATAATAAGCCTCCTTTGGCATCAATGTCAATAGATGATGCAGATCCTTGTCATTTACAAAACCTATGACCACATGCAAGTCATTGTATTGTTCTCCGCGGAGCTGTGCCATGGTTATTTTCAATCCATGAGCATTATGCGCCGTGTCACAAATTATTATTGGATTTTCATTCAGTTTCTGCCACCGACCAAGCAGATGAGTGTTGGTCACGACCTTTGCCAAACCAGATTTCACGTGCTCTTGTTCAATGCACCAATCCATTTTATTTAATTGTTCGATGGCGCTCAATACGGTCCGTTGATTTGTTCTTTGGTAATCACCTTTCAGATCCATGAGATAGGGCGCTTCTTCATGACCACAATAAATAATTGGCGCATTATTTTTTTGTGCCACCTCTTCAAACACAGGGCGAGTTTCGGGCAGAGATTCTCCAATTATTACTGGAATTCCGGGCTTTATGATGCCCGCTTTTTCATAGGCAATAGCAGACAAGCTCGTCCCCAAAAAGGCCATATGATCATATCCAATATTCGTGATGACACTCAGATCGGGACTTATGATATTGGTACTGTCCAATCGCCCACCCATTCCTACTTCAATCACCGCAATATCGATCTCTTGATCTTTAAAATATTGCAATGCCAGCCCCACTGTCATCTCGAAAAATGACAATTGATGGCTTTGGAAAAATTCTTGGTGAGTGCACACAAAATCTGTGACGATGTCTTTCGGAATCATCTCACCATTGATGCGGATTCGCTCACGAAAATCCTTTAAATGGGGAGAGGTGTACAAGCCTACACGGTAACCCGCCTCTTGGAGAATCGATGCCAACATATGGCTTGTAGATCCCTTTCCATTAGTTCCAGCCACGTGTATCGTGCGCAATGATCTATGGGGATCATTGAGATACTGGACCAAGGCCCAGGTCTTCTCTAAATCCGCCTTATAAGCTTGCGCACCAACGCGTTGATACATCGGCAGCTGTTGATACAACCAATGCAGCGTATGTTCATATGTTGACACGCGATCAATCATGACTATTCAATCACGAGTTTGGTCACCATACGGCGGTCATTCGCCCTTAATTCAACCAAATAAAGTCCACTTGGGAGCCCTCGTGTCTCCACTTTGTTTTGTACGTTATGATGATGATCACTTTTGATCAATCTACCACTGGTGTCAAAAATCTTCAGAAGCACCTCTTGTGTCACATCACCAAGATCCGCATAAAAACCATCGCTCGTTGGGTTAGGCCAAAGTGTTGCCACAACCGCAGAGGCATCGATGTGACTCAAAACGACTTGAGTCAAGTCCATGCTATAACTCGAGCGCCCATATGTTGCGATAAACAACCGTTGTGAAGACTCATGGAAATGCATGTCATTCACGACCACTGGCGGCAAGTTTTCTCCGATCGGCGTCCAGCTCATTCCTCCATTAGCAGACCCCAGCACACCTATATCTGTCGCAATAAACAATCGTCCTGCATTGTCTTGAACGATGTCATTGACAGGAACATCAGGAAGACTGTTGCTCAAATCACTCCAATTTGCGCCATTATCCGTACTGACATAAACATGACCCTCAGTGGTGCCATAGCGATAGCCAGAAAAAGTGGCATATAGAGTGCCTGGATGAGTGTTTGATGCCAAAACTTTTGTCACCCACCTTTGCGGCAGATCCTGCGAAACGAGCACCCAGTTATCTCCGCCATCTTGTGTGATCCAGACATTGCCATCATCCGTACCCGCCATGATTTTTTGATCGTTAAAGGGCGAAACATCTAAAGCCACAACAGTGCCATAATTCAAATTCCCTCCCCCAGGCCCGTTGGTCAAATCTGGACTGATCGGCACCCAGTTTTGTGCGGCATTGACTGTTTTATAAACCCTTTGTGTGGCGGTATATAGGACTTGAGCATTTTGAGGGTCAAAAACCAATGGCGTATCCCAATTTTTTCGATCACCAGAAGAAATACCGGCAGTAGCCGAGAAAAAAGAGGCCCCATCGTTTGTTGACTTCCCAATATTACCATATTGATACTGTGCATAAATCACAGAGGAATTTGTGGGATCGACCAATGGTTGAAAACCATCTCCTCCATAAATGATTTGGAAGTCATCAGTACTTCCAGTAGTGGTGCGCATTGTGCTATTATCCTGAGCGCCGAGATAAACGCGATCAACGTTATTAGCATCAACGTAGCAACGATAAAGCTGTGTGATGGGCAAAGTCTGGTCTTTAGTCCAGTTACCACCCCCATTTGCACTAAAATATACACCGCCGTCGTTGCCCAAAACAACTTTTTCAGGATCTGTTGGATCAAAGGCTAAGGCATGTTGGTCGACATGAACATTGTTAAAGACACCAAACCAAGTATTGCCTCCATCAGTTGATTTTTGCACTTGAAAATCAATGTTATAAATAGTATTTTCATCTTGTGGATCGACAACAATACCGCGAAACCACCAATGAAAACCCACATTATTGAGTGTATTAGAGGTCATGGCAACCCAACTATCACCGCCATCACTTGTGCGGTAAACCCCCTGAATATTTCCAATGGCATCGGCATAACGGGCATACAATACTTGGGGGTCAGATGGGGCAATAGCAATACTGATGCGCCCTTTTTGACTCCCTAACTGAGGTAAGCCGTTGGACAATAATTCCCATGTCACCCCGCCGTCAATAGTACGGTAAAGGCCTGAAGTCTCACCACCATAAGATCGGTATTGAGGGCGCCGAATACGCTCCCAACTAGCCGCATAAACAATATTTCCATTGGTTGGATGTATCGCCATATCGACCACACCTGTTGAATCACTAACAAATAAAGATTGTACCCAAGTAGTGCCACCATCCTCAGATTTATAGACGCCTCTATTAGGATCATTTTTGAACAATGGCCCCATAGCACCGACATAAATGACTTGATCGTTATCTGGATCTAATACAATTTTTCCAATACTACCAACCTCTTCAAGTCCCTTATTGGTCCATGAAGTCCCTGCGTCGTTGCTCACATAAACGCCATCGCCATCGTAAGCGAGAGAACCCCCTCCAGCATTGACTTCTCCAGTACCTACCCAAACCAAATCTGGGTCATTCTGTGAGAGGGCGATATCACCAATAGAGAGCGACCCTTCTTGGTCAAAAATACTGGTCCATTGAGCACCGCTATTGGTCGTTTTAAACACTCCTCCCGAGGCTGCACCAATATAATATGTTTGAGGTGCATCCGGTGCTATTTCAATATCACTCACCCGACCACCAATGTTTGTTGGACCTATAAAATCCCAGATGCCTTGTGTGCTTCTTTGTTGTTGCCGCCAATTAAGCGCAGCAGTATACGCCTTAGCACGAATCATTCCTGTGGGAAATGACCGCTGCATGAACATGATATCTGATGGTTTATGTTCCGGCTCGAAGCCATAAAGATGTTGTTGATTGCTCTTGCTTGAGCAGGATGCCAGCATCATCAAAAGGGCAAGTAAAAAAAGTCTATTCATCATTGGGTCTTTAAAAAAAATAAAGATACCCAAATTAAAAGTCGCTTACTCTGAAAGTTGAAAATTGTAAATGATTTTTCCAATTTGCATGGCTGGTGCGTCTGGATCGGGATTGAACTGTGTCTCCAATGCGGCGCGCTTGGCCGGAACCAGTAAGCATTTTGAATTGTTTGTCGTTCCGCGAACACCTGCCTGGGCGCGCACCACTTGTCCTTGACGATTGACTTCGATACTGACCACTACACGTCCCGCTTCATTACAGTCTTGAACATAAATTTGTTTGTATAAGACACTGCGGCCACCCAACAAATAATTGCCATCTCCATCCAGACCCAAGCCAGATCCATAAAGGGATGATTTATCGGGATTTCCTTCGGGGTCGCCCTCTTGTCCGCTAACCGTATTTGACCCTAATCCGGTATCGTTAGATTCTTGTCTGTTGCGCCCGGCAAGGATTCTTGCCAATGCGTCCGAGGTAGCTTCATCAGGCTTCGGTGGAGTGGGCTCAACCTGCTCTTTTGGCAACTCCTTGACCTGTTCTTGTTCTGCCTCTTGAAGATCTGTAGTGTCAGGCTCTGAATCGATCACAGGAGTGTCAGAGAGGTCTTGAGTAGAGACTTCTTGCACTTGCGGCACCACTTCATTAGGCGCGACAGATACGGGATCCATCTCAGTTATGGGTTCCTGGGTTAATTCTGGCAAGGCCTGTCCATCGCCCGCTTGAGTTGTACCAAAAGCTATCGCGATACCGCGCTCAATGGGCGGATCCATATATTTCAGCCCTACCAAAAATAACAGCATCAGAATTCCTATGCCAATCAATAAAGTCAGCAATAAACTACGCCGTTCATGTTTGGTTTTGAAAAACGTCATATTAATTGGGCTTTACGGCCAATACAACTCGATACCCCTTCTGATTGGCCAAGTCCATAACGAACACCGCTTGTTCAATAGGCACTCCTTGCTCTGCTCTCAAAATCAAAGTGGGATCTGCTTCATCTGCAAACACTTTATTCAAAGCGCTTGCCAAGGCATTTTTTGTAGTCCGCTCCTTGTTGACATAAAAGGCCCCCTCTTTAGTAATGCTGACAGAAGCGTTTTGCTGATGTGTTGATTTACCTTTAGCTTTGGGCAAAAGCAGGTCTAAAGCATCAGGCGTGATCGCCGGTGATGTCAAAAGAAAAAACACCAAAAGCAAGAATACAATATCGGTCATAGAACTCATGCTGAATTCTGCACTGACTTTATTTCTGCCGCGCAAATTCATGTTGCAGGCTCATTGAGTAAATCTAGGAAATCTACAGCTGTAGCCTCCATTTGGTGAACAACCTTATCGGTCTTGACCACTAAGTGGTTATAGCCCATATAAGCAATGATGCCCACAATAAGGCCAGCAACTGTTGTGGTCATTGCCGTATAGATGCCCTCTGCAAGACTCCCCATCTCCGCTTGTCCACTGCTGGTGGCCAATTCATGGAAAGCCAAGACCATTCCAATGACAGTACCCAAAAAACCAATCATGGGTGCTGCACCGCTTATGGTCGCCAAAAGACTGACGTTTTTTTCGAGTTTATAAACCTCGAGCCGGCCGGCGTTTTCAATGGCTGTATTGATATCTTCTAAGGGGTGGCCAATACGGGAAATGCCTTTATGGGTCAAACGAGCAACAGGCGTTTGGTGGCGGCTACAGATATCCTTAGCCTCTTGAATCTGACCTGCGGTGACCGATGTGCGGATCTGACTCATGAAATTAGGGTCTGTTTTTCCTGCCGATTTAATGGCCCACAAACGTTCAAAATAAACATATATAGCGATAAGTAGTAAGATGAAAAGCAGCCCGATGATCACCTGACCACCAAGTCCGCCCCCCATGATGAGCTCAAAAACAGAGAGGGTTTTTTCGGCTGATTCATCGGCCAGTGCCTCTACGCTTTCTTGTGTTGGCTTGATCATGAATAAATGTATCATAAGAATTAGGGTTTACATCCAAACGCCAAACACGCTCGAGAATTGTTATACGTGGTGAAAAATCACACGCTCAAATAATAGAAACACACCAGCACCAGCAATGAAACCAATAAATGCAAGCCATGCAATATTTTTCAGGTACCAAATAAAATTAATGCGTTCCATCCCCATGGCAGCAACACCTGCAGCCGAACCAATGATCAACATGCTCCCTCCGGTCCCGGCAGAATAGGCAATAAAATGCCATAAAACATCATCCAACGGCGCATCATACATCCCAATAGAAGCAGCTACAAGTGGAACATTGTCAATAATAGCAGAGCCGATTCCTAGTAAAATCACGACCACATCTTGATTTGGTATAGCCCCTTGGAGCACTTCTGCCAAATAACGCAGGGTGCCAACAGGCTCCCCATTTTGCGCCACACCAAAAACCAAAGATTCTAATCCTGCGACTGCCATCAGGATACCCAAGAAAAATAAGATACTTGAAATCTCAATACGCGACAGAGCTTTGTGCGCAGAATACAAATGGCGACGCTCCTTCGTAAAGTCTTCCTCAGGATGGATGTATTCTGAAACTAACCAAACCACACCCAAAGCCAGCATCATCCCCATATAAGGCGGTAAGTGTGTGACCATTTTAAAGACCGGTACCGAAATGATCATTCCTAGTCCTAAATAAAGCATTGTCGCACTGCTCAGGAGTTTTTGGACATCTTGCTCTTTAGCAATATCCACCTGAATCTCACCTTTAAAGGGTTTCATATAACTCGCAATGAAAAACGGCAATATAAAACACACCACAGAAGGCAAAATGACGAAGTCTATTAGGCCTGCTGCAGAAACTTTTTTTGCAATCCACAGCATTGTGGTGGTCACATCTCCAATTGGAGACCATGCTCCACCAGCATTGGCAGCGATCACGACCATCGAAGCATACCAAATTCTGGACTGTTTGTCATGGATGAGCTTTCTGAGTAAAGTGATCAGCACAATGGTAGCCGTCAGGTTATCAATAATGGCCGATAGTATGAATGCTAATAGCCCAATGATCCAAAGAAGTGAACGCTTTTTTCTTGTTTTGACTGCGGTTTTGAGTACATCAAATCCACGATGCAAGTCTATGATCTCAACGATGGTCATCGCACCAATCAAAAAGATCAAAATTTCCGCTGTTTTACCCAGATGGTGCAGCAGTGTTTGCTCAAACCCATGTAAGGCACTTTCGCCTCCTGTTAGGGCACCAAATATTGAATTTTCAGTGTCAATGATTTGGAACCAACCTTGTCCAAAGCCAATGGCCAAAAGCGCCCAAATCGTTGCAGCCATCAAAAGTGCCGGAACTGTTTTATCTAACTTGAGGGGGTGTTCTAATGTAATGGCCAAATAGCCAACAATAAAAATCAGAATTACAATTGATTCCATACGATACTTTTAATAATTATAACAAATTAAACGAGCTGCTTGAGGGCAATTTCAAAAGCAGTCTCGCTGAGATGAGCAGGCTGAGGATTCTGCTGATGCACCGCTTCTAGAGCCCGTCCAATGGTTTGTGATACATCCGTAAAAATCGCATCATCCGTCATGGCAACGCGCTTTTCCATAAAATAGGCAAATACCCTCGCCATACCGCAGTTGCTGATAAAATCAGGAATTAAGCTGATCTTCGCATCAGTTGCTGCCATAATGGGACCAAAGAAAATTTCACTATCGGCAAATGGGACATTAGCACCAGAACTCACAACCTCAAGACCATTATCAATTAGGGCATCAATCTGCTCTTTTTTGATCAAACGAGAAGCTGCGCACGGGGCGAAAATATCTGCTGAAACTTCCCAAATACGGCGATTAACTTCTTCAAAAGGAATCATTTGGTCGCTCACTAATGAATTGCCGTCCTTTTGGAGAAACAAGTCTTTGATTGTCGCGAAGTCGAATCCATCTTCGTTGATCAAACCTCCTTCTTTATCAATAATTCCCACAATCTTCACCCCCAACTGAGACAAGTAATAAGCGGCTGCAGACCCCACGTTGCCGAACCCTTGAATGATGGCTCTCTTGCCTTTGATATGACCACCATACAAACGATAATAGTGGTTGATGGATTCTGAAACACCATACCCGGTGATCATGTCCGCAACAGTATATTTTCGGACGACATCTGGCGAAAAATTGACATTTTCTATAATTTTCACAACCCCTTGACGGAGTTGTCCAATCCGATTTATTTTGTCGGCTTCTGTCGGCGTAAAATGCCCTGTAAAAACACCTTCCTGAGGATGCCATACACCACTTTCTTCCGTGATTGGAATGACCTCGTGAATTTCATCAACATTCATGTCGCCTCCTGTGCCATAGTAGGCCTTAAGCAAAGGAGACACGGCCCGGTACCAGCGTTGAAGCACGCCTTTCTTCCGCGGGTCTTTTGGGTCAAAATTAATGCCTGACTTGGCGCCGCCAATTGCTGGACCAGAAACGGTAAACTTCACTTCCATAGTTTTGGCCAAACTCAACACTTCATTTTGATCTAAGCCAACGCGCATGCGTGTTCCTCCTCCTGCTGCGCCGCCGCGTAAAGAATTAATTACTGTCCACCCTTCGGCCTCTGTCTCTTGATCATTCCAGTGGAACACGATTTCAGGGAGCTTTTGTTCGAACTTAGTAAGTAAGTCTCTCATAAATGATTTTGTTAGGTAATTGAGGTTATTCGGTCATGGTCGGCAGCCGCATTGCAACTGCAAAAAGAGTCATTTACTGCATCACAAAGATAAAAAAATGGGACTGCCACAGATTAAAATAATGTAAAATTTCAGGGCATGAAGAGCCTGCCTGAGCAATGATCTTCGCGGGCTCCTGTGACATAAGCCAAACAATTGTTCTCTTCCCTTAAACGCAGCACGCCCAAAAGACCAAAAATTAAAGCCTCCTTATAGGCTATGGTCTTGTGTTCCGGTGTTACATAGGTATTGGGCTGCTGGCGATCCAGACAGGTCATTAAGTGCTTATTGAAAGCACCACCTCCAGTCACCAAAACATCCCTTTGTCCTTCGAGGCTCCTGCAAATTTGATCGGCCAAATGAGCGCAATAGGTCGCCAACCAATCTTGGGGATCATAAGGGAAGTCTGTAAATAATGGATAAATAAATTGCTCAGACCACTCTCTTCCAAGGGACTTGGGACCAGATCTCGCATAAAATGGCAAGTCATTCAGTGTCTGCAACAAATCTTGTTTTACACAGCCTTGGCTTGCCCAATAGCCTCGGTCATCATAGGCGCCGCCTAAAGCGTTCGCCCAATGATTCAAGATGATGTTGGCAGGGGCAATATCAAACGCCTCAGTCTTTATTTCGTGATGAATCGATGCGTTGGCAAAACCGCCAATATTCAAACAGGCGGCATAATTACTGAATAAAAATCGATCGCCGATGGGTACCAATGGCGCCCCCTGCCCCCCCATAGCCACATCTTGGACCCTAAAGTCACAAACCACCGGGAATCCAATAATTTTGGCCAGTTCTGAACGGTTGCCAATTTGTCTGGTCAAACCCTTCTGGGGCTGATGAAAAACGGTATGGCCGTGACTGCAAACAGCATCAAGCTGAAGAATCTCATGCCGCAATAAGAAGTCCTGGACGGTCTCCCCCAAGAGCTTGGTGTAAGCGATGTCTAGAAGGTCTACGGCATTTGATGGTTGCCTGTGGGCACGGGCCAAATCCCTTTGCCACTGGTGCTCATATGGAATAGTTTCTGCCTGGGCGATCTCAAAAGTCCAACGGCCATCTTGCACGAAAAATTCACAATGGGCCAAATCAATTCCATCTAATGAGGTGCCACTCATCACACCGACAATTCGATAATAAGCCTTTTTCATAATGGTAAAAGTAATCCGTTTTATTGAAAAATTAAGGCCAATAAAGTATCTTTGCCCCATTAACGAAATCGTTTTAGAAAACACCAAGACCTTATGGATTTTTCCCTTTCAGAAGAACACATCATGATCCGCGATGCGGCAAGAGAATTTGCAAAAAATGAATTATTGCCTGGCGTTATTGAGCGCGATACCCATCAAACCTTTCCAAAAGACCAAGTCAAAAAAATGGGGGAAATGGGATTTCTCGGCATGATGGTCGATCCTAAATATGGCGGCGGCGGCATGGACACAATTGCTTATGCTTTAGTCATGGAAGAACTCAGTAAAGTCGACGCATCGAGTTCCGTAATTGTCTCGGTCAACAACTCTCTGGTCTGTTATGGTATTGAGCATTATGGCAGCGAAGCGCAAAAAGAAAAATACCTTAAGCCACTGGCTACAGGTGAGGCTTTAGGGGCATTTTGCTTGAGCGAACCCGAAGCCGGAAGTGATGCCACATCCCAAAGCACAACCGCTATCGACCAAGGCGATCATTATTTACTCAATGGGACCAAGAATTGGATCACCAATGGCGGAACAGCAGACTATCATATTGTGATTGCGCAAACCCATAAAGAAAAAGGACATAAGGGCATTAACGCGTTTATTGTTGAAAAAAATTGGGAGGGTTTTACGGTTGGACCTAAAGAAGATAAACTTGGCATCCGCGGGAGCGACACACATAGTTTAGTTTTTAATGATGTCCGTGTTCCTAAAGAAAATAGAATTGGTGAAGATGGATTCGGTTTTAAGTTTGCCATGAAAACATTAAGTGGCGGCAGAATAGGTATTGCTGCACAGGCCCTAGGCATTGCCTCAGGAGCTTACGAATTGGCCAGAGACTATTCAAAAATTCGAAAGTCTTTTGGCACAGAAATTTGCAACCATCAGGCCATTGCCTTTAAGCTTGCGGACATGCATACACAAATAGAAGCGGCCAGACACTTGGTGCTCAAAGCTGCTTGGGAAAAAGATCAAGGCCTGAATTACGACCGAACCAGTGCGATGGCAAAATTATATGCCAGTCAAGTGGCGATGGACACCAGCGTTGAAGCGGTGCAAATACATGGTGGTAATGGATTTGTTAAAGAATACCACGTCGAACGCTTGATGCGTGATGCAAAAATCACCCAGATTTATGAAGGCACTAGTGAGATCCAAAAAATTGTGATTTCAAGAGATCTATTGCGGGATTGATCAATATCGATTCTAGGACTACTGAAAGAAATTCCAAACCAATCCGAATCGAACAAGAGCGTCTCGATAAGGATAGCCTGGTGCGCTAAATTGATCCCGTACCGAGGTGAACATTTGATTCAAGTGCTCATAAACCAGAAAGAATCGTGTCTGACGTATTTTCGCTTGAAAAAAGAAATCTATCAAAGGAAATCCTCCTATCTCTTGTTCATTTTGCACGTAAAATTCAGCCAAAACAGGGTCATAGCCTTTGACAAAATAAGGTGTAAAGTACTTGGCCCTAAAACCTGTTTGGATCAGTGCTGCCTTTTGGAACCACTCATCCTGGAAATATAAACTCTGCCGCGCCAGTAACTCTGGAAGTGGCATCACCTGGGTGCCTGAGAGTACATTTTGGTAGATGACATTTGATTCATAACCGAATTTGCCAAAATTGAAGATCTTATCATGGCGCAACGCCAAAAGAGCGATACCGTTGTTGTCTTGCATCGGAACAGGGCTCTGACCAGCACCAATATTGCCAAAATAAACATAACCATCAATCTTTGTCCATTGGGCTTTCAGGCGCCCTAAAAAATCAGAATTCAATTGTCCTTCTATAGTCTGTGTGCGCACAGCACCCCAGGAATTTTGCCAATTATAACCCTGGTAGTCACTTTGATTCAGCTGCATGTTAAGTGCTGCGGGAGTCTCGCTCCGCAAATATCTGGCTGTAAGCTCCGAGTCGCGACCTAAATTTCGGGACGCAGAGACCTCAATTAAAGAACCAGGTACTATAGCAGAGATCGACTTCTTAAATTGTCCCTCAAGACCCCATTTGTTCCATTGTCCTTCCCACCGCACACCCGCGGTGTAAAAGTGTTCTTTTATTTGATCTTGAATCACTCCATCACTCAGATCAAGAAGGCGGTTATATCCATAACGATAGTAATGGTGCCCCACAAAAGGTTCTAGTTTTTTTATTCCCTTTATTTTGAGCCCTGTATAGAGTTCAGAGGAAGCAAATATCCCTTTTGTTTTGGTTTTTAAATCCTCGTTAACGTAAGCGTCACCAAAATCTTCAAAAGCTTGATCTTGCTTGTATTGATATGATTTAGTTTCGAAACTATTGGTCATACCAACATAGCCCCAGTTTTTTTTCGCCGAATCATCTTCGGGGGCCACTCCGCCACCAAATTGGTATTCTTGGTTGACAAAATATCGGGTGCCACGCAGTTGATTTTCAGCATCCTCAAACCGCACATCTAACCGCCCTCTATCATTAAACTCAGGGTCGTTATTTTGGTAGAGCACTAAGGCATTTTCTGTCAAACCACCGTTTTGTTGGTTAAGGATGTCTTGTGCCGTTAAATGACCTTTGAGATGGTATTGACCATTATCAGAATCATAGCTCAAAGTTGCTCTAAAATTACCTGTACTATTAAGGATATGTTGGAATTGTCCTAAAGACCTCACACCTTTATAAGCTAGAGAAATATTAAGCCTTTCAGAAGTGTTCACTGTAAAAAATGCATCCAATTGCTGTCCCTGCTCAAAGGCTGTTTTGAAATATAATTCGGTCAGCGGTGTGGGCACGCGATAGTAATTAATTTCTTCGGCGGTTTGGTAATTGATGTGTTGCGCCTGTGCCGCAAAAAGCGGCGTTAATTGATCATGACCTGGAGTAAAAGTCAAAGCATTATACGCTTGCCCTACATTGGAAAAAGTCAATAGCGTAAGGTCGTCCTTTCTCAAATAATTAAACCGAGAAAGCTTCTCCAAGGATAAGGTGGTATCAACAATAGTGGTATCTCCGTCTAAAGAAATAATTTGATACAAATCAATTCCTGGCTTTTCTCTTTCGGGAGGCTTGAATCCTTCTTGGAAAGACCCCGAGTCTTGACTAAACGCTGTCATCAGGCTTAGTCCCCAAAACAGCAATACCAGTGTTTTTTTCATCATCGGAGAATTGAACGGTAAAGTTAAAATATTTTAAATGGAAATCCCTACATTTAAGTCGGCATGCTTGCGCTGAAAATAAATACAGGACTAACAGAATGTGGCACAGATGAGGCTGGCCGCGGTTGCTTGGCAGGACCTGTCACGGCCGCAGCGGTTATTCTGCCGGATAACTTCTCTCATCCTTGGCTCAATGACTCAAAACAACTTTCATTAAAAAAACGTGAATTGCTGCGCACGCTCATTCTTGAAGAATCACTAGATCACGCCGTAGCCCATGTGATGATGGAAGATATCGACCGCATCAATATCCTAAATGCCTCTATTAGGGCGATGCACGAGGCCATAAATTTATTGTCACCTCAGCCAGATTTTATTGCTGTAGACGGCAATCGTTTCAAACCGTATGGATCCACACCCTACCAATGCGTCATTAAGGGAGACAGTAAATATCAACATATCGCGGCTGCATCCATTTTAGCCAAGACCACACGCGACAGATATATGAGTACAATAGATGCCCTGCACCCCGAGTATGGCTGGCGTCAAAACCAAGGATACCCCACCAAAGCCCATCGCGCAGCAATCGAGCAATTTGGGCCGACACCATTTCACCGCATGAGCTTTAGACTCTTACCTGATCCCTAACGATTCCTGATCGGCCTTTTTATCTTCTTTTGTTGTTTTGCTTTAGTTTTCGGTATTCCTATGTATTTTTGTGTATGCGCCGACAACACCACATCATTGTTTTTTGTAGCCTTCTGCTCTTGGGATGCGCCAGTAAGGAGGTCGCGCACAAAACACCATACAGCCTCGTCCCAGAAACTGCAGAATGTCTCATTCAGGTCAAAAACTTAAACACGGGATTACCCGCACTAAAAGAGCATCGATTTCTAAAAGAACTGGGCACTGACAATCCCTTATTATTGCCTGAATCTTTGACCAAAACTCTCAGTCTTTTCGAATCAAGGGGTCCAGGTCTGTTCAGTCTGATCGAAAACAAGCCTGATTTGGCACAAGCGATCTTTGTGATTCCCACGCGTCTATTGGTTTGGCCAAGTGACTCGCTAGGACTCGCGATCCGCGATAGTGTCGGTGACCAAAACAGACCACTAATAATCTTAGAGTCACAAGGCACAAAAAGCTATCAAGCCAAAATTGATTCACTCACTATTTTTGGTTCTACACCATCCGTCATTTACGATTTATGGGATCAAAAAGTCTTGTCTTATTTGCCAGTGGAAAAAATATTATCCCTAAAACATGACAAAGACCTCGTGGTTGCTCAGCGGGGCGTGCACCAAGATTGGCTGTCATTTGATTTGCAATTGACACCAGATGGCATGTCCGGGCATGGTGTATTGATGCCTGCTCTTGACACCCTTGAAGTGGCGCAATTGACTTTGGGTCAAAGACCACAAGTGAGTCGGGCACCAGAAATCACACCACTGAGTGCAAAAAGTGCTCAAAGTTTGGTCTACAATCAATTAGACACCCTCACAAAACAACTCAAGCGTTGGTCATCAACTGATCCATCTCGGCTCTGGACAAGCCTGCCAACAGTATACGAAACTGCCGATGAGTTGACCCTGATACAATTCGACACATACCAGGCTTTAGTGCTGCACAGTTTAGATACTGAGTTGTCCCTGAGCGAACTCAACCCCCTACTCAATCCCTCGGGCAATTACCGCTCAATTGACCTATTTGACATCAATGGGGCCACAAAGTTACTCGAACCATTTCGCCCTCTTGTAGGTGATGATTTAAAAGTAACACACTGCTTCATATGGGATTCTTTCGTAGTGCTCACGCCAGATGACGCCGCTGCAAAGGAATTCATTGGGTTGCTTCAAAACAATGAGGTGGTCGCCGCCAGTTCAAGTTATGAAGGGTATCAAAGCTATTTGGCTGCAGAAAGCTCTATGCTTTACATGAATATGAAGGGGCAACTTGATCCGATTATTCAGAAAGGCTTTGGCTTTAAACAACCCAAAGTAATCAAAAAATTCCCGTTGATCGTGACCCTAGCCATTAGTGACAGAGGCTTTAACCACATCAATTTCATAGCCAAGTCCAATGAAAATAAATCTTTGGCCAATAACCAAGTACAGCTGTTGACCACCACGGTTTTGGAAGAGGCTTTGCTGGCCAGACCACAGTTTTTTACCAACCACAAGACCTCAGGCAAAGATATCGTGGCACAGGACATCGGTAATAAATTATACTTTATTGGCGCCAATGGAAAAATCCTTTGGACCAAAGCGCTGGGCGCGCCTATTTTAGGGTCGATACAAGAAGTCGATCTTTTGCGCAATGGCAAAAAGCAGCTCGCCTTTGCAACAGCAAAAGGGTTCTATATCTTAGACCGTAACGGACAAAATGTCTCCCCGTTCCCGAAGTTGTTCAAAGACCCTATCACGCAGCCACTTGCCATATTTGATTATGACAACAATCGTAAATATCGATTTGTCATTGTTCAAGGTAAAGAAGTCCTCATGTTCGACCGTTTAGGCAAAAGAGTCAAAGGTTTTACCTTCAATAAAGCGGCCCATGAGCTCACCCATGCCCCGACACATATCCGCATTGGCACCAAGGATTATCTTTTGATTCAAGAGGCCAATGGACGGCTACAAATTTTGAATCGAGTAGGTAAAACCCGCATCACAGTCAATGATCAATTTGATTTTGGCGCCGAAATACCGCGCAAAGAAGGGCGTCATTTTGTGTTTTGGACCAAGGACCTCACGAAAATCACCATTGATACGAATGGAAAAGTCCAAAGAGATCCTACTGCGAAAGCGCAAAATTCTCTGACTCATATGCTTGGCCCAAACAAAGTAAGTTTAGATGAAAATTTATTACGCATTAATGGTAGACTCATAGAATTGCCATTAGGGCTTTATGATGCGCCGCAGCTTTTTGACCTCAGGGGTCAATTGTATGTCGCCTTGCACAACCGTGAAACCAATAGTATTTTGATTTTGAATAAGTCCGGTGATGCCCTTAAAAATTTTCCTGTCTATGGATCGTCGTCAATAGATATGGCAGACATGAATCGAAACAAAAAAAGTAATTTTATTGTGCAAGGACAAACCAATGAAGTACTGATTTATCAGATTCAATAACACCCTAATCTCTTGGCAAGTAGGCCACTAATTGCGCCTCAAACAACTGAGTAAAATGTCCTTTTAATCTTTCTTTGACCTCTTCAACATTGACCTGCTCTTTGCCTAACTCCACACGAAGCGAAGTCACAGATTTACCACGGATGCCACATGGAATCATATGATCGAAATAACCTAGGTCGGTATTGACGTTTAAGGCAAAACCATGCATGGTTACCCACCTACTGGCACGCACGCCCATGGCGCATATCTTTCTGGCAAATGGTGTGCCCACATCGAGCCAAACACCTGTTTCTCCATGAGACCGCTCCGCTTTTATGCCATAATCCGCTAAAGTCAAAATGATCATTTCTTCCAGTAATCGGAGGTACTTGTGTATGTCAGTAAAAAAATTCTCAAGATCCAATATGGGATAACCAACTATTTGACCCGGTCCATGGTAGGTAATGTCTCCACCCCGATTTATTTTGTAGAATTCTGCACCGATGGCAGCCAGTTGTTTTTGATCAATAAGAAGATGTTGCTGATCACCACTTTTGCCTAGTGTGTATACATGTGGATGCTCTACGAAAAGTAAATGGTTTGTTGTTTGTATTACGGTGTTGGTACGTCTATTTTGAATTTTGGTTTGGATCGTTTCGGCAAAAAGAGTTTCTTGCAAATCCCAAGCTTTACGATAATCCATGAACCCTAACTCACGGCATTGGACAGTTTTCTCAGACATATATTACTTTAAAAAGTAAGACCAGTTTTGGCCACAGCACTCTTATGATTTTGGATTATTGAGTATGACTAAAGCGGCAATAACACCAGGCACCCAACCACAAAAGGTCAAGAGCAGCACAATTAGCACAGAACCACAGCCCTTATCGATAACGGCAAGTGGTGGAAAAAGTATAGACAGTAAAACACGCCAAAAACTCATGATCACAAAATTAAGATTTATTTTTTGTCCCTAACCAAGCGCACCCATTTAGTTATTCTGAATCAATATATTTTAACAGGAATTCTCCCAAAGATGCGGCACAAACCGCTAATATTAATTATTTTTGCCGCATAAATAAACCTTATGCAACTTTCTGAACTGGAACTCATTCGTCGCGAAAAACTAGCGCAAATTCGTGCCCTTGGCATTGATCCATATCCCGCAGCCCTTTTCCCTGTAGATCATCTATCTACTGATGTCAAAACAAGTTATGCAGAAGGCAAAAAGGTAAAGATGGCTGGTCGTTTGATGTCCCGCCGTATTCAAGGCAAGGCTTCCTTTGCCGAGCTACAAGATGCAGAAGGCCGCATTCAGGTCTACTTTAACCGAGATGAAATATGCCAAGGAGAGGATAAAACCTTGTATAATGAGGTGTATAAAAAATTACTCGATATAGGGGATTTTATTGGTCTTGAAGGGACTTTGTTTACCACTCAGGTCGGTGAAAAAACGGTTTCAGTTGATCGTTTCACATTGCTGTCTAAGTCACTGAAACCACTTCCATTGCCCAAAACCGATAGCGATGGTCAAACACATGACGAATTTAATGATCCTGAACTGCGCTATCGCCAACGTTATGCTGATCTTGTGGTCAACCCACACGTCAAAGAAGTCTTTGTCAAGCGGACCCGTATGTTCAATGCCATGCGCGATTTTTTTAATGAACGTGGCTATTTTGAAGTAGAGACTCCAGTGCTACAGCCGATTCCGGGTGGTGCAGCAGCACGGCCATTTATGACCCACCATAATAGTTTAGATATTCCATTATACATGCGCATCGCTAACGAGCTCTACCTCAAGCGTCTTATCGTGGGTGGTTTTGATGGTGTCTACGAATTCTCTAAAAACTTCAGGAATGAAGGCATGGACCGCACCCATAATCCGGAGTTTACCGCCATGGAGATCTATGTTGCCTACAAGGACTACAATTGGATGATGGAGTTTTGTGAAGAACTTTTAGAGCATTGCGCGATTCAAGTCAATGGCACACCAATGAGTCAATTTGGCGGGCATGAAATTAACTTTAAAGCGCCTTACCCAAGGGTCACCATGACCGATGCCATAAAACAATTTACGGGGATTGACATCACCGGAGCCAGTGAGGAAGACCTGCGTCATGCTGCAAAATCTATTGGTATTGAAGTAAATGATTCCATGGGCAAAGGCAAGCTCATTGATGAAATTTTTGGCGCCAAATGCGAAGGTCAGTTCATACAACCAACTTTTATCACCGACTATCCTAAAGAGATGAGCCCCTTATGTAAGAGTCATCGAGATCACCCCGAATTAACAGAACGATTCGAATTGATGGTGTGTGGTAAAGAAATTGCAAATGCGTATAGTGAGCTGAACGACCCTATTGATCAAAGAGAGCGTTTCGAAGCACAACTTAAGCTGGCCGATCGAGGGGACGACGAGGCGATGTTTATCGATCACGATTTTTTACGCGCCTTGGAATATGGTATGCCGCCCACATCAGGAATGGGAATTGGAATGGACAGATTGATCATGTTTTTGACCAATAATGCTTCTATTCAGGAGGTCTTATTCTTCCCCCAAATGAAGCCAGAAAAAATAAACCTTCAGGCTGCTCTTGGCGATGATGAAAAGCAAATATTTGACTTGCTGGAGCAACAAGGACCTATGGCGCTCACGAGCCTGAAGGATCAGTGTGACATGAGCAACAAAAAATGGGACAAGGCCCTCAAACAATTGACCAAACATAAACTTGCTAAAATAGAGAAAGACGACCAAGGCCTATGGATCATGCCGGTCTAAGGTTTTGGGGCGCCAACCTGATTTTTTATACCCCCTGCAACAGGTAAAAAATCAACTTGGGATTGCCCCTTGGGTATAGGTTAACTAAAATAGATTCTGTACTTTAGCCATACAAACTTTTGAAAATCATGAAAACACCTTTGAAAATCCTCAGCATCGCCTTAATGGTTTTTGGTTTTATGACCAGCACTTCACAGGCTCAGGCGCTACAACAAAATCAAGACCGACCTGAAGTCATCGCCAAAACACAAACGGCGGAACTCAGCGATGCCTTAAATTTGTCAGGTGATCAACAGCGTGCTGTCTTTCGCGCTTTGGTAACTCGTGCAGCACAGATGCGAAAAGCTGGTGCGGCCACGAACACGGATAGTCAAAACAAAACACAAACCGATTTTGTAGCGACAATGAAAGGAATTCTCTCAGAATCTCAGTTCAGAAAATGGAAAAATATGCCGCAATAATGCGTTCAGGCGTCAATAGCTAAGAGCCTCCTTTTATGGAGGCTTTTTTTATGCGTTTTGCACGGTAAGAATCACCCAATGTGTACTGCTCAGTCAATATTTTATTGCGTACCACTGCTGATGCGCAACTCTTGGCCGATCGCTATCAGAGACCCCGTTAATCCGTTGACCTGAGAAAGCTGTGCCACTGTTAGGCCAAATTGCTGGGCAATACTATACAAGGTGTCACCGGCTTGCACCACATAAATGACCTCTTCCAATTTTATCGAGGATGCCTTTGAACCCTGATGCAATAGTTCATCGTCGTAGCGCCATAATTCAAAACGCTCAATAAGACTAATGAGCTTGTCGGGATATTTGGGGTCTGTTGCGTATCCTGCTTTTTTCAGGCCTCTGGCCCAGCCTTTATAATCGTCCTTATCCAGGTCAAACAGATCTTGATATCTGGATCGCTGGGTCAAAAACAATGAATGGTCGCGATAGGAATATTTTGGATCCGTATATTTTCGAAAACACTCACCTTTTTCATCGTCATCGTGATAGACACGGTCTCCACTCCAAGTAGTATGGCACTTAATTCCGAAATGATTTTGTGCTTTCAGGGCCAGCGCCCCATTTCCTGAACCACTTTCTAATATCCCTTGTGCGAGTGTGATGCTCGCTGGTATGCCATATAGAGTCATTTCTTCTTGGGCTAGAGGACTATAAGTTTCTATATAAAGCATCATGCGCTCCAAAGCACTCAGCACTTTGGGCGCAGTGACTATCGGCAGCTCTGATTTTATCGGCTCTTTGTCCACCACCTTAACGCGCTGCGGTGTTTGCCTTTGGGTCCGATGGGCCCGGGCCTTTTTCGCGCCAGAGCAAGCGCTGAGCGACACAAAAATTATGAGAAAAATAATCAGTTTTAAAAAACGCATATTAATTTATTTGTGGCAAGCCTTTGCGTGCCAATTCTATATTTATGCCCTCGATGCCTTGTAACCCCCCTGAATGCAACGCTAAGATCCGTTGGCTTCTAAGATGGTTATCATTTTTGAGCATTTTGAGCAAACCGAACATCATTTTTCCAGAATAAATAGGATCCAATGCGATCTGGGTACGTTCCTTAAAAGTATTAATAAATTCGATTAATTCCTCAGTGATCTTCGCATAGCCACCAAAATGATGATCTCCAACCAAAGTACATTGATCCAAAGCACTGTATCGGGCTATTAGAGGTCTATGATCATAACCCTTTAAGACAGAAAAACCCATTGCCCTTTGGTGATCCGCTAATCCCTTTAGAACTCCAGCCATAGTGCCACCAGTACCCACTGCCAATGTCATGACATCAAAATCTTGTCTGATAGATTGCATCATCTCTTTGCAGCCCTGAACGGCCAGCGCGTTGGTTCCTCCTTCTGGAATAATATAACAAGGACCATAAGTTTCCCTCAAAACACTTTGAAAGTCATCTTGGTCTTTTAGTCGATAAGTCACACGGTCTATAAAGTGCAGTTCCATTCCTTGTTTTTTGGCCCGAGAAAGTGTAGGATTTACCGAGACCGCATCACCAAGTTCCTCACCACGAATCAGTCCAATGGTCTTTATCCCAAAATGATGTCCAGCGGCAGCAACTGCAGCAATATGATTTGAGTAGGCGCCACCAAAAGTAAGTATGGGCATTGCATCATTGTGCAGCACATACCTGATGTTATGCATCAATTTTCGGAGTTTATTTCCGGGGATGGCGTCAAAAACAAGATCCTCACGCAGCATGTCAATCGAGCCCTGTCCCAATCCAAATAAGGCCAAAGGAATATTGTCGATTCTTGCTTCGCTCCGACTGAGTTGATCCAAAAGGTCTAATGGCAACATAGATTGGCTTTGTTCCATGGTTAAAGATACCAAAGAATCCCGTGCAGCAGCCATTGCCCACTAATAGTTCGGGTCAATATCTTAACGAAATTGACGACCACAATAATTTGATATGTTAATTTTTAATGTATTTAATCTAATTAATTTGTATTTAATCGATAAAATGGTGAGTTTTAACCTGTTAAAACACTAATTATGGACGCTCCCAAATCGTCACATAACATCAACCTACTTATTTTCTTCCTTGTGCTTAGCGCTATTGGTGGAGCCCGTGCTCAAGTTGGCATCAACACCACCGATCCTCAAGGAATTTTAGATATCCAAAGCACTCATTCTGGGGTAGTAATGCCAAGAATTGCATTGACTTCTACCCAATTGGCGGCACCTGCAACGAATCCTCAAGGGGGCAATATTCCTGCCGGATCCGTAATTTATAATACGGCCCGCACAAGCAACGGTTCAGGCGATGTCAGTCCAGGGCTGTATGTCTGGACAGGAGATCAATGGACTCCACAGTTTGATCGCAAACAATACGAACTTTTTGAAAGTCAACTTGGTTTGCGCACAGAGCCATTAAGCAGCAGGTCAGCCGTCACTGTACCCGGCCTATCTTCTCAAAACTTCACACCATCATATACAGGTATTTATAAAATCGTGATTTCAGTAAACTACGGAGGAGGCACTTGTAAGATACCAAGCGAGGGCAATGGTCTCAGTAATTCGGATGCAGATCTCAATATAGCCCGAGCCTCTGGACAATTCGATTTTGACTTGGATGGGGCACATTACCTGATCCCTGTTTCTGCTTATTCCACCAATTACGGCACCAACGTTACCCCAAGAAAAAAATATTTTGCCATTTGGGAGGAATTTACTCTGACGCAATATGTCAACTTCACTGCTGGCACAGCAAAGTCCTTTAACTTATCATTCACTCAAAATGAAGCCCCAGAATTTTTATTAGACGGTCAGGGAGAGGGACGCGGTTACGTGGCCTATGACCTTCCATGCAGGGTCGAGTTTATTTATATGGGTGACGAATAGTGATGAAGTATTACTGGCATATATCAATATTCTTCTTGCTTCACGTGACTGCAACCATGGCTCAAGTAGGTGTCGGCACGGCAGAACCAGAAGGTGCTTTTGATGTGGCTCTAGGCCTAGCATTCGTGTATCCCAGGGTCGCACTTGTCGACATCACGACACAGACGATCACAGCACCCAACGGCAATGGCATCGCTATTGGCACTTTGGTTTATAATACCAAAAACAGCGGCACAGATGACCAGGCCGTCTATCCTGGACTTTATTTATGGAATGGCACCCAATGGATCGCTCAATTTGATAAAAAAGACAATAAAATCTATGTGCAAAACGCTTCTGTCCGCACGGGACATGAAGTCGGCCAACAAGGGGTCAGTTTCGCTTCAAAAACCTTCACGCCTCAATATTATGGGACTTATAAGATTTCTGTCACTGTGCATTTTGGCGGTGGCCAAGTAGATCTACCGATTTCTGCTGATCCTGACGATCAGTATACCAATTTCAATGCTCAAGAAGGCCTTTTCTATTTCAGCTTCAATAACCAATCTCACTCTATTGGCTTGAAAGCTTTTTCAGGAAATAACAACGATAGACTTTTTGATGGCGGAATTTTTAAAGTTTATGAAAACAGTTATAACCAAGCTCAGTTTTCCATAGTAGAAGAGGCACTTGAGGCCGGTGTTTCATATGACTTTGAGCTTACTTTTGATCAACTCTTTGCTGATGGATTCATTTCTGATGGCGCTTTTAATACTGCCGGAAGTGGCCACATCGATCTCAATGGAGCGATCGGTTGTACTATAGAAATTAATTATATTGGCCAATAGCATTATGAAAATACGATCAAATACTCCACGCCTTTTGTTCCTCCTATTTTGGATGACAGGTTTATCATTGGTGCATAGTCAAATTGGTGTCGGCACCGCGACTCCCCAAGGGGCTGTAGATTTAGAAGGCGGTAATTACGGTTTGTTATTTCCCAGAGTGGCCCTAAATGGAACCACTGACACCACCACCATCACAAATCCTAATGGAGGCCCTCCTGTAGCAGGGACTGTTGTGTTCAATACCCAAAACACAACTACGGGCAGCAACGATGTGCAAATAGGCATATATGCCTTTGACGGAAGCTCGTGGATGGCGCAATTTACCAGAGAAGATTATACGATTTACAAACAAACGGGCGGCTGCCAAAGAGCAGCAATCCAAGAAGGCACGCCACTGACCTACAGCACGGGCAACGCTATTTCCGGTTTGGTGGACCAACTCTTTATCCCTGAGTTCTCAGGACGCTACCGTATCGAAGTCAAAACAAATTTTGGAGCAGGAAAAATTGAAGATTTTACCACAGGAGACGAAAGTGTCATTTCTCTGGCGACCTCTGAAGGGGCATTCTTTTTTAAGTTACAGGGCGCAGGAGGTATTGATATCAATCCAGATAGCGCCTCCTATGATTATCAAGAAGGCTGGTCCTATACCCATTCCTATTCTAGTGAAAATGATCGTGACGGCACCTCAATTGAAAGTTATAATATTCCCCATCATGCGACACTGGTTTATTATTTATACCTGATTGGCGGCGAAACATACACCTTTAACTTACGCCACAAAACCGTTACTGGCCAGACCTACTTCCAAAATAATGGCGTGTCGGGGGATGGCATGGGCCATATTGGTCACGACTTACCTTGTTCTGTAGAGTTTCAATTTATTGGTGATTGATCACCGTATTACCGCTGCAATAAAGCGCCTACATTATCGCCGCAGACAACATAGAGCGTAAAGAATTGTCTTTGCTTTAATGCTGCACTTCAATTATAATTCCAGAATAAATCCAAGCATAAAGTCTGATTAATTGGTACTTTTACACCATGCTGTTTCCAAAAAAACACATTCCTCTCGAAGAAGGCGACTTTTATCTCACGGATCAAGGTTATAAGTGTTTTACAGAACAATACCACCTTAAGCGAGGCTATTGCTGTGACAGTAATTGTAAGCATTGTCCATACGGATCTTCATCAAAAAAATAAGAGCATGACTTTTCAAGAGGAAATTTTAGAAGGCATTCCCAACTATCTCCCACAAAGACCATCATTTGACCCCTCCATCAATCATGCGCCGAAGCGCAAATCAATATTATCGGTTCAAGAGCAGGAATTAGCGCTGCGTAATGCTCTGCGTTATTTTATGCCAGAATTTCACAAAGTATTGCTAGAAGAGTTTAGGGAAGAGCTGGACCAATACGGCCGCATCTATATGCATCGCTTCCGTCCTACACATCCCATTTTTGCCAGGCCAATACAAGAATATCCGGGTCAAAGTGAGCAGGCCAAAGCCATTATGCTCATGATACAAAATAACTTAGACCCTGCTGTTGCACAGCATCCGCATGAACTTATTACCTATGGAGGCAACGGGGCTGTCTTTCAAAATTGGGCGCAATACCGACTAACGATGGCTTATTTGGCGCAGATGAATGAGGAGCAAACCTTGACCATGTTCAGCGGTCATCCTATGGGACTGTTCCCCTCTCATCCAAATGCCCCAAGAGTCGTAGTAACCAACGGGATGATGATTCCAAATTACTCAAAAACCGATGACTGGGAAAAATTCAATGCCCTTGGCGTGACACAATACGGACAAATGACGGCGGGGAGTTATATGTATATCGGTCCTCAGGGAATTGTCCATGGCACCACCATCACCGTACTTAATGGTTTCAGAAGAATTGGCAAATCTCCAGAAGGGGGATTATTTGTCACGTCGGGTCTCGGAGGGATGAGTGGCGCCCAACCTAAAGCAGGCAATATTTCAGGATGTGTTACAGTCTGTGCTGAAGTCAATCCAAAAGCCATTCAAACCAGACACTCACAGGGCTGGGTTGATGAAGTCATTGCAGATTTGGCCAAACTTGCCAAGCGTGTGCAGCAAGCAAGAGGGCGAAACGAAGCAGTCTCTATTGCTTATCAAGGAAATATCGTCGAGGTTTGGGAGTATTTCGATCGTAATGACATTGGTGTAGACTTGGGCAGTGATCAAACGTCGCTGCACAATCCCTGGGCAGGCGGTTATTATCCTGTTGGTTTAGATTTTGATCAGGCCAATGACATGATGGCCAATGATCCGGAGCAATTTAAAGAACATGTTCAGAAAAGCCTTATACGTCATGCCAATGCAGTCAATAAGCACAGTCAAAAAGGGACTTATTTCTTTGACTATGGCAATGCCTTTTTATTGGAAGCCTCGCGGGCAGGAGCGGATGTCTTGAAACAAGGCAGTGACCAACTAGAATTCCGTTATCCAAGTTATGTACAGGACATCATGGGGCCCATGTGTTTTGATTATGGATTTGGCCCCTTTAGGTGGGTCTGCGCCTCAGGAGATCCAAAAGACTTGGAAAAAACAGATGAGATTGCCTGCAATGTTCTAGAACAACTCATGCAGCAGGCCTCCGAAGAAATTCAACAACAGATGGCTGATAACATCAAGTGGATCAAAGAAGCACAGAGCCATAATCTAGTGGTTGGTTCACAGGCCAGAATACTCTACGCCAATAGTGATGGCCGTGTTCAAATAGCCCAGGCTTTCAACAAGGCTATTGCCATTGGGCTAATCGGTCCCGTGATTTTAGGTCGTGACCATCACGACGTTTCTGGCACAGACTCACCCTTTAGAGAAACCTCTAATATCTATGACGGGAGCCGTTTTACAGCAGATATGGCGGTCCAAAATGTCATTGGAGACAGTTTTAGAGGGGCAACATGGGTAAGCATTCACAATGGTGGCGGTGTGGGTTGGGGCGAAGTTGTTAATGGAGGATTCGGTATGGTTATTGATGGTACAGAACAAGCCGATCAACGGATAGCGTCGATGCTTTTTTGGGATGTCAATAACGGTATTGCCAGAAGAAGCTGGGCCCGAAACCATGAAGCCATTTTTGCCATAAAGCGCGCCATGGAACAGGAGCCACAGCTTAAAGTCACACTGCCGCATATGGTCGCTGACGGATTGTTTGATCAAAAATCATAACCTATGAATGCTAAACTATTGATTCTTGCCATTGGGATTTTTACCACAAGTTGCAGCACTGTAAGAGTTGCTGCAGACTACGAAACTACTGCATCATTTGACCACTACAAGACCTTCGCCTTTTACAAACCTGGAGTAGATCAGGCCAAAATAAGCGACCTAGATAAACGCCGTATTTTGCATGCCATAGATCAAGGATTACAAGAAAAAGGACTCTCCAAGTCAAAGAACCCAGACCTATTGGTCAGTATCTTTACCAAAGAAAATAAAGAAGTCACTGTAGGGAATAATGGGGGAATGATGATGGGATGGGGCTGGTCGCCATGGTGGACCTTTGGTCAGATGGGTAATATAGTCACCACCACAACAGAGGGGTCCCTTTATATCGATTTAGTTGATGCAAAAACAAATCATCTCATTTGGCAAGGCCTAGGAGAAGCCAGACTGAACCCCACAGAGGATGTCACGAAAAAAGAGGAACGCATTCGCCACATCGTACATGAGATCTTAAGGCAGTTTCCACCACAATCAGAATAATGTTTAGATCTTGACAAGCGCTCTATCGCTAAATTGACCTGGGGTCTGCTCAATTTACTATTTATTTAAACCGCTGTAAAGTGTCTTTGGTAAAGTCACTCAGGACCAACTTACCGCTTATGGCCGCTCGCTCCGAGAGCAGTGTCGTCCAATGATCGGTCCCTGACCAAAGCACTCTTTTCATTTCGGCCATGGCCTCAGGGTGGTAATTTGTGAGTTCATCGCAAAGGGCTGTAATAGACTGATCCAAAGCCGTCAAGTCGGGCAAAACATCTGCAAACAAACCCTTTTCTCTGGCCCAATGGGCAGAATAAAAGGTTTTGGCATCTATGGTCATTTGACTTAACGCACCGACCCCAATTTTTCTTGAAATTGCTGGGGCTATTACAAAAGGACCTATGCCAATTGACAGCTCGCTAAGTTTCACGGAGGCGTATTCTGAAGCCAAAGCATAATCGGCGGCGGCGGCAAGACCAACACCTCCTCCAACAGCCTTTCCTTGGACTCGAGCGATGATGAATTTTGGACAGGCCCGCATGGCATTGATCACCTGTGCAAAGCCATTAAAAAACGCCTGACCAGACTGCTCATTGTCGATGGCGATTAATTCATCAAAACTTGCACCCGCACAGAACGTTCGATCGCCCTCACTTTTGAGCACAATAACCTTTATGTCATTGTTTCGGCCGGCTTGCTCTATGGCATCGCGCAATTGAGTCAAAAGATGTGACGGCATGGCATTATGTTGCGGATGAAAAAACGAGATCGTCCCTACACCATCATGCATTGTCGAAGTTACAAAAGGCTTGCTTTCCATAAGCGCATTCATTGATTAGTCGTTAAAGATGATGCCATCCTTATTGCAAGATAAGCAATACTCTTCAAGTAAATTCAAAAGTCCCCTACTGCATTAAATATTCTGCCTATTTTTGAGTCTATAAAAAATATCTCAAAAATGAATTTGTTTCATCGTTTGTTTGGCAATAAAGACAATAAGATTGTTGATTTCATTAATCGCGAAGCGGTCATTCTTGATGTCAGGACAAAAGAAGAGTTTGCCCTAGGCGCTATTGCTGGAGCGAAAAATATTGACGTACAGCAACTGCCAAGCAAGATAAAAACCATTTCCCAATGGAATAAGCCAGTCATCACATGTTGCGCCAGCGGAATCCGCAGCGCAAGAGCTTTGGCCTTGATCGAACAGCACGGTATCGAAGTCGTCAATGGTGGCTCGTGGCAAAGTCTCGCGAAAAAGTTGTAGAATCAGTCAAAGAAAGGTTATGCCTTATAAGTCATACTTGACTACCAGCATCACAATGCGCGGCAACACAAGATATTGACTTGTGGTATTGAATTCCTCACTAAAACTGTCGGTATTGGTATCCTTGTTGTTCAGCAAGTTAGTGCCTTGAATGGAAAACTCCCAGTGACTGTCCTCTTTTTGAAAGTAAAGGGTACTGTTCAAAAATGAATAATTATTTGATACGGTATTTTCAGCATCACTGTAATCATAAAAGTCCCAATTCATGGTCCAGAAAAATGACTTAAGGAAGGTCACATCCATATTGATGTATGGTCGCTTAGTAAAAAATACTTGCGCTGCCCGCCCGTTATTATAGTCATTTCTGTTCCAGTTATATCCGATTTCAAAGTTTGGAAAATCCTTAAAACTACTGCGCGCACTAGCCCTATAGTTCTGCGTAAAACTGCGGCTTTCTTGAATCTGGTCATTCACTGTATTGTAGAGCTCACTTAAATTCAGATTAGCATTGAGTCGGTACTCTATATTTTTGATGCGTTTGCTGAAACGGCCAGAGGCTGCATAAGTTTGGTCTGGAAAATTTCGATCGAAGTTACTGGGACTGCTGACCTGATTAATGGCGACCAAGGTCGTATTATTTTTGATACCAGCTCTGCGCTTGGTGTAACTTAAAGATCCACTAATATTGGTATAATTGAATAAGTTGTAGCTGAAGTAATTCAGGCGGTAAGTGTCGTTAAGGGCATTTTCCAAAGCTCTATTACCCCGAAATAAACGGTTATAATTATTGAACACATAGGCCTGAGCATAATTGTTGACATCAGTATATTCAGCACTGACAGCGTAATTGAACCTTAAGTTTTCACTTTTTTTCAAATCAATTAGGGCAAAGAAATCCGGCAATACAAGCCATTGATTTTGTCGCAATTCACTACCAGATTGTTCATTAACCAAGCCATAGCGATGAAGTGAAACACCAGGAGAAACAGTCAATTTTCCAGTTTTAAATTTATAGTGCAATCCCAAAAATGTATCGCTAAAACCATACCGCACGTCATTGATCAAAGATTCAGAAACACCGTCTATTGGTACGGTCTCCTCAAGTGGCTGAATCTGTGTTCCATTAAGTGTTTGAAAAATTGCTGAATTAAAAGCTTGATGGCTCAGGGTTTGCCCCAAGGTCAGGTTCAAGTGACTTGTTTTGGTCAATATTTTGAAATAGTCCAGCTTACTGTCGATCTTATTGGTCTTGATCATTTTTTCTTGAGACACATCATAACGATCTGAAGAAGACGTTACGGGCAGCAGACCTTCAAAAGGGCTCAAGTCAGTTAGGGCCCTGTAAAATGGATCTTCATTTTGATACAAGTGCTGCGCCTGAAATGCCAGAATATCATCATCACTGGCCGTATAATACGCGTTGATATTTTGATTGATGGAAGTCGGTGTGTTTTCCTTCTGTTCCTCAATGTCATTTGTAAATGTGCCAAACTCAGACAGAGTGTTGTCATTTTGGGCTTGCTTTGAACCCTTTACAAGCACATCATAATCCAATTGAAAATTTACATTAGGCTTGTAAATACTGCTCAGTTTTAGCATGGCAAGTTGGTTGCTCTGGTCTGAGGCATTTTCTGTCGTTTCAATAATACCCGAAGATATATATTGTTTTAATGTCCGGGATACAATTTGTGTGCGATTGTCTGAAGCGATCCCAAAGCCGCTAAGATCCCAAACAGGACTGAGCGCATAACTGAAGTTTGCGGCGCCAAATTTAGTATCAATAGCTTGTGCACGGTTATTCTGGGCCACAGCAAACCCTAAGTCACTTTCACGAATAGAGAACTGCGTCCCTCCGCCTTGATTGAAATTCCTGAACCCGCCCGTGAAATTGAAGTAATCACGCCACGTGAATGGCACTTCACCAATATCGTTGACATCGGTAATGACATTCACACTATATTTTGGGTTATAATAAAAGAGTTTTGGGTGGACCAGGTATCTTGTTCCCTGATCCGCATCGACACCTGCGCCTGCAGTTACCTCTCCAAACCAAAAATTCTTTTTCCCTTCTTTGAGCTTGATATTGATCGCGACATTATCCTGATTATTGGTCACACCCCGCATTTGTCCCACCTCACTAAAATTGCGGAGCACCTCCACTTTATCAACTGCATTTGCAGGTATGTTTTTTGTGGCGAGTTTGGAATCACCATCAAAAAAGTCTTTACCCTCTACCATAACCTTTTGTACCGTCTTCCCTTCGACTTGGATTTCTCCATCGTCATTGATCTCAAGCCCTGGAAGGTTTTTGAGCACATCCCCAAGTTTTTTTTCATCGCCTCGATTAAATGAATCGGCGTTGTAAACAATTGTATCACCTCGAACGGTAACGGGCATCTCGTAAACCAACTCCACACCATCGAGTTGTGCAGCCTCAGATTCGAGGAAAAAATCCATAAGGTAATCCGCTGCATCTGCAGGCAGGGTCAACTGCTTTTCTTGAGTCGTATAGCCTAGAAAACTCGCTCTTAAAACATAGGCGCCTCCTGGCGCCAAATCCAGTTGGTACTTCCCCTCATTACTGGTGATTGCATAGGAGACTAGGGACCCCGTCTCTACTTCAGTGGCGATGACGTTGGCAAACCCCAAAGGAGTAATGCTATCCTTAACGACACCTTTTAGCGTGACGGTTTGTCCCAGCAGGCTGCTGGCGAACAGTAATAAAAGAGCTGTAAAAATCGATTTATTCATGATCAACAGGGGATGAATTAATATTACCCGCGGCCACCACGACTGCCACGACCACCACGACCACGCCAGTTAGCGCGTAGCTCTTGTGTTTTTTTGGTCACAATCTCTTGGAAGGCTTCTTGAGTGACGACTTCGCCTTTTCGAGGGGCTTCGATTTCGGGCATGTTTTTAGGATTCATGACAATTTTAGAGCACAACAGTGTGGTGCGGTCTATATTGAGTTCTAAAATAAGGCCTGGCAATCCCCAATACTCTCCAGGACCATGACCAATTGGGATTTGAGGCGTGAACCATGCCGTGACCTCAACGGTTTCAGGCATGACAACGTCTTCTGGGGTCGTTTCTTTCGCCTGGTCTTGCGCACCAGAGTCATCCTCCTGCTTGTCTTTTTTATCATCATTATCGGGTCTGCGGCGCATCAAGTTAAATTCATCAGGCTTGACCTCCTTTACAGCAGTCGCCTTAATGGCAATATATTGACCGATGACTTTTGATTCCTTGGTCACCTCCCAATCAAGTGTCGTAAGCCCGTCTTTAATGAGAAATTCCTTGCCGAAAAATTCATGTGCCTCGACCAATTGATTTTGACCTATATTTTTGTATTGCATGCCCGGCTCCATACTCGCCATCATTATACCGAAGCCTCTGCTTTGTCCGGCTGCATCTAAGGTCACCTCTTCACTATATAAAGATTCCTGACCATTAAAACTCAGGACATATGTTTTTTCTAAATAAGACTTCATCCTTGCCATGATCTGCTTTTTCATGTCTTCACTCATGCCCTCACGACCAAAACCATCCATGTCTACAGTGGTTTTAGACTGATAATACGCTTGACCCGAAAAATCTTGTGCCGATAACGGCCCCATGAACAAAAGAAGAAGTAACGTGATGATTGGTTTCATAAATGATGTTTTAAATTTATTGATGGACGGTCCACTGCCGGTAATGCCCGATGATTTAATGCATGCGATAAATAAATAGGATCAGTTCATCTGATGCGCTTCTATTTAACGTGCTTCAAAGCTAAAATATTAAGCTTATGTTGCTCTAAAAACTGTGTTAAATGTGCGTTTAATGAATTCATGAGGGTCCTCAGAAGAGATAATTCTTTTGTACCTTAGAAGCTGATGAATCATTTCAAAATTCTTGCAGTCCTACTGCTCATGACATCGATCAATAAGGCCTCAAGCCAAGATTTTGCCATGGCCGGTGCCACGACCATTCCCAATGCTGCATTATTCGGCGTGGACTCCTATGACTTTCTTTACACTGTTCAAGGCACTGTGCTTCAGAAAACCAAGGACGACATTAGTTATAACTTTCAAGATTACCTGCTAGGTCCGATTGCCTCAATAGACTTGACCAACCCCCTCAACATTATCTTATTTTACCAAGACACCAATACTGTTGTCATTCTGGATAATCGTCTGAATGAAAAACAACGAATCAAATTCAATGAGCTCGACCCTTACCCCATATTACAAATGGCACTTAATGCTGGTGGTGGAAGGCTTTGGCTGATGGATATGGTTGACCAATCTGTGTGGCTCTATGACATGGTCAATAACCGCATTGTCGCGAAAACTCCTCCCGTAAAGGGAAGTCTGATCACCGCCGCTTGCCGATTCAATAACTGTTTGATCCAGACCGATCAGGTTTTGATTAGGGTTGATAATTTCGGCAATTTGGCTTGGTCTGCGCCAAGTGAGTCCTATGATCACATCGTTTACAACCAAGACCTGATCCTAGGAGCTAAGGGTGATGACTTATTTTTACTCGATCCAATGGGGCCTAAGTTATTGGCCATAGACAGGTCTGAAAATCCAATAAAAGGTTTGCAGCTAACCCAAGATTTACTTTATATTTACGACGGAGTACAATTATTGCGCTATACCATAAATCCATCTAACAACTAAAGGAGTATGCATGTCGCTGTCGCCGGAAATATAGGCTCAGGCAAGACAACCTTAACCGGTTTGCTTGCAAAACATTATAAATGGAAACCACATTACGAGGAAGTGGAGGACAATCCATACCTCGATGATTTTTACAATCAAATGGAGCGTTGGTCTTTCAACCTTCAAATTTATTTTCTCAACAGTCGATTCCGTCAAATTCTTTCAATTCGTGAGAGTGGGAAGAATGTCATTCAAGACCGCACCATTTATGAGGACGCCTTTATTTTTGCTCCTAACCTTCATGCCATGGGTCTTATGACCAACAGAGACTTTGAGAACTATAGTTCTTTGTTTAACCTTATGGAAAGTGTCACTAAAGGGCCTGACCTGTTGATTTATCTGCGCAGTTCTATCCCTAATTTAGTCAAACAAATACACAAACGCGGCAGAGAATACGAAAATTCAATCAGTATCGATTACCTGAGTCGGCTTAACGAGCGTTATGAAGCTTGGATCCATCACTATGACAAAGGTCCTTTGCTGATCATCGATGTGGATCATTTAGATTTTGTAGACAACCAAGAAGATCTTGGTGAGGTCATCAACCGGATTGACGCCGAACTACATGGTCTGTTTTAGTCCATGATAAAACACAAAAAACCCGATGAATTTCATCGGGTTTTTTATATCCTATCACGAGACAATTACTACTGCTCTGTCTCTTCTTTTTCTTCTTTCAATTCCTCTACAGCAACATTAATTCGAGCGGTTGTCAAAGCTTCTACTTGTGCCTTAACCTCTTCTGTTGTGCCACTAATCTCCTGGACAGTCTCTACCACTTTACCCTCTACAGTTTCAACAATTGTTACAGTAGCTGTTGTCAGGTCACCTTGTTGGTCCATTTCTACTGTCACTTGTTTTTCTTGAGTCTGGGGTGCAACGACCTGTTCTGCTGGCGCATCAGCTGCACCATGGTCTTGTGCACTGCCATGTCCACCAAGGATTGGCGCAATTACCAAACCGACAAGACAAGTTAACTTAATCAAGATATTCATGGATGGTCCTGAGGTATCCTTAAATGGATCTCCAACAGTATCCCCTGTGACTGCTGCCTTGTGCGCGTCACTGCCTTTGTAGGTCATTTCGCCATTAATGACAACACCAGCCTCAAAAGACTTCTTGGCATTATCCCAGGCACCACCGGCATTATTTTGAAATATTGCCCACATGACACCACTCACACAGACACCGGCCATATAACCTCCTAGTGGTTCGGCACCAAAAACTAATCCAACAAAAATTGGCGTCACTATGGTCAACAAACCAGGCAATAGCATTTCTTTCAATGCTGCCTTTGTTGAAATATCAACACACTTGGCGTATTCTGGGGTTCCTGTACCTTCCATAATTCCAGGAATCTCACGGAATTGACGACGCACTTCTTGCACCATTTCCATGGCTGCTTTACCGACAGATTTCATAGCCATTGCTGAGAAAACAACAGGAATCATACCCCCTACAAACAACATGGCCAAAACATCAGCCTTGAAAATATTAATTCCTTCGATACCAGTGAAGGTCACATAGGCCGCAAACAATGCCAAAGCAGTAAGTGCTGCCGAAGCAATCGCAAATCCCTTTCCTACAGCTGCAGTGGTGTTCCCCACTGAATCTAAAATATCGGTACGTTCTCTAACGTGTGGCTCCAATTCACTCATCTCAGCAACACCACCAGCATTGTCCGCGATCGGTCCAAAGGCATCAATAGCCAATTGCATCGCTGTGGTCGCCATCATCGCAGATGCGGCTAAAGCCACCCCATAAAATCCAGCTAATTCATAAGAACCATAGATGGCTGCAGCAAACAATATCACCGATGAAAAAGTCGAATACATACCTACTGAAAGTCCAGCAATGATATTTGTCGCGGCCCCGGTAGAAGAATTTTCAACAATATCCATAACCGGTTTCTTACCAAGACTAGTATAATACGCTGTAACCATAGAGATCAATGCCCCAACGGCCAATCCAATCACCGCCGACCAAAATACATTTATAGACGCAATTTCTTTGGCGCCTTCGCCGAAGAAATTCATGGTCATGGTTTCTGGAAGCATCCAATCAATAAGGAACCAACTCGCTACAAGTGTCAAAAGAATGGCAGTCCAGTTCCCCATATCAAGGGCCTTTTGTACTTGTGCTTCTTTGGCGTCGTTATTTTTGATCCCCACAAATAGAGTACCAATAATTGAGGCCAAAATACCAACACCTGCGATAACAAGTGGCAGTAAAATAGGGCCCATATTATTGAAATTATCTGTAAACTGATGAGCAGCAGACATATCACGAATGACATAATTCCCCAATACCATAGCCGCAAGAACAGTAGCCACATAAGAACCAAACAAGTCAGCACCCATACCAGCCACATCACCAACATTATCTCCAACGTTATCCGCTATTGTTGCTGGGTTGCGGGGATCGTCTTCAGGAATTCCTGCTTCTACTTTTCCTACTAAATCCGCACCAACATCAGCCGCTTTCGTATAAATTCCTCCACCGACTCGCGCAAACAATGCAATACTTTCTGCTCCTAAAGAGAAACCAGCAAGCGCTTCAAGCACAATGGTCATATTATTATAAAATGTACCTTCTTGGCCCATAAACTGACCTAAGAAGAACATGAAGAACAAACTTAATCCTAACACCGCAAGCCCTGCGACACCAAGACCCATTACTGTACCACCACCAAAAGAAACTTTTAGTGCTTGTGGCAATGAGGTCTTTGCTGCTTCCGCAGTACGTGCATTAGCTTCGGTGGCCACACGCATCCCGATATTTCCCGCTAAAGCTGAGAAGATCGCACCAATAATAAAGGCTGGAACAATCATCCAGCTGGTGTTTGGCACCATGGTCGAAACGATGTAAAGCAACACCGCCGCGATGACGGCAAATACGACCAACAAACGATATTCAGCATTGAGAAAAGCTAGGGCGCCTTCCTTAATACTCTTAGAAATAAACTGCATGCGCTCGCTACCAGCTGATTGCTTCTTTACCCAGTTCATTTTTACCAACATGAAAAGCAGACCTAAAATAGATAATGCAATTGGTACGTAAATAATATTTTGTTCTAACATAGTACTTTAATTTTGTGTTATGTTCGCTTTTTTTGCGGTGCAAAAGTAGTAAAATTGATTAGTATTCTATCGATCTATAGGCCGGAATTTTAACAGGCGGCAAGACAGGCCCTCCCAAGAGCATCATGCCAGGGGCCCACAGCCCTTATAAAAGCGTCTGAGCCATCAGGTATAGAGCGGTGCGCAGCGGGAAGCAGACCCCGCAGCACTATAATCTTGGATTAAGAACGGTACATCACTTTTTTGACTGCCTTTACCACGTCATCACGATTTGGCAACCACTCCGCAAGCAGCACCGGCGAATACGGCGCGGGTGTATCGGCAGTATTTATTTTGACGATTGGCGCATCCAAATAATCAAAAGCCTGAGACTGCACTTGATAAGTGATTTCTGTCGCTACGTTGCCAAAGGGCCACGCTTCTTCAAGAATCACGAGACGGTTTGTTTTTTTAACGCTCTCCAATATCGCATCGTGGTCCATAGGTCTTACGGTGCGCAAGTCAATGATCTCGCATTCGATGCCTTCTTGAGCTAAAGTTTCGGCTGCAGCATACGCCTCTTTAATAATTTTGCCAAAAGATACAATGGTAACATCTGTACCTGCTCTTTTGATTTCGGCAACGCCCAGTGGAATAAGATACTCACCTTCAGGCACTTCACCTTTATCTCCATACATTTGCTCGCTTTCCATAAAGATAACGGGGTCATCATCACGGATTGCGCTCTTGAGCAGACCCTTTGCATCGGCAGGGTTACTTGGCACCACAACCTTAAGCCCAGGAGTATTGGCGAACCAGCTTTCAAAAGCCTGAGAGTGTGTTGCCGCCAATTGTCCTGCAGAAGCCGTAGGTCCTCTAAAGACGATAGGACAATTGAATTGACCGCCACTCATTTGGCGAATTTTAGCGGCATTATTGATGATTTGATCAATACCCACCAATGAAAAGTTAAAGGTCATGAATTCGACAATCGGCCGATTTCCATTCATGGCAGATCCAGTAGCAATTCCTGCAAACCCCAACTCAGAAATAGGCGTATCAATGACACGCTTCGCACCAAATTCGTCGAGCATTCCTTTACTGGCTTTGTAAGCACCGTTATATTCGGCCACTTCTTCACCCATTAAAAATATACTTTCGTCACGGCGCATTTCTTCACTCATTGCTTCACAAATGGCCTCTCTAAATTGAATCGTTTTCATGGTAAATTTGATGATTAAAGCTCTGATCAATTTTCAGAACGACAAAAATAATATTATTTAAAAAGTTCTCTTCACTTTTTATCAATTTTATTCATTTTTACTATGCGTGCATAGCAAAAATGGAGGGAATAGTGTATCTTTACAACGAAATAAAACGCGTCCAAAACAATTCTTTTCCTATGAAAATATTAGTGTGTATCAGTCACGTTCCAGACACCACTTCCAAGATTAACTTTACAGACAACAACACCAAATTCGATCAGAATGGGGTGCAATATGTCATCAATCCCAACGACGAGTTTGGCCTCACTCGAGCGCTGTGGTTTAAAGAACAACAAGGGGCTTCTGTCCACGTGATCACGGTTGGTGACGCCCAGTGCGAGCCTACCCTACGTAAGGCCTTAGCGATAGGGGCTGACGAAGCGATTCGAGTGGCTGTCCCCGCCACAGACGGTTTGGTTGTTGCCAAGGCATTGGCGCAAATTGTCTCGGAGGATGATTACGACTTGATCATAGCCGGTCGAGAGTCCTTGGACTACAATGGCGGCATGGTCCCTGGCATGCTGGCTCAATTGACAGGATTTGCTTTTGTCAACACCTGTATCAAGCTCGATATTGACCATGGCAAAGCTTTGGCGGTTCGTGAGATTGATGGTGGAAAAGAAACGATTGAGGTCGCACTGCCATTGGTCATTGGTGGGCAAAAAGGACTTGTTGAAGAAAGCGATCTGCGCATTCCCAATATGCGTGGCATCATGCAAGCCCGCAGCAAGCCTCTGCATGTCAAAGAATTAACTCCTGTGGCCTCCACTGCGACAACTTTAAGTTATGAAAAACCAGCACCAAAAGAAGCGGTAACCCTCGTCTCTGGTGTTGATGAACTGATCGACCTGTTGCACAAAGAAGCTAAAGTTCTTTAACCACTCCATTAAAAAGCATCACAACGTTTATAAAACCACAGAAAAAATAGTCCTATGTCCGTATTAGTCTATGCCGAATCAGATCAAGGCATCATCAAAAAAATCGCCCAAGAACTCATTTCTTATGGTCGTGCCCTTGCAGATCAATTAGGAACCACACTCTATGTTGCCGTTATGGCTGATGTTGGCACACAGAACTTAGCGCAATATGGGGCTCAACAGATTGTTCACATCGAACATGAGGCGCTGCAGTCATTCAGTGCCGACGCTTTCGCCCAAGCCATAGCTCAATCTGCAAAATCTGTTGAAGCAGAAGTTGTCTTGGTGTCGTCAAGCGCCAACAGTCGCTATCTAGCACCAATGCTCGCCGTAGGGCTTGATGCAGCATATGTGCCGAATTGTACACAACTGCCTTTGAGTACCAGCCCGTTTCAAGTCACCCACAGTGTCTACACCAATAAAGCTGAAGCCACAACAGAAATGACCTCAGCAGTTAAACTTATTGGCCTGGCCAAAAACGCTTTCGGCGTCAGTCATTTCGAGGGGACAGCCCAGACCACCTCTCTGACTCCAGACTTAAACCCCTCAAAATGCCATGTATCAGCAACAGATCGCGCCACGGACAAAGTCATGATTGCCGATGCTGAAATTGTAGTATCCGCTGGCCGGGGACTAAAAGGGCCCGAAAACTGGCACCTGATCGAAGACCTTGCCGAGGTCTTAGGAGCGGCTACAGCTTGCTCAAAACCGGTCTCTGATTTAGGATGGAGACCGCATAGCGAGCATGTGGGGCAAACTGGAAAGCCAGTGGCCTCAAATCTTTATATCGCTATTGGTATCAGTGGCGCAATCCAGCATTTGGCTGGAATCAATTCCTCTAAAGTTAAAGTCGTCATCAACACAGATCCGGAAGCGCCATTTTTTAAAGCAGCTGATTACGGAATTGTTGGAGATGCCTTTGATGTTGTCCCTGAATTGATTGAAAAATTAAAGCAATTTAAGACCCTAAACGCTTAATTTTTTTTATTTTGTGGACACCTTAAAAAGCCGCAGAAACCAAAGTATGCCTTACTGGCATTGGCTTTTTTCACAGAGCAAAAAATGAGCTTAATTCGTTTAAATATTAAAGGCATTTCTTACAGCCAAACCCAGAATGGGGCCTACGCGCTCATTCTGAGCGAAGACCTCGGGGAGCGTAAATTACCCATTGTCATTGGCGCTTTTGAGGCACAGTCCATTGCGATCGCACTTGAAAAAGAAATTCGCCCACCTCGACCGCTCACGCACGACTTGTTCAAAACTTTTGCCGATCGGTACCATATTTTGGTCAAGCAAGTCATCATCCACAAATTAGCAGATGGTGTTTTTTACTCCAGCATCATCGCGGAACAAGATGGATTAGAAGAGATCATCGATGCCAGAACCAGCGATGCCATCGCTCTGGCTCTGCGCTTTAACGCCCCTATCTTTACCTACAAAGACATCATGGATCGCGCCGGTGTCCACCTCAAATCAAGCAGCGCGACAGAAGAAGTGCCTGAAGTGGATGACGCACTAATTGATGAGTTATTAGAGGGCAAACCACGGTCAAGTCCTCAAGAATCGCCCCCAATCGATCACGACAAACACACCCTCAAAGAGCTCAAAGAGCTTCTGAAAAAAGCTCTGAATGATGAAGCTTATGAAGCTGCCGCGAAATTGCGAGATGAAATTTCAAAACGAAACATTTGACCATGAAGCAACGTCTACTCCTGTGCCTATTTTTGGCCGCCCCATTTCTGGCCAGCAGTCAAAATTTGGAGGGCGAATGGACCTTTAATGCCATCACGCGCGATGGCCTTTCTGTTTTGTCAGTAGACCCAGAACAGGATCATTTGACGTTATCCAATCAACAATTCTCCTATACCTTGGCGACCAAAGATCAATTGGTTGCCGAAGGAACCTACTCAATCAACGACAACGAACAACTCGTTTTTCGCTATACCGCTCCTAAAGATACCTTGCGCATCTATAACATCGATACACTTTCAGCCGATCGATTGAGCATCAGTGAATCTGGTGTCGTTTATAGCTTTGTCCGCACTGCAGCGCCCGCCGTCATCGAGCACACATCGGAAGGCATGGGGCTTACCCTTGCGAGCATGACCAGAGGGATGATCGGCTTGATATTCCTGGTGTTTATCGGTTTCCTTTTGAGCAGTAATCGGCGTCGCATTGATTGGAAGCTAGTAGGGACCGGGCTTATTTTGCAGGGACTATTCGCCGTGATGGTCTTGAAAATTGACAGTGTTGCCAACGCCTTTGATTGGTTGTCGGCCAATGTCGTGACCTTTTTAAATTTCAGTGAAAAAGGTGCCGAATTCTTATTTGGTGGACTGGTCACGAATCAAAATACTTTCGGCTATATTTTTGCCTTTAAGGTACTGCCCACAGTGGTATTTTTCTCAGCATTCACCTCCATACTTTACTATTTTGGGATCATCCAAACAGTCATCAAGGGTTTTGCTTGGATCATGAGCAAGACCATGCGCCTCTCTGGTGCAGAGAGCTTGGCTGCAGCTGCCAATATTTTTATCGGACAAACCGAGGCTCCCCTGGTGGTCAAACCGTATTTAGAAAAAATGACCAAAAGTGAATTGATGTGTCTGATGGTTGGCGGCATGGCGACCATTGCTGGTGGTGTACTTGCGGCTTATATTGCATTTTTGGGTGGGTCGAGTGAAGCCGAAAAGATTTATTTTGCCAAGCATCTTCTTACGGCATCGATCATGTCGGCACCTGCAGCCATTGTGATCGCTAAAATACTTTACCCTGAAACCGAAAAAGTAGATCGTTCTCTTGATATTTCGCGCGATAAAATCGGGGTCAATTTATTAGATGCCATATCGCGTGGCACCACTGACGGACTCAAACTTGCGATCAATGTCGGTGCTATGCTGCTGGTTTTTACAGCTATTATTGCCGTATTCAATTGGATTACTGTTGATTGGATTGGTGGGCCCACTGGGCTTAATGAACTCATCGCCACGTCAACTGATGGTCGCTACAGCGGCCTGTCGTTACAATATTTACTGGGCAATTTGTTTGCTCCTGTCGCCTGGATCATTGGGGTCCCCGCAGCGGACATCATCGCGGTAGGACAATTATTGGGGGAAAAGACCATCCTCAATGAGTTTTTTGCCTACGCCTCTTTGTCAGATCTCAAGAATAGTGGTGTTTTGACCAATAATAGGTCGATAGTTATCGCGACTTATTCCTTGTGTGGATTTGCCAATTTTGCCTCGATCGGGATTCAGATCGGGGGCATTGGAGGCCTTGCGCCATCACAACAATCTAATCTGGCAAAATTCGGTGTCAAAGCACTGATAGGGGGTACAATTGCGGCTTTGATGACAGCGACTATCGCAGGAATGCTGATTGGTTAATAACTATTGAAAACTGAGCAAACCAGAGAAGAGACATTGGTCATGAACTTTTTTATTTTTACCATTCATCACAAAATTTATACATGAAGCAATACCACGATTTGGTCACCCATGTCATGACCCAAGGCACCACAAAATCGGACCGGACTGGTACAGGCACCAAAAGTGTTTTTGGTTATCAGATGCGCTTCGATTTGAGTGAAGGCTTCCCTATGGTCACGACCAAAAAACTACATCTAAAGTCGATCATCTATGAGCTACTGTGGTTTTTAAATGGGGACACCAATATCGCCTACCTCCAAAATAATGGCGTCCGGATATGGAATGATTGGGCCGACCCCTCAGGAAATCTAGGGCCCGTTTATGGCCATCAATGGCGCAACTGGAATAGCGAGGAAATTGATCAAATCAAAGATATTGTCCATACGCTCAAAACCAATCCCGACAGCCGGAGAATGCTGGTCAGCGCTTGGAACCCATCGGTAATGCCCGACACCAGTAAATCTTTTACAGAAAATGTCGCCAATGGCAAAGCCGCTTTACCACCGTGCCATGCCTTTTTTCAGTTTTACGTCGCCGATGGCAAACTCTCATGTCAACTCTACCAGCGCAGCGCGGATATATTTTTAGGGGTTCCTTTCAATATTGCCTCCTATGCCTTGCTGACTTTAATGATGGCCCAAGTCTGTGGTTACCAGCCAGGAGACTTCGTCCATACCTTTGGTGATGCGCATATTTACAGCAATCACTTCGAACAACTAGAATTACAATTGTCACGCGAACCTAGAGCCCTGCCCAAAATGACCCTAAATCCAGAGGTTACCGATTTATTTGGCTTTACCTTTGAGGACTTTACACTAACCGACTACGACCCACATCCTCATATCAAGGGAGCGGTCGCTGTATAAAAAATCGATTCATGAAGCCTATCGTCTTATTACTTTTACTTTTCACAGCAGTACCCATTCAAGCTCAGGAATGGGGAAGTGTCGACAAAAACAAAGTCACCCTAAAAGAAATTTCTCCTGTTTGGGAGGGCTGTGAAGGGCAAAAAGGAGCTGCCTTAGCGCAATGCTTCAATCAAAAATTGACACAGCATGTCGTTAAAAATTTCAAATATCCGGCCGAGGCCTATAAAAAGAATAAACAAGGGCGAGTAATCGTGGAATTCTTGATTGACACGCAGGGTATGGTAGAGATACAAAACGTCAGTGGCGCAGACCCTTTACTTCAGGAAGAGGCGAGACGCAATATCTCTTTAATTCCCAAAATGTCTGTGCCCGGGATGTATGGTGGCAAGCCCAAAGCCATCAAGTATACGGTGCCATTTGATTTTAAAACAGGTAAGCAATAAGCGCATCAGGCCTTCTGACTGACAATAAAAAACATGATTACACTCATAGCCGCCGCGGGCACCAGAAACGAATTAGGCCGTAACAATGATTTGGTATGGCACCTTCCGGATGACTTCAAGCGATTCAAAACACTGACTTCAGGCCACCATATCATCATGGGGCGCAAAACATTTGACTCATTCCCAAAATTATTGCCGCATCGCACGCATATTGTGATCACTCGGAATCAAGATTTTAAGGCCGAGGGTGTCATATGCGTTTCAAATTTGGAGCAGGCATTAGCCATGGCATCAGAAGATCCCGATCCGTATGTCATCGGAGGAGGGGAAGTTTATGCATTGGCCTTGCCCATTGCAGACGCTATAGAGCTCACCCGCGTGCACGGTGAATTTGAATCTGATACTTTTTTTCCAGAACTGGACCCAGAGCAATGGGACCTCGTTAATGAGCATTTTCACGACAAAGATGAGCGGCATGACTTCAGTTTTACCTATTTGACCTATCACAGAAGAAAATAACCTCCATGCGCATTCATGCATCACAACATTAAAACCAAGACCATATGACTGCTTACGTTTTTCCAGGACAAGGCGCCCAATTCCCGACAATGGGACAAGATCTATTCGAGACATCAACCCACGCCAGAGCACTCTTTGAACAAGCCAATGATGTTTTGGGCTTTGACATTACAAAAATCATGTTCGAAGGGTCAGCCGAGGACCTGAAAGAAACCAGAGTGACACAACCTGCTGTCTTTTTGCATTCAACCATTATGGCTAAAGTCATGGGCGCAAAATTCAAGCCTGATATGGTGGCTGGTCATTCTCTTGGTGAATTTTCGGCTCTCGTTGCGAGTGAGGCCATGGCATTTGATGACGGACTGCGTTTGGTCTATCAGCGTGCCCAAGCCATGCAAAAAGCATGTGAATTACAACCTTCGACTATGGCGGCTGTGCTGGGTCTAGACGATGCGCTGGTGACCAAAACTTGTGAAGAAATTCAGGGTATTGTTGTCGCCGCCAATTATAATTGTCCCGGACAATTAGTGATCTCGGGGAGTGTTGAAGCGGTAACTTTGGCCTGCGATCGTCTTAAAGAGTTGGGCGCAAGGCGTGCGCTTATTTTGCCTGTTGGCGGTGCCTTCCACAGTCCACTTATGGCCCCTGCGCAAGAACAACTGGCTGCCGCCATTAAAGACACTCATTTCGCCACCCCGATATGCCCCGTTTATCAAAACGTCTCAGCGCGTGCGGTTCTTGATCCCAAATTGATCCAAGAAAATTTAGTCACACAACTCACAGCTCCAGTGAAATGGACACAAAGTATCAAAGCAATGGTCGCTGATGGTGCGCATCATTTTGTAGAAGTTGGACCAGGAAACGTCCTTCAAGGCTTGGTCAAAAAGATTGAGCCAGCGGTCACTACAGCCAAAGGGAGCATCGACGACTGATGTTATTCGTCATTTTTGCAACAAGCGCAAATGACGCCCTTTTATAGTCCACGAATATTTTTTTCCCAAACCCAAGCAGAAGCTAAAGCTTGTTTGAGATCCCTTTTTGTGGACCAGCCAAGAACTTGAGAAGCCTTTTGAGTGTCGGCATATACCGCTACGACATCTCCAGGGCGTCGCGCAACAATCTGATGAGGCACTGCAACGCCAGTGGCATGTTCAAAGGCCTTAATAACTTCAAGAACGGAGTTGCCTTTGCCCGTGCCTAAATTAAAGACCTCAACCTCCGATACTTGCTTTTGCTTCAACAATCTCTCTAGGGCTTGTACATGAGCCTCAGCAAGATCCATTACATGAATATAATCACGGATACAGCTTCCATCCTCCGTGGGATAATCATCGCCGAATACGGATAATTTGGGCCTTAAGCCTGCTGCAGTTTGTGTGATAAATGGCACTAAGTTCTGTGGAACTCCCTTTGGCAACTCTCCTATTTTTGCAGAATCATGGGCCCCAATTGGATTAAAGTAGCGCAGCAAAATACAGCGCAGATCACTCACCCCACAAGTATCTTGAATGATTTCTTCCGCAATTTGCTTGGTGTTGCCGTAAGGCGAAAGCGCTCGTTTGATCGGAGCAGATTCGGTAATGGGCAACTCATCTGGTTCTCCGTAAACGGTACATGACGAGCTAAAAATAACATGATGTACTTGATGACTCAAGCAATTTTGCAGAAGATAAACCAAAGCGTTGATGTTGTTTTCATAGTACAACAATGGATTTTCGACACTCTCCCCGACCGCCTTACTCGCCGCAAAATGTATCACCCCTTCAATGGTGTAGCTTTCGAATAGGCGCTCAACGGCACGCTTGTCTTTAAGGTCCATCTGAATAAATTCAGGCCGAACACCACTGATGGTTTCTATTCCTTCCAAGACATTGAGTTCCGAATTGGATAGATCATCGACAATAAGCACATGGTATCCATTTTGTTGTAGGGCCACGACCGTATGTGATCCTATATAACCCAATCCGCCTGTAACGAGTATGTGTTTCATAAAGTGCTCTTGTTGGCGTTGATGAAGTCCTTGATGGCCGACGCGATGAACGCAATTTGATCTGACGCCAATTCGGTGTGCATCGGAAGTGAAATAACCTCTTTGACCAATTGATTGGTCACACCAAAATCTGCTTCATTGTAGCGCTCGTCCTGATAGGCCTTCTGCGCATGCAATGGAATAGGATAATAAACACCACAGGGAATTCCCAAACCATTGAGGTGGGCCACAAGGCCATCGCGATCCACACCAATAAGGCGCAAGGTGTATTGATGAAAAACGTGGCAATCGCATTGGGCGCAAACACCCATTCCAGTAGCACAAACACCCGTTGGGGTCACCACTTGCGCTAAACCGCTCAATGCCTTGGTATATTGGGCTGCAGCTTCTCGGCGTGCGCGGTTGTAGTGATCTAAGTGCGGTAGTTTAGCCCGCAGAACTGCGGCCTGAAGACTATCTAAGCGTGAATTAACGCCCACTACATCATGGTGATAGCGTTCATACATTCCATGATTCACAATGCCCCGAAGCGTGTGGGCCAAATCATCATCATTTGTAAATATAGCACCGCCATCACCATAACATCCTAAGTTTTTTGAAGGAAAGAACGAGGTCGAGGCGACATGACCTATAGTCCCTGTTTTGTGTTTTTTTCCTGAGGCATCAGCACAATGTGCCCCGATACCCTGTGCGTTATCTTCAATGACATAGAGATTGTGCTCATTGGCCAAAGCCATGATTTGATCCATTGGCGCGGCCAAACCAAACAAGTGCACTGGGACAATCGCCTTGGTTTTGCTTGTGATTGCTCGCTCAATTGCCGCTACATCAATATTAAAGGTGACCGGATCCACATCAACCAGCACAGGCGTAAGGCCCAATAATGCGATCACTTCGACCGTTGCAGCAAATGTAAAATCTGCAGTGATGACCTCATCGCCAGGCTTGAGCCCTAGGCCCATCATAGCAACTTGAAGCGCATCGGTACCATTGGCACATGGAATCACGTGCTTGACACCCAAGTAATCTTCTAATTCACTTTGGAAAGCTTGGACCTCTGGCCCATTAATGAACGTGGTGGTATCAATGACCTCTTGCATCGCGGCAGATACTTGGTCCTTGATTCGAGCATATTGACCTTGAAGGTCAACCATTTGAATTTTTTTCATCGGTGTATTGGGCTAAAAATCAAAAGTACAAAAATTGGTAAGGGGCGACAATGCATTTGTTTAAAGAAACGTATTTTAGCGAGATATTTATGACAGGAATTTTATATAATATTGTCAGCATATTGACTCAGGGCCTCCTTTGGCCAGCCCAGTGGGTCTCCCCAAAAATGGCTGCATTCATTCGTGGACGTCAAAATAGTTTCGAAGTGCTTGAAGCCTGCCGCAAACACCCGGGTAAACGCCTATGGATGCATTGTGCATCGCTGGGCGAATTCGAGCAAGGGCGTCCAGTTCTTGAGTGGCTCCGCCGTGAGCAACCCAGCACAACAATTGTGCTCACTTTTTTTTCTCCTTCTGGTTATTCAGTCCGTAAGCATACGCACCTGGCCGATATTGTGGCTTATCTGCCTTGGGACACCAAGCGTAATGCCCAAAAATTCATCACTTTAGTCCAACCAGAATCGGCCTTCATTGTGAAATCAGAATTGTGGCCAAATTACATGACTGCTCTTCAATCGTCCAATATCAAAACATATTTTATTGCGGCCCAGTTCCGTCCAAACCAAATATTCTTCAAGCCGTATGGCGGCTATATGACCCAGTTACTCAAAGGCATGACCCATATCTTTGTGCAAAATCAAAAGTCTCTGGATTTGCTTCATGGTATTGGAATGACCCGCTGTAGCATCAGTGGAGACACTCGTTTCGACCGCGTTCTGCAACAAAGAGCAGGCGACAACACTCTGGCGTTTTTAGCCACATTCAAAGGACAAGCACGTTGTATTATTTTGGGGAGCAGTTGGCCCGAAGATCATGATATTTGGCTGGAATTCATGAATCAACATGCCTCCGAAAATCTGAAATTTGTGATTGCGCCGCATGATTTGGCCGTCAAAGAAATAGACCGAATTACAGACCTATTGACCCCCTTGGTGGTGCGTTATGATGGTAATGGCAAAACGAGCGATCAGCTCCTGATGCAAGCCAAGGTTCTTGTTCTCAACACTATGGGTGATTTAGCCAAAGCTTATCAATATGCCGATGTCGCCTATGTCGGCGGCGCCATAGGCACTTCTGGCTTGCATAATATCTTAGAGCCTGCAACATTTGGGCTACCGATTGTCATTGGGCCAAATATCCGCAAATTTCCAGAGGCTATCGACCTCAAAACACTTGGCGGGCTTGCCATTGTGCGCAATGCCACCGAAGTCAAGACGCTCATGGATCATTGGATCAACAACCCCAAAGCAGCAGATGTTTTCAGTAAAAAGGCATTAAATTATGTTGAGGCCCACGCTGGAGCAACGGCACACATCACCACATTCATATCAGCAGCGGATCAAGACTGAAGCCTTGTCAATTGGCCTTTAAGCTCATTCATTGACGCTTGTAACTCACGTAAAAGTGAACTCTCGTTGGGTTCGTCGACACCAAAAGTCAACTTACTATTGACCTGCCATAATTCTTGAATGTCTTTTACCGCGATTTCGATAGGTAAATACTCTGCATTAAGCGAAATCAGTCTGACTTTCTTGGTCACTCCGGGGATCTTCTGCAACTTCTTGACCAATACTGAGTCGAACAACACCACAATATATATTTTGCTGTCTGACGCCTCACCAACACTCTGGACTGCCCGACCCAAAACCCATTCATTTGGTCGGATATTGGGCAACATACTGTCACCCTCTACTTGGAATCCACGATAAGTGGCATTACGGTATTCTGGTAAAGGTATATGAAATGCGGGCAATTGACCGACCCAACCCACATCTTGGACATTATTAGGGTACCCTGCCGCAGCCTTTTGGTTGACGAGCAAGATGGTGTCTTGACCGTTTGGATCAACCGCAACAACCTTAGGGCTTACGTCAGACTGATCCAAGCGCAAATGAACCTCGAGGCTTTTGCCGAACAGCCATAATGGATTGATGCCGAATTGCTTTAAGAGCTCCATAACCACCGTTCCTGACAATTTAATTTTGCCCCGCTCTATATCAGCAGTGCTCGATTTGATGCCGAGCAGTTCCGCAAAAGCTTGTTGGGTATAACCTTGCTCTTCTCTAATTTTTTTGAATCGTCGGATTTCTATTGGTAAGTTCGTATTCATGTTTCAAATATAATAGTTTTAGGAAATAATCCAACCAAAATTAGGAAATAATCCAAGAAAAAAAAATTGCTAACGTATTCTATTTCAACTGATAAAAATAATTTACCTTTGCTCATAGGAAAATTAACCACTAAACTTATTTATCATGAAAAAAGTATTGATCACATTTGCTGCTTTGGCCTTAATCGCCTCTGTATCATCTTGTAGAGAAACTGAAAAGAAAACTGAAGAAACTGTAGAAGCTGCTGTAGAGGCTGCAACTGAAGCAACTGAAGACGCTGCTGAAGCAACTGAAGATGCTATGGAAGCAACTGAAGAGGATGCTCAAGACGCGGCTGAGGCTGTTGAAGAAGCTGCAGAGGCCGTTGAAGGTCATTCTGACGCTCACTAAGCAAATTGAGTTATAGTATTCAAAGCCCCTCGATGAGGGGCTTTTTTTTGTTTTAGTTGTAAAAAAAAGTCCTTGCTGCTCAGCAAGGACATTATGTTATTGAAGATTGGACTGGCCTCTAAAAGTTATAACGCACACCAACACCGATACTCAATTTTGAATAACCGTTGTCCTCATCGATGTCAAAAGTCTGTCCATCAACCTCCACTTCGCTGTATGAACCACTCAAGTAGTCGAGATTAATGGCCAATTTGAAACCGCTTCCTAACCCCTTGACGAATGAGTTACCAAACAAAAGTCCAGTACCACTCAACGTAGAATCGAAGTCTCCACCTTCTTGATCGTCAACACCTGACAAAGAGAAAACATACTGAGGTTTAATGTCCCAAGACCAATCTCCGCCGAGACCTAATGTATACATCGGACCAACAGAAAAGAACCCTGCCCCAAATGCTGCAGTATCTCCGTTTGCGTCATCATAAGCGCTGGCCGCACTACCCAAATTAAGCGTTGCCCCCCATTGTTCAGTAAAACGATAACCAAATCCAATACCGAGGTCAATTCCAGTTCCTAAATCGACAGCATCAGCAATATCGCCGCCAGGCAAAGAAGCACCAACTGATAAACTCAAATAAGCTTTAGATTCCTGAGCAAATGCCGTTACAGAAAATGCAAGAGCCATTAAAAAAAGTAATTTTTTCATGTGTAAAAATGTTAGTTAATAATTTAGTTTAATTACTGTCATAAGACACAAAAAGAACATTGAATATATTATGCCTGTGACATGATGATGATCCGAAAGTACTACTAATAATTTAGAATTTCTAGTTTATTTTATCGCTATGCCCTAACCCATACATGAGATAAGACCCGTTGACCCAAGGCAACTCATGCCCTATGCGCTTGTGACACTTGGCCCTTGTCGCGGGCCTCAAACATAAAATCATCGGTCATATCGCAAAAATTAAGCCCCGAATTCATAAAAACGCAGAACCCTAAGAATGATTTCATTGTCTTCATCGCGGCATACAGCTATACTTGTATTATGAATGAAAAAATCGCGCAACGCATCAAAGAGATAAGACTCAAGGCCGGAATCTCCCAAGAATCATTATCGCATTTGGCTGATTTGGATCGGAAATATGTCGGCATCATCGAGAAGGGCCAAACCAATATTTCCATTAAAGTGCTCTCTCAACTTTGCGACGCGCTTGATGTTTCCTTATCGGATTTTTTTAAGGATTTATAACGTATTCTCAACACTGACGACCCCTCATGTATGGCCATAAAACCGAACCCCCAAACCAAATAAATGATTCAGGGGTGAGGTCATTAAACAAAACAACTAACTAAACAAATAACTAAACTTTAAATCATAGCGATTTATGGGATTAGTGGGGTATTGAGCTTGGCGATTGAGGCTTCGATTTCCTTTTGAGTGAGCTCGTGTTTGACCATATTACCCTCAAAATAATCCTGATAGGCTTTCATGTCAAAATTACCATGCCCACACAGGTTAAGGAGAATGGTGCGAGACACCCCTTCCCGCTTACACTTTTCTGCCTCGGCTATAGCCGTAGCGATACCGTGGGCTGCCTCTGGCGCCGGAATGATGCCTTCGGCTTGAGCAAACTTGACCCCTGCAGAGAAGACCTCCAGATTGTCATGGGCCCGCGCCTCGATGAGCTTGTCCCTTAGAAGCTGACTCACGATCACCCCTGCCCCGTGATAGCGCAAGCCTCCTGCGTGAATTGGCGCGGGCACAAAGTCATGCCCTAGAGTATACATAGGCAGCAGTGGGGTCATCCCCGCCGTATCGCCAAAATCATAGCGGAACACCCCACGCGTGAGTTTGGGGCAAGAGGACGGCTCACTGGCGATACATCTGATTTTACGACCCTCATCAAAATTCAGACGCAAAAACGGAAAGGCCAATCCGGCAAAATTCGAGCCACCACCAAAGGGAGCGATCACGATGTCGGGCATGTCTCCCGCCTTCTCCATTTGCTTGATGGCTTCTTGGCCAATGATGGTTTGATGAAGTTTTACGTGATTCAACACACTGCCTAAAGCGTATTTGGTGTGTTCATCTTTGGCGGCCACTTCAATGGCCTCAGAAATGGCAATCCCCAAAGACCCCGTGGTGTCTGGGTACTCTGCAAGAATTTTTTTACCAATTTCAGTAGCCTCAGAAGGAGACGGATGCACCGTCGCCCCCCAGGTATTCATCATGATTTTACGGTAAGGCTTATGGTCATAAGACAAACGAACCATATAGACTTCACAATCAATCCCAAAATGCTGGCAAGCAAAACTCAGCGCACTGCCCCACTGACCTGCACCGGTCTCCGTAGTAATTTTCTTGACCCCCTCCATTTTATTATAATAAGCCTGTGGCACTGCGGTATTGGGTTTATGAGATCCGGTAGGGCTTACCCCTTCGTACTTGTAATAGATCTTGGCAGGCGTGTCCAATAATTTCTCCAAATTATAAGCGCGAAACATTGGGGTCGGACGCCAAATGCTGTAAATATTACGCACCTCATCAGGGATGGTCACGTATTTATCCATCGTGACCTCCTGCTTGATGAGTTCCATGGGGAATAAGGGCGCTAAAGCCTCAGGACCTATCGGCTCCAGAGTTCCTGGATGCAACGGAGGCAAAGGTTTGTTCGGCATGTCGGCAATAATGTTATACCATTGCTCTGGGATTTCTTTTTCGCTTAGAAGGATTTTTCTTTCCATAATGATTGAGTTTTTGGATTTCGATTCAGGTCAAAAAAAAAGCCCGTCGCGAACGACGGGCTTTATATATTGACATAACAAAGACTAGTTCACGAGACAGACGTTTCGTGGCACCACCAGTTGTTATTTAAAATTTGTTTTTTCATTAGGTTAAAAATAGTAAATATTTTCAAATAGTGATCGAACAATAAGATCAATTAATTTTTGTTCAGTAAACCGGTGATTTTTGGACTATTGGGCTTGGTGGTGGAGTAAAAGAAATCCACTAAGCGTCCGTGCTCGTCGACCAAATACTTTTGAAAATTCCATTTTACGGAAGAATCTTGGGATCCGTTTTTGGCCTTTTGAGTCAACCACTGATAGAGCGGGTGCTGTCCCGGGCCTTTAACGTCGATTTTTTCGGTCAAAGGAAATTCTACACCGTAATTTGCACGACAAAAGCTTTGGATTTCCTGCTCGCTGCCGGGCTCTTGACCGCCAAATTGATTACAAGGGAGACCAATGATCATCAATTTGTCTTTGTAATTTTCATACAGCTCTTGAAGTCCGTCATATTGTCCCGTGAAGCCACATTCTGAGGCCACATTGACAAAAAGAATCTTTTTGCCTTTATATTGAGACAAATCTAGGGGCTTACCATCAATCCCATCTAGGGCAATATCATAGATGGATTCTTTAGGTTCTTGTGCAGAGGTACTTTGGGCACATCCAAAGGCGGAGAAACACAGTAGTCTCCCGAATAACATTCGTAGCATAGTTTTTTTTTGCAAATGTAACTATAGGCCTTAAGATTACCAAAGGCATTTGGTAACTCAAGTCACAAAACAAGACCAAGAATATGATTAATTTTGACTTTTAACTTAATCCACATAATGAAAAATCTAAAGAACGATCTTGTCATTGCCTGTCTCATAATTTTTTCTCAAGGCATTATCGCACAATCCGCGCCTTTTGAAATTAGCTTAGAACCCATGAGTATCGCTAACCTGGGCGGTATCCAATCTTACGCCTTTGGGCAGTCAAACGGAAAATGGCTCCTTTTAGGCGGGCGCTTCCAGACTCTCCAACGATGCCAATAATACTATTCTTTGGCACTGAAAAATCAATTTCTGACAATGCCAAAAGCGGTGTTGGTCGAGTAAAACTTACACTTAGTCTAAAAACTGATAATAAGGAGTTTATATCCTGTGTCACGGGGCTTTTTTCCTTTTTTTTATTTAAAAATAGTAGTATTTTCAAGACGTTAACTGAGTGATATTAAGACCGCTTTTATTACAATTAGCCTCGTCAAGCGAATTTATAAATAAATATGGTCTGTGATTTTGATTTTAGAATACTAAGCAACACACACAAAAAAGATACAACTAAATACACCAAGAATACATGAAAAATTACTTTAATCATTGGGGGATTTCAGTCATTCTAATATTGACAACAGCCATTGGTTTTGCCCAAAAGCCGCCGAGGCAAGATGTTTACATGCCAGAACCAACGCTTTTGATTCTCGCTCAAGACCAGAATTATGCGCGAAACAATCTTTCAGCCATTTCCCAAGATCTCCTTGGGTTGGACGCGGAGTCGTCTTTGGAATTGGTCAAACAAGAAACAGACGAGCTTGGATATACTCATGACGTTTACAAACAAAGGCACAGAGGATTAACTGTTGAGTTTGCCCAGTTAAAAGTGCACGCAAAAGAGGGCCAGATTAGCTCTTTGAGCAATACGACCAAATCGATTGTCGATCTCGATATTCGCCCCGCCATTTCTGCATCTATGGCTTTGAATAGCGCCAAGAGTTTTGTCAATGCCAGTGCTTACTTATGGGAGGATGCACAAAGCAGTGCTTTGCTGGATTATCAAGCTCCGATAGGTGAATTAATGATCTTGGGACCAATGGTTGGCGTGGGCAACCAGGCCAGATTAGTCTATAAATTTGATATTTATGCTTCGGAGCCAGTCTATCGCGCAGATGTCTATGTCGATGCCCACAATGGATCAGTTGTTTTTGAAAACAAGCGCATTCATCACGCCGATACCCCGGCTACTGGATCGAGCCTATACAATGGGACAGTGTCTTTTACTGCGGATAGTTTTACCTCTGGATATCGTTTGCGTCAAACAGCTGATGGCAATGGAATAGAGACCTATGATATGGGGGGGGGCACCAATTATAGTAATGCTTCGGATGTAGTCAGCAGTACAACTAATTTTTCTGGTTCAACCGATATTGGTGTCCAGGCGCATTGGGGTGCTGAGCAAACGCATCAGTACTTTATGCAAAAACACAACCGTAATTCTTATACTGGAAGCGGGACTGTAATTCGCTCCTATGTGAGTTACAGTAGAAATTATGTCAATGCATTTTGGAACGGATCTGTTATGACCTATGGAGACGGGGATGGTGTAAATTACGGACCACTGGTTTCTTTGGATATTGTAGGACATGAGATCACGCACGGAGTTACCGAATATGCAGCGAACCTTGTTTACAGCTACGAATCAGGGGCATTGAACGAGTCATTTTCAGATATTTTTGGTGAGTCAATTGAATTTTTTGGCTCCGGTATAAATGACTGGCTCATGGGGGATCAAATCGGTGCTGGCGGAAGTGGCGGTGCCTTGCGCTCAATGAGCAATCCCAATCAATTTGGCGACCCAGACACCTATTTAGGCACGAATTGGTATGCCGGCTCTGGCGATAATGGAGGAGTACATTACAACTCTGGAGTACAGAACTTTTGGTTTTATTTGCTTACCGAAGGAGGTGTAGGAACTAATGATTTTAGTGATCCATTTGATGTCCCTGCCATCGGCATGGAGGCCGCGGCAGCCATTGCTTACAGAAACTTGACGGTATATTTGAGCACGAATTCACAATATGCAGATGCCCGAGATGGCGCGATTCAATCCGCCATTGATTTATACCCAAATAATCCAAGTATTGCTGAAGCTGTAACCCTAGCTTGGGCTGCGGTAGGTGTAGGCCGAATCATTCCACCGCCGGCGTGTCAACCTAATCCAATAGAACTGACCATTACTTTTGATAATTATCCTGAAGAAACCGCTTGGAAGCTTACGGACGACGCGAATAATATCATAGCGAGCGCGGCATATTCAACCTCAAACCCAGACGGGTCGACCGTAAACGTCACTGTTCCGACTTTGACTGAAGGCAATTATACCTTCCAAATAACAGACATCTATGGAGATGGAATTTGTTGTGCCTACGGCAATGGTTCATACAGCCTTTCAAGTCCTGATGGGGTCTTTAAGACAGGTGGATCTTTTGGTAGTTCAGAGACGACGGAAATTTGTATTACTGCTGGGGTGGATGAGACGCCTCCAGTGATTACATTGCTTGGAGATAATCCTTTTAATTTATTTGTAGGGCAGACATTTGATGACCCTGGAGCGACTGCATTAGATAATATCGATGGTGATATTTCTTCAGATATTGTGGTTACAGGTACGGTGAATACAGGCATAGCGGGGACCTATACTTTGACCTATGATGTTACGGATTCAGCAGGAAATGCGGCTGAGACACAAACCAGATCAGTAAACGTAAATCAAGATACAACACCGCCATCGGTGCCCACTAATTTATCGGCATCGGGCATCACTACAACCAGTTTTACGCTGAGTTGGAATGCTTCAACAGATAATTTAGGTGTCGATTCCTATGAGGTGTTCATCGACGGGGTAAGCCAAGGAACTCAGGCGGGCACCAGTGCTTTGATCAGTGGGTTGAACCCGGCGACGCAATATAGTGCTACGGTGCGCGCGCTTGATGTCGCTGGAAATGCATCAAACGAGTCCAATAGTCTTAGTGTTACCACGGCAACCCCGCCGGACACTATTGCTCCGACGGTGCCAGGAAATTTGACGGCCAGCAATATAGGTGAGACTTCTTTGGATCTTTCATGGGATGCCTCTTCAGATAATGTTGGAGTAACGGGGTATGAAATTTTTCAAGACGGAAATAGCTTAGGTACAACGGGGACAACTAATTACAGTGTCAATGGTCTTAGTCCAGATACAACCTATGGTTTTAGCGTTCGCGCCTATGATGCAGCGAGCAATTACAGCGCCCAAAGTGCGGTACTATCGGTAACGACCTTGGCTCCGCCACCAGATACACAGGCCCCCACTGTCCCGACCAACCTCACTGCGTCAAACGAGACCGCGACATCCTTTTTACTCTCATGGTCTGCAGCCTCTGACAATGTCGGGGTAGTCGGCTACAATTTATACATCGATGGTCAGCCGGGCGGTACTTCCTCAACAACGAACTTTTTGTTTGAAGGGCTGAGCCCGAGTACAACATATTCGGTTCAGGTATCGGCTTATGATGCGGCCGGTAACGCGTCTAATTTGAGTACTGCGTTGAGCGTTACGACACTTGACCCACCAGATACTCAGGCGCCGAGTGTGCCAACTGAACTTACGGTATCTAATGCCACGGAGTCCTCTCTTGATGTGAGCTGGAACCCTTCTAACGATAACGTGGGGGTTACGGGGTATGAATTACGCCAAAATGGACAGTCTCAAGGGACTGTCGGCACGAATTTTACGGTTCAGACCGGACTAAATTCCAATACAGTATATACCTATCAAGTACGCGCTTTTGACGCTGCAGGAAATTTCTCTGCATGGAGTACTGAGGGCTCGGCCAGAACGCTTGAGCCACTGCCGGCTTGTGATGACGGTATTCAAAACGGTCAAGAAACAGGGGTTGATTGTGGTGGTCCTGATTGCCAACCTTGTGCCACAACTGTTATCGTACACGAGGGCTATTTTGAAAACGGCTGGGACGGCTGGGTCGATGGTGGAAGTGATTGCAGCAGATACACAGGAGGTATATATGCCTTCGAGGGTATTGCTGCGATTAATATTCAAGACAATTCAGGTTCGGCCTCTTCTATGAGCTTAACGGGACTGGATTTAACACCCTATGAAACAGTAACGCTTTCTTTCCATTATTACGCACAGAGTATGGAATTTAATGAAGATTTCTTTTTACAATATTACGACGGGTCAGGATTTACTACCATAGCCCAATGGCGCAGTGGATTTGAATTTAATGGAAATGGTTTTTACAGCGATGAAATCACTTTAAATGCCACTGATTTTCAAAATTTCTCTACTAATTCTGGATTTAGATTTTATTGTGATGCTTCTGGTAATGCCGATGATATTTATATTGATGCGGTGGTTATTATTGGAGATTTAGGCGGGCCAGACACTGTGCCACCTGTGATTACCCTTAACGGAGCTAATCCGATGAATTTGATGGTTGGGGACATTTTTAGTGATCCATGGGCAACAGCCATAGACAACATTGATGGAGACTTAACCAGTGCAATAGTCGCTACAGGAATAGTAGACACATCGATTCCTGGAACATATAACAGAACCTATACGGTATCTGATTCAGCAGGAAATACAGCGAGCCTTGATCGTTCGGTTATCGTGGAAGCAGATACAACAGCTCCTGTGATTACCCTTAACGGAGCCAATCCTACAGAGGTTTACTTCAATCAGCCCTACAACGAACAAGGCGCAACCGCCTTTGATAATGTAGATGGGAATGTGACTGCGAACATTCAAATCAGTGGTAGTGTGGACACCTCTACTTTAGGAGCTTACACCGTAAACTATTCTGTTTCTGATAGCTCAGGAAATATGGCCTCTATTGGTCGTCGGGTGAATGTTATCGCCGACACTACGCCGCCTATATTAACGCTAATTGGAGCTAATCCTATGGAACTAACCGTAGGAGATACCTATACCGAACCTGGCTATGGGGCAACAGATAACGTCGATGGGGATTTGAGTAGTAGTGTGGTGGTAACGGGATCAGTCAACACGTCGGTGGCTGGAGCAAATACCTTGACATATTCTGTTACAGACAGTTCGTCTAATACAACTTCTGTGACGCGTGTAATCAATGTAAATGAACTCAGCGGCAGCGTTGTGGTTCATGAGGAGTGTTTCGAGGCCGGCTGGGGCCTATGGCAAGACGGCGGAAGCGATTGTCAATATTATTCTGGCATCTACAGCCCAGAGGGAAATTCATCTGTGAGAATTCGTGATAATTCAGGAGTCAGTTCATCAATGACTTTAAATAGTCAAGACTTATCATCTTTTACCACGTTCAGCTTTAAATTCTTGTTTCAAGGAGTCGGCATGAATAGTGGAGAAGATTTTTGGCTCTTGGTACGCGACGGAAACGGGTCATGGAATTTGGCCGCCGATTATATATTCGGTGTTGATGTTGTAACAAACACTGTTTATGAGGCGACTGTAACCTTTATTACAGCTAATTTCACCAATCCGAACAATATTTCGTTTAGATTGCAAAACGACGCCTCGAGCAACAATGACCAAGTTTATATTGATTGTGTGCTCATTACCGGTGATCCAGCCAATAACCTAATGGAGGGCATCGTGCCTATTCAGAGTCGTGATATGGGAGATGATTGGGGTGGTTCAGAATTTGAGGAATTGACCCTCGCTCCTGTACCTGCAAAATCCTATCTCAATGTTGCCATGAGTGGACTTAGTCGAGAGAGTACTTATACCATCTATTCTGTTTTAGGTCAAAAAGTACAGCAAGGCATCATTGGTGATGGCACAGTCGATGTCAAGGCACTACCTTCTGGGATCTATGTATTTGAGGTGTATGATGATGAAGAGCGACAAATTAAGTCCTTTGTGAAGGAGTAGTGAAGGCTTTGAAAAAAGTTTTTCTTTAGAGGACCTTTTGAAAATTTATGGATAATGCAAAGCAAAAAATGCGGGCCCTCGGCCCGCATTTTTTAATCCATTAAATCCCGGCCTGATCTAACATCTGATAGGCCTACGGCCAAACCGCGGTATTGATTGAGAAAACTTTTGCTTTGACGGTAGTTAAAAAAGGCTTCCAAACTGTAGTCCATATTACCTACGCCCACAAAATAGGCTTGGATTAAAAATAAAAGGGGTGTAGTAATCAGGCCAAAAGGCGGGATAAAGCTGAATATCAAAAGTAAGAGGGTGAGCGCAACTTCACGAGACAAATTTCCTAAGTTTAGTCTAAGTCCTCGCCAAAGCAGGGCCCAAAAGTTATTGCCCCCTTAAGGCTGAAGTTCGGGTCTAAGATGCGTTCTGATTTTTTCGGCGACGGCACTCATAAATGGTGCACTCAGGGCTAAAACCAAGTATTTGGTCATGATAAAACCCATAAGCAAAACACCAATTGACCCCAAAATCCCGCCAAGATTTGCCATAAAATCTGCGCCAAAAGTCCATGGCCAAAAGCCTTTAAAATACTCGCTGACCACAGATTTAGTTTGCCAGGCTAGAGTACTCACGCTGAGAGTGACCACCAGACTAATCCCTAAAGGAATGGCCATAAACGTCCAAAGTCTGAGTCGCCTGATCAGTCCAAGGGCTTCTGAGTAAGCGGTTAAACCAAGACTGATGTTTTTAAAGAGTTTCATATTGACTTTTTCCCTCGGACGATCGGCTAGGTTTACCCAGCGGATTGTATACCTTTTTTATCGAGTAGGTCTTTTTCTATTTTCTCGTTGATGTGCAAAATGAATTCGCGAATACTTCGGTGTAATTCGAGTAATCGATTTTCTATGACCGTAGAATCCGGGGCTGATTTTTTTGTTTCTTGATTCAACAGGCTTATGCGGGTTTTGACTACCAGAAGTCGGGCATTAATGATAGGCGATTGCAATGCTGCCGGAACGGTAACCGATAAGGAATCTGTTTGAAGGCGCAGGTTATTACTGCGGTATTTTAAATCTTCAACCGGGATATTGATGAGGTTTTGTGAAATTCTCCTAAAGTCTTTAAATTAATCGGCTTAATTGTCTCATTGAGAATACCCATAAAAAAAGGCCCCGAATTCTCGGGGCCTTTTGTACAGAAGACGGGACTTGAACCCGTACGGACATTACTGTCCACTGGATTTTAAGTCCAGCGTGTCTACCAATTCCACCACTTCTGCAGCAGTGATAAAAAAAGCCGAACGTGTTCGGCTTTGTGGAGCGAAAAACGGGATTCGAACCCGCGACCTCCACCTTGGCAAGGTGGCGCTCTACCAACTGAGCTATTTTCGCGTATTACTTGTGAACATTCCTTCCTTCGAAGGCGGGAGCAAATTTAAAATAATTAGGATAAATACAAAGCTATTTTAAAGAAAAAAAGCCGTGATGATTATTATTTTTCTGTTGCGGAATCTTCTCCTTTGACCAGCATGCTCTTGATGTCATTTAAAGCATTTAAAGCCGCTACGGGGGTCAAATCATCAATATTCATTGCTACGATTTTTTGCTTAATGCCCTCTAAAAGCGGGTCGTCTAACTGGAAAAAACTCAATTGCATCTCTGAATCTGCCGCCGCTTTGACCGCTGCGTGGCGCTCCTTGGCACCACGAGAGGCCTCAAGCCGCTCGAGGATTTCTTCCGCGCGCCGCACAACCCGTTGAGGCATACCAGCCATTTTAGCCACATGAATACCAAAACTATGCTCGGACCCACCAGGCACCAAGGTCCGCATGAATAAAACTGTATCTTTTAATTCTTTGACCGAAACATTATAGTTTTTGATGCGGTCAAAGGTCTCCGACATGTCGTTGAGCTCGTGGTAGTGTGTAGCAAACAAAGTTTTGGGCTGTGCAGCGTGCTCATGAAGATACTCACTGATCGACCATGCAATTGAAATACCGTCGTAAGTGCTCGTTCCGCGACCAATCTCATCCAACAGAATCAGGCTGCGGTCTGAGACATTGTTGAGAATACTTGCCGTTTCGTTCATTTCGACCATAAACGTCGACTCACCCATAGAAATGTTATCACTCGCACCAACTCTGGTGAAGATTTTGTCAACAACTCCCATCGTCACAGCCTTTGCCGGGACATAGCTCCCCATCTGCGCCATGATTACTATGAGTGCTGTTTGGCGCAGTAACGCACTCTTACCACTCATATTTGGCCCGGTGATCATGATCATCTGTTGGTTGCTGCGGTCCAGAAATACATCATTGGCAATATAGGGTGTGTCTTCTGCCAACTGGGTCTCAATGACAGGATGTCGGCCTTGTTTGATGTCGAGATCAAAAGAATCGTTGACTACAGGACACACATAATTGGCCCGCTGTGCCAACTCTGCAAATCCAGACAAGCAATCCAATTGGGCCAGGGCTTGGGCAGTCTGCTGTATCGCGGCGATGTAAGGGGATATGTCGCTGATTAGCCCTAAAAAAAGTTCTTGCTCTAAACCCGAGATGCGCTCTTCAGCGCCATAAATCTTAGCTTCGTAGGTTTTAAGTTCTTCGGTGATGTAACGCTCAGCATTGACCAAGGTTTGCTTCCTGATCCACTCAGGCGGCACTTTATCTTTGTGGGCATTGCGCACCTCTATGTAATAACCAAAAACATTGTTATTGGCTATTTTAAGAGAGGAAATTCCCGTTTCTTCTTGGTGCCCTTCAAGCATTTTTTGCAAATGTGCTTTGCCTCCATAAGCGATAGAGCGCAGCTCGTCAAGTTCGTCATTAAATCCTGGGGCAATAACTTGACCTTTGCTCCAATGAACTGGGGCATCAGCATCCAGCGTCTTCTCAATTTTGAGACAAAGCGCCTCACAAGAGTCAATTCTATTGGCCAGCAACTCTAAAGCTTTATTCTGAGTAGCGGCAGACATATTTTGGATTGCCTGAGTAGACCGCAAAGACTGGCAAAGCAAAACCACTTCTCGAGGGTTGATTTTGCCCGTTGCACTTTTGGACACCAAGCGCTCTAAGTCTCCGACACTTTTAAGTGTCTGTCGTAATTCACCACGCAACTGGTCGTGCTCTAGCCAATAGCGCACAATGTCTTGACGCCCTTTAATGGCCTCAACTGTCTTAAGTGGCAAGGCCAACCATCTTTTTAGAAGCCGTCCACCCATGGGCGAAATGGTGTGGTCCATCACATTCATCAAAGTTGCTGCATCAGAAGATTGGCCTTGGTGCAGCTCCAGATTACGCATGGTAAATTGATCCATCCACACATAGGTATCCTGAACAATCCGGCTGATTTTGGCAATATGAGCGATACGGTGGTGCTGGGTTTCTCCCAAATAGTGAAGTGCCGCACCTGCCGCAATAGCCCCTACAGTTTTGTCTTGTAAACCAAAACCTTTTAGACTCTTTGTATTGAAATGACCTAAAAGTTTTTCACGCGTATAATCTGACTGAAACACCCAGTCCTCGAGAAAAAAACATCCCCATTGATGACCGAAGTGTTCCAGGACCCTCTTGCGTTTTTGTTTATTAAAAAGCACCTCCGAAGGATTAAAATTCTCGAGTAAGGTATCGATCGTTTGGATGGGCCCTTCAGCGACCAGAAACTCTCCAGTGCTGACATCCAAAAAAGAAATGCCACACAAATCATCAGTAAGGTGTACTGCAGCCAAAAAATTATTGGTCTTGCTTTGGAGGATATCGTCATTGAGTGCAACACCAGGAGTGATGAGCTCCGTCACCCCTCTCTTGACAATTGTTTTGGTTTGTTTAGGGTCTTCCAGTTGATCGCAAATCGCTACACGGCAGCCCGCCATCACCAATTTTGGCAAATATGTGTTGACCGAATGATGTGGAAAACCCGCTAATTCTGTTTGGTCACCACCATTGTTTCTTGCCGTCAATGTGATGTTCAATATCTTCGCGGCTTTGACCGCATCTTGCCCAAAGGTCTCATAAAAATCACCCACACGAAACAATAGCAAAGCATCAGGATACTTGGCTTTGATCCCGTTGTATTGCTGCATTAAAGGTGTGGTTTTTTTGGCCATAGTGCCGAGGTTCTGCTCTTCGAGCTAAAATACTTATTAATTGAATTTTGAAGAAATTTAGACCCATAAGTTTTAGTAGGTTTCTCTGTTATCCTTCTCTAAAGTTTTATTTTTGTGTCGTCATGAAACACCGCAAATTAGCCAATAACGAATTGAATCGCCCCGAAGCAGGAGCGCTGGCGGAGCGTCCACGCCATCCATTAATCGTGGTTTTGGACCAAGTGCGCAGTCTCAATAATATAGGTTCTGTCTTCCGCACTGCTGATGCGTTTTTGGCACAACATGTCTATTTGTGCGGCATTACTGCTACACCACCGCATAGGGACATTCAAAAAACAGCCTTGGGCGCGACCGAAACAGTGCCTTGGAGTTACCGAGAGGATACCGTCGCTTTGGTTGAAGACCTCAAATCAAAGGGTGTCTTGGTGTGGGCAGTAGAACAAGCCGAGCATGCTGTTTTTCTCAATCAATATCAAGGAGATTGGACGGTTCCTCAAGCATTTATTTTTGGCAACGAAGTCAAAGGTGTAGACCAAGCGGTAATTGACCTTTGTCATGGCGTCGTTGAAATTCCTCAAGATGGGGCAAAACACTCACTCAATATTGCGGTCAGTGCAGGAGTGGTCTTATGGGAAGCATTTCGCCAATACAAGTCCGCAAAAAAATGACCCTTTTAATGGGCCATTAACCGCCGCACGATGGTCAGATAATCTTTTCGACTTTTGACAAAATCCATATCCGTAATGTCTATGCGACACAATGGGCTGCCAATCTCACCACTTTTGAGATAGGTCTGATAACCCGCATGTATTTGCTTCAAGTAATCTGGCGCAATAGACTGTTCATAATCCCGCCCGCGTTTGTGAATATTTTCAATCAAACGATCGGTAGATTGCCCCAAGTAGACATAAAGGTTGGGTCGCGGAACCTCGCGATGCATCAAATGAAAAAACTTTTGATAAAGCACAAACTCAGGAGCGGACAAGGTGATCTTAGCAAAAATCAAGGACTTGAACCTGTCGTAATCTGCTATAACCAAGTCGCTAAACAGGTCGTATTGAGTCGCTTGTTCGACTAATTGCTGATAACGATCGGCCAAAAAAGACATTTCTAGTGGAAAAGCATATCGGTCCGGATCTTTATAAAATTCAGGCAAGAACGCATTGTCCTTGAACCGCTCCAAAATAAGCTTACCATTAAAATCGCGCGCCAACATGGAGGCCAAGCTGGTCTTGCCTGCGCCTATATTACCCTCAATTGCAATATATTTCAATCGCGCCAAATCAAGATCATTTATTGGGTTGCGCAACCACTTTGACAATCTAATGAGCTTACTGTTGTCTGTTGTTGCTTTGAGTAAATCTTCTGCCGAAGACTTCAACGCAGCATGCTGCCAATTGGCTTGAATCTCCACCATAGGCTCCAAAACAAAACGCCGGTTTTGGATCTGTGGATGAGGCAATGTCAGTGTGTCTGTATCCAACTCTAAGTCTCCGTAAGACAATAGATCCAAATCAATACATCTTGCGTTATAGCCCGACCCAGAGCGCACTCGTCCTAAGCGTTTCTCGATATCCAGGAGCGCCGCAAGCACTTTTTGCGGATCCATTTGTGTCTCCATATGCACTACAGCATTGTAGAAATCATCACCCTCAAATCCAATCGCTGGAGACTGATAAACACTCGATATTTTGACCAAGCGCCCGACCTCTTCAAACAAGAGATCGACGGCTTTTTGAAGCCAATCAAATCGATGACCTTGATTACTTCCAAGACCAACATAGATATTTTGCAATGGATCGATAATAGATTACTTTTACGCAAACGAAAATAATCAACTGGTCCTAAATCAGCGGTTATTTCTCAAAAAAAATCAAATGAGTTCTACTGATAAAGCTCTCGCCTTTCGCATCTATATGATTTTGGCCGCTCTTTTTATTTGTTCCTTGGTGGTTTCGAACCTCATCTTTCAAAAATTCTTTACTTGGGATTTCTTTGGCCTCTATACTTTCGAAATTTCTGTAGGGATACTGCCTTACCCCATCACATTTTTGATTACAGATTTGATCAGCGAAATGTATGGCAAAAAAATGGCCAATCAGGTGGTTACTGTTGGTATCTTTGCCTCAGTATTCTCACTATTAATCATTAATGTTGCTCAAGGAGTTACTGCGACGCCATGGAGCCCAATTGGAGATGAATTATTCGACATGGTCTTTGGCGCGACAGTTTTGGCAGTCTTAGCGTCGATGATGGCTTATCTTTTTGCCCAATACATCGACATTCAGATTTATCACTTCTGGAAAAAAATAACCAAAGGCAAGCACTTATGGCTGCGCAATAACTTCTCGACATTTCTATCGCAGTTTGTGGACACCTTTACGGTATTGCTGTTATTGTGCCTTTTTGGCAAAATAGAATGGGGACTGTTTTATGGTCTTTTAATCAGCGGCTATTTATTTAAAGTTTTGGTGGCCATTGTCGACACCCCACTGATGTATCTTGGCGTTGGCCTATTTCGCAAAAAATTCAAGCTCAAAGGCTACGAAGAATTAGACCTCAGTTAGAACATTCAGACCCACGACTATCCCCTCATTACTGCGGACATTAAATACAGTGTCGTCTTCAAAAATCAAATATTGACCCTTAATGCCTTTGAGCTTTCCGGTATAAAATGGTGTTTTTGAAAGATTCAAACTCTTGGGTTTGATCGGGTATGCGATGACGGGAAAACAGACGCTGGTTTTATGTTCCTGAGAGAGATAGGCGACGACCTCATTGGGCAAAAATTGGATCAGACGCTGTTTCCATTGCCATAAATCAACATCTTCGATTTCGTTCTTGAGCATTGTACGCCAATTGGTCTTATCACTCACATGCCCCTTGAGCGCGACCTCGGCAATGCCTGCCAAATAACGATTAGGCACTTCTAGCAAAGGCAAGGCCTCGTGGGCGCCCTGATCGATCCATCGTGTCGGAATTTGAGCTTTGCGGGTGACCCCTACCTTGACGTTGCTGCTATTAGCCAAATAAACCACATGCGGCTGCAATTGCATTTTCTGCTCATAGGCCAGATCCCGATCTTCGATGCCAAGATGCGCCTTACTTTGTTCTGGATGGATGATCCAGTCTGCCGCTTGTGGCACCTCAAAGAAACAAGATTTACAAAACCCCTGTCGAAAAATCGGCGCTCCTTGGCCACAAGACAAACACTCATAACCTTTGAAGCTGATTTCTATAGTTTTATCCAAAAGCTGGTTCACTTGAAGAAACTGCCCCCTTAACTCCATAAAATACTGAATCGGCTCACTAAACTCAGTCATCATTTTTCTCAAAGGGCCCTCAAATTGCATATAAAAAAGTAGTATTTTTAAACCTTAAAGATAAGGTAATTATGCCAATCCCTATTGTGAATTCTATTGCTTCTTGGTTTCTGAAAAAGCGGATTCATCAAATGGAATTGTTCATGAAATACCCCAACGAAGTTCAGGAAGAGCTGCTCTTCAAGCTGATCCAAAAGGCAAAAGGAACAGAATTAGGAAAGACTTACGACTTTGGCTCCATAACGACCTACCGACAATTCGCTGATCGCGTACCCCTGGGGAATTACGAAGCCAAATCACAGGATATAGAACGCACAAGGAGCGGAGAAAACAACATCATTTGGCCGACTCCCATCAAATGGTTTGCCAAGTCTAGTGGCACCACAAATGCGCAAAGCAAGTTTTTACCGGTGAGTCCTGAGTCTTTAGAACATTGTCATTATGCTGCCGGCAAAGACCTCTTGTGTACTTATTTACACAACCACCCGGACTCTCAATTATTTGTCGGCAAAAGCCTGAGGCTTGGCGGCAGCAAGACCTTATACGAAGATAAGGGAACCGTTTATGGTGATCTTTCGGCCATTTTGATTGACAATATGCCCTTTTGGGCAGAATTCAGTAGCACCCCAAGTAACGAAGTGAGTCTTTTGTCTGACTGGAACATCAAGCTCCAAGCTATAGTAGACGAAACCACAAAAGAAAATGTCACCAGTTTGGCTGGAGTACCCTCTTGGATGCTGGTCTTGCTGCAAGAGGTCATGGGCACCACACGCGCCAGTCATTTGCATGAAATTTGGCCACAGCTGGAAGTTTATTTTCATGGAGGTGTGAGCTTTGACCCTTACGTCGATCAATATAAGCCTCTTTTGCCGCGGAACGACTTTCGGTATTACGAGATTTATAATGCCTCCGAAGGGTTCTTTGCTTTTCAGGACCGAAGCGATCGCGATGACCTATTGCTCTTGCTGGACTATGGTGTATTTTATGAATTCATCCCAATGGACACTTATAAAACAGATCATGAAAAAATACTCCTTTTATCGGAGGTAGAGCTTGGTGTGAATTATGCCATGGTCATCACCACCAATGCTGGATTATGGCGTTACAAAATTGGAGACACTCTGCGCTTTACCAGCCGAGACCCCTATCGCATCAAAATTAGCGGAAGGACCCGGCACCACATCAATGTTTTTGGAGAAGAGTTGATCATAGAAAACGCAGAACGAGCCCTAAGAGTCGCATCACTTGTCCACAACGCAGAAATCGTCGATTATACAGCCGGACCTATTTTTATGGAAGGCAAAAACAAAGGAGGGCATCAATGGCTTATTGAATTTAAAAAAGAGCCTAAAGATCTCGAGGCGTTCTCTACAACGCTGGATCAAGAACTTATGGCTGCCAATTCTGACTACCAAGCCAAACGAGCGGGCAATATCACCCTCAATCCACCCATAGTCCAAACAGCGCGCCCAAAGCTTTTTTATGATTGGCTTGAGCGCAACCAAAAGCTCGGAGGACAGCACAAGGTGCCGAGGCTCTCTAATAAACGAGATTTTCTTGAAGAACTGCTGCAGTTAAATTGATGGTCTTACGCCAATCCTTTGGACACAAGAATTAAACTAAAGCCGCAGTGGAAGATTTAAGAAGCTGCACGAAGCTTAGATAATGCAGTAGCGCTTAAATGAGTGGAAACATAATCAAGATCAATGACTAAGGATGCGGCATCTGTGCCCGGCAGATCAAACATGTCATCGGTCAATATCGTCTCACAGAGTGAACGCAATCCACGCGCACCGAGCTGATAATCTACGGCCTTTTCCACAATATAATCTAGTGCATCGTCTGTAAAAGTCAGCGCGATCCCATCCATCTCGAACAACTTCTGATATTGCTTGATGATCGCATTCTTAGGCTGGGTCAATATGGCTCTTAGTGCAACCTCATCAAGTGGTTTCATATAGGTCAAAACAGGCAGGCGACCAATAATTTCAGGGATTAACCCAAAATTTTTGAGGTCCTTAGGCGTGACAAATTGCAATACTTCTTCCTGCTGGTCACTTTGTTCTTTGGACGCACTAAAGCCCATGGCTTGAAAGTTCAGTCTCTTAGCAATATGACGCTCAATACCGTCAAAAGCACCACCCGCAATGAATAAGATGTGCTCCGTATTGACCTCTACAAACTTCTGATCAGGATGTTTTCGACCACCCTTTGGGGGTACATTGACCACCGTTCCTTCGAGCAACTTCAATAAAGCCTGCTGGACGCCCTCACCACTCACGTCTCTTGTTATCGAGGGGTTGTCACTCTTGCGGGCTATTTTGTCGATCTCATCGATAAAGACAATACCGTTCTGAGCCTTTTCAACGTCGTAATCGGCAGCTTGAAGCAATCGGGTCAAAATACTCTCGACATCTTCTCCCACATAACCGGCTTCCGTAAGCACAGTCGCATCGACTATGGCCAAAGGCACATTGAGCATTTTGGCGATGGTTTTGGCCACCAGAGTTTTTCCGGTACCCGTTTGGCCCACAATAATGATGTTGCTCTTTTGTATCTCTATGGCCTCTTCACTTTCGGGCTGAAGCAATCGTTTGTAATGGTTGTAGACCGCTACAGACATGACTTTCTTGGTTTGGTCTTGTCCGATCACGTAGTCGTCCAAAAAGGCCTTAATGTCCTTGGGTTTTTTAAGCAAAAAGTCACTATTGGCATTGGTGTTTTGGTCATCTTTATGCTCTTGTAAGACGATGCCATGTGCCTGCTCAATACAATGGTCACAAATATGAGCAGAATTACCTGCAATCAGTAAATTGGTTTCTGCTTTTTTACGCCCACAAAAAGAACAATCTAATACCTCCTTAGCCATAGCAAATTACTTTTTGTCTCGGGTCAAAATTTCATCAATCATTCCGTATTCTAGAGCCTTGTCTGATTTCATCCAATAATCACGATCACTGTCTTTATGGACTTTTTCGACCGTTTGACCAGAGTGCGAAGCAATAATCGCATAAAGTTCATCACGTAGGGTCAGGATTTCTTTTGCCGTGATTTCGATATCACTCGCTTGGCCTTGAGCGCCACCCATGGGCTGGTGGATCATGACTCTAGAATGGGTCAAACCACTGCGCTTACCTTTGGCTCCAGCACAAAGCAATACCGCTCCCATAGAGGCTGCCATTCCCGTGCAGATCGTCGCGACATCTGGCTTGATAAATTGCATGGTATCATAAATCCCTAAACCTGCATAAACACTTCCCCCAGGAGAATTGATATAAATCTGGATGTCTTTTGAGGCATCGACGCTCTCTAAAAATAACAACTGTGCCTGCACAATATTGGCCACTTGGTCATTGATCCCGGTTCCTAAAAATATGATGCGGTCCATCATCAATCGAGAAAACACATCAAAAATAGCGATGTTCATTTGTCGCTCTTCGATGATGTTCGGCGTCAATCCAGTAGGATACATACTGCCTAATATTTTGTCGTAATAGGTGCTGCTAACGCCTTGGTCTTTTATAGCAAATTTTTTGAATTCTTCTGAGTAGTTCATCATAGTGGTCATTAATAGGGATAAAAAAGGCGTTGGAATGGCTCATCCAACGCCTTAAAGATAATTATTTTATAGTGGATTATGCGTAGGCTTCTTTAATGAATTGATCGTAACTGATTGTTTTGGATTTCAGCTTGGCGTTAGTCTTAAAGAATTCTAATAATTTTTTGGTATTGAGCTGCTCACTCAATCGACGCACTTCTTCTTCATTACTCATGATGCGGGCCACAATCCCATCAACCTCTTGGTCGGTTGGAGTCATGTGTCCGTATTGTGCCATCTGTGCTTTGATCATGTCGTGTGCAAAGGCATTCAACTCCTCAAATTTAATTTGCAACTCAGGGTACGTCTCACGCAATTTTCCTTCAATCAACTGGTAACGCAATCCCTTTTCGCTACGATCGTACTCGGCAACGGCCTCGTCGAAAGTCAATTTTGCTTCGCCTGTACTTTGGATCCAACGCTTTAAAAAGTCAGAAGGCAAATCAAATTTTGTATGCGCAATGAGTGTCTCAATGACATCATTCAACAACTTTTGGTCACTTTGCTGTTCAAACTGACGCTCGGCATCTTCCTTTATTTTTGCTTTTAATTCTTTTTCATTGGTCACAACACCTTCTCCGAAGAGCTTGTCGAAAAACTCTTGATCTAAAGCCGCCATCTCACGAGTGTTCACCTCTTCAATAGCAAAACTCACCATCACATTCATGCCCTTGACCTCTTCTGGCTTTAAGCCAAGATGACGTGCCAAAAGACTGTCTTCTGCAAACAATCCTTTGGTACTGAGCGCTACTTTATCTCCTACTTTAGCACCAACCAAAGCCGTCAATTGCTTTTTCCCTTTGACCACATCAACTTCAAAAGTTGTTTTATGTTCTAAGTCTGCTTCAGTGCTCGAAAAGGTTCCAGTCACCTCATCTGTTTTGCCAACTTCTGTTTGTGAGATCAACTTGCCATATTGTTTGCGAATAGTCTTGACCTGATTGTCGACCATGGACTTGTCTGCTTCGATTTTATAGCTTACCGTCGCCTTTTTGGATATGTCCACAGTAAATTCTGGAGCAAGACCCAATTCAAATTCAAAAGAGAAATCCTCTGAGGTCCAATCAATTTCCGTTTCATTTTTCGGTAAAGGATTGCCAAGAATATCAAGTTTCTCTTGAGTCAAATAGCTGTTCATTTTTTCTTGAAGCAACTTGTTGACCTCTTCCACCAATACAGACTGACCAAATTGTTTTTTGACCATACCCATTGGGATATGTCCCTTCCGGAACCCTGGTATGTTCGCTGTTTTCTTGTAGTTGGTTAAAACCTGATCTACTTTTTCTTGATAGTCCTTCTTTTCGATGACAACAGTCAGTACCGCGTTCAATGCATCGATGTCTTTCTTTGTAATGTCCATAGTGGCTATACCCTTAAAAATTGGGTGCAAAAATAAGCTATTTAATTGTACGCCACAAGAATTGTCCACAGCGATTTCAGCGTGCGGATCTTGAGGGTTTTAGTCCCTTAAAAAAGCGCATACAGCCGTCAAAAAATCTTGAGGATTTTCTGCGTGAAGCCAGTGACCAGCGCGTTCAATTTGTCGGAGTATTGCCTTTGGAAAATGATGTTGCATGAGCCATAAATCGGATGGATCAATATAGTCCGATTGAATCCCTTTGAGAAAAAGTGTTGGTCCATCAAAACGCCTATTTTCCTCCAACGATTCACCAATTGCTGCCGCTTGAGCCGCAAGGATTGGGACGTTTGCCCTGAGCCCCAGGACGCCTGTAGAGACCCAATAGAGGTTCTTGAGCAGGAATTGGCGTACTCCAGGATCTGCCACATAAACCGCAAGAAGCTCATCGGCTTGCTGGCGAGCAACGAGCTTGGTAGTGCTCAATACCATAAGTCCTTTCAAAATAGACTGATGGTGTTGTGGGTAGGCTTTAGGCCCAATATCAGCCACAATTAATGCGGCACAAATATCGCGATGAGTACACGCAAAAGTCATGGCCGTCTTACCCCCCATAGAGTGGCCTAAGACAATGACGTTATTCAGACGGTAATGAAGGCAATATTGATGAAGATCTGCGCTCATGTCTTGGTAGCTGAAGGCAGGGTGATGGAAACTTCGGCCATGATTTCTCTGATCAATCAAATGAACTTCATAGCCTTGTTCTGCAAATTTAAGCCCTAGAGTTTTCCAGTTATCGCCCATTCCCAAAAAACCATGCAAGATCAATAAAGGCCTCCCTGCACCCATTATTTTGCTGTGCAACTGCATCATGACAGTGCCTTTAAATAGCGCTCAATGACCGTTTCTAGACCCAAATACAACGATTCACAAATCAATGCATGTCCAATTGAAACTTCATCCAAATAAGGCATATTTGCCTTGAAATAGGCAATATTTGTCAAAGACAAATCGTGTCCTGCATTCACACCAAGTCCTAACTCATGAGCCCGAATAGCCGCGGTTTGATAGGGGGCAATGGCCTGAGCTGGATCGTCCACATATGCGACAGCATAATCCTCAGTGTAGAGTTCTATGCGGTCTGCACCACAGTCCTTAGCCCCTTCGATCATGGCTACATCAGGCGCCACGAATAAAGAAGTGCGGATGCCTCGATCTTGAAAATCTTGAATGATTTTTTTCAAAAAAACTTGATGTTTTACAGTATCCCACCCCGCGTTGGAAGTCAGTGCATCAACGGCGTCTGGAACCAAGGTCACTTGTGTCGGCGAAACAGCCATCACCAAATCAACAAAATCTCGCTGAGGGTTTCCTTCTATATTATATTCTGTATGGACCACAGCCGCCAAATCGCGCGCATCTTGATAACGAATATGTCGCTCATCAGGACGCGGGTGGATTGTGATGCCTTGCCCACCAAATTTTTGGACATCAATAGCCACTTGGACAACATTAGGGACGTTGCCGCCTCTGGCATTGCGCAGGGTCGCAATTTTATTAATATTCACACTTAACTTTGCCATAAAAGAATTGTAAGGAACAAAAATACAAAGTTGATCCACGATTCGTCAGTGTATTTTTGAGTAATTTGCACAAAATTACATTCTTTGGATACAAGTAGTTACCTCATCAACGATTTGACACCATTTGATATTGGAGCATCACTGCACGAAGTCAAATTAGCCTTTAGCGCATTGACCTATTCTCATGTGCCCGTCACCCGCGAAGGAACCTATGTGGGAACCATCAGTGAGACGGATGCATTATGCCTTGATGGGCAACAAAACATAGATCAAGTATCCTATGTTCTGACGCCTTTCTTTGTTGCTCTCGAGACGAGCTGGCTCGATGTTCTCGAGGCATTTGCGCAACACCAAACCAATATCATGCCCGTATTAGACCAACAACAGCAATATGTCGGCTATTACGAATTGGCCGATATCATGAATCTTTTCAACCACACCCCTTTTCTTTCAGAATCAGGCGGTATTTTGGTTGTGGAAAAGGGCAGTCATGATTATTCCTTTAGCGAAATTTGTCAAATTATTGAATCCAACAACGGCCGTATTTTTGGCATTTTTATCTCTAAATTTGACCAAGACATCACTCAGGCAACCATCAAAATTGGCCATCATGGGATCGCGGTGATCAGTCAGACTTTTCGCAGATATGGCTACAACGTGGTGTCTACCCATGATCAAGATACTGCACAGCAGGAGCTCAAGGCCCGATCCCAATATCTTGACAAATATTTAAATATCTAGATATGAAAGCAGCCCTTTTTGGTCAATTTTATCGCCAAGGTGCCGAGGCCTACGTCCAAATCATTCTGCAAACCCTAGCGCATCATAAAGTCGATGTTCACGTGGCTCAAGAATTGGCAGACCTACTCCAAGCACATCATGTCACCATTGACCAACTTGAGGACTTACCGCGCTTTACAGCACTAGACAAGAGTTTTGACTTTTTCATTAGCGTGGGTGGCGACGGAACTATTTTGAAGTCGGTAACCTACGTTCGCGACCTTAATATTCCTGTTATTGGGATCAACACCGGGCGTCTCGGCTTTTTGTCTAATATTCCCAAAGAAGACATCGACAAACAACTACGACATGTGATAAATGGAGACTACACCATCACAGAGCGGACCTTGTTGGCCATAGACACCACGACCAACAGTCCTGATTTAGCCCCGCTAAATTTTGCACTGAATGAGGTGGCCGTAAACCGAAAGAACAGCACTTCCATGATCCGTGTCGATGTATGGATTCAAGACGAACACCTCAACAGCTATTGGAGTGACGGGCTTATTGTGGCGACACCAACAGGCTCTACCGGCTACTCACTGAGTTGTGGAGGACCATTAATAGATCCACATGCTGCTAATTTAGTCATCACGCCAATTGCCCCGCATAATCTCAATGCCCGGCCATTGATCATCCCAGATCACCGAGAAGTACGCCTTAAAGTCACGACAGGTGAAGCACATTTTTTGATGTCGCTTGATTCGCGTATCGCCACCCTTTCAAACGAAACTGAAATTTTGATTCGCAAAGCACCTTTTACCCTCAAAATGATCCAATTGCCGCAAACATCATTTATCAAAACACTCCGTGATAAATTTCTTTGGGGCGAAGACCGTAGGAATTAAACAATAAATTCGGGTAAATGTTGTTTTCAATAGGTTGCCGATGACCCCGTTCAAAGCCCATGAAGTAAATTGTTATATTTGCACCTTTTAGCCTGCTATGCGCCATATTAGTTTAATGATATTCCTCACTCTGACTTGTTGTTCTGGTCTTGCCCAGACCTACGAGGCGGGTTTGTTTTTTGGCGGGTCCAATTATATTGGTGATGTTGGTGATACGCGATTTGTCGCACCTGCCGAGCCGGTATATGGAGGGATCTTAAAGTGGAACCGCAGTAACCGACATGCCTTTAGATTGACTTATTTGACCGGCACACTAGCTGGTGACGACCTGACTTCAAAGGATACCCGAAGACTGCAACGCGGTTATAATTTCACCAACTCGATCAGCGAAATTTCATTGGGCATCGAATATACATTTTGGGAATTTGACCTTCATAAAGCGACCCCAGCCGTAGCGCCTTATATGTATACTGGAATCACCTACGCCTGGCATGATAAACTCAAGCGAACAGGAAATTTAATTGAGCCTGTAGGTCGTGAAAAAACATTGACCATCCCCATGGTTTTAGGCCTTAAAAAAACCTTGGGCGAGCACTTCATTATTGCTGCGGAAGTGGGTGCGCGATACGCCTTCACAGATGGGTTAGATGGCAGTACAAATGTTGGGGGTTCTACAGTAAATAATGTATCTTTCGGCAACACAAACAATAACGATTGGTACGTGTTTTCAGGAGTGAGTTTGACCTACTCCTTTGGCCGAAAACCGTGTTATTGTAATTTCTAAGCGCTTTGATCGAGAATATTGACCCAGATAAACTACCTCAGCACATTGCAATCATTATGGATGGCAACGGGCGATGGGCCAAAAAACAAGGAAAATTTCGGGCCTTTGGACACGAAAAAGGAGCACATTCTGTCCGTAAGATTGTGGAAGCTTGTGCCGAATTACACATCCCGAATCTGACGCTTTATGCCTTCTCTACAGAGAATTGGAATCGACCAAAACTCGAGGTGCGCGCATTGATGAAATTACTGGTCAATGCCCTCAAAAAAGAGATCACCACATTAAATAAGAACAACATTAGACTCAATGCTATAGGCAATATCGAGGCGTTACCGACAGGCGCCAAAAAAGAACTCAAAGAGGTCATTGCCCAAACCCAAGAAAATACGCACATGACCTTAACGTTGGCCCTTAGTTATGGATCAAGAGAAGAAATCGTAAAAACCATTAAAGAGATTAGCCTCAAAGTTAAAAATAACCTAATTTCGCCGTCGGATATTGATGAATCGATTATTAATAATCACCTTTACACACGTGATTTGCCAGATGTTGATTTATTGATCCGAACAAGTGGCGAACAGCGTATCAGTAACTTTTTATTATGGCAGATTGCGTACGCCGAATTGCATTTTACAGAAACCCTTTGGCCGGATTACACCAAAGATCATCTGATCAATGCCATATTAGATTATCAAAACAGAGAACGACGATTTGGAAAGACCAGCGAACAACTTAATTCCTAAACGCTCATTTAAAAGTATCCAACACCTCCTCCTTATGATGGGGCTTGTGTTTTTGGGCCTGTCTGAAACGATGGCCCAACAAAAGGAATTGGATGCAGGGACCAAATATTCGATCAGAAGTATCGCTGTAACAGGTGCGCAAAATTTTAATGAGAGTACGGTTATCGCTTTTACTGGGCTCAAAATTGGAGACCAAGTTTTTATCCCTGGCGAGAAGCTCAGCAGCATCACCAAAAAACTTTGGGAGCAAAATTTGTTCTCTGATATCGCCTTTTATGTCACTGGAATTGAGCAGAACGAGGTCGACCTTGAACTCTATATTGTTGAGTTGCCCAAACTCAATAAAATCATTATCGACGGGGTACGCAAAGGTCAAGCCACTGAAATCATCAATGACAACGAGCTGAAAGAAGGGACTAAGATCACAAAAAACCTGATCACGACTACCAAAAATAGCATCATCAATAAATATGCTGAGCGGGGCTATCTCAACGCACAAGTGATGATCACTACTATCCCATTCAAAGACTCCTTAGGGGTTACTGTTGCTCAAGATATGCGTGTGCTCATCGATAAGGGAAGCCGCATTAAAGTAGGCGAAATAAACTTTAAAGGCAACAACGATATTTCAGACAAAAAACTCCGCAGTTTTTTCAAGAATGTCAAGAGAAAAAATCCTGTACGCTTCTGGAAAAAATCTAAATATACTGAAGAGCTTTATGCGGAAGACAAAACCACTTTGATAGACCGCTACAAAGAAAGTGGTTACAGAGATGCCCGGATTATTTCCGATACCTTGCGTCAAATTGATGACCAAACCATTGGAGTAGACCTCACTATAGAAGAAGGAAAGAAGTATTACTTTGGCAATATCCGGTTTATTGGCAATAGTGTCTATACCGATGAGTTCCTCAAGCAGTATATGGCCATCGGAAAAGGAGATACCTACAACGGTACGCTCCTGCAAGAACGCATTGCAGACAATTCCGATCCAGATGCCGCTGATCTGACTAACCTTTATCAGAATGAAGGTTATTTATTTTCTCAAATAAATCCAGTCGAAGTTGCTGTCCGTCAAGACACCATCGACTTCGAAATCAGAATCAAAGAAAACAAACTGACTTACTTTGACCATGTGACGGTAGTGGGCAATGACAAGACCAATGACCATGTCATTTATCGTGAATTGCGCACCCGACCAGGACAAAAATACAGCAAACGAAACGTGATCCGAACCATACGAGAGCTCGGCCAATTGGGCTATTTCGATGCCGAACAATTGACCCCGGATTTCGTCAATCTCGACCCCAACAATGGTACTCTAGATTTGGAGTATTCTGTCATTGAAAAAGGTTCGAGCCAGATTGAACTTCAAGGTGGTTATGGGGGCGGGGGCTTTGTGGGTACACTGGGACTCTCCTTCAACAACTTTTCATTGCGCAATATGTTCGAGAAAGATGCCTGGCGCCCAGTACCAATGGGTGATGGACAGCGCCTTTCTTTGAGAGCTCAGGCCAGTACGTTTTATTCGACTTATAGCCTTTCGGTGATGGAACCTTGGCTCGGTGGAAAGCGTCCAGTTCAGTTCAGCACCTCATTTTCGCATACGGTGCAGTACCTTTTTAACTTCCAAACCAGAGAGCGTGATACCGACAGAAGATTTTTGATCACTGGAGGCTCAATTGGGATCGCCAAACGTTTGAAGTGGCCAGATGATTACTTTCAACTCTCTCAAGCCATTAGCTTCCAGCACTATAACCTTAAAAATTACAATACTGGTCTGTTTACTTTTGGTGATGGGTTTTCGAACAATCTTGCCTATACCATAGGGATTGGACGAAACAGCACATCTGCGAACCCTATCTATCCTCGTTTTGGTTCAGATTTTAGCTTGAACGCCAAACTCACTCTGCCGTATTCTGCCTTCAACGGAGTAGACTACAAGGGACTCTCGGACGAAAGAGATGCGTTAGGTGAGGTTTTGGCCAATGACCCAAGTGAAGGCGAATCAGTGGACGCTCAAGAACGCGTTTCTGAAATTGATCAGATGCGTTTTAACTGGCTTGAGTATTACAAAGTAAAGTTCCAAGCGACATGGTATACCACTTTGGTTGGTGATTTGGTACTGCGGCCAAAAGCTGAGTTTGGTTTTCTTGGGGCCTACAACCAAAACCGCGGAATTCCTCCGTTCGAACGCTTTTTCTTAGGCGGAGATGGTCTTGGTGCTTTTAGCCTTGATGGCCGAGAAGTCGTGCAGCTCAGAGGATACCCTAATCAATCATTGAGCACAAATGACGGCAGCAGCATTTATAATAAATTCTCTTTAGAACTAAGATATCCTGTTACCTTAAAACAATTGGCCTCAATTTACGTTCTCTCTTTTGTTGAGGGTGGAGCCGCTTACGATAGTTTCAGGAATTACAATCCATTTGACATTAAGCGCTCTGCAGGCGCAGGAATTCGTATATTTATGCCTGCTTTCGGTCTTCTGGGTATTGATTTTGGCTACGGATTTGACCCAGTACTCAATGGATTCGAAAAGAATGGATGGGAAACCCACTTCATCATCGGGCAGCAATTTTAAACGTGGCATGGTATTTTCAGTGTAACAACAAGTAATTATGAAAGCATTTAAGATTTTTCTTTCTGTCTTGTTTCTATGCGGTCTTACAGCGAGTGTATCGGCTCAGCGTGGGGCGCGCATCGGCTATATCGATATGGAATACATTCTCGAGAATGTCCCAGAATATCAAGAGGCTAAAAACCAACTCGGCAGCAAAGTCCAAAAATGGAAGCGTGATATGGACAAAATGCTTCAAGAAATTGAACAACTCAAATTAAATTTGAGTAATGAACGCATCTTGCTTACCAAGGAACTCATCGAGGAACAAGAAGAAGAAATCAAACTTCTGGAAGACGAACTTTTAGAATACCAACAAAATCGTTTTGGTCCTAACGGAGACTTAGACATCCAGCGCCGTCAATTGGTGCAGCCTATTCAAGATCAGGTATTCAATTTGGTGCAGGAATTAGCCGAGGCCAAAAAATACGATTTCATATTCGACAAGTCTGCAGATGTAGTCATGCTTTTTGCCGCCAAACGCAACGACGTTAGCGATCAAGTTTTGCGCAGTATCAATCGTGCCGCCAAACGCGAAGAGGCAAAGAACAGAAAAGAAGGCAAGTCGATAGAAAAAGAAGAAGCCTTAAGTATGGAGGAAAACGCTGAACTTTCTGAACGCGAAAAGGCCCTTCAAGACAAAAAGAATGAACGTGAAGAAATGATGGCTGCACGGAGTCGCCAAAGAGATTCTATCCGACAAGTCAAACAAGCCGAGTTCGAAGCACGCAGACAAGAATTAATTCTGAAGCGCCAGCGCAGAATGGACTCAATTAATGGCGTCCAACAACCGCCGGTCAGCGTACCCCCCGGACCTCCATCAGGAGAAGGCAACGGTTCAGGACGATAACTTTTTTTTAAATCAAAATTCAATAAACAACAAAAATTAATACCCTTATCCAGATGAAAAAAATCAATGTACTCTTATTAACTGTCATGCTCCTGGTTGGTGCACAAGGTATGGTTCAAGCTCAATCTAATGTTGCACACATCAACACTACCGACTTGGTTTCTGTGATGCCAGAAATGAAAGCAGCCGAAGGACAGCTTGAAAAACTTCAGAAAACATATGACACTGAAATCAAGGCCATGACCAAAGAGCTTCAGACCAAGATCACTCAATATGATGCCGAAGCGGCCAATAAGACTGAAGAAGAAAACAGAAAACGTATCGAAGAAGTACAAGGAATGCAAAATAATATCCAAGGTTATCGCCAACAAGCCTTGCAAGATTTGCAGCAAAAAGAAGTTGACCTCTTCCAACCTATTCTAGAAAAAGCACGTACCGCTATTCAAAAAGTAGCGCGTGCACAAGGCTTTCAATATGTTCTTGACGCTTCTCAAGGGACTGGTGTGATTCTCTCAGATGGGAAAGATCTTTTGGCAGACGTCAAAAAAGAATTAGGCATCTAATTTTTTAGCCGACCATAAAATTTTTAACAAAAACTGCCTGCAACCTGCAGGCAGTTTTTATTTTTACACAAATGACTAAGGCAGAACGACCCATTGGCTTATTTGACTCCGGAATTGGTGGCACATCAATTTGGCAGGAAATTCATGCCTTACTGCCTCATGAACATTGCCTTTATTTGGCTGATAGTCGCTATGCCCCCTATGGAGAAAAATCCCCTGAGGAGATCATCAAACTCAGTGTCAAAAACACAGAATACCTGCTTGAGCAAGGTTGCAAAATTATTGTCGTGGCCTGCAACACTGCTACAACTAACGCCATCAGCTATTTAAGGGGGAACTACGACGTGCCTTTTATAGGCATTGAACCTGCGATTCGTCCCGCAGCCCTCAATACCCGCAATAAGACCATTGGAATTCTTGCGACTCAGGGCACGCTCAATAGCACCCTGTTTCATGATGCAACACAATCCTTGGCCAGGGATATTAAGGTGGTTGAAGTCGTTGGAAAAGGCCTTGTCCCTCTTATAGAATCGGGTGCCGTTACTTCTAAAGAAACCCGTCTACTGCTTAAAGAACATTTGGCCCCAATGACAGAGGCACAAATAGACTATCTGGTTCTGGGGTGCAGCCACTATCCCTATTTAATTCCACTGATCCGAGAGCTCATATCGCCGGAGATTGTCATTATAGACTCTGGGGAAGCTGTTGCGCGACAAACAAAGGCTGTATTGAGCAGAAACAATCTCTTAAACACGGCCAAAGACGCTCCTGACCTAAAGTTTTTAATCAATGCTGCCCCAGATGCACTAAGATCAATACTCCATGCCCATGGCGGTCGCATCACAATATCAGAAGTAGATTTTTAAGGTTCCATGAACCAACTCGCGTACATTTTATAAGACAATGCAATACGCTGTATTTCATCACGCAAAAGCTCAGGACTGACGTTCTTAATGTGCTTTGCTGGAATACCACCAAAAACACTACCGCTGCGCACGATTGTATTCTTTGGCACCACTGCTCCCGCAGCAATAATGCTATGCGGTTCGATAATGCAATGATCCATAACAATACTGCCCATACCAATCAAAACTTGATCACCAATGTGGCACCCATGAACAATGGCATTATGACCAATTGAGACTTCATTTCCAATAACTGTCGGAGCAGTTTTATAGGTTGCGTGGAGGACTGCACCATCTTGGATATTCACCTGGTCTCCGATCCTAATGCTGTTGACGTCCCCACGAATCACCGCTTGAAACCAAACGCTGCAATTCTTGCCCATGACCACGTCACCGACTAAGGTTGCATTTTCGGCAAAATAACAACCTGATCCATAAATCGGTGTATGTCCGTTTACTGACTTAAGCAACATCTATTGGTCTACTTCAGCTTGAGGCATTCAAGAATTAAAAATTCGGGCGCAACATTCCGTTGTAACGCATATCCTGATTCCAGCCCTTGTGTCTGCCGCCAAGGAAATTGTACCCCAATGTGATTTGGTGATATCCTCCCGACTCCAAACGTATAGAACCTGTCTGGTAAGAATAGGTGTAGGCAAACATGAACTTGTCATAGGTCGTACCAATCACAGAAGTAATGTATTGGAGCTTCTGGTTTTTAATGGCATTCCCGTCAAGATATTCAGCGCCATCAAAACTCTTGCGATAACTCAGTCCAGCATAAATACTTCCGTACTCCATAGCTCTAAATACCTTAAAATTCATATCAAGAGATTGCTCTTGTGTGCGTTCCTTATACTGAAACATGATCGAGGGTTCATAGGTATAGGGACCCGTGTTGCTCGGAATACCATAAGCACTCGACAAAATATAGGTCCGCTGATTGTTCGACTCAAATTCTTCAGAATATAAACTTCGGTTGCGGAACAAAAGGTTTTTTACGGTAAAATGTGCGGCAAAATCTAAAAAGTTGTAAGACATGCCCGCATCGACATTAAAATAACCCGTAGTCTGAATGATCCCCGCAATGACCGGGTCGTACTGACTCGGGTCAAAATTAGTTTCATCCAATTTTGACTCCATCATTCCAACACTCATCCCAAAGGACAATTGGTTTATTTCGTAGCGGCTCCGTGAAAACAGTAAATGGTGGGCATAAGTTATGTATCCCCCCACTTGCGAATGATAACCATTTTGATCATTGAATACAATAGCCCCTAATCCAGAGTTTTCGCCTACACGGTTGTGAAAACTCAGGGTTTGTATATTGGGTGCTTCGGTCTGATCGAACCATTGTTGGCGTGCCGTCAAACGAAGCTTTCCGTAAGACGCCGCACCAGCCATTGATGGATGCAGCAGATAAAGGTTATCGGCAAAATAATCAGAATAAATGGGCAGACCGTCTTGTGCATGCCCTATTGTAGCGCAAAGAACAAAAATACTGAATATGGTTTTTCTTAGTCTCATATAATTTGTTTCTATCTTTTTAATGTAAAGTGTCCTGTAAATGCTTTAGGCACATCTTCTTCGAGGTATTCTACTCTGAACCAGTAGTCACTCGATGGCATTGGGTTGCCTTTAAAGGTCCCATCCCACCCTGAACTTGTCG
>JAQWJJ010000019.1 GCA_029248405.1 Flavobacteriaceae bacterium | reverse complement strand
GTATCAATAGCAAAAAAGTAAGATACTGCTGTGCTCTAAATCCAAGAAAGTAGACGCAGCCAAAAATAATCGCCAACAGCAGCATGCTCTTTGTAGGACTATTGTGCGACTATTTATTTGCCATAGTTTTGCTTAAATCCAGGCCACTGAGCATGCTGCTGTTGGCGATTATTTTTGGCTGCGTCTACTTTCTTGGATTTAGAGCACAGCAGTATCTTACTTTTTTGCTATTGATGCATTATGTGTTGGCACTCAGTATTTTTAAATTAAAGTTCTCTAATAAATTAGGGAGTAGATGGTTGCACAGTCTTCAGTTGCGACCAATCATTCTGATAGTTTACCAGGGATTCATTGAATTCTTATACTACATCTGATGCAGCTCATGATCATTATAACTTTGATTTTAGGAATTTTATGTGGCTTAACGCCTCAAGATACTTTTGTGTCGCATAAGTTCTTGGGAAAAGAGCGGCCTATGGCAAACCATCAAACCAAAGGTTCAGAACAGCTTTTGCGTTGGATTTCCAAACCTCAATTATACATCAGTACACTCATACTGCTGACCGCTCTATGGCGACAAAACACCAATTTGATGGTGCTCTTCATGGGCATGGTCTTGGTTGCTGCGCCACTATTGTGGACTGATTTTTCTGCTCGAATAATCACCAGAATTGGGCACTTGGCAGGTGTCGCGGCGATAATGTTGTTATTGTTAATAATCTCAAACCGCATCAGCCCCCAATATGACGCATCAAACATTTACCCCTATTCTTCCTATATATTTGTGGGGATAGTAAGCGTGACGCTGGTCATGTTTATAATAAATTTAGGAAGTTGGGGGTATCTTTTTCAATTGTTGGTGGTGGTGTCGTTTGTGATCTTTTATGGACCTGAAGGATTGGGTGATGCGCTATTTCCCGTGATGTTCCTATTAGGAACGCTTATTTCAACTCAAGGAATGAATCTGAATCATTCGAGTGCACACCGACTCAAAAATTCGGTGCTGACGTATCAGGCGGCAACTGTAGTCTCACTTCTAGTGATGGTGTTTTGTCAGGTCATTTGAGTGCAATCCCGCAAAGGCCCTCAAACGGGACACCGCAACACGAATCCTTGATTATGCACGTTTTCGATTGAGACCTGAGGATCATCGACCAGGTATTTGCGCAAATGCGAGACAAAGACATTGAGGCTTTTCTTATTAAAGTAATCATTCCGGCCCCATAAGGGCACCAAGATGTCTTTGTGGGCGACCAATTGATTGGGCCGGGCGGCAAGCAATTGGAGCAAATCACTCTCTCGCTTGGTCAAACTCTGGACCTTAGCGCCGAACTGAAGCTCCTGCAGTGCTGGGTCAAAACCATAAAGACCGATCATGAGCTTTTCGGCCCGAGCAGCTGCGTCTGGCGCGCCATTTGGCTTGAGTCGTTTGACCAGGGCGTTGATCCGCACTACAAGTTCCTCTTCGTCGATGGGTTTTTTGAGATAATCTACAGCCCCAAGAGCAAATCCTTTGAGCACATCGACTTTGAGTGAGCGTGCCGTAAGAAATAAAAAGGGCAATTCGGGGTGCTGTTGTTGGAGGGTCTTGGCCAAGTCAAATCCATTGCCGTCGGGCAACATCACATCCAACACCGCCAAGTCGAAATAAGCCGCTTGGGCTTGCTCTAGTGCCGCCGCGACATGGGTCACAAGAGTTACCTCAAAGTCGTTCATCAGCAGGTACTCCCGCAATAAATAGCCTAGGTTAGGATCGTCTTCTACGACCAAAAGCCGTGTAGTGTTATGCATCATGACCACGCAAAGTTAAGGAAACAGTGGTGCCTTGTCCAAGTGCTGTGGTCACATTTATTTGTCCATGGTGGGCCTTAACGATGTGTTGTACAAAGTTCAGACCCAGACCATAGCCCTTGATGTGGTGCGATTCGCTTGCTGCTGCGCGATAGTACTTTTCGAACATCAAATCCTTCTGGCTCTTGGTCATTCCAGGGCCATTATCACCAATGGCAAATTGCCACTGATCGCCCTCACGCGACACAACAAAATCAATGACCGGATCAGAGGCATAGGTTTTGGCATTGTCAAACAAATTATTCAGGGCATTCTGCCAATGGTGCACATCCGCTTTGACCATAATAGGCTCCTGGGGCAGTGCAGCATTAAAAACAAAACCCTCTAACCGGGCCAAATCTTCATAGCGCTTGGCCAATTGCTCAACCACCGGAAGCAAGTCTACTATATCCAACTGATAAGGGCTTTTGCCAGATTCGAGGGTGCTGAGCTCGAGTACCTTTTCGATATGAGTCTTGAGCCGCTCGGTCTCAGTCTGTATCAGGGCGACCACCCCTTGCTCTGATTCGGGCACTTTCTTTTCGAGTATTTTGGTGGCCAACCCAATGCTAAAAACAGGAGTTTTGAGCTCATGGGTAAGGTTGTTGATGAAGTCGTTGGTGGTGGTAATGACCCGGCTTTGCCAATAAAACGAGCGCAAAACCCAAACGATCACAAACAGCATACCGCACAAGAAAATAAGTGTCGGGATGGTCAGGCCATTGAGCTGGAACAAAAAGTAGGGGGTAAGGTCAGTAAAGCGCAACTCCAAAATGAGTTGTTTGTTCATGAGCTCCGGCAGATATCCGCGCAGTTCTATGGGGTATTGGCTTTGGTCTGGCGCTAAAGTAGGCGGATCAGGACTGGTGAGATAATCTGTACTGTCTTTGGTGCTCAGGCGGTAGGTGAAATCCGTGTCAATGCCTTTTTCAGTAAGTCGGTACGTGATGAAGTCGTTCAAAAAATGGCGCGAGGCATCCTGAATGCTGTCCATGCTCAGGGTAAAATACCGCTCATCCAAAGTAATCGCCTGACCGATCAAAAAGGTCAATTGGTTTTGGGTAGAGAGGTCTTCTTTGATGATTTGTGCGGCCTGGCCAATGTTGCGCTGAAACTGTACTTTGGCCAGATTAAGCCCTATGTTCAAATACTGGTATTGCACCACAAATAGCCCCACCACGGAGACCACCAGCACGGCGATATAGAGTTTGCGCTTGTTCATCGACTTCGATATTACAAAAAATTGAGGGAATTAGTAAAGATAGCCCTAAGGAATTGTATTTTTAAATCATGAGTCAATACAACGCGCAATACTGGATCAACACCTTAGCATTAGAACCACACCCAGAAGGGGGTTATTACAGAGAAGTCTATCGTTCTTCGGGCAGCTTTACCCCTAATGAAATTGGTGCAGAGCGGACCTATGCCACAAGTATTTATTTTTTAATTGAGCGCGATAATGTGTCGCATTTCCACAGCATCAAACAAGATGAGCTTTGGTTTTATCATGCTGGTGCGGCCCTTTCTGTTTATGCAATCAGTAGTTCTGGCGCACTAGACGAGATTGTCATTGGCCGGGAGACCGACAAAGGGCAAGTGTTGCAAGCCGTGATTTCTGCGGGGGCCATATTTGGGTCAAAGAGTACTGGCGATTATTCTTTAGTGAGTTGTGTGGTAGCGCCTGGTTTTGATTTTCGGGATTTTATATTGTACCCAAAAAAAGATTTAATGGAGCGATTTCCTGAACTCCTAGATATTATTCAAGAATTAGGGTACGATAAATAAAGGACTCTTGTCCGCCATACAGTTTTAATCTTTCCTTTATCTTTTTAATCCCTGCGCAACCTCTAAGTGGGTCGGTTTGGGCTAATTTAGCAATAGTTAGTAGTAGTCAGTAAAATCATGGGGCTAATCCTCGCGTCATATGCCGTTCAAATCATCCTCACTGGATTAAAAGACTTCTTCAACCTTTAGAATTAAGGCATTGATCCTTCATGTATTACTGCTAATCCAAACCAGGACACCTCTTATGGGGTATAATGCTACTTCCCAATACAAAAGTTGGCAAAAATATGCCCCAACAAGTCATCGTTAGTGATGGCTCCGGTGATTTCTCCAAGAGCGAGTAGGGCGGCTGACAAATCAATAGCCAGAAGATCTCCGCTAATGCCCGAGCTGACCCCTTCTTGAACTCGGTCTAGAGATTCTAGGGCGCGGATGAGCGCGTTGTAATGGCGGCTGTTGCTCACCACGGTGCTTTGGGTGGTCAGTGCTCCAGTATCGATCAGATGCAGCAGCGCTTGTTTAAGGCTACTGACATCATCGGGGTTTTTGGCGCTGATGGGCATGAGCTCGGGGAGGGTCTGTTTTAGTGCCTGTGATTGCTCGGCGTCGAGTAAATCACATTTATTCACAATCCCAATACAGGCTTGTCCTGAGTGTTTGGCCTGAAGGGCCGTCCACTCTTGGGCGATTTGCTTTGGATCTGTCGCGCTCGACCAAAGCTGCATGACAATGCGGGCCGTTTCCATAGTTTTTAGACTGCGCTCTATGCCCATGCCCTCGACCACATCTTGAGTCTCTCTGATCCCAGCCGTATCGATCAGACGAAATAAAACTCCGCCCAGTCTGAGCTGGTCCTCTACCGTGTCTCGGGTGGTTCCCGCGATATCACTCACCAAGGCGCGCTCTTCATTAAGCAGGGCATTAAGTAAGGTAGACTTGCCCACATTAGGTGCGCCGACTATGGCCACAGGCACCCCGTCTTTGATCACCTGTCCCAGACTAAAGGAATCGATAAGGAGTTTAATTTCTGTAGTGATTTTTTGCACCAGATTCATGAATTCACCGCGATCCGCAAAAGCGACATCCTCTTCGGCAAAATCAAGCTCCAACTCGATCATCGAGGCGAAATGCAGCAGTTCCTTGCGCAGCGACTCAATAGCATGCGAGAAGCCTCCACGCATTTGATTCAGCGCCATCTCGTGAGCAGCGGCAGAATCCGAGGCAATCAAATCGGCCACGGCCTCGGCCTGACTCAAATCCATTTTACCATTCATAAAGGCCCGCAAGGTAAATTCTCCCGGATCGGCCATTCTTGCCCCGCAGTCCAAAAAGAGTTTGATGATTTGCTGCTGAATATAAGCGCTCCCGTGACAGGAGAGTTCCACCACATCATCACCGGTGTAGCTCTTTGGTCCTACAAAAATACTGGCCAAGACCTGATCGATCAGTCGGTCGCCCATTTTTAAGTCGGCTAAGTGCACGGTATGAGTCGGTTGATCCTTAAAGACTTTGCCACTAACCAGTTGCAGAGTGGCATCCACCAGCTCAATGGCCATAGGGCCCGAGAGCCGAATAACCGAAATGGCGCCAGATCCTGATCCCGTCGCTAGGGCAATAATAGTGTCTTGATGATTCATGGGGCTAAAATATAAATTATCACTGCAATGATGTCGTTTTTGGTTCTTTAACATCAATTTAGGGCACCAAAGGCGCTGCTTATCTTGTATTTTATCTAATTTTAGACCACCTAAACCAAAGACGATGTACCAAATTGACCCTTCAGGCAAAAGAATTGATCCTAAATTTTTGATGTTCACCCATCTCGCACAACTCCTCACTTTTGTGACTGGTTTTGGTGGTCTTATCGTGCCCTTACTCTTATGGCTCACACAAAAAGATAAAGTCGCTGACATGGATCTTCATGGCAAGGCCATTATCAATTTCCAATTGAGTCTATGGGTTTATGCCATTTTGAGCATTCCGGCAATATTACTCCTGGGCCTCGGCATAGTGGTATTGATTTTGATCAGTTTGGCTTCTTTAGTTCTTCCGGTAATGAATGCGTTAAAGGCGTCTAATGGAGAAGCCCCAGAATACCGCTGGTCAATTAAATTCATTAAGTAGACAAATGGCCTTTAGGCTTATTGATTGAGCATCACGGGCATCACCAGCATGGTGACCACTTCGCCGTCATCCAACCCATCTGATGGAGTCAATATACCCGCGCGGTTAGGCAGTGACAGGGCCAAAGACACTTCATCTGAGGTCAAGTTGCCCAACATTTCCAACAAAAAACGGCTGTTAAAGCCAATCTGAATGTCATCTCCCTGATAATCACAAGTGAGGCGTTCTTCTGCTTTATTGCTATAATCGAGGTCTTCTGCAGAAATATTGAGTTCTGCTCCAGCGATGCGCAATCGGATTTGGTGGGTTGTTTTGTTGCTGAAAATACTGACCCGACGGATGCTGTTCAAAAATAAATTGCGATCGATCGTGAGCCGGTTAGGGTTCTCTTTCGGGATCACCGCTTCGTAGTTAGGATACTTGCCATCGATCAGCCTACAGATCATGGTCATATGGCCAAAGTTGAACTTGGCATTGCTTTCATTGTATTCTATAGTTACCGATTCTTCACTGCCGGCCAATATCCCCTTAAGTAAGTTCAAAGGCTTCTTGGGCATGATGAATTCTGCTGTGGCAGGCGCTGCGACGTCGGTCCGCGCATATTTGACCAATTTGTGGGCGTCAGTGGCCACAAAGGTGCAGCCGTCTGTCGCGAGCTGGAAAAACACACCACTCATCACTGGGCGCAGGTCGTCGTTGCCGGCCGCAAATATGGTTTTACTGATGGCTGTAGCCAAAACGTCACCCGTGATTTCAGCGGTACTTGGATCTTTAAGGGTCAAACTACTTGGAAAATCATCTGCAGCGGCATAAGCCAAGGCATATTTACCGCTATTGGAGCTTATTTCGACAGTGTGGTTGGCCTCTACGGTAAAAGTGAGGGGCTGCTCTGGAAAAGTTTTGAGCGTATCTAAAAGCAAACGAGCAGGCACACAAACTTTACCTGATTCAATACTTTCTACATCCAACTGAGCCACAATAGTGGTTTCTAAATCAGATGCGGACACTTCTAGTGTCGATTGCTCCAAACGAAACAAAAAATGATCTAATATCGGTAAGGTGTTGTTGTTATTGATGATGCCTCCAAGAACTTGAAGCTGCTTTAATAAATACGAACTGCTGACAATAAATTTCATGTAATGGATCTTTCTAATTAAGACACTAAAATATACCCCCTCGGGTAAATACAAATATATTTATAAAGCACGCGGCTCAAAAACAAACTTATCAACAAGAAAGGCCAAATGCCGAACAGCGGCACTGCTTTAATGATCCATATGATCATCGTCGAAAGGGGCGCTAAAAGAAACCTATAGAATGGATTACCGACATGTCACTCGGCAACCACAAAAGCAGAACACCTCTTAAGCGGGCTGGACAAAAACAGCCGACTGTTTATAAGTGCTTTGGAAGGCAAAGTCAAAATGCAAAAACTGCGGCAAAGAACTTAATCAAAATTCAGTGTGACCGTGTCGCGGTATTCCAATCCAAACAGTGTGGCAGCGCTACCCACAGAGGTGGGGTTGCTCTTATAGAGTGCCAGTTCTAGATAATGCGAGGAATTCCAAATGGCGAGTTTTTTGCCCGCTTCTTCACGGCGATCGGCAGGCACATCGAAATTGATGGCTTCGCTGTAGCGCGAGTGAATATTGCGGATCACAACACTCCGCGCAGTAATCCTAAAACTGCGCCCTTTGCCCACTTTGTCAAAAAGACTCTTTTGGATATTGATCACCACATTGCCATAGTTGTCGATATAAATGACGGTCCCGATGATTTGGTTATTGTCGGTGTTGACTACGGGTTGCACCCCAACCAATTGCTTGAATTTCGGTATGGCTTTGCCGATGACCTCTAGTTTGCCACCGCGCGCAATGTGACAAGCCACAGCCACAAAAACATCAAGAACTGGGAAGTTGCCTTCCATGCGGTCGTGGATGTTGATCTCGACGATCTGCTCGGGCTTGATATGGTGCGACAATAGCGACATGATGCCGTTGTTGGCGCACACAAAGAAATGTCCGTCTAGAGCCACAGCGATATGGCGGTTTTCTGGAGTCAACTCAGCATCTACACCTATCAGGTGTATGGTGCCCTTTGGGAAACTGGCGTACGCGTTTTGGATCACATAGGCCGCTTCTGTGATATGGAATGGACTGATGCCATGAGAAATATCAACTATAGGCACCCCTTGAAGAGCACTGTAGATCGCCCCTTTGACCGCCCCAACATAGGGGTCTTTTTCGCCAAAATCGGTAGTCAATGTGATGATGGGCAGCGCCATAGATTGTTGATATTTTGTTGATACAAGCCTTACAAAAATAAGGTACTTTTGTGAAGGTAAAAACTATATTTACAATAACATTAACGCCTTAATACAAGACTGCTTTTGAACGAACTTACTCTAGAACTTACCGACATCAGTGCGCGCGATTTCTTTGGCAACCAGAATGCCCATATCGACCTGATCAAAAAGTTCTACCCCAAGCTCAAAATTGTGGCACGGGGCAACAAAATAAAGGCCTACGGCGATCAGGAAATTCTTCAGGTCTTCGAGCAGCGTATGGCGGCTTTGGTCAATTATTTTGGACGTTATAACAATATCGACAAGCATGTCATAGAGGGCATCATCATGAGCGAAACCAAAGAGGCGTACAAAACCAATGCCGATGGTGTATTGCTTCATGGGGTCAATGGTCGCCACATCAAGCCACAAACCCCAAATCAAGAAAAAATTGTCGCCCTAAGCCAAAAAAACGACCTGGTATTTGCCATTGGCCCTGCGGGCACCGGCAAGACCTATACAGCAGTCGCTTTAGCGGTCAAGGCGCTAAAAGAGAAACAAGTCAAACGCATTATTTTGACCCGTCCTGCCATTGAAGCGGGTGAGAATTTGGGTTTTTTACCAGGTGACCTCAAAGAGAAACTGGACCCCTATATGCAGCCCCTATATGATGCCTTGCGCGATATGATTCCTGCCGAAAAACTCAATTCTTTTATCGAAAAGGGGGTCGTGCAGATTGCGCCTATGGCCTTCATGAGGGGTCGGACACTCGACAATGCCTTTGTGATTTTGGACGAAGGCCAGAATACCACACATGCCCAAATGAAAATGTTCTTGACACGGATGGGCAAACATGCCAAATTCATCATTACAGGTGATCCTGGCCAGGTCGACCTGCCACGCCGGGTCACCTCTGGGCTCAAAGAAGCCTTACTGATCCTAAAAGACATCGATGGAGTAGGCATGGTCTATCTCGACGACAAAGACGTGATCAGACACCGATTAGTCAAAGAAGTTATTGCTGCATATAAATCCATAGAAAACCACACCTAGCATGAGCCAGACCATTACGGACTCCAATTTTAATTTTCCGGGACAGAAAAGCGTCTACAAAGGCAAAGTTCGCGAAGTTTATCACTTAGAAAATGACCTATTGGTCATGATTGCAACCGACCGCTTGAGTGCCTTCGATGTGGTCATGCCCAAAGGTATTCCTTACAAAGGCCAAATGCTCAATCAAATTGCCACTAAGATGATGGCAGAGACACAAGACTTGGTGCCGAACTGGCTGCTGGCAACACCAGATCCTAATGTGGCTGTGGGAAAAGCTTGTGAGCCCTTCAAAGTAGAAATGGTGATCCGGGGCTATTTGAGCGGTCATGCGGCCCGACAATATAAGCTAGGACACAGGGTGTTGTGCGGAGCGCCCATGCCAGAGGGCATGATAGAAAACGATCAGTTTCCGACGCCCATCATCACGCCGGCCACAAAGGCCGAAATGGGTGATCACGATGAAGATATTTCTAAGGAAGATATTTTGGCCAAAGGGATCGTGAGCCCAGAAGACTATGCCGTGTTAGAACACTATACACAATTGCTCTTTGCCCGTGGGTCAGAAATTGCCGATGCACGCGGTTTGATTTTGGTAGACACGAAATATGAATTTGGCAAGACTACTGACGGCCAAATTGTATTGATCGATGAAATCCACACACCAGATTCCTCAAGGTATTTTTACAAAGAGGGCTACGCGTCAAGACAGGCCCTTCGAGAGCCACAAAAACAGCTGTCCAAAGAATTCGTCCGTCAGTGGCTGATCGAGCATGATTTTCAAGGTTTAGAAGGTCAAACCTTGCCGACAATGAGCGATGATTATATAGAACTTGTCTCTGAACGTTATATAGAGCTTTTCGAAAACATTACAGGAACTCCTTTTGAAAAGGCAGACACGACCAATATTGCTGAGCGCATTGAACAAAATGTTTTGTCATGCCTCAAAGAATTGGCTTAAGTACGGCTCAACGCTGCCAACTGTAGATATACCCTATACTGAGTTCACTAAAGTCGGCTTGGCCAAAGTTGGCATTCAGATGCACCCCCATATAAAAGTCATGCTTGGGCCTGCGTTTTTGGCCCAAAAGATAATAGCGCAGACCGAGTCGTGTAGACAAATGTTTTTTAAGCGAAAATTTGGTGTTGTATGTGCCCAACTCCCAGTTGGGGGGTAATTCCCTTGGGGGATAATCCCAGCCTTCGTTAATGCGCCAATCTATATTGTAGGCTGGCTTCCATAAATTAAGGCCCAACTGCGCACTGATGCCAAAATGATCCAAAAGCAACTCGCCATCAATATGCACCCCAATGTTGGCGGCATAACGCCTTGCGCTCGTGCGAAAATCAGCAAATTCAGCACCATCCTGGACCAAAGACTCATTCCCTTGGATGTAATCATAGTAGTGCTGGTAGAATCGATATTGTACTCCAAGGCCCCACTTAAAGGTGTTTTTATGGATTTGGCCATAGGTCAATTCGAAAGTCCGCACAGGACGCACATCATTAAAGGCCAACGCAAAAATGCTTAAACCGTAGCCAACGCGACCGCTGACATAGGCTTGACTTTCAAAATCTATAGAATCAAGAGCAGGAGCCATCTTCTCGATGCTTCTGTGACCATCTGATAAACTGTGGTCGCCGCTCAAACTGAACAAAAACGAATTCAAACCCTGATTCGGGAGTTTGGTGTGCCCGTTAGATTGGTGGTTATAAACCGCCCCTAGACTGATCTGCCAATTTTTTAATTGGGTAATTTGATGATGAAGGCTGCCCCTAAAGGCCCATGTAACAGGCGTGGTCACCGCCTGGTTGTAAAAATTCGTCTCGGGATCGTAAATAGTGTTGAAATAGGTGGCGCCTAATCCAAATTGAGCCGACAAATTATGGGTCAATTGGCCAAAGGCCGGAAAACGCAAATAAGGCATTAGGGTATAGGACTGGCCCAGCGCCTCTGGGTTGCCCAATTCAGTATACATGGCCAAAATCCCTGTCTCTGTGCCCTTTAGAGTTTGGGCCCAATAATTTTGATCTGGAGAAGGCTTGTAGCCCAGTGCTGCGATAAAACTGTACTGTGCACTGCGTTCTGGAAAAAAATCATTGGCTTCTGCTGATTGCCCATAAAGCAGCTCCAAACGCAAAACGGACGATGAATTCATTGGTCCAACTGGCCCTAATGACCCTCCTTGAGCCCACACCATTAAGGAGGAAAGCTGCAAGAGTCCTGCCAATACAAAAAGCCGAAAGCCACAACGAGCCAAGAGATTCATTTAATCGAAATAACTAAAGGTTTCGCCGTCTTTGATTTTGAGCAAGCTGTGATAGATCAGTGAAATGACGTCCTCTACATCTTGGCGGTGCACCATCTCTACGGTAGTATGCATGTATCTCAGCGGCAAGGAAATCAGAGCGCTCGCGACACCCCCATTACTGTAAGCAAAGGCATCTGTATCGGTACCTGTGGCTCTGGAAAGTGCGGCACGCTGGAACGGGATTTTGTGGGCCTGGGCAGTATCCACAATAAGATCACGCAGATTTTGCTGTACTGCTGGAGCGTAAGCAATTACCGGACCCTCGCCGATTTTGGCATAGCCTTGTGTCTTCTGGTTGATCATTGGTGTTGTAGTGTCGTGGGTCACATCGGTCACGATAGCGACGTTGGGCTTGATGCGCTCTGCTATCATTTCGGCCCCACGCAAACCGATTTCTTCTTGCACAGAATTGGTGATGTAAAGGCCAAAAGGGAGTTTGACTTTATTTTTGTGCAACAACCGCGCGACTTCAGCAATCATAAAACCACCCATTCTATTGTCCAATGCCCGACAAACAAACTTGTCCTTATTCAGTATATGAAAAGGATCGGGGTAGGTGATCACACAACCCACATGCACGCCCATATCGGCAACCTCTTTTTTGTCTTTGGCGCCAATATCAATGAATATATTGTCCAATTGAGGGGTTTCCTCTTTGCCAGATTTTCTGGTATGGATCGCAGGCCAACCAAAGACTCCGGGCACAATACCGTTTTTGGTATGGACCGACACCACTTTAGAGGGGGCTATTTGGTGGTCGCTGCCGCCGTTTCTGATGACATAAATAAGACCGTTATCGCTGATATAATTGACATACCAAGAAATCTCATCGGCATGTCCTTCTATCACCACTTTATAGGGCGCCTCTGGATTGATCACCCCAACAGAAGTGCCGTAAGTGTCGGTGATGAAGGTATCGACATAAGGCTTCATATAATCCATCCAGATCTTTTGACCGGTCCATTCATATCCTGTTGGTGATGCGTTATTAAGATAACGTTCTAAAAAGTCTAAAGAAGATTTGTTCAGTATTGATTTGGCCATATCGGTCGCTTTAAATTTGGTCTAAAATTAGCAAAATCTTCACAGGATGAGCCTCACAAATGCTTAAATTTGTTCAGATAAAGTCCACATGGCTCAGGTAAATCGGAAATCAATATTATTGCGGCATATATTGCAGATACTGATCGTGGCATCTGCGTTTGCTGCCAGCGCGCAAAGTCAAGAGGATCGAGCGTTGACCAGCGATGCATCAAACGACCAAGGTGCAGAAGAATTTTATTATATCGTCGCAGGGGACAGTTTGGCGATTGAGTCGATTAATTTAAATGAGGTCGTCATTTTAAAACGACTCACCTTCGACGATAATGAAGCCCGCCGTCGTTACATCACTCTAAGACGAAGAACCTTAAAAGTTTTCCCCTATGCCAAACTGGCGGCTGAGCGTCTCACGATTATGGAGGAGCGCCTGGCCGCTCTGACCCGCAAAAGCGCACGCAAGAAATATACAAGACGTGTCCAAAGATATGTCGAAGAAGAATTGTCCGCAACCTTGCGCAAATTCACCAGAAGCGAAGGGCGTATTTTAGTGAAGCTCATTGAGCGACAAACGGGCCGGACCGCTTATGACTTGATCAAAACGCTGCGCTCGGGATGGCGTGCCTATTGGTACGACAAAGCCGCAGGGCTATACGACATTAGCCTCAAAGAATCCTTTCGACCATTTGACCTTAAGGAGGATTATTATATAGAGGAAATTTTACAACGGGCATTCAGGAGTCAGATCTTAGAGCCTCAGGCGCCGCACCAACCAATAGATATTTTGGCTTTGGAAGCGTTTTGGCACGATTCCCATCAAAAGGAAAAGCGTCCGACTCAAGGGCCATAATAACTGTTTTGTTTTTAATTCCAAGGGGGCGCTCTGCAGTGCTTTGGATTCTTTTGTCCGGTCAAGCAGGATTCTGACCAAAAATCCCTCTCACAATAACCACCATTTCAGGTGGTTATAAAAAGTTCAAAAATATCTCTATTTTTTTTGAAAATAGGTTTGGTTAATTGAGATTTCGGATTGTATATTTGCACCCGCTAAACGGATAAGTGAGTAACAAAACACGAGTTTCGCGCAGCATCTGAAAAGATTAAGTTCATTGATATATTGAGAATAAATATTGACAGCGCGTTCACTTTATGTTAAAACATAGAGAGAAACAAACAAACACAAAAACACCTGAGATATAACCTTTGAGGAAAGTCTTTAATCGGCATGAATATTTTTTTAA
>JAQWJJ010000016.1 GCA_029248405.1 Flavobacteriaceae bacterium | reverse complement strand
GGTGTCGTGCATGTGATCGACAAAGTTGTGCTTCCGCTTTTGTAAGTCAGACCAACGGAACAAAATCAAAAAACCCTTGACATCAGCTGATGTCAAGGGTTTTTTAGTAGTGGTACCTCCAGGAAATTTTAGGTTTTACCTCGTTTTACGTGTTTTAATGTAAGTCAATGAAAATCAACAGTATAATGACTAAATCATTATAAAAAAGTAAAGAGAAATCAAAGGAAATAACAATGACTTAAACCTGCGGAGCAACCTCTCGAGCAACCGGTATTCTCGCCATATATTAGCTTAGATCATTTAATTTAAGAAATACGCAAAGGTTAACAAAGTCAAATTTGAATTTAACTGCACCTAAATAAAAGGCCGCAGCTTTCGCTGCGGCCTTTAAAAAAAATTATTTCTAAAAATTATTTTGCGTAGTAAAATCTTTTAGTTTCTGGGTTAATTGCACCAATCCACATTAAAATTTCATCTTCGTGCCCGTTAATAGCAGACCACAACTTCATACTCGTAGCATCCATAGAACCACCAAAATTACTTTCTTCATACTCTGCAAAATCTGACCAGCTGTTGTAAAACATATACATGTGCCAGTCCATTCCAGCACCGTACAAGTGACGACTCGTATATACTGCTTCTACTTTTCCACTTTCTTTAAGTCCTGTTAAATTACCGTCCACCATTGCTTCTCTAAAGTCTTTATTCTTAGCCCATTTCGTATTGTATTTACTAAGCACTACTACTTTTTTTGTAGACCAATCGATTGTTTCATTTTCAAACTTAAGTGCTTCCAAACCTTTAGAGGTTCTTATTTGATCTGAATGCCCTTCTACATACATACTTATATAACTTTGATAGTCTGCGTTCATTGCGGCCTTTCCTTTTTCATCCAAATTCATTGCCTTAATATTAGCAGCCATAATAGTATTACCTATTGCAACATCAGATACCAGAGCGACTTCTGTCTCATAGAAATCGTAGATAGCAAATGTGAAATCCCCAGCAAAAGCATGAGAGAACATTGCGGACTGTTGTAGCTTTCGCTCCTCACCTAAAGATAAATTAGTAAATTTTTCATGCAATTCTAAAAACGTTTCTGAATTCTCTCTTGGAACCGTAACGTACGTGATATTTACTATACTCTGTGCAAATAAGGTGCAAGAGATTGTTAAAAATAAAGCAGTGATTAATTTTTTCATACCGTTTTGTGTTTTTAATTCACTTAAAAGTACAATTTTAATTTTAAAAAACAAGTAATTTATGCATTCACTAATTCCTATCATTTATAAAAACAATAACTATAATTGGTCTAAACAATAATGAGTCCTTATTTTCTCTTATCACAAGAAACAGGTTGACAAAACAGAGTTAATCGAAGGAATGGAATTTGAAATTAAAAAATATAAGAATGATTTTGATGAAGAGTTAAATTATGATTTTGGAGAATAATTCATTCGATTACAAAACAATTGAAAAACTTAACTTTTATGTATGTGGGTTAATAGATCCATTACATGGTAGGGAAATCTACTTTACAAATGGCGCAATGTTTAATTCGTTGTTTCATAGGTTACCTAAGTCATTAATAACTTAACTTTAGGTGTGTAATATAACCACTTTATAATTATCTTTTTATACCTCCCGAGCAACCTCTCGAGCAACCTTAAAAACCAAAAAACCCGTAAATCATTGTTTATAAATGAGTTACGGGATAATTTTGTGGTACCTCCAGGAATCGAACCAGGGACACACGGATTTTCAGTCCGTTGCTCTACCAACTGAGCTAAGGTACCTTTTGCACTAATGCAAAAGTTTGCCTTGCGGCGGGTGCAAATATAAATTTATTTTACCGTTCGCAAAATAAAAAAATGATTTTATAGCGAAGACTGAACTTAGTCTTTCATTAAGGACAAACCTGCCAAATCCTGGGAAGACACCTTTGCATTGGCTCCAGTTTTAGAGGCCACAACTGATCCGTGTGCAACGGCTTGATTCAAGGCCTCTTGCGGCGCCATGTCGCGCAGTAAAAGTTCTCGAATCAAAACAGCCAAAAACGCATCTCCAGCGCCAACAGTATCTGCGACAGTCACCAAATATCCTGGGTGTTTGTGCCAAATTCCATCAACATAAAGTTGGGCACCCTCTGCGCCAAATGTAACACACCAAATTTTATCAGCATCAAGGGTGACCAACCATGCCAAACACTGTGCTGAAGTTCCTTTTGAACCCTGATTATGAAGGTAAAGACACTCAAGTTCTTCGGCATTAACTTTCACTACAGAGACTTTTTTCATCATTTCCATGATCCAGGACAGATCAAAGTGTGGGGGTCTCAAATTAACGTCAAAAACAGAAATTTCTGCTCTAAAGATGAGCGATTCCATGGTCGTTCTGCTGATCTCCTGACGGGCCGCTAGACTGCCAAAAACAAAGATTTTAGCATTCTTTGCGCTGTCGATCAATTCTTGGGTCAAACCAATAGCATCCCAAGCCACGGGCTGTTTGATCCGATACTCAGCAACACCGCTTTGGTCCAAATCCACATGTACCAGACCAGTACTCAATAATTCATGTGTCTGAATCAAATCAAATGTCATGCCCTGGGCAGCGACAAGATCCAGTGCTTGACGCCCTAATTCATCCCGGCCAACACAACTGATCATAGCGACTGATGCTCCCAAACTATTGAGCCTTTGCGCCACATTAAAAGGAGCCCCACCAATCACTTTTCCTTGCGGCAATTCATCCCACAACAACTCTCCAAAACAGACAACAGTATGTTTTTTAGACTTCATAATCGACCAAGTCCTTTTCAAGGTCTTCTAAAGAAATCCCTTTGGTTTCAGGCATTATGACAAGTGCCCAGAGCAGTTGCACCATCATCATTGCCGCGAAGAAATAATAGATAACTTCTAACTCATCCCTAAAAATTCCTGCCCTATCATCGATAAAATAAGGCGTGATCATCGTAATAATAGCGGCAAAAACCCAATGTGTTCCGGTACCAAAACTCTGCCCATAAGACCTAACTCTATTCGGAAATATTTCAGCAATAAATACCCATATAACGGCTCCTTGACCAATCGCATGAGAGGCTACAAACAAACATATAAAAGCTATGAGGGCAGAAGGACTCAAAGCAAATTGAAAACAGACCCCTACCATGATCAGACTCAATATATAACCAATAGACCCAATGATGATCAATTGTCGTCGACCCAATTTGTCGATCAAACGCACCCCTATTAAAGTAAAAATCAAATTGACAATACCAATTGCTATTGAATTAAACAGCGAGTCTCCACCCCCAAGACCAGCCTGCTCAAGAATTTGAGGGGCGTAATACAGGACAAAATTAATGCCAGACAATTGATTGAAAAATGCAATGAGGAAGCCCAAGTAGAGGATTTTTTTATATTTTTTTTGAAACAACCGTTCGTCATTACTTGATGTTGTTGCATCCCTTTTTATCTCTTCCAGGTGTTTCTTGGCCACGTCAACTTTTTGGTAAATGACCTGTAATACGGATAGTGCTTGGGCTTCATCTCCTTTTTGTAAAATGAGCCATCTTGGGCTGTTAGGGACCTTCAGAACCATTATGATATAGGCCAGCGCAGGAATCGCTTCAACACCAAGCATCCAACGCCAATCATTGATGCCATCAAAACCTTTTAAAGCCCAATTCGATATAAAGGCCACCATAATGCCAAACACAAGACAAAATTGATACAACCCGCCTAGTCGCCCTCTTTTATCAGAAGAAGTAATCTCAGATATGTATATAGGTGCGGCAACTGAAGAAATACCCACACCTATGCCGCCTACAAATCGGAAAAATGAAAAAAGATAGGGATCTGATACCAACGCGCTTCCCAAAGCCGAAATAAAAAACAACACTCCAATCCAAAATAATGTTTTTTTACGTCCTAAGTATTGGGTTGGCACGCCCCCCAGAAGCGACCCTAATACCGTGCCCCAAAGCGCCATACTCATAATGAATGTACCGTGCATGAACGGCGTCATCTTCCACAATTCCTGTAAAGGTTTGTTTGCACCACTGATCACAACGGTATCGAAACCAAAGAGAAACCCAGCGAGTGCTACGGTAATAGACCAAGTAAAAATTTTATTCATTCTGCCAAATTGAGTTGATATTATTGATTTTAAAATTTTCTATACTGGCGCCCGGAGCACCGATAATGTCAAGTTCCGTGTAGGGTTCGGTAGGGAATATTTGATTGGTGAAAACATACCGTCCACGATCAATGAACACCTCTACCGATGATGCATCGATGATCATGCGCACTTCAGCTAAACGATCTGCGACTTTATAGGTTTGATTTTGAATTGCCACAGCGAATTTTTGATCAAAATCTACTGAACCCGATTGTCTGCGATCAAAAGTCATGATGTTTTCATCAGGATCCATTGTCAAAGTAATTTGCTCACCCCACTCATTACCCAGATTGAGGCGCATAGGCTCCGACATGGGCATGTCAAATATTAATTCAGTTTGATTGAAGTGTTCTCTGGATAGCGTAAAGGTTTGACTAATATCGATAGATTTTTTTTCAACAATCCGCTTTGAGATCACTGACAATTGCTCCAATGGATAATTTTTCAGATAAAATTGGCCTTGACTGTCTTGATGTAACGACAAAGACCTGGGCAGGGTCATTGCACTACGCCAATGATCCGTTGGGGTGGTCTGAGCGTAATCCCAATTACTCATCCAGCCTATGAATATTCGGTCCTGATCGGGTGTGTTGTTATAGGTGACACCTGCATAATTATCCCGCCCTTGATCAATCCATTGCGCTGCGTCTTGATCGGTTGAAAAGGAGGTTCCATCAAAATCACCCACAAAATACTGAGTCCCCGAGCCGCCATTTGGGGCCCCTGGATTCACGCTAACCAGTAAAACCCATTTTTTTTGATCACTACCTTCAACTCCTATTTCGAACAAATCAGGACATTCCCAAACCCCACCATGAGCCCCTATATCTCTGCCGAATTCACTCATCAGATTCCACTGCTTCAGATTGTCAGATCTGTAGAGCTTCACATGATCTCCCGCGACCAAAACAAGCACCCATTGATGTGTGGCCTCATGCCAAAATACTTTGGGATCCCTAAAATCCTTAATATCCTTATTGCCAATAACGGGATTGCCATCATATTTGGTCCAAGAGTCGCCATTATCCAAACTGTAGGCGATGCCTTGAGTTTGAAAATCTTTTCTTCCCGCTTTTTCTCCTGCCATGTGGTGGTAGGTATAAATGGCGACTAAAGGTGGGTTTTCAGAGGTGCCAAAACCCGAGCGATTGTCTTTGTCTACGACAGCACTTCCAGAAAAGATATATCCCAATTGGTCCGGATAAAGTGCAATCGGCTTGTGTTCCCATCTGACTAAATCCTTACTTATCGCATGCCCCCAATGCATTGGCCCCCAAACATTGCTGTCGGGGTAATGTTGGTAAAAAAGATGGTAGACGCCTTTGTGATGAACCAAACCGTTGGGATCATTCATCCACTGAGCCGGAGGCGTGAAGTGAAACTGAGGCCTAAACTCTTCTTGAAAGGCAACTTCAGAATCTTGGTTTACGGAAGATTTTTTACAGGCAATCAAAAGCGAAATTACCGCCAGCACAGCAGCCAATCGTCTCGTGCGTTTATATGTGCGTCTCATTTTAATTAGTCGATTCTCTTTTGATAATTTTGGTCTCCAAAACTTTAGTCACTGGCAAGAATTCTCGATCTTCTCTTTTGGCCCTCATTTCTTTGTGCAGCAGTTTAAAGGACTTTTTTCCCATTTCGTAACCTGGTTGGTCTACCGTGCTCAGCGCCGGTGTTATGGCTTGGGATAAAAACCAATTACTGAAACCCATGACAGATATCTCTTGAGGGACTGCGATGTTATGCTCTTTGAAGACATTGATCGCGCCGGCAGCAGCCATATCTGTAATGGCAAATAACCCATCTATCTTGTGGCCATCTTTAATGAGTTTCTGGGCCGCAGACCGACCGTCATCGTAATCCACATTTTCGCATATATATATGAGTTCCGGATCAAAAACAAGACCATGATCCTCTATGGCTTTCTTATAACCTAAAAATCTATCGATACTGTTTTGAGGCAATAACGCCCCACGAAAGTGAGCAATGCGCCGACACCCTGAGTCGATAAGATGCTTTGTAGCACTATAAGCTGCTGCCCGGTCATTGATAACGACCTTTGAACAAGGCACAAGTTTTGAAATTTTATCAAACATCACCAGCGGAATGTTCAAGTCCCTAATGTGGTTCAAATGATCCACTTCGACAGTGGTGTTGGCCATCGAAATCATGATGCCATCCACCCGCTTACTGATCAATAAATCAATTTGTTTTTTCTCTAATTCATATGATTCGTTAGATTGAAGGATGATGACGAGATAGCCATTTTTTTCGGCCTTGTCAATAATACCATTGATGACACTCGAAAAAAAGTGATGGACCACCTCTGGTATGATTAATCCGACGGTTTTTGACTCCTTTGTCCTGAGGTTGACCGCAAAGGCATTTGGCGTGAAATTAAGGCGCTTTGCCTCGGCCTTAACCGCTGCTTTTGTGGCCTTACTCACATCTTTATAGTCCTTTAATGCCTTAGAAACAGTAGTGATTGAGATTCCAAGGTTCTCTGCGATTTGCTTTAATGTAACTTCTTTCATCATTCCCCAATTTGATCTGCTTGCCAAATATCACTAAAAAACTTCGAACTAGCATTTTCTTTTTTAACCGATATTGCAGCAAAACGAATACCGAAAACGATTTCGGGTATGGATTCCTTATATTTTCTAACCAAAAATTATGATTGTCAAAAAAATAATAGACATTAGTACTATCAAAAGATAGAATTCTGCAAGGCAAGTTTTTGTTAACCTCGATACTATGAGTAACTTAACCGTCTTGAGTACTTTAAAATCGTCTCATTAGATGTGCCGTTTAGGGCGCTGAAAAAATATCAATTCTGTGTTTTTCCAGTGAAATGAGGTGCTTTTGAAAAATGCGGAAATCTGTTTTTTGATAAAAATATTGTATCTTTCACCGTCAAATTAGGCATTCTAACGGTTTGAATGTTTTTTTTGACATGAATTGCATATGTTAAAACGACTAAATAGAAAACTAAATTAACCTAAAACCGAAAATTATATGAAAAACAAACTACTAACTAATCTGTTGTTGCTTCCTATAGCGTTACTATTTGGAAGTTCAGCATTTGCGCAAATTGCCGTTAGTGGGACAGTGTCCGATGCTAATGGTCCTGTTCCCGGAGTAAACGTTGTCGTTCAAGGCACTTCTATCGGAGCACAAACAGATTTCGATGGTAACTATTCAGTAGGAAATGTCTCTAACGACGCTACCTTAGTATTTAGTTACATTGGTTACGCTTCTCAAGAAGTTGCAGTGAACGGTCAAGCGATCATTAACGTCACGCTTCAGGAAGATGCAGAAGCTTTGGCTGAAGTTGTTGTGATTGGATATGGTACAACTACCGTACAAGATGCAACTGGTTCTGTGACTGCGGTAACCTCAGAAGAATTCAATCAAGGGGTGATCAACTCACCTGAACAATTGATTCAAGGTAAAACAGCTGGGGTCCAGATTTCTCAGAGCACTGGTGAGCCTGGGGCTGGAATTGACATCCGTATTCGTGGTGCGAGTTCAGTTCGTTCGAACAACAACCCGTTATTTGTAGTTGATGGTGTGCCGCTTTCAGGTGGAAACACATCTGCCGAAACAGCAAACACTGGTGTCGGTTCGTCATCTGCTAAAAACCCATTGTCTTTCATCAATCCAAATGATATCGAAAGCATCAGTATCTTGAAGGATGCCTCTGCAGCTGCTATATATGGTTCTCGTGGAGCGAATGGTGTGGTTTTCATCACGACCAAATCAGGAAAAGGAGCTAAGGGAAGTTCATGGGATTACTCTTCTTCTATGAGTGTTGCATCTGTAGCAAAGACTTTTGACCTTTTATCTGCAGAAAAATACTTGAGCAGATCTGCTGATTTTGATTTTAACGTTGCTGAAAGAGATTTTGGTTTCAATACCAACTGGCAAGATTACATTTTCCGTACTTCAACGTCAACCAATAACGACATCGCCTACTCAAATAACTACGGAAGTGGTAATTTAAGAGCGACTTTTGGATACAACAAGAACTTTGGTGTTGTTGAAAACACATCACTAGAGCGCATCACTGGTCGTTTGAATTGGAACCAACGTTATTTAAATGACAAACTTAAGATTGGGGTTCAATCTTCATTCTCTCGTGTCAATGACGAAGGGGCGGCTACAGCAGCAAGTGCTGGTTTCCGAGGAGATCTTTTAGGGGCCGCTTATTCTGCGAATCCAACCTGGCCAACTGGTCCAGACTTCGACGGAACAGGCGGATTGTTGAGTCCAGCGACAATGCTTGACTACTACCAAAATACCGCGAACACTAACCGTATGTTGGTTAATGTTTCTGCAGAGTATGACGTTACTTCGGACTTATCAGCAAGAGTTAATGTTGGTTTAGACGAATCTGAGTCTACTCGTATCGGTGTTTCATCGCCTAAGGCCCGTAACTTCGGTGCAGGTGCTTTCGGAAATGGACGAGGAATCTTGAGTGACTTGAACACACGCAGTGAGCTACTAGAGGTTACCTTAAATTACAACAAGGAGTATGACAATTCTAAATTAGACATACTTGCAGGTTATTCATACCAAAGTTTCCAAAGAGATGGTCGTAATGTAAACGGATGGGGATTCTTCACCGATAACATGGACGAAATGGGAGATGCGCTTGAAAATTCTGCTAATGCAGTTGAGGCTAAAATCACTGGTGACTTTCAGCAGTATGGTTTTGCGGGTAATACAGGTGGTATCTTCGTGAACCGTCTTTTCCCAGATCCCACAACTGATGTGATCACTGATCTCAATAACTTAAGTGTCAAATCGCTATTTGCAGATACTTATGACAATACAGATGAATTACAATCTGTTTTTGGTCGATTGAACTATTCTCTTGCTGATAAGTACTTATTCACTGCAACAGTTCGTATGGACGGCTCTTCAAAATTTGGTACTGACAATCAATACGGTACATTCCCATCAGGTGCATTTGCCTGGAAATTACATAATGAAGATTTCGTAGGAGATAACATTTCTACTCTTAAACTGCGATTAGGTGCTGGTATCACTGGTAACCAAGAAGGTTTAGGATATGGAAACTTTACTCAAAGACAGCGTTATGCAGGTGGTGGACCAGATGATGGTGGAAACATCAACATTCCTGGGATCGTAGACGTCTCTTATCCAAATCCAGCTTTAAAGTGGGAAGAAACTTTACAACTCGCGGCTGGTATCGACTTTGGATTTAATGACGATCGTTTGAATGGTAGTTTAGATGTTTACCGTAAAGAAACATCTGATCTTTTGTTCAACGTATTAGCGGCTCAACCATCAGTTCAACCGTTCTTGTTCCTTAACCTCCCTGATTCAAAGGTAGTGAACGAAGGAGTTGAAGTGAGCTTAGGTTATGACTTGATTTCAAGTGATGACTTGACCTGGAATGCGACATTCAACGTTGCTTACAACAAAAACTTAGTAGAAGAATTATCTGGAGAATTTGATGCCGGTACAATTCGTGGACAAGGTCTTTCATTGGCCTTCGCTCAAAAGCTGAAAGCTGGTGAGCCATTGTTCTCTTATTTCTTGCGTGAATTTGAAGGATTTGATCCTGCTACAGGACAACCAATCCAAACAGACGTTCAAGATTTCGTAGGAAAAAGTGCCCTTCCAGATTTGACAGGTGGACTTTCAACTTCTATGAACTACAAGAACTGGACAGTTTCAACTTACTTTGCGGGACAATTTGGTCACTACATCTACAACAACACGGCTAATGCCTTCTTTACTGCAGGTGCTTTCCGCGGTGGTCGTAACGTGACCTCTGATGTACTTTCAGCAGGTGAATCATTTGACGCAGCAGCTGATGTCTCAACACGTTTCTTAGAAAGTGGAGATTTCATCCGTATGCAAAATGCTACAGTGAGCTATAACTGGCCCTTATCAGGAGATGAGTTCTTCTCTTCTCTTGTATTGTCTGTTACAGGTCAAAACTTATTCGTGATCACAGATTACTCAGGTTTAGATCCTGAAGTGAGCAGCTCACCAGGTGGTGGCGACTTGCTTAACGGTCTACCAGTGTTTGGTATTGATTATGCGGGTTACCCACGACCAAGAACATTCACATTCGGTTTTAATGCAAAATTCTAAAAATTTAATTATGAAAAGAAACTTAATAAACATTTTGAAGCCTGTTCTAGCAACTGCGTTTCTATCCTTATTGACCGTTTCCTGTACTGATCTAGCGATCGAAGAGTCTGACTCTATCATTGCAGAAGGATCTACAGTATTCGAAGGTGTGGCTGATGTTGACGCGTCAATCACCAACCTATACAATGATACCTATGGACAACTTGGTGATCAAGCGAACTTCTTTGCGCTCAACGAGGTGTCTACAGATGAGACCCTCGTGCCGACTCGTGGTACGGACTGGGGTGATAACGGAATCTGGCGTACGCTGCATGCGCACACCTGGAGTCCTACACACCAATTTGTTTTGAACACTTGGAACAACTTGAATCAGAATGTATTGAGAGCCTCTCAAATACTTGATCCTTTAAGTGGTGCCAACGCTGAACAAGATGCTCAAGCCCGTTTCTTACGTGCCTTCAGTATGTTCTTCGTTCTTGACATGTGGGGTGTAGCGCCTTATCGTAACCCTACTGATGGATCAGATGTTAACCCGTCTGTTTTATCTTCACAAGAAGCTTATGACTTGATCGTTAGTGACTTGACTACAGCGATTCCGAACCTACCAGTGGTAGGGCCTGGGCCGACTGAAGAAGGTCATTCAAGAGCTAACCGTGCCGCTGGTAACTTCCTCATGGCTAAGGTCATGTTGAATGCTCAGCGTTACACTGGAAGCGAGCCAAACTATCAAGGTGTCATTGATGCCGTAGATGCCATCACGGCAGAAGGATATGCCGCTCAAGCTGGTTACTTCGATATCTTCAAGCAGGATGTTCCTGATACAGAAACCATCTGGTATGCAAAAGCTGGTGTTGGTAACCGTATTTGGAATGGACTACACTACAACCAAAACTCACCTGACAACTCAGGTGGTGGATGGAATGGTTTTACTACACTGGCTGAATTTTATGACAGCTTTGAAGGTGGTGAAGACAATAGTGCTGGTGCCGGTCAAGAAGAGCGTCGCGGATGGGTGCCAGATGCCACCAACGCTAACGGTGAGAACTTAGGTATTGGTTATGGTTTCTTAGTAGGTCAACAATACGAAGAGGACGGTACCATCCTAAAAGATCGTACAGGAAATCCACTCGTATTCTCAAAAGAGCTTCCAGGGCTCTCTGGTAACGGTGAAAGTACTGGTATTCGTATCATTAAGTATCACCCAGGAGACGATGGTGGATCATTCAGATCTCACGAAATCGTTTTTCGTTATGCTGATGCACACCTGATGAAAGCTGAAGCAATGATGCGTATGGGTGGCAACGCTACTCCACTTGTGAACACGTTAAGAACCATCCGTGGAGCATCTCCATTAGGAAGTGTTTCAGAAGCCGATATGTTGGCTGAGCGTGGACGTGAGCTTTACGTTGAGTTCTGGAGAAGAAACGACATGTTGCGTTTTGGTCAGTTCACCAAAGACTGGGAATTCAAAAACCCAGAATCTGTTGGAGATACTAAATGGAACCTTTATCCGATTCCGGTAAATGCTCTATTATCAAATCCAAATCTTGTACAGAACGCTGGTTATTAATCAGAGTTATGTCAGGCATAAAAAAAAAGCCACTTCCCATTGGAAGTGGCTTTTTTTATTAACTTATTATTAATCTTTTTAATTCATGACCAAACAAGTCCAACGCACATATGTCCTACCTTTCCTGCTGGAACACGCGACTTGATTCCCTTATGGCGCCAAACAAAACAACACCCTCTTGGTACTGGAAAATATTCGTCATTATGGCGCTCGGTTTCTCTTCCTGCGAATCTGTCTCGAGGCAATTTAGCGTGAAGCACACAAATGAGACGGGCATTACTTTTGTGAACGCTTTAGACCCCAAACCCGAGTTAAATATCCTTAATTACATTTACTATTATAATGGAGCTGGTGTTGCCACAGCGGACTTTAATAATGACGGCCTGGTAGACATCTTTTTTACTGCCAACCAATTGGCTCCAGAGCTCTACTTGAATCTTGGAGACTTAAAATTTGTGCAGGCCCCTATTGGTCTTGATGTAGACTTTTCTGAGGGCTGGACCAATGGCGTGAGTATCGTAGACATTAACAATGACGGCTGGATGGACCTGTACCTTTGCCGTGTGGGCAGTCATCCTGGGATGTCTGGTCAAAATATATTACTAGTGCATCAAGGGCTTGATCAAAATAACCATCCTATTTTTGAGGATCAGGCTAAAGACTATGGATTAGACTTCAAAGGGTACGCGACACAAGCAGCATTCTTCGATTATGACTTGGACGGCGATTTGGATGTCTACCTCATGAATCACAGCATCAACCCCAATCAGAATTATGGAAAGGGTGCCAAAAGAAAAGAAATAGATCATGATTCTGGAGACAAACTCCTGGAAAATAAATCCGGTCATTATGCAGATGTTACAGAATCTATGGGTGTTTTTCAAGGCAGTATTGGCTATGGTCTGGGCCTTTCAATCAGCGACTACAATAATGATGGTTACCCAGATATTTATATCGGAAATGACTTTTTTGAAAATGATTATTTGTATTTCAACAAGGCTGGCGCAGGATTTGAGGAGGTCAACCACTCTGCAAATGAGGTGTTGAGCCATACCACTCACTACTCGATGGGAAATGACAGCGGTGACATCAACAATGACGGTTATTCAGACATCATCTCTGTCGACATGTTGCCAGAAGACCTTAAAACCTATAAAACCTCCGGAACAGAATTCAACTACCAGATCTATCATCAATTCCTCAAAAATGGATACGCCCACCAATTCATGCAAAATACGTTGCAGCGCAATACGGGACAGGGTGTCTTTAGTGAGGTTGGTTTTGCTTCAGGTATCGCTGCGACAGAATGGTCTTGGAGTCCGTTATTGGCAGATTTTAACCACGATGGCTTTACGGATCTTTATATCACTAATGGCATCATTGGTGCCACAAATGACATGGACTTTATCAACTTCGTGGCCAACGAAGAAATCCAAAGGCAACTGGGCACCAATATGACCGAGGCGTCGATGAGTTTTATAAAAAAGATGCCTGCCAAACATACCGCCAATTACATCTTTGAGAATAACGCAGGGCAGTCATTCGTTAATCGGGTTGGCCAATGGATGCCGGAAACAGAAAGCTACAGTAATGGTGCGGCCTATGCTGATCTTGACAATGATGGAGATCTTGATTTGGTCGTGAATAATGTCAATGAACCCGCTTTTATCCTAGAAAATCATATTGACCAGACCGCACAAAGGACAAACTACCTCTTTATCGATTTCCATGGCAGTCCAAAAAACTTCTTTGGAATCGGTACAAAGGTTACGGTCTATCATCAGGGACAAAAATTCACCCGTGAGAATTATACCTCAAGAGGTTATTTGTCTTCTGTGGCTCCGATCATCCATTTCGGTCTTTCTGATATTAAAATACTTGATTCCCTGATCATCGAATGGCCAGATCATCAAGTTCAATCCATTTATAATGTGCCAACCAATCAAACACTAACAGCGCAATACAGTGAGGCACAGGAGCATTATCGATCAATAGAGCATAAGGCCAATCTCTTACAGACAGAAGAACAGCTCACGGATTACAAACATATTGAAAAAGCAAGTTTGGACTTTAATCGTGACCCTCTACTGCCCTATGCCCACTCTCATCAAGGGCCAGATCTTGGTATTGGGGACCTCAATCAAGATGATCTCGATGATATTGTGTTTTTGGGTGCAAAAGGCCAAGCCACTGAAATTTGGTTGCAACAAACTAATGGCTCATTCGTCTTGACCCATGCGTTGCGTATGGCCGAACACGCCATCAATGAAGACACTGCAGCGGTCCTTATTGACGCCAACTCAGATGGCCTATTGGATATTGTTATTGGTAGTGCGGGCAATGAATTCAAACAAGGAGACCCCTTAAAACCCAGAATTTATTATAACAACGGTCATGGATTTGACCCAGCTGTCTGGGCTTTTGGCGCATTAGAAATCAGCACGTCCAAAATCACTGCGGTCGATCTCAATCAAGATGGCGCGCAAGATTTGATTTTTACCGCCAAATACCAGGCACAAAATTTTGGAAGAGATCCACAACATTATATTTTCCTGAATGACGGACATGGATCATTTTTAGAGGCCAGTCAAAACTTTGGCCTAGATTTTACCCAATCAGGACCCATCAGCGATGTCTTGGCTATAGACCTAGACCACGACAATCATATAGATTTGGTCACTTGTGGCCCATGGAATACGATTAATGTCTGGATGAATCGAGAAGGACAACTGGTTCGTGCATCGGACACTGGTCTAGAAAAGGATTTTGGTTTATGGAATACCCTTGCGATAGAGGACTTTGACCAAGATGGCGACTTAGACATTCTTGCCGGTAATTGGGGTTTGAATACCCGTTGGTCGGCATCTGATGCGCAACCATTGCAACTCTATAAATATGACTTTGATAAGAATCAAAGTGAAGAAACTCTTGTGACCTATTTTTATCAGGGGCAAGAAACACCCATGGCATCAAAAGAAGAGTTGGTCAAACAAATGCCTCAGATCAATAAGCGCTTTTTATCGTTTGATGATTTTGCCAACGCCAGTTTAAAAGATGTTTTTGGGGCAGAAAATTTAGAGAATGGCTATGTCCGCAAGGTTACCGAATTAGGTTCGTGTTACTTCGAAAATCAGGGCGATTTATTCTTTAAAAAGACACTTTTACCTCAGGAAATTCAATACTCCAGCATCAATGATCTGCTGATCATCGATCTGAATAACGACGGACAGCCCGATGTGCTGCCCAGCGGAAATATCTATGAAGTCAGTACTCAGCTCGGGCGCCTCGATGCTTTCAAGGGTGGCGCATTGATCAACAAAGGTGGTCATTTCGTTTTTGATTATGCTGCAGACCAGCCCATGCTTGGCGCGGGTCGCAATATCTCAATCTTAAAGCGGGAACATGATAGCGTGCTGATCATGACCAGAAATAACGATACGCCCATTTATTTAAAAAAAACACCAGCGCAACTATGATGCATCATTTTCGCAGTTTACTGCTCCTGACCCCATTGTTTATTCTTGGATGTCAGACAACAGAACCAGATCAAGAACAAAGTCCCAAGCGGTTTAGCCTTGTGGCCTCCGAACATTCCAATATCACCTTCAGCAACCTGGTAGAAAATCAAAAAGATTTCAACATATTCAAATACCGCAACTTCTACAATGGCGGAGGAGTCGCCATTGGTGATGTCAATAATGATGGGCTTTCTGATGTTTACCTCACGGCCAATATGGGGCCCAACAAACTCTATTTAAACAAAGGCAATCTTGTTTTTGAAGACATCTCTGCTTCAGCAGGCGTTGAGGGCAACAAGCCTTGGTCTACCGGTGTATTGATGGTAGATGTCAATCAGGACGGTTTGTTGGATATATACGTCAGTAATGCGGGAAATATGGATGGTGAAAATCATAACAATGACCTCTATATCAATAATGGTGACTTGACTTTTTCTGAGCAGGCTAAAGACTTTAATCTTGCCGAAACGGGTTTTTCGACCCATGCCAGCTTCTTTGATTATGACAAAGATGGAGACTTGGACGCTTATATTTTAAACAACAGTAATATTCCGGTAAGTAGTTTAGGGTTTGCTCATCAGCGTGATGTCCGTGCTCAAGATTGGAATGTGCCAAAAATGTTTCGAGGTGTTGGCGATATGCTTTTGCGCAATGATGACGGGGTCTTTACTGAGGTCAGTGAAGAGGCAGGGATATATGGAAGCCTCATTGGGTTTGGCTTAGGTGTGATGGTCAGTGACATCAACCAAGACACCTATCCAGATATCTATGTGTCGAATGATTTTTACGAACGTGACTATTTATATATCAATAACCAAGACGGCACTTTTACAGAAGACATAAAAAATTGGACCGCACACCTATGCCTCTCGGCAATGGGTGTCGACATGGCAGACATCAATAATGATGGATTGGCCGATATTTTCATTACAGATATGCTGCCAGAGGGTGACCAACGTGTCAAATCAGTAATGGAGTTTGAAGGGTACAACGTTTTCAAACTCAAGCAAAGCAAAGATTTCTTTCAACAATACATACAAAACACCCTTCAGCTCAATAATGGCAATGGGAGCTTCTCAGAAATCGCTTATTTCAGTGGCGTTTCTGCCACGGATTGGAGTTGGTCAGGTCTGATCTTCGATATGGATAATGATGGTTTTCGCGACATTTATGTGACCAACGGCATCAATCACGACCTTACAGATCTGGACTTTGTCAACTTTTTTGCCAACGAAATCATACAAGACATGGCCTTAACAGGCAAAAAAGAAGCCATTGATTCCATTATTAACAAAATGCCCGTGCATCCATTACCTAATTATGCGTTTCACAATCAACAAGACCTGACCTTTGCTAATCGCGCTCAAGATTGGGGGCTTGGTGTGCCAAGTCTTTCGAATGGTGCTGCTTATGGCGATTTAGATAACGACGGTGATCTTGACCTGGTGGTCAACAATGTCAATATGCAGGCATTCGTTTATGAGAACCACACCAACGAAATGGAGGAACACCACTACATCAAGCTCCATTTCGAGGGACAAAAAGAAAATCATTTCGCTATTGGCACGAGTGTGCGACTCTATATGGAAGACAGTGAATTATTTCAAGAACTGATGCCCTCAAGAGGCTTTCAATCTTCAATGGAATACCCTATGACCATAGGGCTTGGAACTAAAACCGTCATAGATTCTATAAAGGTCTTGTGGCCAGACAACAGCACCACTAGATTGAAGGCTGTGGCCGCAAATCAAAACCTTTACCTTAAGCAAAGTGACGCCACAAAAGATATAGTCCAAGTCACCAAAAAGACCCCCTCACCCCCACTACTCAGCCCAATCAACACCTCAGAATTCATGGCGCACGACGAAAACCCATACAACGACTTTGATTACGAAGGTCTATTGGGCAAAATGCTCTCGCAAGAAGGACCATGTGTTGCTGTTGGTGACGTCAATGCTGATGGACATGAAGATATATTTTTGGGTGGGGCCAAAAATCAACCCGGACAATTGATGGTCCATCATGGGAAAGGCAAACTAACCGCCCAACAACAAGCTGTTTTGACCGCAGACCAATCCTTTGAAGACACCGCAGCTGCTTTCTTTGATGCCGATAATGATGGTGATCTAGATCTTATTGTAGGATCTGGAGGCAATCAAGTCGACGAAGCCCAGCGGACCTCATTGCGCCTATATATGAATGATGGAAAAGGCAACTTCACAAATGGTAAAGCCATACAGGTGAGTAATATTTTTAACATCTCCGCCATTGCTCCAGAAGATGTCGATAACGACGGTGACATTGATCTTGTTGCAACAGCCCGAAGTATTGTTGGGGTCTATGGTATGAGTCCACAACACTTCTTCTTGGAAAACGATGGTCAAGGCGGATGGCTGGACCAAAGTAGCGCAAAGGCAAAAGCTTTGACAAAATCTGGAATGGTGACAGACGCCAAATGGGTCGATCTGGATCAAAAACGCACACTTATCTTGGTTTCTGATTGGGGCGCTCCCTTATTTTATCGCTATGAAATGAATGCATTTGTCCCAGTAGCCTCGACACTAGACACATACAAGGGCTGGTGGAACACGGTTACCCCTGCAGATCTTGATGGCGATGGGGATCTTGACTTTGTTTTAGGAAATCAAGGCAGCAACATACATTACAAACCCCAAAGTGATCAACCCATGAAACTTTGGGTCAATGATTTTGACAATAATGGCACTTATGAGCAAATCATAACCCAACAGCTCGAGGGCAAAGACATGCCAATACACCAAAAAAGTGAAATGACCACCCAGATGGTTTCGCTAAAAAAACAAAATCTTAAAGCCTCAGAATATGCCAAAAAATCAATGCAAGAATTGTTCCCCTCATCGGTACTCAGTAATACTACGGTAAGGGCCGTCAATATTTCGGAGTCCGTCATGGCCATTAATAATGGCAGCATGAATTTTACAGTCACCCCACTACCCATGAGGAGTCAGCTTTCTTGTGTTTGCGGTATCGCTTGCGTCGATGTAAACAACGATGGGGCATTGGACATCATTGCGGGGGGTAATAATCACGAATTCAGACCTCAATTCTCGCGATTGGATGCCGATTATGGTAGTGTTTTACTCAATGATGGAGCAATGAGTTTTGATTGGCAGAATCATGAGGAAAGTGGCTTCTTTATAAAGGAAGAAATCAAACACATCAGACCGATAAAAGACGCTCAAGGGCGCACCTATATTTTTGTTGCCATCAATGACCAAAAACCACAAATTTTTGCATTACAGTAGCCCCTTATATAAAGCAGGGCTAATGGGCCTTATTTCGCTGATCCTTGCCTGCCAAGAATCAGTAAAACCGCTGTTCGATATGCCGACAGCCTTGGAAAGTGGCTTGGTCTTTAGCAATAACCTGCAACCCACGGACTCGCTCAATATTCTCGATTACTTATACTTCTACAACGGAGGCGGGATCGCAGTAGGAGACTTGAACAATGATGGACTTCCTGATATTTACGCGACAGCAAATCAAGGCAAAAATGCACTTTACCTCAACCAGGGTGATCTGACCTTCAAGGACGTCACCACCACGGCAAATGTCGCTGGCTCAAGCAGCTGGCAAACGGGGTGTTTGATGTTTGATGCTAACAATGATGGCTGGTTAGATATTTATGTGAGTGCTGTGGTTGGGATTAATGGATTTGAAGGCCACAATGAGCTCTATATTAATAACCAAGACATGACCTTTACAGAGTCCTCTGCAGCTTATGGTCTGAACCTGCAAGATTATGGCACCATGTCCGCAGCCATTGACTACGACCTAGATGGTGATTTAGATCTCTATGTTTTGAACCACGCCGTGCATACTCAAGAATCATTTGGCCGATCGTCAATCAGGCAAAAGCGCCACCCTAAGACTGGTGACCGACTCATGCGTAATGATGGAGATCACTTCACAGATGTCAGTGTAGAGGCCGGAATTTTCGGAGGGGTTAATGCCTATGGTCTTGGGGTGAGCGTTGCAGATTTCAATCAAGATGGTGCGCCTGACCTATATATCGGGAATGACTTCCATGAAGACGACTACTTTTACCTCAACAACCAGGATGGGACCTTTGTAGAGTCCTTAAAAACTTATTTCACCCATACTTCGCGATTTTCCATGGGTAACGATGCTGCCGATATCAACAACGACGGCTGGCCTGACTTGATTTCACTGGATATGTTGCCTCAAGAAGAGAGCTTGGTAAAATCTAGTGAAGGTGATGATCCTTTACAAACTCTAAGAATGCGTACAGAGCAATATGGTTATCACTTTCAATTTAGCAGAAATATGCTCTTTGTCAGTCAACCCCATCAACCCTATCTAGAAACGGCCCTGTATAGTGGTGTGGCGGCAACAGACTGGAGCTGGAGCGCACTTTTCGGCGACTATGACCAGGACGGACAGCAAGATTTATTTATTTCTAATGGGATTGTGCGCAGGCCTAATAATTTGGATTATATCAAGTTCATTTCCAATCAAGAAATCCAACGCCAACTCAACGATTCTAGACTTGTCGACCAACAAGCAATCGATATGATGCCCTCTGGCGCCGTCACTAATTATTTTTTAAAAGGCCATGCAGATTTGACCTTTTCAGACATGAGCCAACAATGGAGCGATGGTCTTGCTTCAATTACGGGAGCTAGCGCCGTTGCAGACTTTGATCAAGATGGTGATTTAGATCTCGTCGCCAGTAATACCAATGCCCCGCTTTCTCTTTATATCAATCAGAGCAATACAATAACCGATAGCTACGGCCTGTCTATCGCACTGCGCTATTCCCCTGAGAACCCCTTAGGAATTGGTACAAACATTACCGCCTACAGCAAAGGCCATAAACAATACAGAGCGCTGAATCCCACACGCGGATTTCAGGCGAGCTCAGAACCTATAATCCATTTCGGCTTGGGGACAAGCCCTGAATTGGACTCGCTCAAAATCTTATGGCCCAACGGCCAGCAGCAGACCTTGATCCAGCCAAAGGGCAATCAGAAGCTCACCGTGGTCTACCAGCCAAATGTGGCAATATCAGAAAGTCTTTCAACAGAGCAGAAGACGCTTATGTTTACAAAGGAAAAAGAGAATTTAGGGATTGACCTACTGCACAAGGAAGATGCCCATACCGATTTTAACAGTCAAAAACTCATTCCATATGAGGTGTCTGACCGTGGTCCAGCTGCTGCCATTGCAGACTTTAATCAGGATGGCCTTTTGGATCTTTTTGTAGGTGGTTCTAAGCACCATCGCTCTTCTCTTTACCTCCAAAACTTAAAAGGATTCACCAAGTCACAACCCCTTTCCTTAGTTCAAGATTCCATCTCAGAATATATCAGTGCCGAAGTACAAATAATTCAAGAAGTTCCTTCGCTGATATTGGGTGCCGGTGGCAGTGCCGTTTCGCCGTCCGCAACTGTATTCGCCAACACACTAGTGCCCTTAAGCGATCTTTCTCAAAAGCCAAGAATTTTGCCTGGTGCTTTGGCCAATACAGGCATCGTTCGCGCACATGGTCAGCACACCTTTATCGGCAATCATACGGTCCCCAATGATTACGGAACGGCACCAGACAGCTATATCCTAAAGAATGGCCTCATCGATCAAACCCTCACAATGTTCGGCATGGTGACCGATGCACAGTGGGTTGATTTGAATGATGACGACTTAGAGGACCTAGTCGTTGTGGGGGAATGGATGGCCCCCAGATTTTTAATACAAACACCTGAAGGTTTTATTGAAACAACAAAAGTAGACGAACCCTTGAATGGCTTATGGCAAACTGTACTGCCTTATGATATTGATCGCGACGGTGATCAAGATTTATTGCTTGGCAACTGGGGGTTAAACAGCAAATTCAAAGCCAATCCAAAGTCTCCAATGCGGATGTTTCACAAAGATTTTGATCAAAATGGCAGTTCAGAAACCATCGTGGCAGTCAAAAAAAATGGCCATTATTATCCATTGCTCGGCCTTGATGAATTGGCAGGTCAAATGGTTTTTTTGCGCAAAGCCTATAACCAATATCGTGATTTTGCAGGACAAACCATCTCGGAAATTTTTGGTTCTGACCTCGAAAATAGCCATGAACTGCAAGTTGACGTATTGGCCAGTGGATACCTCAAAAATACTGATGGTCGTTACCATTTTGTGCCATTTGATGCGACCGCCCAATGGGCACCTATAATGGACTTTATCGCTTTTGATTTTGATCACGACGGTGAAGAAGAGGTCCTGGCCGGCGGTAATTATTTTGGCGTCATTCCATTTCATGGACGTTTTGATGCCTTTCCTGGCGTTCTTATTGATAACGACGGCTCCTACACTCCAGCCAATCAACTAGGTTTAGATATGACGCATAAATCAATAAGGCATATGAGCGTCATCCAACACAATAGCAATCCATATCTCATCTTAATTTACAACAATGCATCTACCGAAGTCTACCTCATCAATCAATAAGCTGACGACCTTCAGCCTATTGGCCATGTCACTGTTCGCTTGCAAAGAGCCAGAACCAATACCGGTCAGCGCAACAGATTTTCAAAATAGTGTCGATCATGTCACATCAATCATGGTACATGATATTTTTTCTCCTCCCGTAGCGAGTCGCATTTATGCCTATGCAAATATTGCAGCACACGAAATTATCGCACAACAGGACAGCAGTATGTCGGAACTTGCCTTATCCATCAAGCACCTTAATCCTGTCCCAAAAGGCGAAGATCCTATGATCAATTATCCCTTAGCAGCATTGATTGCACATATGGAGGTCAGTAAGGCCTTAGTTTTTTCTGAGGAGCGTGTGGCGCAATACCGCGACAGTCTCTACGCCAAGTGGACTGATCAAAACAAAACCAGTTTTGGTGCTTCAAAACAATACGGGCTCTCCGTCGCCCAACACATTATCGCGTGGATGAATCAAGACCGCTATGGGGCAACACGCACAATGCCAAAGTTTACCGTCATCACTGAAGACCCCTCTCGTTGGCAACCAACACCGCCCGCGTATATGGATGGTATTGAGCCACATTGGAATAAAATACGGCCGATGATAATAGATTCAGCAACACAATTCAAGCCGATACCTCCACCAGAATTCTCACTAGATCCTGAAAGCGAGTTTTACAAAGAACTCCTTTTTGTTTATCAAACCAGCAAGCGCATCGAAGCCGAAGGTGACCAATCGGACGAAATCAAAATGGCCCAATTTTGGGACTGTAATCCCTATGTCTCAGTAACACGGGGTCATTTGATGTTTGCTACCAAAAAAATCACACCCGGGGCACATTGGATTGGAATCACCAAGATTGCTGCACAACAGGCCAATTTAGATTTCAATGAAACTGTTTCTGCCTACACCAAAACATCAATCGCAATTTTTGATGCCTTTATCAGTTGTTGGGATGAAAAATACAGAAGCAACTTGATCCGTCCCGAAACGCTGATCAATCAATATATAGACGAAGGCTGGAAGCCAGTGCTTCAGACTCCTCCTTTTCCAGAATACACGAGTGGCCACTCAGTTGTATCAGGAGCTTCCGCGCAGGTATTGACTGATATTTTTGGCGCAGATTTTGGTTTTGATGACACAACCGAACTTCCATTTGGCCTACCAATGCGTCATTTTGATTCTTTTGAGGAAGCCGCTCAGGAAGCCGCTATCTCTAGAATGTACGGAGGAATACATTATCACAAAGCCATCGTCGAGGGCCTAAAACAAGGCGCATTAGTCGGACAACTCGTTAGAGATCAATTAAATTCATCAGATGAATAAGAAATCAGTTATAAAATGGGTGTTTTTTGCCGTAATGAGTGCCGGTGGTTTTTGGTATTTCTTCGGACTGGACCATCACTATCAAATCACTTTCAAAACCAAACAGCCACCGGGCGTGGTCTACGATCATGTGAGGTCTTGGCCCATCTTTGCCAAAACAGAAGGGTTGAATATCAGCAACATTGAAGCCAAATCTTATGCTTCTTTATCACAACAACTGAGCGTCAATGACTCGCTCATTAGCGTACAATGGCGCATCACACGGCTCAACGACTCGATGACCAAGGTCACGAGTTATTTTCGAGACAACGGACATCCTATAAAGCAAAAAATAACGGCGCCCTTTGGCCAGAGTGACTTTGTCTCTCGCGCCATAAAAAGCGCTTCATCAGTCGCACAACAACTGGTCAAAAAGACTGAAAATTTCAGGGTACAACATATTGCTGATACCTTGATCCCCGAAAAATTCTGTGCCTATGTGCCCGTGACCGTCAAAAGCGCACAAAAAGCTCAGGGCATGATGGGGCAAATTGGCACCGTGATGGATTACATCAACACTCATGAATTACCATTGCAAGGAGACCCATTCATCACTGTGACCAATTGGGACCAAGAAAATCAAGTGCTTCAATTTGATTTTTGCTTTCCCATAACTCCATCAGAAAACCATCCTGCGGATCCAAAAGTCCTGTTCAAAACCATCCCGTCACAAAAGTACCTCATGGCAACATTTAACGGAAATTACAGAATCTCACAACAAGGATGGTATTATCTTTTAGATCATGCAGAACGCCGCGGCATAGCATTAGGTCCCGCTCCTACCGAGATTTACCTCAACGACCCACATTCTGGCGGAGAAAGCTTGGACTGGTCTTCATTACTGCTATTTCCTATCGTTAATCAATAGCCCAACGCATCCATAAATGACGTTATTGATCCGGTTGCTGTCCTTTTACGAAAACGATTTCGTCCTTAATCCAACTCATTGAAATCTAAAAATTATGCTTTTCGCGAATTTTTGCGGATATTAACTGAGTGGTTGCGGCATGGTCCAAAACCCAACAACAACCGACCAAAATTATTTTTATGACGACAAAACCGAGATTGTCCTTTTGGGATATCTGGAACATGAATGTTGGCTTCCTTGGCATTCAATTCAGTTTTGGATTGCAGCAAACCGCCATCAATCCAATTTTTTCATTTTTAGGCGCCCTACCCGAAGACCTCCCCTTACTTAATTTAGCAGGACCAGTAACGGGCCTGATCATTCAACCCATTATCGGTGCGATGTCCGATAAAACTTGGTCGCCGAGATGGGGACGCAGGAAACCTTACTTTTTAATTGGCGCCCTGATTGGCAGTCTTTGCCTTTTCGCATTTCCCTACAGCCCAAGCCTCTGGTTTGCCGTGGGGTTGCTATGGATTTTAGATGTAGGAAACAATATGGCCATGGAACCCTATCGCGCGTTTGTCGGAGACAAGGTTCCTGAAAAACAACTCAATTTTGGTTACCAAATGCAGAGTCTCTTTGTCGGTGCTGGTATCGTATTGGCCAACGCATCCATATTTCTGTTCCAAGATTGGTTTGGAGGAGGCGCTATTGAAGGGGACGTCACAACCATTCCTAAATGGCTCTATTACTCCTTTTTCTTAGGGGCATTTTTGTCGGTGGCTACTATATTATGGTCAGTGCTCAAAACGCCTGAAATCCCCCCTTCTGATGAAGAATTGGCCGCAATGGCTCAAGCCAAGGCCCTGCCATTGGCCACACGCATTAAGGCGCCATTTTCAGAAATAGCGGATGCCGTGAAGGACATGCCTAAGTTCATGTGGAAGCTGGCTGGTGTTTATTTGTTTCAGTGGTATGCACTCTTTATTTATTGGCAATACATCGCCCCCCTTATACAAGAAACAATGGGTTATGATGGCTCTCAAGCCTTGAGTCAAGCGGCCAAAATGAGCACCACCTACAACATCTCAACAATTATCGTGGCCCTAATGCTGGTGCCCATTTCGATGAAATTTGGCGGCAAAAAAACTTATGCTTTCAGCCTGCTTGGAACAGGACTGGCCTTATTGGCCATTCCATTCATTACAGATCCAGTGACGATTTTATTCCCGATGATTCTGTTTGGTATTGGTTGGGCGGCCATGATGGGCATCCCATACAGTATGGTTTCCAAGATTGTTCCACAGGAGCGTCGCGGTGTATACATGGGCATACTCAATATGATGATTGTGATTCCGATGGGCATAGAAACCATCACTTTTGGGCCCATCATGAAACATCTTTTGGGCGGGAGCGCCGTCAATGCGATATTATTTGGCGGAGTCTTTTTTGTGATTGCCTCAGTACTTGCGCTTCGGTTAAATACAAAGTCATCAACATCCGTCGCTTAACGCGAATTATATGCCTTCCACAAATATGACTAAAGATATTGACATCCTTTGCGTGGGTGAAACACTCATAGATTTTATTGGCATCCAAAGCGAAGCGCCTATTAGTGCAACAAAAGATTACCATCGATATTTGGGGGGATCTCCGACCAATGTAGCCATGAATATGGCCCGATTAGGGGCTACCGTAGAAATGGTCGCTAGCGTAGGGAATGATGGATTTGGCCAATATATGGTGAGTCGATTGGAAGAGGCTGGTGTTGGTTTACACCACTTAAAAACCTGCGATGGTCTTCCGAGCACCACTATTTTTATCAACAGAACAGAGCATACGCCAGAATTTATTGCCTATCGCGGTGCAGATGCCGAGATCACCCACGAGCAACTCCCTAATCATGCCTTAGAACGTGCCAAAATATACCACACTACTTGCTTCGCTTTAAGCCGGCAACCTGCCAGAGATACTATCATCGCCAAAGCAAAAATCGCAGCAGCATCAGGTGCACTATTGAGTATTGATGTTAATTTTTCAGAAAAAATATGGCCAGACCCAAAACAAGCTCAGGAAACCTTAGCGGCCTACTGCCAGCACGGTGCCCTGGTTAAAATCAGTCAAGATGACGTTGACCGCTTACTGGGTCCAGGAATGAGTCATGAAGCGGTATTTACTTATTTACATGGCATTGGCGCGACACATATTTGTTTTACCTTGGGCAAAGATGGCGCAAAACTGAGTCAAAAAGACAAACCTATTTTAGAAGTTTCGGCCTTTGAGGTCGAGAAAATCATGGATGCCACTGGTGCTGGTGATGCTTTTTGGAGTGGGTATTTGTTTGCTTACCTCAAAGGTAAAACACCACAAAAGTGCTTAGAGTCTGCACTCAAGATGGCTGCGATCAAATTACAAAATGTCGGTCGAATTCCTGATTACGCTCTAGTCATTGCAGATATTATGAACCAATAAAATTAATATTATGACGGTATTTTCATTTCTAGGTTTCACCATATTAGTGGCTGTTATTGCCTACCTCTCAACACGGCACACCAATGAAAAAAGTGCCGATGGTTATTTTTTGGGGGGGCGCAGTTTGACAGCTGGTGTGATCGCTGGCTCTTTGCTCTTGACTAATTTATCGACTGAACAAATTGTTGGTCTGAATGGGTCTGCCTATGAGAGTGGCCTATCTGTTATGGCCTGGGAGACTCTAGCAGCCATCACAATGGTGGTCACAGCATTGTTTTTACTGCCGCGCTATTTAAAGGGGGGGATCACGACAGTGCCACAATTTTTGGCCCAGCGTTTTGATATTGCAACCAAGACCATTACCTCAGCCTTATTCCTCACGGGCTATGTCGTGGTCTTACTCCCTGTGATTTTATATTCTGGATCTGTGGCCATCAGTGGCATGTTTGATATCCCTCAGGCCTTTGGCATTACAGAAACTCAATCCATTTATTTATGTGTCTGGGGCATCGGTCTGGTAGGATCAATTTATGCGGTATTTGGTGGCCTAAAAGCTGTTGCAGTATCAGACAGTATCAACGCCATAGGGTTACTGATCGGTGGCATTCTTATTCCAGTCCTTGGGCTAATGGCTATTGGTGACGGCAACATATTAGACGGTCTAATGGTCCTGGGCACAGAGCATCCTGAAAAATTAAAATCTATGGGGGAGCGCACAGATCCAGTACCCTTTTACACGCTGTTCACTGGCATGATGTTGGTGCAGCTTTTTTATTGGGGGACAAACCAACAAATCATTCAACGCGCTTTAGGGGCAAAAAACCTCCAAGAAGGTCAAAAGGGGTTGCTTTTGGGGTCATTCATCAAAATATTAGGGCCCATCATTGTTGTTCTTCCTGGAATCATCGCGTACCATATGTTTCCTAATTTGACCTCTGTAGACCAAGCGTATCCTAAGCTGGTTGCGGCAATTTTGCCGCCAGCACTTTTAGGTTTTTTCGCAGCCGTCATTTTTGGAGCCATTTTGAGCTCCTTCAATAGTGTTCTTAATAGTTCTGTCACTTTATTTGGGATTGACATCTACAAGCAACACATCAACCCAGAAGCAAACGAGGCTAAAGTTGTCCAGCAAGGCAAGCGATTTGGTATTGTCTTGGCTATTGGCGCCATGTTTATCGCCCCAATGATTGCCAATGCCGGGAGTTTATTTGACTACCTTCAAGAAATTAACGGGATATATTCCATCCCTATTTTGACGATTATTGTCGTAGGTTATACCACCAAGCGTGTTCCTGCCATAGCGGCCAAAATTGGTCTGATCTCTGGGTCTGTCCTTTACATCATTAGCCAATTCATCATGAAGCCTCATTTTGTGAATCAGGCTCTAGATCAAGCCAAGAATTCAGGCGTTACTGACCCTGTAGCACTCTCGGTTATTGAATCACAAGGCTACTTTGGCCTTCACTTTTTGGATGTCATGGCGATTCTTTTTGTGTTGAATGTTCTGATCATGCTGCTGATTGGTCGTCTCTATCCAAGAGCCCACGACTATCAGCTCGTCTATACAGAACAAGTCGATATCACACCATGGCGACCTGCCAAAATTGTGGGTGGACTCATCGTTTTGACCGTGGCCATGGTTTATGTCTATTTTAGCTAAACAACAACAGCGATCATTTGTGAAAAAGACCTCCCATCAATAGGAGGTCTTTTTCGTAGTGTCAAATTGGTGGTTTGGCACCGATGTTGTTATCTTTATGATTCAGAAGTGTGCGGTCACACCAAGCCATTACAAATAAATCTTACTATGTCCTATTACGATCCCAAAGACCTTCGCAAATTCAAAGACATCACTCAGTGGAGTGAAGCACTCGGTGAGAAGTTTTTTGATTATTACACCGCTGTATTCCAAGACGGCGCGTTGACACCTCGCGAGAAATCACTCATTGCTCTTGCCGTTGCGCATACCGAAATGTGTCCCTATTGTATTGATGCTTATACACAAGATGGGCTTAAACGGGGCATAACAAAAGACGAAATGATGGAAGCTGTTCATGTTGGAGCAGCAATAAAAAGTGGTGCGGCGTTGGTCCATAGTGTGATGATGATGAATAAAGTCAATAAGCTCGACGCCTAGCCCTTATGACCAAGATTAAAGGACAATCATTGCGCAAGCAAGCCAACCCTTTGGCAGAGGCCTCACACCAACTCAAAGTCCTTTCAGAAGGACTCTTCAAAGACGGCACTTTACCGCTGTTCAAAGACCGTGTTGCTGAGACTCTTGGCAGGCCATTAAGTGCCCACAAATTAGAAGTTCTGCAAATCAATGTGGGATATATGTGCAACCAGGTTTGTGACCATTGCCATGTTGATGCAGGACCTGATCGCAAAGAGATCATGACGAAAGAGACAATGGAGCAATGCCTTAGCGTCATCAGATCAACCAACGCCAGAACACTAGACCTTACAGGTGGAGCACCAGAGATGAATCCTAATTTTCGTTGGTTTGTTATCGAGGCGCGAAAGGCTGGTATTGCAGACATCATTGTACGCAGTAATTTGACCATCATAAGGGCCAATAAGCAATACCACGATTTGCCCGCTTTTTTTAAAGAACACAAAATCCATGTGGTCAGCAGTATGCCGCATTGGACCAAAGAAAAAACTGACAAGCAAAGAGGTAGTGGTGTTTTTAATGCCTCAATTGAAGCCCTCAAGCAACTAAATTCAGTGGGTTATGGCATGCCCAACAGCGGACTGACTTTGGATCTGGTGTATAATCCAAGTGGCGCCTTTTTACCTGCCCATCAAAAGGACTTAGAAACAGATTTTAAGTCCAAACTCAGAAGTGATTTTGGCATAGAATTCAATCAATTATTTGCCATCACCAACCTGCCAATTTCGCGATTCTTAGATTACCTCATCGCCAGCGAAAACTATGAAGAATATATGTATGAATTGGTCCAAGCCTATAATCCAGAAGCGGCAAAAAGCGTAATGTGTACCAATACCCTTTCGGTGTCTTGGAATGGATTTTTGTATGACTGTGATTTTAACCAAATGCTGGCGCTACCCGTTGCCGGCAATTTGACGCATATTTCGGACTACGATGAGAAGCTAATGGAGGGTAGGATCATCAAAGTATCACAACACTGTTATGGATGCACAGCGGGTGCAGGCAGCAGTTGTCAGGGTACTGTAGCGTAATGACACCATCATGAAGCAACTACTGACAACCATGACTGCCTTAATGCTGTTGAGTCCTTTTGCATGGGCGCAAGAAGACTTTGCCCCTGTGCTATTGCAATACAATCATGATTTGGTTCCCTATATAGACCTGGAAGAAGCCAAAGCCCTTAGGGCCGATTCAGAGGTCTTCTTTTTGGACACACGATCAAGAAAAGAATTCGACGTTAGTCATATCCCTGGAGCACATTTCATTGGAGAAGGCAATATCACAAAAGACCTCATTCAATCTATCGCTGGGGATAAAGCAGCAATGCTCATTGTTTACTGTTCTATTGGTGTCAGATCCGAGAAAAGTGGCGCTCAAATTCAAGACTTGGGGTATACAGTGCGTAATCTTTATGGAGGTATTTTTCATTGGAAAAACAACCAAAACCCCCTAGTCAATAACCAACAATTAAGCACCGACAGCATTCATGCCTTCAGCAAACGCTGGGGCATTTATCTGGCTGATGGCATCAAAATATATGACTAAAGACCAAAGCACATCCCGCCACAAGCCATTACTCATTGTTTTTTGTAAAAACCCGGTACTTGGATTGTGTAAAACGCGTCTTGCCGCGACTATCGGCGATGCTGCAGCGCTATCCATATATGAGTTTTTATTGAACCATACCGCCACAATTTGTAGCGCGCTCAAAACAGACAAGCAAGTGTTTTACAGCCACAGCGTGAACTCGGGTGATTGTTGGCCAGAATCCACCTTTCAAAAAAAAATACAATGCGGCTCAGATTTGGGTCAGCGCATGAACCATGCATTTGCCGGGGGTTTTGATGAGGGTTATACAGACATTGTCTTGATTGGCACCGATCTCTATGACCTGGATATTGCACTCCTTGAAAATGCCTTTGAGGCCTTAAAACAAAAGGAAGTTGTTATTGGTCCATCAGAAGACGGCGGCTATTACTTGATCGGTCTGAGTCGATTAAATTCAGAATTATTTAACAATAAAAATTGGAGTACCTCTTCGGTTTTGAGCGATACTTTAAGTAATTTACCCCCTGAAAGTTATCATTTACTGCCCAAGCGCAACGACATTGATACTGAAGCAGATTTACACCCAATAGATGTATTTAAACCCTTTCTTTAAATGAAACCTCAACTCATTCAACTCGTTCAAGAAGCGACTGATTTTCTCAAAGACCGCGGTTTTCATGAGCCAGAGGTTGGGATCATTTTGGGCACTGGTTTGGGACAACTCATTGACTCAGTTGACGTTGTTAAAGAGGTCCCCTATAACCTGATCCCATATTTTCCGACTGCGACAGTAGAATTCCATAAAGGAAAACTAGTCCTTGGTCGCTTAGGCGGCAAGACAGTAGTGATCATGCAAGGACGATTTCATCTTTATGAAGGCTATAGCCAAGAGGACGTCACATTTCCTGTGCGTGTCATGCACCAGCTTGGCATCAAAAAACTTTTGGTCAGCAACGCTTCTGGAGCGCTCAATTTAAATTTTAAAAAAGGGGAAATGATGCTCATCGATGACCACATTAATTTACAAGGATCATCCCCTCTGGCTTTTCATGGTGTAGAACACATGGGTGAACGATTTGTAGACCTCAATAGACCTTATGACCCTGCCATGAATCAGCTGCTTATTGAGATTGCACAGAAACAAGAAATATGTTTGCATCAAGGCGTGTACGTTGGCGTATTAGGTCCTCAGCTAGAAACAAGAGCTGAATATCGCTTTTTGCGCCTTATCGGCGGTGATGCCGTGGGCATGAGTACAGTCCCTGAAGTCATCGTTGCCAATCACTTATCCTTACCAGTCGCTGCCATATCTGTACTGACAGATGAGTGTGATCCTGATCATTTAGCACCAGTAGACATAGGAGATATAATTGCTCAAGCCAAAAAAGCCGAACCATCTATGGTCGCTCTTTTTTCTGAATTAATTGAAAAGCTTTAAGACTGATTTATGGGTTATTTAGACACCACTCACGACGTATACAAAGAAGCTGCATTAAGTCCAAATATTGGACTTTGCTGCACCACAAACCCCGTATGGGAATTGCCAGGATTAAAAATTCCTACCATCATGCAGGAGATGAATTATGGCTGTGGGTCCACGGTACATCCTCGAGATTTATCGCACCAACCCAAAATACTTTATGTCGGCGTTGGTGGAGGTATGGAACTGCTTCAATTTGCCTATTTCTCGAGACAAAGCGGAGGTGTTATTGGTGTCGACGTGGTTGACGAAATGCTCGATGCTTCCCGAAAAAACTTTGCCGAAGCAGAGCGCATGAATCCATGGTTCCAAAGCGACTTTGTCAGCCTAAAAAAAGGAGATGCCTTAAACCTCCCAATGCCAGACCAAAGTGTAGATGTTGCCGCACAGAATTGTCTGTTCAATATCTTTAAAGATCAAGATCTTAAAAAGGCCATAGAAGAAATGTACCGAGTCTTGAAACCACATGGCCGACTGGTGATGAGCGACCCCACTTGTGAGCAACCCATGAGTGATGAATTGCGCAATGATGAACGGCTCAGAGCTTTATGCCTGAGTGGCAGCTTGCCCATTGCCACCTATGTCAAAGCCCTCACAGATGTCGGGTTTGGCACCATAGAAATCCGTGCGCGCAAACCTTACCGAATTTTAGATCCCGCACAATACCAAACCCAAGAACTGCTCTATATCGAATCCATTGAAGTGGCCGCGATTAAGGACCCAATGCCAGAAGATGGACCTTGTGTTTTCACGGGAAAAGCGGCCATATATTATGGCCCCGAAGATTATTTTGACGACCATAAGGGTCATATTTTACTCAAAAACCAGCCGCTAGCAATTTGTGACAAAACAGCGAGCGCATTGTTGGCATTAGATCGCAAGGACATTTTTATCAGTCCCGCGACATTTCATTATGACGGAGGAGGGTGTTGTTGATTATGGAAGGCTATTTAGAACTTATCATGTCCTCTTATTCAGGTTATTTTAATTACCTGTTCAAAGAAATCACGCAGTGGTACTGGGGCAACTATTTCTATGGGCTGATCATTATCTCTTTATTGGTATGGGGCCTTGAAATTATGTTTCCTTGGCGCAAGGGACAGCCCTTGTTCAGGAAAGATTTTTGGCTTGATACATTCTATATGTTTTTCAATTTCTTCCTGCTGAATTTAATTGTCTTGATTGCTTTGTCAGAGGCTACTGCAAAGGCCTTTGATGATCTGCTTGGGGTTATTAATTTGTCGGTAGGTCAGCTTGAAATTTTTGATCTCAATAGACTGCCCTTTGGGACGGGTTTACTGGTCTTTTTCTTGGTCAGTGATTTTGTTCAATGGAACACGCACAAACTCCTGCATCGCATACCGAAACTATGGCGCATCCATCAGCTCCACCACAGTGTCAAAGAAATGGGATTTGCGGCACACTTGCGTTACCATTGGTTAGAACCAGTGGTATATAAGGCAATTCTCTATGTACCACTGGCCCTGATCGGTGGACTTGACGCCCAAGATGTGGCAATTGTTCATTTTTTGGCCATCACTATTGGGCACCTCAATCATGCCAATCTGGGATGGGATTATGGGCCGTTTAAGTACCTCTTCAACAATCCTAAGATGCACATTTGGCACCATGCCAAAGCGTTGCCTGAACATGCTCCTTACGGGGTGAATTTTGGCCTAACACTCAGTCTATGGGACTATCTCTTCGGCACAGCACATGTCCCAAGTGAAGGTCGCGATATAGAATTAGGGTTTGACGGAGATGAGCATTTTCCAAAAACATTTATCGAACAGGAAATGTATCCATGGCAGCGCAAATCTTAAAAATAACCACTTGCTTATTTGTGTTTTGTCAACTCATGGCGGTTAAGGCTCAACCATTGAACCACGAAATTTGGGATGACCTGCTCCAAGAACATGTCTCACCAAATGGCCAGGTCAATTATGACGGATTCATCCAAGACTACGAAAAGCTGACCCGCTATATAACACATCTCCAAAATGTGCTGCCCGATATAGAAAGTCGCGAAAAATCAGAACAGCTGGCCTTTTGGATCAATGCCTATAATGCTTGCACTGTGAGGCTAATTTGCGATCACATGCCACTCTCTAGCATAAAGGACATCAATCGCCCTTGGAAAAAAACAGTGCTGACTTCCGACGGGACGACCTATACCCTTGATGACATTGAACATGACATCCTGCGCAAAATGCAAGAGCCACGCATTCATTTTGCCATCAATTGCGCCTCTTTTTCGTGCCCACAACTTGCCCAAAAAGCCTATACAGGGTTTGATCTTGAGAGTCAACTCGATGGCGCCGCGCAAACTTTTTTGCGAGACTCGTCAAAAAACAATTTGGAGGGAGACCCCTTGATACTGTCTAAAATATTTTTTTGGTTCAAAAAAGATTTTGGCACAACCCAAGAGTTGATTGTGCTGATCAATAATTACACAGGGCTTAATTTACCCCACAATACCGAGGTGATCTATAGGTCTTATGACTGGTCGCTAAATCATTAAGGACTCTTTATGGCGCTGAAAATATCGGTCATCATACCCACGTATAACGAAGCACAACATATCGCTCAAACCGTCAATATGGTCAAAAAAAGAGCGGACCAACTGGCCACTTTAGAGCTCATTATTGTTGATGCCAGTAGTAACGATGGCACACAAGATATTGTCCAACAGCTTGATGGCGTGCTCCTGTGTGACTCACCAGCCCGGGGTCGGGCAGCCCAAATGAACTATGGCGCTGCTCAAGCATCAGCCAATATTTTGTATTTTCTGCATGCAGACACCGTTCCACCGCAGGATTTTGACCGACACATCTTGGCATTCTCCAAGCCACACCAACAAGCGGGATGCTTCCGAATGAAATTTGATTCAAGCCACTGGTGGCTGAGACTCGCTGGATGGGGGACACGATTTCGTTATAAATTTTGCCGTGGTGGCGATCAGAGTTTGTTTGTGACCAAGGCCCTCTTTCTAAAGGCGAAGGGATTTGATGAGTCATTCGTAATATGTGAAGATCTTAATTTGATTGACCGTCTGTGGGGAGAAACGTATTTTGGTGTTTTGGCGCCTCATGTCACCTCTTCTGCAAGAACTTACTACAGCAAAGGTATTTGGAATTTACAATATCATTTTTGGGTGCTCCAATACAAGTACCGTCGTGGTCAAGATCCACTGCGACTCTACGGCTATTATCAGAAACACGTCCAATCCCAATAAGACCAAAATTCGTAACTTCGCAACAGTTAAAGCTACACTATGGAAAAACCCAGTATTTACAAATGGACGTTAAAATATGGGCTCATGTCTGCTCTGGCCGGGATTGTTTGTTGTGTCGCTCCGGCGGTTTTGTTCATGCTAGGCCTAATGGGGGGTGTTGTGGCTATTTCATTTGCTGATTTCTTTTATCAAGCCGATGGCTCTTTGGGTCTCGGAGCCATAATGCTGAGGGGCGTAGCGGTGCTCATTGGCGCATTTGGAGTTTACAAGTACAAAACAACTCAAGATCAGTGTTCGATTGATCCCAAGCGAAAAAAAGTCAATACCATATTGGTCGCGGTGCTAATTCTGATCGTCGGCGTGCTTCTATTTATAGGACTCGAAAAGTTTTCGGCTTGGTATTTTGATGCATACATCGTGCCGCAGCAACAAATCGAACTCAGTAAGTAATGCCCGTGTGACCAAGTCCAAAATAGTTGTCATCATCCCTGCCAAAAATGAAGCCAAAGCCATTGGACATGTTTTGGATGATCTCCCTAAAGGGATAAAGCAAGTCATCGTCGTGGATAACGCCTCAAGTGATGATACAGCTGCCGTCGCCAGAAATCACGGTGCTTTTGTCCTTGAAGAGCCTCGCTCAGGCTATGGCTATGCCTGCAAAAAGGCCATGCTATATCTGAGTCAGAAGCAAGAGTCCCAACCGGAAGAACGACCCGATATTGTGGTGTTCTTAGATGGCGACTACAGTGATTATCCAGAGTATTTAAAGGCCCTTGTCACGCCAATTATTGCCAATGAGTGCGATCTGGTCATCGGCGCACGCCAATCAGAACTCATGGAAAAGGGTGCCATGACATTACCCCAAAGATTTGGTAATTGGCTTGCTACATTCTTGATGCGGCACCTATTCAAAGCAACTTATACCGACCTTGGTCCTTTTCGCGCCATTGATTATCAAGCGCTTATGGCCCTTAATATGGTGGACAACACATACGGATGGACCATCGAGATGCAGCTCAAGGCCCTAAAGCACAAGTTGAGATATCAAGAAATTCCTGTTCCATACAGAAATCGAATTGGCGTCTCAAAAGTGTCTGGAACGATCAAAGGTGTTGTCATGGCCGGCATCAAAATACTGGGTTGGATTGGCAAATACGCTCTAAAGTCATGATCTGGGAAGTAGCGCTCATCACAGCATATATCGCAGCCTTGGTCATCATTTTTGTCTTTGCGTTGACACAAATTCAATTGTTGCGCCATTACCTGAGCGCAACCCGCAAACAAAAGGCACTGCCTCAGTGGGACCTTTCAAAAGGTGATGCATATCCTTTGGTCACCATTCAACTGCCCCTGTATAATGAGGCCAATGTCGTCTCAAGGCTATTGGATTGTATCACGCAACTCGATTATCCCAAAGCGTGTTTAGAGATTCAAATCCTAGACGACTCCACAGATGAAACTACGGGATTGATCACCGAGTTATTGCCTCAATATCTCCAAGCAGGCTACCAAATAACAAATCTGATGAGAGCTCAGCGCACAGGTTTCAAGGCCGGTGCCTTGAAGGAAGGTTTGGCCACTGCCAGAGGTGACTATATGGCCATATTCGATGCAGATTTTTTACCCAGTCCCTCATGGCTTAAAGAAACACTTCCCTATTTTAAAAACCCAAAAGTTGGCGCGGTACAAACCCGATGGGGACACCTCAACAAGGACAACTCATTGCTGACCAAAATTCAGGCTTTTGCCTTAGACATTCATTTTACTCTAGAACAATTAGGACGCCATACCAAAGGTTATTTCATCAACTTTAACGGTACTGCAGGAATTTGGCGCAAAACAGCCATATTGGATGCGGGAAATTGGGAGGGGGACACCCTTACAGAGGATTTGGACCTTAGTTATCGTGCGCAGATGCGCTCATGGCAGATCGTTTATTTGTCTCAGGTCATCACGCCCGCAGAACTACCCGACAGTATCCAAGCTGCAAGGGCACAACAATTTCGCTGGAACAAAGGCGGTGCCGAAAATTTTCAGAAATCCATTAAGCAGGTATTGAGACATCCGGGCCTTAGCGTAGGGCAAAAGTTCCATGGCACCATTCATCTTCTGAGCAGCACATTATTTCTTCAAGTCTTTACTTTGGCCATACTGAGTGTGCCGCTCTTGGTGATCAAACAGCGACACCCTGAACTAGCATGGTTGTTCTGGGTCATGAATGGCTTTGGGCTCACCACATTAATGCTGTACATGACCTATGGGCTGCTCTTTCAAAATCTCCATGGTAGAACCTGGCGCACTTGGATGAAATTTACTGGATTATTCTTCAGCTTTTTCTCTATTGCCATAGGATTTTCCTTGAGCAACTCAAGAGGTGTATTGGAAGGCCACATTGGCAAAAAATCAGAATTTGTGCGAACACCAAAATACAATGACGGTGTCCTTACAAAGGAAAAACTAAGGAAAAACTACCAAAGAAATACACCATGGACCATACTTATAACAGAGGGACTCATGATGCATTACTTTGCCTTTGGGTTGTATTTAGGCTTTAATGTTGGGCCTGAAGGAGATTTTGGACTCATAGCATTTCATCTTATGGCTGTATTTGGTTTCGGATATCTCTTTTTTAAAAGTATTTTTGCCTCATAAAACAGGCGAACATCATCCTTTTTAACCGTCATATCACCCCCTTTCTCCTCTTTGGGCTCCTGGGCAGCTTACCGCTATTGAGTCAAGACCGCGATGCCCCAGTTGATGGGCTCAACAAGGGCCCCTTGTTTGAAAATCAGTTTGAACTTCGTGAAGACAACGACTTTTTGCATTTTACCGACCGTTATTACAGCACGGGCACATTCTTGGGTTTAAGACGCTGGCTTCCTCCCAGTAGAGACAGTTTGACCACCAGGCAATACACTATGTTTTTGTACCAAGAGATTTATACCCCTACTGACCTGCTGACCGATAAGCCTAAATTCATGGATCGGCCCTATGCCGGCTTTTTGGGCCTGTCTAATGAACTGCTTTTGGCCCAGGCAGATCGGGCGCATGAGGTCAAATTTGTGATGGGCATGGCGGGTCCATGGTCAGGATCAGAGACCGTTCAGAGTGCTTTCCACAACTCTGCCACTGTCGACTCTAAAATCGCCACATGGTTGTCGCAAATCGATAATAGTTTTCACCTGAACTTATATCACCACTACACCCGTGAATGGCAATGGAATGGAGATCCATTTAGGGTTTATTTTGCCTGGAATCCGATCACGGCATTGGGCAGCAAGGATGTCTTTATCGAGAATGATCTTGTTTTTTACTTTGGCAAACGACAGCCACTCCAGAAATCGATTGCCTATAAACAATTATTGGGCAGCAAAAATGAGTTGTTTTTTTCGACGCGCTTTGGCCATCGCTATGTGATACATGATGCCATGCTCCAAGGCAACATTTTTGGTGATCAGTCCGAATTTACTGTAAAGCCCTATCCGATGCTTTATTTTTTTAGCGCGGGGTTTTTTGCGCGCTTTGGGCGGCATGACCTGCAACTGAGCTACCATTTTGAATCGGCTAGAAATAGAGCTGCAGATCCGCATCTCTATGTGTCACTTTCTTATAGCAAGCGCTACTAGAATTCGATTTCTACTTCGATCGATTGATCCTCTCGCTCAATAACGGCCTTAGTCTTATCACCAGCAGAAAAACTCGAAAGGGCACGCATGTAACTCATCATATCGGTCACCGTACTGTCGCCTAAACGCACCACTACATCTCCTTTTTGAAGACCGGCTTTTTGTGCCGGCTTGTCTTCACTGACTCCGTCGATCCGCATTCCGGGACCTGTAAACAAATAGTCTGGCACAACCCCCAGACCGACTTTAAAACGCGGTGTTTCTTCACTCTCGTTTTTGGTCTTTCTAAAGGTTAATTTTGGATCATCATCCAAATCATTAATGAGGGCCAAAATGAAGGCCCCAATTTTTTCCATGCCCACATAATTAATTTTATCGGCATCATCAGAGGGCTTATGGTAATCCTCGTGCTGTCCAGTAAAAAAGTGAAGAACAGGAAGATCGACCAAGTAAAATGACGTATGATCACTTGGCCCCACACCACTTTCATGTTCGGCAATGGTCAAACCTTGGTCATTGTTGGCATAAAGAACCTGCTTGAAAACAGGAGATGTGCCAACACCATGCACGGCCAAAGTCTCTTCTTGGTTGAGGCGACCGACCATGTCCATATTGATCATATAATTGACCTGAGACAAATCAACAGTTGGGTTCTTTGCAAAAAAATTAGACCCCAATAATCCTTTTTCTTCACCGGCAAAACCAATGAACAGGTAATTGGTTTGCCCTGAGGCATTATTGCTTAAAGCCTGAGCGAGATGTAACATCAGTGCCACACCACTGGCATTATCATCGGCTCCATTGTGGATACTGGGAATGGTGTCTCTATATAGAGAGCCTTCACCGCCATAACCCAGGTGATCCAAATGTGCCCCTATGACAACTGTCTTGTCTGCGCTGCGGTCCAGATAACCAATCACATTGATGCCCTGGGCTGAAGCATTGCTCACAGAATCTACAATCTGTGTGGCTTCATGTGGATTACTGCCTTGCTTAAAGTTGAATGTTTGGAAATAGCCCGAATCACCCTTGGGTGCTAATCCTATGGCCGCAAATCGCTCTGCCAGATACGCAGTAGCCTTTTTTTCGCCCTCTGTTCCTGACTCTCTACCCTCCAAAGCATCTGAGGAAAGGTAGTAAACATCATCTTGAAGAGTGACTTGATTATTGTGTTTAGTGCCTTGGCAAGAAACTAAAATCAGAATGGAAAAAAGGTAAAAAATTGGTCGCATATCTTTATTTTTGCACAAAAATAGTTTAAAAATGAGAAAATTTCTACCACTACTGTTTCTTTCTCTTGTTTGGAGTTGTAAAAATAATTCAGGCCAAGAAACCATCACCAACACTGAGCTGGCTGCAAGTGGCGATATTTCAGGATTAATTTATCCTGAAGAAACACACTTTAAGTCTTTACGCCAAGTCACTTTCGGTGGAGACAATGCCGAGGCCTATTGGAGTTTTGATGACCAGCAGCTTGTGTTCCAATCAAATTATAGCGATTGGGGTGTCGGTTGTGACCAAATGTTTTTGATGGATGCCGACCAGGAATTCTCAACGACACAACCCCCAATGATCAGCACAGGTCAGGGGCGCACTACCTGTGCCTATTTCTTGCCAGATAACACTCATTTTGTTTATGCCTCAACCCATTTGGCTGATGAAAATTGTCCAGAAGTGCCTTTACGCAAAAATGGTAATTATGTCTGGCCAGTATACGACAGCTTTGACATCTTTGTTTCAGATCTTGAGGGCAACATCACAGGACAGTTGACCAACCAACCAGGATATGATGCAGAGGCCACTGTGTCTCCAAAAGGGGACAAAATTGTTTTCACCTCGACCAGAAGTGGTGATTTGGAGCTCTATACCATGAATATCGACGGCTCTGAAGTGACACAAATCACTGATGAATTGGGTTATGATGGAGGGGCGTTTTTCTCTCCTGATGGCACACAGCTTATTTTTCGTTCATCTCGTCCCAAAACACCAGAAGCTATAGCCAAATACAAAGATCTTTTGGCTCAAGGACTTGTTGAACCTACCGAAATGGAGTTATATATTTGTGATGCTGATGGGGGTAATTTGCGTCAATTGACCCGATTGGGTAATGCGAATTGGAGTCCGTTTTTTCATCCCAGCGGGGATAAAATATTATTTTCCAGCAATTTTGAAGCGGAACGTGGTTTTCCTTTCAATTTGTACATGATTGATACAGATGGCAAAAACCTGAAGCGCATCACTCATGGAGAAACCTTTGATGCCTTTCCTGTATTCAGTAACGATGGCCGTTATCTTGTTTTTTCTTCGAACAGAAATAACGGTGGAACACGAGACACCAATTTATTTATTGCCGAGTGGCAAGACTAAAATAGCAACATGAACATCCGACGACAACCCCTGATGCTGCATTATGGGGTTGTTTTGGTTTTATGCCTGGGCTACGGCTATTTTGGTTATGAATTGGTCCGTGAGCAAACAACTTTTTTGTTGCTTGGTTATGCCTTGATCTGGAGCTTGAGCACCTATCTCATCTCTTCCAAGAAAAATAAATGGCCGCATGACCTCATTTTAGGTCTTTTATTCCGGGCCATCTTAGTGGTGGCACTGCCCAATTTATCACAGGACTTTTATCGATTCATCTGGGATGGGTTTTTGACCGCAAAAGGACTTAATCCTTATCTATTCAGTCCTTCACAAATTATTGAAGATCCAACACTTATTGACTATGTTGTGCCTGACGGTGCGTCTTTAGTCTCTGGAATGGGGCCATTAAACGCCAGCCATTTCACCAACTACCCTCCAATCATGCAATGGTTGTTTGCGGTGCCGCATTGGCTTGGCATGTCTCATTTATTAAGTCAAGTCGTGACCTTAAGAGCCCTCATCATCTTGGCTGACTTAGGGGTCTTTATCGGCGGCCGTCATTTACTCAAAAGACTAAAAATGCCTGCCTCTAGGATCAATTGGTATTATTTAAATCCATTCATTATTCTTGAATTTACAGGTAATTTGCATTTTGAAGGGGTCATGCTCTGCAGCCTAACATTGGGACTTTTGGCCTTGTCGCGACAACGCTTTATTCTGACGGGCTGGAGCATCGCCATGTCGATAATGGTCAAACTTATACCGCTGATGTTCCTGCCATTGATTGCGAAACACTGCATCCCTCATTTCGTAGATTTTAGAGCACACTGCAAAAAAGCGTTCCTGGTGTTTGGCGCAATGACCATAACATTGGTGTTGATCGCTTTGCCGTATAGTTCAGGCCTTACTTGGCAGCACTATACCGATACGACAGCGCTATGGTTCACGAATTTCGAATTCAACGCCAGCATCTACTATCTGGTCCGTTGGATCGGTTTTGAATGGGTGGGCTATAACATCATTGCTGAGTCCGGGCCAATATTGTCCCTCATCGTATTGATGACCATCATGACCTTAGCTTGGCGCAAAGACTTGACCCAAATCAGGCCCTTGATCTGCACCATGTTCTGGGCGACAGCTTTATATTTGCTCTTGGCCACTACAGTCCATCCCTGGTATTGGGCAACCCCCTTGTTATTGAGCCTCTTTACACCTTATCGTTTTGCCATTTTGGGATCCTTGTTGATCATGGTGAGTTATACAGGCTACCAATCAGACGGCGTCCAGGAAAAAACACTCTGGATCGCCTTAGAATATATCGGTATTTATGGTTTGGCGGCCCACGAACTCATAAAATCTATGAGGCCAAAAACACATCGCCAGGCGCCGCGAATACCTTAAATTCAATCACATAATCATTGGGGTCTTTTAGAAAAAAAGATTTGTGAGCCCCCACTCGGTCCGTCAAAAATTCTGCAGTATCGATAAACAAAAAATCTTCTTTACTGAGTTTTAGGTATAAAGTATCCCATTGATTAATAGGCAAGACCACGCCAAAATGAAAAGACGGCAGTACTGTTTTTTCAAAACTATAATTTGGATAATCGAACTTAAATGGCCCACATTTGGTGAAGGTGATTTGATGGCCGTACAAATCAATATCCATCCAAAGATTTGACTTGCGCCCAACAGAAGCGCCTAGGATTTTAGTGTAAAAATTACGGGTGGCCTCAAGATGGCGGCAAGGCAGAGAAACATGGAATTGATGCATCACAAAAGAGGGATTAAGCGGTTAAACACTTAAAGAAAATTAAGTTAATTTTCGATTTGATCATGACGTACCGACCAAGAATTATGAACATAAAAAAGTTGGTAACCTCCGTTACCAACTTTTTTGATCAACAGCGTATATCAATTTAGTAATCGTCCGATTCATCGGAACTGTCGTCCTCAACATCAGGCGTTTCTGTCTCTTTCTCATCACTATCCTCATAATCATTGTCGTCATCCTGAAAATGCTCCATGGTATCAGACAAGCGCTTACTCACTTTCACCAAATAAATGGTATCCTCTGTTCTGACCTCGACCGCTTCTAAAGTCTCATTCTGGACGTTTTTGAAGGTTATGATGTCTTCTGAATCGTAGCCATAGGGGAATTTCTCGACTAATAAGTCTAAAATTTCGTTGTTGAGTTTCTTATAATCTACTATTACACGTCTCATATTTAGTAATTTAATAAGTAAGCAAAGATGAGCGGCGCCACGATTGTGGCATCGCTTTCGATGATGTATTTCGGTGTATCAATATCAAGTTTACCCCAAGTAATTTTTTCATTAGGAACCGCTCCTGAATAGCTTCCGTAGCTAGTGGTTGAGTCACTGATTTGACAGAAATAACTCCAAAAAGGCGTGTCGGTGCGCTCCATGTCCTGATAAAGCATCGGTACAACACAAATCGGAAAATCTCCGGCAATCCCTCCGCCAATTTGAAAAAACCCAATACCCTGATCAGAATTATGTGTGTACCAATCGGCCAAGAACGTCATGTATTCGATACCCGACTTCATGGTCGAAGCATTGAGCTCTCCTTTGAGGACATAACTGGCAAAAATATTGCCTAATGTACTGTCTTCCCATCCTGGGACAACCATAGGAAGGTTTTTTTGCGCAGCGGCGTACATCCAAGAATCTTTCAGATCAATTTCATAGTATTGTTCCAAAACTCCACTGAGCAAAAGCTGGTACATGAATTCATGCGGAAAATAGCGCTCCCCTTTTTCTTGAGCCGACTGCCATAATTCAAAAATATGGGTCTGAAGTCTGCGAAAAGCTTCCTCTTCTGGAATACAGGTATCTGTAACACGATTAAGGCCACGCTCCAATAAATCCCATTCTTGTTGCGGAGTAAGATCCCGATAATTTGGAACGCGCTCATAGTGAGAATGTGCCACGAGATTCATCACGTCCTCTTCAAGATTAGCTCCTGTACAAGAGATGATCTGCACTTTATCCTGCCGGATCATTTCCGCAAAACTCTTGCCCAATTCTGCGGTGCTCATGGCTCCTGCCAATGACACCAACATTTTGGAACCTTGAGCCAATTGTGCTTCATAACCTTTGGCGGCATCCACCAACGCAGCCGCATTAAAATGAAGGTAATGCTTCTGAATAAATTGGGAAATCGGTCCTTTATGCGTCATTGTCTTGTATATTAAATTTAGTTAAAGGTTTTTTGGGCTCAGTAAAATTGCTTTCAAAAATCTGCTCAGAAGTCACCCCTTCGAATTTATAACTCAGCATCTTATAATATAACTTCGCCGCCAGAAAATCAGATGATTTTTCTTCTGGCTGTGGACAAAGCTCAACAATGTCAAAGCCCACCACATTGCGTTCCTTGAACACCTGTCGCAAGAAATCTAATGTTTCGTACCAAAGCATTCCTCCCGGCTCCGGCGTCCCAGTAGAGGGCATGATTGAGGGATCTAAAGCATCCAAGTCAAAAGTGATGAATACATTGTCTCCAAGAGCCTCAATAACATTATCGATCCAATAATCGTCAGTGGCCATCTCATGGGCAAACCAGGTTTTTTCGGGATCAAGAACCGTTGTTTCTGCGACATCCATACTGCGGATTCCGACTTGAATCAAATTAGTTTCTTGGCTGGCCTGATAAAGCGCACAGGCATGGTTGTATGGCGTGCCTTGGTAGGTCGCGCGCAAATCTGCATGAGCATCAATGTGCAAGACAGTGAGGTCATCAAAGCACTCATTAAAGGCGCGAATAGTGCCAATAGAAATGCTGTGCTCTCCGCCAAAAACCGTCACAAACTTATTGCGTAAAATGTATTCTTTCACGGTTTTGTGCACCTGATTCACGACCTCTTCTGGGTCTGTAAAACCTTCAATAGGCGGGCTCAAATAAACCCCTTGTTTATAGACTTCAGATTCTGTTTCGATGTCGTATAACTCCATGTTTTCTGAAGCGCTCAAAAATGCCTCGGGGCCCTTATCTGCTCCTTTTTGCCATGTACTGGTGCCATCATAAGGAACAGGTATCAAAACTATTTTGCTGGTTTCAATGGCGGCATTTACTGCTGGAATTCCAGCATAAGTTTTAGTGTTCATAACCTAAAATTGATAATAATTGTTGACTGGTTTGTTGTGGGGCGAATACCGAAGTAACAAGCTTTCCGTCTTCATCCCGATCGATTAATATGTGCTTTGGTGCAGGGATCAAGCAATGCTGTAGACCCCCAAATCCACCAATAGACTCCTGATAGGCCCCAGTATTGAAAAACCCTATATAAAGTGGCTTGTCTCTCTTGAACTTAGGCAAATAAATGGCATTGACATGTTGCTCACTATTGTAATAATCATCACTATCACAGGTGAGCCCGCCCAATAAGACACGCTCGTATTCATCGAACCAGCGATTGACGGCAAGCATGATGAAACGCTTATTAATGGCCCAGGTATCTGGCAAAGTTGTGATGAACGACGAGTTGATCATGTTCCATTTTTCCCGGTCATTTTGCTGCTTTTGGTGAAGCACCTCGTATACCGCTCCACCACTTTCCCCAACGGTAAAACTGCCAAATTCGGTGAAAATATGTGGCACCGGAACTTCCTCACTGGCGCAAGTCACATTGATTTGATTAATGATTTCATTGACCATATAACTATAGTCATAGTCAAATGCCAATGAGTTTTTGATTGGAAACCCCCCGCCGATATTCAAACTGTCCAAACTTGGGCAAATCTTCTTGAGTCTTGTATAGACCTTCAAGCACTTCACTAACTCATTCCAATAATAAGCATTGTCCTTGATGCCCGTGTTGATGAAAAAATGCAACATTTTGAGTTCTACCTTATCATTATATTTGACTTGGTCCTCATAAAAAGGCACTATATTCTTATACCCAATCCCAAGACGTGAGGTATAAAATTCGAATTTAGGCTCCTCTTCAGAAGCAATACGGATCCCAATACTAAAATCCCCTTCGATCGCATCAGAGAGTAAATCTAACTCTTCGTAATTGTCAATTATTGGAATACACTTCTTGTGTCCTCCATTAATGAGCCGGCCGATATTGGTGATGTACTCCTCACGCTTGAACCCATTGCAAATGACATAACTGCTGTCACTAATACGGCCTTCTGCTTTAAGGTTCTCGACGATATTAATATCATAGGCCGATGACGTTTCGATATGAATGTCATTTTTGAGGGCCTCGACCAGGACGTGCTTGAAATGTGCACTCTTGGTACAATAACTATAATTATAGGTGCCTTTATAATTTTGTTTTTCAATGGCCTCGGCAAACCATTGCTTGGCTCGGTTAATATTCTCCGATATCTTTGGCAAATAAGTAAACTTAAATGGTGCCCCATAAGTTGCTACCAAATCCATTAATGGAATACCGTGAAAAAGTAAACCATCCTCCTCCAAACGAAATTCATCTTGAGGGAAATCGTAGGTCTGATCAATGAGATCGATGTATTTTGTGTTCATTTTAAAGTAAAAGCACTGTTTTTGTGTGCAGATTATGGTATGATTAAATCACTAGAATGCGTCAAAAAGTCAAACGCTAATCATACAATAATAGGGAGCATTGCCCAAACCTTTTTGCGGAGCAAGGCTGTGAGATGCGGTGCAGATAATACGGAAGCTAGCTTTAAATTTCGGTGCCTTACCTTGTAAGCTGTTTTTGAATATGACTTCCTTATTTTCAAAAACCCGAATGTAAAAACCTGTTTCACTAGTTCAGCTAATAATACGGCAAATGTAATTTTTTTTTTGATTATTTTATCGAAAGCAAAAAAAAATCAAAAAATATTTTATGTCGCCTTAAAGCATTGAAAATAAGTCGATTTCTTCTGTGGTCAGTGTGCGCCAACGACCTCTTGGCAAGTCTTTTTTGGTCAAATGCGCCAATGTCACACAATCCACTTTGACCACTTGATGACCCAAGTGTTCAAACATTTCTCTAATCACACTATTGCCAAGGTTCTTGATTTTTAGGCCAATTTCTTTTTTGGGTTTGTTGGAAACATAACTCACGTCCTCTACCTGAATAGTGCGTTCCCCAAGAGCAAAGCCCTCTTTTATTTTTTGCAGATCTGCTGCTTTTAAATTCTTATCCAACTCAATATGAAAAAGTCTAGGCATTCCCTTTTTGTGGAGCTTGTTCATGAGCTGGTCGTCGTTGGTAAACAAAAACAACCCTGTTGCATTGCGACCAAGTCGTCCTACCGGTTTCAAGTTTGCGGTACTGGCATTGGCAATCAAATCCATGACCGTCAATCCCTTGGATTCGCTATTGGTAGAGGCAACAGACTTAGGTTTGTTCAACAATACATAGGTTGGCGGATCTGGTTGCAGGCGGCGCCCATCAAACTTGACTTCTTCTCCTGGTTTGACCAAATAACCCATAACGTTGACGACCTTATTATTGACCGTCACTAATCCCGAGGCAATATAGGTGTCGGCCTCTCGTCTGGAACAAACTCCGCTATTGGCGACGTACTTATTCAGGCGAATACCTTCTTTTTTAGGGGCATTCGATTTGGCAGCCGGACTTGTGATGGATTTTTTGATGCGGTCTGGACGAAAGTTAGATGGTTTTTTAAATGGCTTCTTGGCCCCTGATGGCCCCTGAGACCTCGGTCCTTTTGAAGATTGGGATCCAGATTTTGATGTTTCATTTTTTGCCATAACACGATTTACCTCAGGTGATTAAATTTTGCGCAAAGATAACTATTAATTCAGGTCTTCGTTTTTTTATGACCTTTATTATAAATCATGTTGCTGATCATGACCAAATCACTTGAACCTTCTGGAAATCCAGTAAAACAATACTGCCGATCCCTACGACAATAGCCAAGCGCAGCAGGGCATGCAACATCAAGTAATCTTTCTTATCCCTTGCCCGCCAAAGCAGTCCAACAAATAGCAACAGCATCAAAATGGTCGCATAAAAATAATACCGCATTCCACCGATAGGAAAGTACTCCAGAAGAATCACCGTAGGGACATAAGTCAGAGCCAATAGCAGTGTCGCCCAAAACTTAGCCACACGTTCTCCATAGACCACTGGGATGGTCTGATAATTTTGGGCCAAATCTCCTTTGAGATTTTCCAGATCCTTGATGACCTCTCGCAGCACTAACAACAAAAGTAAAAATCCAGCGTGAGCCAATATGATCGGTGCAAAATTTCGGTAATAGACAACCAGAACAAAAAGAGGCATCACAGAGAGTATGGCTGCCGAAATATTGCCAATAAACAGGTATTTCTTTAGGCGGTGTGAGTAATACCACATCAAAAAAATGAATCCTGTAAAAAACAAAACAGCATTAAAGGATACAGCACTAGACAGCAATACAGCACAAAAATTCAAAAGAAAATAACCGGTAAGTTGCGTTTGTTGTCTCACCTGACGGTCCAACATTGATCTTTTGGGCCGGTTGATCAAATCCTTTTCTTTGTCATAAAAATTGTTAATGATATAGCCTGCAGCAATCGCCAACGAAGAAGCACTAATGAGCAGCCATAAATCAATTTGCTTGAGAACCGACCCAATAGAGTCATTTGGCGACAAAATAAAAACAGCTGTAAGGACTTGAGCGGAGACCAAGACAATAATAGCATAACCGCGAACCACCGAGAAGAGGCCCAAAAGTTTGAGGAACATATGTCTTTGTTTGCGACTGAGCATACGCGCAAGAATTAGAGCACTCTAGAACTGGTAAACCACTTCGAGTTTATGGTCTTTAAGGGCCGCTTGAGCTGCGGAAAGGTCTTGAGTAAAACCCAACATATAACCTCCACCACCTGAACCACAGAGTTTGAGATAATAGGCATTACTGTCTATTCCTTTTTGCCACAAGCTGTGAAATTTTTGAGGAATCATCGGCTGAAAATGATCCAACACCACTTTAGAGAGCTGCTTGATATTTCCGAATAAGGAAGATACATCACCCCTCAAAAAATCTTCAACGCACGAATCAGTGTGCTTCACAAATTCATTTTTCAGCATGCTTCTGAAGCCCTCATTTTTCATTTTTTCCATGAAAATTTGAACCATTGGAGCTGTTTCGCCCGTAATGCCACTGTCTAGTAAAAAAACAGCCCCACCGCTTTTCTTGGTTTGGGATGGGATACCAGCGGGTTCAATATGATCTTGTGAATTGATCAAAATCGGCAAACTTAGGTAACTGTTCAGAGGATCTAAACCCGATGACTTGCCGTGAAAAAAAGATTCCATTTGAGCAAAAATTGCTTTGAGCTGCAATAATTTTTCGCGGGTAAGATTTTCTAAGACGGTAATTTTAGCATCTGCGTAGCCATCATAAATTGCCGCCACTAAAGCGCCACTACTCCCAACACCATAACCCTGAGGAATGCTCGAATCAAAATACATCCCTTGGGACAAATCTGCATCTAATCGGTCAAGGTCAAAAGCCACCCCAATTTCTTTGAGCGCCGTCGCTTGACGTAAGTATTGCGAAAACCTAATTAAATGAGCGGTTGAGGACTTGGTCTCTGGCGTCTGAACCTCTGGTGTTTTGAGCGCGCCATTATAAAAATTGTAGGGAATTGATAGGCCCTTAGAATCTTTAATGATTCCGTATTCGCCAAAGAGCAGGATTTTTGAATAAAACAAGGGGCCGCGCATCGAGTTCTGTTTCATGTAAAATTACAGTTTTTTTAATCCATGGCCAACTCTGTCCGTGATATATCTGCCTCCACTACAAAAACCCTTTAACTCCTGCTCAATAAACTGAAGGACAGCAGATTTACACTGCTCCGGATACAAGACATGGACATTCGCGCCTGCATCTAAGGTAAAGCATACCGGATGACCTGTTTCAGCTCTGTATCGGCGGATGGCCTCAATAATACTCAGTGTGTTCGGCTTCATCAGAATGAAACTTGGGTCAGAGGTCAGCATCATGGCATGCAATGCGAGGGCCTCTCTTTCGACCAAATCACTAAAAGCCAATAAATCGCCACTGGCCAAAATGGGCATGAGGTCGGCCAAATGTTTTTGCGCTTGATCAAACCGCGACTGGGCATATGGATGGTCGTGCATCAGTGCGTGGCCTACTGTACTGCTCACCACCTTTTCGCCTTCGTCGACCAGCAAAATGGTATCTTGAAAAGATCTGAACACCGGATCAATAGGTGCTTGATACAATGTTCCAAACAAATTGTCAGACTCAGGAATATGTGGATGTTTCCCCCAAACGACCATAGGCCCTTGGATGCTCCGTGCTGCACTGCCACTCCCGAGACGGGCCAAAAATGACGCCTTCTGCTCAAAATCCGAAGGCGCTAATGGCACTTTGAGACAGCTGTTCTCTAGCGCCAACAAAGCACCAGTCAACGCCGCCATACCACTCGCAGAAGAGGCAATTCCACTGCTGTGTGGAAAGGTGTTGGTGGTTTTGATATCGAAATGAAACGCCTCAAGCAATGGCATATACTTGACAATTCGGTCAAAAAATTGTTGAATTTTTGGAACGAAAGAAGGCTGTGGCTGCCCATCAAATAACACCGCAATCGAAAACCCTGATGTTTCCTTTTTTTTAAAATGCAAATGAGTTTGTGTGACACAATGGTCCAAAGTAAAACTAATGCTTGCATTTTTTGGCAATTGATCTCCGTATTTACCCCAGTACTTGACCAAAGCAATATTGCTGGGCGCCTGATAGGCCAAAACCCCAGAATCAGGTTTTGGGCCATACGGCTTTGATAAAAAGTGCTCTTCTGACGTCATAGCAATGTCTTTTGCTTGGCAAAGATAACCAAAACAGAGCAGTCCGGACCGGGCTTAATAAAGAAGATGTTTGAGCCCATTATTACGCCATGAGGCTTGATGCTGGTGGCTAACGAAATGAACTTTTAACTCCGCTTGATGGGCATGGTCTACAAAAAAAATCTTTTTGTGGGCTTGGTGGGCATAATCTGTGAAGTGCCAAAATCCCTCATTACCCTTGGCTTGATGATCATAGACCACTTTGAATACCAAGAGATCAGCTTGGTGGGCATATTCTGTAACAAAAACCTTTACCTGAGCCTGGTGGGCATACGCTACACTGTATAATTTCTGAGCGATTGCCTCAATGGGTGTCAAACTCATGACGGCACCAAAGAGCGCACAGGACAATTGTTGTTGGATTCCTTTCATCTTGACAAGTTACGCCATTTTGTGTGGATCCAAAAAAAAAGCCCGGGCGCATTGCCTGGGCTTTTGTGCGGCTGAAGGGAGTCGAACCCCCACGCCTTGCGGCACTAGATCCTAAGTCTAGCATGTCTACCAATTCCATCACAGCCGCAATGGATTTTCCTGCTTAGGACGGCAAATATACACAAGTTTTATAATTAACAAATACGCCCTATTTAAAAATTATGACTTTTCGTAACTTCGGCTCCACCAAAGAAAAACAACATGAAAAGCGCCGCAGGTTATATCGAAACACACAAGGACCGATTTTTGAGTGAACTTATTGAATTGCTCAAAATCCCTTCTATAAGTGCCGACCCAAAATTCAAACAACAAGTTACTCAGACCGCTGAGCAAGTCAAAACTGCTTTGGAAGAGGCGGGATGTGATCATGTGGCCATTCATCAGACCCCAGGCAATCCTATTGTTTATGGCGAAAAACTGTTAGATCCTGAATTGCCAACAATTTTGGTTTATGGCCATTATGACGTACAGCCGCCGGACCCCATTGACCTTTGGGACAGCCCACCTTTTGACCCGATAATCAAAACCACAGCATTACACCCCGATGGCGCAATTTTTGCCCGTGGTGCCTGCGACGACAAAGGCCAAATGTATATGCATGTCAAGGCTCTTGAATACATGACCGCCACCGATCAATTGCCTTGTAATGTTAAATTTATGATCGAAGGGGAGGAAGAAGTCGGAAGTAAAAACCTCACAGATTTTGTTTTAAACAACAAAGAGCAGTTAGCCAATGACATTATATTGATCAGCGATACCGGAATGATCGCCAACGATATACCTTCGATCACTACTGGACTGCGCGGGCTGTCTTATGTCGAAGTTGAAGTAACGGGGCCAAATCGAGATCTACACAGTGGACTTTATGGGGGGGCAGTGGCAAATCCCATTAATGTTTTGAGCAAAATGATTGCTTCGCTGCATGACGAAAAAAACCACATCACCATTCCTGGATTCTATGACGATGTTGCAGAACTTTCTGAACTTGAGCGCGCTGAAATGGCTAAAGCCCCTTTTGATCTAGAGGCCTACCGCAAGTCATTAGACATCGAAGAGGTCTATGGCGAGCAAGGGTACTCCACCAACGAGCGTAATGCCATACGACCGACTCTAGACGTCAATGGTATTTGGGGCGGCTATATGGGTGAAGGAGCCAAAACAGTCATTGCCAGTAAGGCTTACGCCAAAATCAGTATGAGGCTAGTGCCCCATCAAAACTGGGAGACAATTTCGGCGCTATTTGCCGCACATTTCAAAGCTATTGCCCCCAAGGGTGTCCGTGTAAAAGTGTCTATTCATCATGGTGGACAGGGCTATGTCACGCCTATTGATCATATAGGATATCAAGCAGCGTCGATGGCTTATGAAAGTACTTTTGGAAAAAAACCAGTGCCTCAGCGCAGTGGAGGCAGTATTCCCATAGTGTCCCTTTTCGAATCGGCTTTAGGTCAAAAAACTATTTTAATGGGTTTCGGTCTTGACAGCGATGCCATTCACTCGCCGAACGAGCATTTCGGGCTTTGGAACTATTTTAAAGGCATAGAAACCATTCCGCAGTTCTATCACCACTTCGTCGCACTGCATCGGAAACAGTAATAAAAACCCTATATTTTTTTGACATATTGAGTCACTAATACGATAGTTTGCCCCCCAACCTTACCTTCTATAAAGGTGCCGTTATCGGGGTCAAGGGAAATCCTTCTGACCGCTGTCCCTTGCTTGGCGACCATACTACTGCCTTTGACTTTGAGGTCTTTAATCAGAACTACAGAATCACCAGGCGACAACAAAACTCCATTGACATCACGATGTTGGATAGAAGACTGGTGGTCTTGCCCATCCCCTGAGGCTCCAGCCCAATGGGCCGTCTCTGGATCCAGATACATCATATCAATCAAATCCTGAGGCCAGCCGCGATCTTTGATGCGTTGCAGTATGCGCCAAGCCAAGACTTGTATCGCCGGCTCAGGGTGCCAAATTGCATCATTAAGACAACGCCAATGATGTTCATCATGCTCAGATCCCTCGAGATCAGACAGACATTTTTGACACAATAACGCATGGCTTGTAATATCTGCAACGGGTGAATCAGGAACAGAATAGCCTTTTAAGTCTTGGTCATTTTGACAAAGTTCGCACTGGCTTGAACGCTCAAAAAGTAATTTTTCAATAGACATTATCATATTGTTTTACGGTTCTAAAAAGTCAATGCCTCACAAGTCCGATCGTAGTGCTATTGGTTGGCGTTAGTGTCGAGATAACGCTTTATCCCTCGAGCAAAATAGGCTGCGGATTCAGGACATTCTCGGACCCAAAGTTCTGGCTCTATGATCTCTAATTCCGAAACCATAGGTTGACCACGTTGATCCCAAACAATATCTACCCGACCATAAGCTGGAACCGGATCACAAAGCGCCATGACTTTTTCGGCAAGCGCAATTTCCGAGTCTCTCGCTTGATATGGGTGAACAGTACCGCCAAAATCGTCTTGAACGCGAAAATCTCCTGACTTGGCTTTCTTGAGGATCGCGTGGGTATAAATTCCGTCAAAAACCATCAGTGAAATTTCGCCCTTTGTCGTGATGCTCTCAACAAACCCTTGTACCAACATATCTCTCTGCCCCACCAATTCTTCGAATAACAATTGTGCCTTGGGCCATTCTTCTTGAGTCAATTTATAAGTCAGATAACCTCCTCCTGCAATGGCTGGTTTGACCACGACCGCCTCCCAGTTATTGTTTTTAGCCAGCAGTTCAAGAGGTAATGGATGGCTCTTGTCTACAAAAATTGTTGGTACTATAGGAATCCCCCACTGGTCCAGGTCCTTCAGATAATGCTTGTCAATATTCCAAGCGATCAAATTCATAGGATTTACGAGCTTGGTGTGGGCCTGAACCGCTTGTAACCAGGGCCAAAACTCATCAAAACGTTCAAAGTAATCCCAAATTGTTCTGAAGACAATGGCCTTGGTTTGCGACCAGTCATAATCTGGGTTGTCCCAATAGGTCCTCTCTACTTTCAGACCTTTCGCTTCGAGTGCTGCTTTTAGGTAGTGGTACTCCAAAAGAATATTATCCGTGTAAGCACTCACCACTTCAGGCCGGTCATAAGCCTTGCATGTCAAAACAGTAACATCGACCATAGATTCTCTGATTAAGCTTTCGAAGTTATTTTTATTTTTTCATATGGACTAAAAAAGCCAGTATCTTTATGTAAAACTTTTTGATATGAAACGATTTATCATTGGCGTATTTTGCCTGGTCTGGTCAATCAGTTCGGGCCAAAACGATCCCGAAGCTGTAGCAGCCATTAAGCGCGTTATGAAAGCACAAGAGGTCGCCTGGAGTCAGCACGACATCGAAGGTTTTATGGCAGGATATTGGCAGAGCGATGCGCTGAAATTTTTTGGCAGTAACGGGATCACCAGTGGCTGGACCAACACACTTAACAATTATCTGAAATCTTATCCGACGCCGAAAGACTCTGGCATTCTAACCTTTACTCTTGAAGATATTAGCTCAATAAATCCTGATGCGTATTGGGTCATGGGACGTTATCACTTGGCTAGAGACAAGGGTGAAGCGAGAGGCACTTTCATGATCATATTCAAGAATATAGATGGTCAGTGGCGCATTGTCGCGGACATGAGTTGTGGTTAGGGGGCGAATAAACCACAAGACTTAAAACAATTTTTGTCTCTGATTTTTGGGCAAACGGGCGACCACCAAATCATAGGAATCATCGATCCATTGCATCAAGTCCTTTGGATTTAATGGCGGTCTGACCTCAATGGTGTTCCAATGCGCCTTGTTCATATGGTAACCAGGCAAGACCAAGCCGTCATATTGCACCCTTAATTCTAGTGCAATTTCTGGTGCACACTTTAAGTTGATCCTCAAAGGGTATGCGTCTAAAGCGAATAAGGCAAACATTTTATCGCCCACTTTAAACACCAAGGTGTCTGCGTCAAAAGGAAAAGACTCGGTCACTGCTTTTTTTGCCAAACAATAGGCTCTGAGTTGCTCTACATCAACCATCCTGTCATTGGTTTTTGTGCTGTAACACATACAAAAGTGGCCGGGACAAGGTGGCATCATTTTCAATTGCTGCAGTCTGTAATTCAAGGAGGTATCGGCCGTCAATAACGGCATCAGGCACATATATGAATTCGGTAATGGTCGCTCCGTAACGCGGGGTGTCTGGCATTTGCCAAAATGCGCGATGCGCCAATAACGCGCCTTGGTCCTGTTCAGGATCCACAGAGGGCAAATCGATCAATAGATGCATCACACCCATCTCTGCCAATGCCTTTGCTGCTTTTGGTTCCAAAAATGGCCAGTGCGTATGGTCGTACTTCGTGGTCTGTTTTTTTGTGCTGTTTGGTAGTGTTCTGATCACCACCGCTTGAGGAGCCTCTTCACTAATACCAGAGAGAATGTCTTGAGCAGTCAACACCAAATCATTTCCGACTTTGGTTGGTGTCACACTGATCACATCTGTGATGAAAAACGACTCTTTGAGCACACCCTCAACCGAATGGAACGCCTCTGTTATATGCCCCAAACACTCTGTGTGGGTGCCATGAGCATGGGGATTGAACATCAAGTCATTAAAATTGACCGCGGCACCCTCTGCCACACTACCGGTCCAGTCCTCTAATGTTACAGCCTGTCTTTTTGGCTTGTCTATATACCAAGCTGATGCCTGGGGTTGACCATTGGTCTTGATGGCCATAGAAAGATCTATTGCTTGACTGGTGTCAATCCAATAAGGCTCATTTCCAATCTCCAGATGTAACTTCATTCCTCTAAATTTAATAAGAATAGATCACTTGCAATTCCATCAGACAAAAATTTTCCCTTTCGGGTGACCACCAAACATTCTTGAACAAAAGTCAAAACTCCTGATTTCAAGTGCTTTTGTGCCTCTTGATACAGGCCATGGCGAACCTTTGGGCCAAAATTTTCCTCAATTTCATTCAAATTAATGCCCGAGGCAGTGCGCAATCGAGTCATCACGTATTCATTGAAGTGATCAACAGGCCTTAGGACCTCAACCGACGACGGCAGTTCATTATTGTTGACATCTCTGATGTAGTAAATATTATGCGCCTTATTCCAGCTTCTTTTTTTCTGATCATAGCTATGAGCAGACGGACCAATTCCGATATAAGGTTGGCCAGACCAATAGGCCATATTATTTTTTGACGCAAAACCTGGTCGCCCAAAATTTGAAAACTCATAGTTGATGTAATCATTTTGATCAGCCCAGTCCAATAAGGCAAAATAATGTGCCTGGGCCTGAACCTCATCTAAAGGCGCCATTTGGCCCTTCTTGATCAATACATCCATGGCTGTCTGGGGCTCTTGGGTGAGGGCATAGCACGAAATATGAGGAACACCAACCGATTGAACAATGTCGAGATTGTATTGCCAGTCTGCCATAGTTTGCTCAGGCAGACCGTAAATAAGATCTATGCTGTAATTTTGATATATCTGGGCCGTGGCATGGAGGGCCTTGATGGCCTGGTCCATATTGTGTGCCCGATTCATTATTGATAAATCATGACCTTTAAAGGATTGAATGCCCAAACTCAAACGATTGACTCCAGCGGCTCTAAAATCGAGTAATTTCTTTGAGTCAATATCATCTGGATTGGCTTCTAATGTCACTTCAACATCCCGCTCGATTCTATAATGACTGTAGGCGAGATCGATAATATCACTAATTTCTTTGGCCGTCAGTAGCGAGGGTGTGCCACCACCAAAATAAATCGTTTTAATCGGTGCAACTTGCTCATCAGCGCGCATCACCAACTCTCGTTGCATGGCCAAAATCATTTGATCCTTTTGCTTTAACGACGTTGAAAAATGAAAATCACAATAGTGACAGGCCTGCTTGCAAAAAGGTATATGGAAATAAAGACCGGCCATAATCGCAAACTTAACCGACTCGGTCTTCGTTTTGTTTGATAAACGCGGACCACCCTGAGTAAGTCGCCCCTGTGGTGATGGACCCTGAATTATAAAAATGGCATACTGCTGCCGCTAAACCATCGGTACTGTCAAGGTTTTTGGGCAATTCCTTGAGGTGCAGCAAACTCTGAAGCATTTTAGCGACTTGCTCTTTGGAGGCATTGCCGTTGCCCGTAATGGCCATTTTGATTTTTTTGGGAGAATATTCTGTAATCGGAACTTCGCGACTCAAGCCCGCGGCCATGGCAACGCCCTGTGCTCTCCCCAATTTGAGCATCGATTGTACGTTCTTGCCGAAAAACGGTGCTTCAATTGCAATCTCATCCGGATTGTAGGTATCGATTAGAGAAATAGTGCGCTCAAAAATGTGTTTGAGTTTGACATAATGATCATCATACTGAGATAATTTCAATTCGTTCAACTGCATGAATTCCATTGACTTCCCCACCACCTTAATGAGGCCAAAACCCATAATGGTTGTTCCTGGATCAATGCCTAATATGATGCGTTCGCTCGCCATGTCGTTGAAATGTTTCTTATTTTAGCCAAGGATGAATCACTTGTCTTACAAACTTAAGGAATATGCCTGGTATGCCCTAAAGGTTTTGACCTTGATTGCAGCGGCCATGATCGTCATCACCAAATGGCATGAGACGCCTTCCTATATGGCTGAATCTATGACTCAAGTATTTACTGCAGAGCGACTGCCGTTGTTCGTCCTTATTTTGAATTTGGCCCTGCTCAATTGGATGCTGGAGATTGCCAAATGGCAATACAGCGTCCATGAGTTGCAACAACTCAAATTTAAGACCGCTGCCAAGCAGTGTTTTATGGCCTTTCATTGGGCAGTCATCACCCCGAGTCGCATAGGCGAATACGGGGCAAAAGCCGCATTTTATCCGCCGCAGCAGCGGCCCCGAATCTTCGCCATCCAAGCTTATATCCATGGCACCCAACTGTCGGCAACTTTACTCTTTGGCCTTTGCAGTGTTTTGATCAGCCGGCCCTTCTGGCCTTGGCCAGAAGGGCAATTACTTGATACTATGACGCCTTTGCTGGCCGTCAGCATCGCAGTCCTGGCACTTTTTGTCTGGGCTAAGAAAAAACAAATGAGCCCACGCTTCTTCAGCAAACAAAACTGGCAACTCCCCCTAAAAGATTTTTTGGTGCTACTGAGTCTATCAATTCTGCGCTATAGCACTTTTAGCGTCATGTTCGTCCTGGTTTTTCAACTCATGGGAGCTGATCTTTCATTTTTTTCCGGACTTTCTGCGGTGGCTTGCCTTTATTTATTTCAGGCATTGATTCCCGTTTTCGCCCTTTTCGATGTGGTGATCCGAAGTGGTATAGCCCTCATCATTTTTAGCCCAATGGGGCTTGAGCCAGTGGTGATTTTAAGTGCCGTTTCCCTACAATGGGTTTTGAGCACTCTTGGACCGTTGATTCTGGGCGCGCTTTGGCAATTCTTACCCTCTAAAAATCATCGATGGGCCTAATTACAGTCATGTGCATCATGCCTTATGCCACGCTGATGTTGCTGTTGGTGGCTCACGACAGAAAACAAAAAAAAAGCACGCCCGTCCCAGCAGCTGATTTAAAGGCCAAATTCAGCATCATTGTCCCCATGCGCAACGAAGCCAAAAATCTCTTAGCATTGTGGGATGGACTCAACCAGCAAAACTACCCGATTGATCATTTTGAAGTGATCTTTGTCAATGATCAGTCTACAGACGATGGGCCAATAATCCTTTCAGCACTTTTAACAAAAAGTCAGCTAGATGCTCAGCTGTTGCACACTTATGGGACCAGCTTTTCTCCCAAAAAACAAGCCCTCGTTCAGGGCATCAACCAAAGTCGTTATCCTTGGATCATTACCCTTGATGCGGATACCACTATGGGTCGGGACTGGCTCAATGCTTATAATGATCTGATCGCAACTCAAAGTCCAGATTTTATCGCTGGACCAGTGGCCCTTACCGGCGGCCATGATTTACTATTCGACTTACAGGATGCAGAATTTAGCGCGCTTCAACTCGTCACGCATTACACCTTTCAAAACGACCCCGTTCTATGCAACGGTGCTAACTTAGCATTTAAATCATCTGTTTTTGAGGCGCTTAACGGCTACAAGGGCAATGAGCACATCGCCTCTGGCGACGATGTTTTTCTTCTTCGGAAAATTGTGCTACACCCCACATATCGTGCGGTGTTCATGAACGACGATCGTGGACTGGTATGGACCAAAGGCGCTGAAACATGGCGTAAATTATGGTTCCAGCGCATGCGGTGGGCTTCCAAAACAAGAGCTATTGGCTCTTGGCGCCTTTCCGCCATAGCCATTTTGGTTTTGGGCACTAATGTTGGTGTGCTCGCTCTTTTCTTTGCTGCTTTATTGGGCCTTGCAAGTTGGACAATATTCATGGTGACAGTATCAGTCAAGATAGTGGTTGATTTCTTGACATGGCGCCAAAAACAGCAGCAACGCTCCTGCGTAGTTATGGTCATCAACACCACACTTGGAGCCCTCACCTACCCTTTACTCACACTATTTCTAGGGGCATTAAGTTATCGGGGGCGTTACACATGGAAGGATCGGCAATTTTGAACAACCCCTATTTATTTTAAGGTCAACTCAAAAGCATAACTAATTTGGACGGGCAATCCGCGCTTAATTGCTGGAGTCAGCTCCTGTCCTGCAAGATCATTTTGGCTTTTTTCTGCAATGGCTTGCAATTCGGGATATTGATCCACGAATGCTTCATCAAATTTTAATCTAGGCAGGCCATCAGCAGACACCATTATAGAAACACCAACCCGCTGTTGTCCTTTTTGTAGAGACAAGCTTGTTTCTTGGGTCACGAATTTTTGTATGCTTTGGGTGATGACTGAGAGGAAACAAACCTCCTGATCTTCTTTTTCCAGAACCGCACTGCAAACCCCAAAGGTTGGATAAGTATCCACACTTTGCCAATCGATTTCTGCAAGCTCAATGGCTAGGGTATCCTCGAGATTGATGCGCTGCTTAATCACTAGATCGCAACTGCAGCAAACCAAAAAGCACAATATATTTAGAGTTATTCTCATTGCTCAAAACAGACTAAAAAACATGGAACGCTGAGCAAAGTTACTGCCCTCATTCTTTTATCACTGCGGCATAATTATTCAGAGAATTCCTCAAGATAAGTTTTACTTTTTATTATCTTGTATCACGAATTTAACTGAAGGTTTAATCGCTTTAATAAACGAATTTATGAAGATTTTAGTGATTGAAGATGACAAAATTGCACAATTAGGCATCAAGAAAATTTTTGGGGCTGCCCAAGATACTGTCGAAATCTATATTTCAGAAAATGGAGAAGAAGGACTTGACTTTCTCAAAAATCATCCAGAAAGTCTTCCTGATTTCATCCTCTTAGATTTGAACATGCCTAAAATGAATGGTGTTGAATTTCTGAAAATAACCTCCAATCACGATGTCTTCAAAAATATTCCAGTAGTTGTGCACACTACCTCAAACAACAAAGCTGATGTTGAGGCTTGTAGGCAATTAGGCATCGCCGGGTATTTTGTCAAAAGTGTGGATTATGCCCAGTATAAATCAAATCTGCAAATCATTTTAGCCTATTGGTCGCAGTCAGAACAAATCAATAAATTATGAAAGGATTTATCTTCAGTTATTTGACCGATTATGTTGAAGAATCGTTCGGTTTAGCGTTGGTAGATGAGTTGCTCACTGAAATTGATCTGCCCTCCAAAGGAATATATGTAGCTTATGAAAGCTATGCTTTTAGTGAGCTCGTTGCTCTTGTCAGTGCAGTGTCAGAAAAAAAACAAATCCCTTTAGAAGATCTTTTAGAGGGCTTTGGAAGGTTCGTTTTCCCCCATCTGATCACACGGCACGATTACATCATTACCGACTATTCCAATCCTCTAGATCTGATCGCTGGTATAGAAAATCACATTCATATAGAAGTTCGGAAGCTTTATGAGGACGCTGAATTGCCCAACTTCACCAATGTCCTTCAAACCAAAAATAAGTTGGTCATCAATTACACCTCCCAGCGTGAATTGGCGCATTTCGCCATTGGACTGATCAAAGAAACCTTGGGTCATTTTAATAAGCAAGGGTCGATCAGTATGGAGAAACTCACTAATCAAGACCATACCACCCAATTCACCATTGAAATTCATGAGCAATAGCGAAATAGACATATTAAGGCGTGCCCTAGCCCGAGAAAAACTCGCAAAACAAAAAGCAGAAAAAATTGTTGAAGACAGAATTCGGACGCTCTATGTGGATAATCTTGAGTTAAGCAACGAGCTCCTCAAACAAGAAATTTCCTCTAATCATTTACTTGAGGATCTGATTGATGCAGTGGTAGTCATTGACCTTGAGGGCAATATCTTAAAAATAAATAAGGCGGCCTATGATCTGATTGACATGGCCGACAGTAATAAGTTGGCGCACATTAACGACTTTCAATCCGTCAACAGCGAGCGCCTTTTTAAATTCATTAACCGCCTGGTCAAAACAGAGCAATCTCAAGCAGTACTTTTTCCTTTTACCTCTCAAAATGGAAACTTTAAGATCGCAAAAATTAAGGCAAGAATCCTCAAATCTCCCGATGGAGAAATTGCGGCCATCCAAACAATTTGCCATGATGTGACCGAAGAAGAAGGACTTAAAAAGTTGGCCAAGGAAAATAAACGCATTGACAAGCTCGAAAAAGAAATTTTTCAGGACATTTTATCTAAAGACAATATTTTTGACATCGGCTGGGCCATGGTCAATTCGATGAGCCAATACCTCAGTTCGGATGATGTCATTTTTTATGCCCATATCGAAAACAAGCTGATTCAGGTCGCCAGTGCTGCACACAAATCCGCTCAGAATGGCACGGTAGACCAACCTTTGGTTCTGAATTTTGGAGAAGGTGTCGTCGGCGGTGTCGCTCAATCGATGGTTGGAAGGATCATTCATGACACCTCTTTAGTTCCTGAGTATATTGTCGATAAAGAACGGCGTTTTTCTTCGATTACTATTCCAATCATTTTAGAAGATCAACTCATAGGTATTATTGATTCTGAGGCGATTGATAAGAACCACTACAACGAAGAACAGTTTGCATTCTTAACCAAGATAGGTTCGTATATCGGACTGCGCATCCGAAATGCTGTTATTCAATACGAGAATACTTTAAAGGACAAAAAAATCCAAACCTCGACAGAACGCCTTCAAATGATTGTGGAGAACTTCAACCAGGCCGTTGTTTATGAAGGAACCGATGGCAAAATCAAATACGTCAATCAAAAATTTCTTGATCTTTTTGATTTGGACGTCAGCATAAATGATGTTGTCGGTATGGACTGCCAATATGCCCGATCCATTTTGTCGCCAAAATTTGAATCCCAAAATGAATTTTCTCCAAGAGTCGATGCGATACTTGAGGCACAAGTCCCAATAGATCGCGAATTATTATTTGGCAAGGATGGCCGAATGATAGAGCGGTCCTACAGACCAATTATCAATAATAGTGTTCTTGACGGGCATTTATGGAGCTATGTTGACAATACAATAGAGCATAGATTCAACGCCAATATCAGCTTCGAACGGCAGAAATATGCCCAAATTATCGCCAATATGGAATTAGGTTTGTTAGAGGTGGATAACGACGATAGAATTTTGACCGCCAATAATGCCTTTTGCAGCATGACCCAATATCTCGAGCATGAGCTCATCGGAAAAATAGGCTACGAAGTATTGGTTAGTGAACCTGAGGCCGAGCGCATCAAGACCATGAATGCCAAAAGAATTGACGGTGAATCCAATATTTATGAAATAAAGTATCGGACAAAAAATAAAGAGGAACGTTACATGCTGGTTAGTGGCGGACCAAACCGAGACATTAAAGGAAATGTGATCGGCTCTGTTGGTGTTCATCTCGACATCACTAAACTCAAAGAATTAGAAGCCCTTCGAGAAGACCTCATTAAAGATTTAACGGCAAGTAATGACGAATTAAGTAATTATGCGCACGTCGTATCACATGACCTCAAAACTCCATTAAGGTCTATATCTGCCGCCATGGCATGGCTCAAAGAGGATAACACACAGAACTTAGACGAAATGAGTTTTTCTTATTTAGAAATTGTCGACGATTCCTTGTTAAAAATGGAGAAAATCATATCAGATACCTTAAGGTATTCGGAACTCAAAAAAGAATTGGCTCCAGAAATAATGGTTGACCTCAATCATTTAGTCAATCATTTAATCAGCGATCTCAAAAAGATTTACCCCGATTCCAAAATTCAAATAGAAGGGACGTTGCCTCAACTTTTGCTCAATGAAACTAAAGCCCTGCAGGTTTTTCAGAACATCTTAGATAATGCCTGTAAATACAGAGACCCCAATAGAGCGTCTCGGGTGACAGTGCGTTGCAGTGAGGTGCTCAGTTTTTTTGAATTCGAAATACAAGACAATGGCATTGGCATACCTGAAGAATCAGCACATCATGTATTTGAAATCTTTCAAAAACTCAATAACAATGCAGATTCAAATGGAATTGGCCTGTCCATCGTTAAAAAAATCATCGAATCCTATGGTGGGAAGGTGTCGTTAGAATCTCAAGTGGGGCAGGGAACAACATTTATGATTCAGCTTCCGCAATCTATGAGTGGTCAAGGTTAAGCAGGGCTTAGATGCCCTATTCATTTGATTTTAAGATTTTAAGCCTGTGTTTTCCGTATCGGGTCTGTACCTCGGCGATATATAATCCCACAGGTAAGCCTGACATCAAGTAGCGCCCTAGGACATCTTTATTGGCGTGTATTAACTGCCCTGACCTATTGTAAAGTACTACTTTGAGTATTTCTGTGCGATTCAAGCCAAAAATTTCAAAGGAATCCTTTACTGGATTTGGCCAGATAAAAAGTTTATCCGAGCGCCCCGTTAACCAAGGAGCTGCCAAGATTTGTGCTAAATCATTGACCCAAATTTCCCCTGAACTGGTCCCTAAATAGAGGCGGTCCTGATTGGATTCAATCGCAATAATCGGGCTATTGAGGTTTAGGTTAAAAACGGCTGACCAACCGCCGATGGTCTCATTCCACCAATATAAGCGCCCACTATCGGTCCCTAACCACAGCACCCCTAGATGCACTTTTAATACGCGTACATGGGTCTGGGCTGGTAATCCCTGACTCTGATCCGCCCAAGTTTGACTGATCAAATCCCACGTTTGAACTCCAGATTGACGCCCCGCCAACCATAATCGATCGTCAAGCACCTCAACGCCTACAGGATCCGCCACAGGCATTTCATTGGAGAGCGGCTCCCAGCTAAAACCTGTATCGCTTGAGCGATAAATCCCTTGAGAAAACAAGGCTATATAATCATTTAAATAACTGTCTAAATCAATAACCGATGACTCGCTCAGGCCGGTAGTTTGGGTCGACCAACTCGATGCCTCATTATCCGATCGGAAAATTCCAGCATCCCTTGTCCCCGCTAATAAAATGTTTTGATTTAAAGAAAAACACTCCACCCAAATTGCCTCAAGACCAGAATTAGCCGCATTAAAAGTCCATCCATTATCCACAGATTTAAATGCCCCTAATAAATCTGTTCCCACTAAGACCTTATTGTCCCAGGTGAGCATACTTCTATTTTCTACAGTCCAAATACTGCTGATACGACTCCATTGATTCCCCCCTGAACTTGTAGCAAAAAACCCTGATCCGCTGCTGCCTACTAACATTTGATTACCACTGAATCCTATGGTGCCTATTGGGGGATTGAAGGAAAGGGTACTCGAGGCTTCCCACGGGTCCGCATCATAATTTCTGCGATAAATCCGTCCACTTTTTCCTCCTATGTAAAAATAATCAGCACCACTGAGGCAGGACCACAGTGAATTTTCACTCAGCCCTTGATTGAAAACAGACCAAGTGTCACCCTGATCATCAGAAACGTGAACTCCTGATAGACCCACTGCGTAAAGCCTTGAACCGCGATGATCAAAAAACTTAATGGACGGCAAATTTATTCCTAAAGGCACCCACTGATTACCTTGATCGACAGAGACAAATACCCCAGAATTGAGTGTAGCAGCAAAAATTTTATTTTGAAAGCTATGGACCGCCATAATATCCAGCTCGGGCAGTCCATTGTTAATAGGCACCCAATTTAGCCCTAAGTCATCAGAGGCAAATAAGCCAGATTTATAGGTGCCCGCATAAATCCGACTCCCGTCAGTTTCAAAGAAATAGACATTATTGGCTGTAAACCCATTGATTGCCAAACTCCAAGTTGCCCCAAAATCAGTAGATCGATAGATCCCCTCTCCATAAGTACCCACAATCATGACGTTATTGAGCAATAACACATCTTTTACATACTTGCCTAAAAGTTCAGATCCAGCCGACTGCCAAGTCTCTTCAGTGGGAAACCAACGAAATAAACCATAATCCGTACCTACATAAACAGTGTCTTGAATCTCAACAAGGCACTTAGTATCGTGGCTACTTAAACCAGTGTTGACCCAAGACCAACTCGAGCCTTGGTCTTGTGAATACAGCACTCCACCACCTGAGGCCGCGTAAATCGTAGTCCCCACCTGAATCATATCTCTAATGTAACCTCCTGGCGGGGAATTTATACTTTGCCACTGAGCAATGAGTGTTCCTTGAGTCAAAAAGAGCACCAAAACGGCATGAAGAATTAATCGCATGGCCAAATTTAAACAAAAAAAGCCCTTCCAAACGGAAAAGCTTCTCATTGGTCTATTTCTAAACCACAAGTCACATTTAAGTGACTCAACACAACATTTTAAATACTCACTTTTGTGAATACGTTGCGGTCTGGACGAGACTCGAACTCGCGACCCCCTGCGTGACAGGCAGGTATTCTAACCAACTGAACTACCAGACCAATTGACCAATCTCTTTTACGAGAGTTCCACTACAGTGGAAATTACAGTAATTGTTACTCATTTGAGCGGTGGCAAATATACACCGCATTTTTATTTTCACAAACAAATTAACCAAAAAATGAATGCGTCACGCAAACTTCTGTCGAGCCACCAAAAAACGGGTAAATACAGAGGCAAAACCGAGGTTTATATCAGCAGGAACATACTGAATTTTATATTGTGCACAGATCAACTCTAAGGTTTTAAAATAGGCTTTAACTGATGATTGATAAGCGCTTTGAACTTGCTGTGGATAAAGCTGAACAATTTGGCCGGTCTCCACGTCCTTAAACTTTCTGGGCCTTTGATCAAAATCAAATAAAACCTCACTTTTACCATCAAAGACATGCATCAAAATCACCTGGTGGTTCTTGAATTTTAGATGTTGCAGTGCATCAAAAATGGCCTCAGCATTTGGCTGGTTTTGCAACATATCACTAAAAATAACCACCAAAGATCTCTGAGGTAATTGTTGTGCCAATTGATTCAGGTGTTTTGCCGTTTTTGTACCATCCGATTCAAGCTTGGGCCGCAATGCATCACTAAGGTATTGTAAGAGCATTTGATGATGGCGCTCGCTGGACTTGTCTAAAGTGTGCTGGTGAATATTAGATCCATAAATACTCAAGCCTACAGCATCTCGTTGCTTTTTTGACATATTCATTAGTGCAGCGCATCCCAAAACTGAAAAGCCTATTTTATTGAGCTGCTCCAGACGCAAAGCCTCCATAGCGGGATAATACATACTGCTGCTGGCATCTAAAACTAAATGACACCTGAGGTTTGTTTCCTCATCGAAGCGCTTGGTGTACAACTTATCTGTCTTTGCAAATAACTTCCAATCAATAAATCGGGTGCTTTCGCCAGAATTATAACTCTTGTGTTCGGCAAATTCAGCCGAAAAACCGTGAAAAGGACTTTTATGAAGTCCAGAAATAAATCCTTCAACAACCTGGTGTGCAAGTAATGCCAAATTTTGAAATTGCTGTATTTCTGAGTTGTTTTTGAGTAAAGGCATAAAGGAATTGATGAGGCAACACTTAAAACTGGTACACGCCTAAGATAAACAAAAAAAGACCCTCAACAGAGGGTCTTTTTTTAAAATGAGGCGTCTGAGTTTTACAACAAAGCGTCTAAAGCCTCAGCATATACATTTTTTGGCGCCACACCAACCTGACGTCCAACAACCTCACCTTGATTGAAAATCAGAACAGTTGGGATATTTCTCACACCATATTTGGCAGCAAATTCTTGATGAGCATCAACGTCTAATTTGCCAACGACCGCTTTACCATCGTATTCATTGCTCAAATCATCTATGATCGGACCAACCATACGGCAAGGACCGCACCATGCAGCCCAAAAGTCTACCATAACCGGTTTGTCACTTTTAAGTACTGTTTCCTCGAAAGAGGCATCTGTTATTTCTAAAGCCATTATATAAGTTTTTATTGGTTTATTTCATTGCTGGTCAAAGGTAGCATTTTTGAATGGGTAAAAAACTCGCTTTCATCACTTTAATCAATGATGATATTGCCAGACTCAATATTTTAATTGAGTTTAAAATACACTTGATCCTGCGTTAATCTCTTGATCAGTTCTCTATTGATCAAAACCTTGGATTTACGACTCGATAACGACAAATGTACATTGTCTTCTTTGTCAAAGACCGACAAGTGAACGCTTTTAGTCCCTCGATGTTGTTCCACTACCTTTTTCAAACGATCAATATAGGCCTGATCAAGCACGTCAATAGGTATTGAAAACGTGATTTTTTTGGCTAAGGATTCCAAAACATCATGCAATAATTGGAAATGATTGAATTGTAAGCGAGGCTCTCCTCTTTTGCCCGTGTCGCGGTTGACCCAGCCCTCCTTGACATAAGCTTTGATGTACAAAAACGCATTAATTTTCAAAAAATGCCTGAACTTCAAATATTCTTCACCAAAAATTCGAAATTCATAACTATCGTCATAGTCTTCTAGGGTGAACAACCCCCATTCTTTACCTTGCCTGGTGACTCGGTGTTCGACACCAGATATGATGCCACCAAACGCTATTTCGCGATTGGTGAAAGGAATTAAGTCCTGACAATCAGCAACCTTAACATTGCAAAACTCTGTCATTTCTGTTCTGAACTCGTCTAGGGGGTGTCCTGAAATATAAATCCCAACAACTTCCTTTTCTTGCTTGAGTTTTTTTATGGCGCCCCAGGGTTCTGCTGCAGGCAATTCCGGTTCCGGTATTTGCACATCACTCGCAGCACCAAAAAGACTTACTTGAGAAGAATTTTGTGACTCTTGATATTTTGCAGCATAACGCAAGACCTTCTCATAAAAACAAACACCATCTCCCTCGTCGAACATATACTGTGCACGATGCGTGTCAAAACTATCAAAACCACCTGCCAAAATTAAATTCTCAAACGCCTTCTTATTGGCAGAGCGCAAATCAATCCTTTTGGACAAATCAAATATACTTTTATAGCGCTCCTTTTTTCGATTGGCCACAATGGTCTCGACAGCACTACTCCCGACCCCTTTTACCGCACCCATGCCAAAGCGAATAGCCCCCACATCATTGACCGTAAATTTATAGAAAGACTCATTTACATCTGGCCCTAAAACTGCCAATCCCATTCGGCGACATTCTTCCATAAAGAAGGTCACCTGTTTCATGTCATTCATATTATTGCTCAAGACTGCGGCCATATATTCTGCTGGATAATGGGCTTTGAGATAAGCTGTTTGGTAGGCTATCCATGCATAACAAGTCGAGTGACTCTTATTAAAGGCATAGCTCGCGAATGCCTCCCAATCCTTCCAAATTTTTTCCAAAACCTCTGCCGGATGATTCTTTTGTTCGGCTTGCTCAATGAACTTAGGTTTCATTTTGTCCAAGACAGCTTTTTGTTTTTTCCCCATGGCCTTCCGCAAGACATCTGCCTCACCTTTTGTGAATCCAGCCAGCTTTTGCGACAAGAGCATCACCTGTTCTTGATAAACCGTGATCCCATAAGTCTCCTTGAGATACCCCTCCATATCAGGCAGGTCATAACTTATCTCTTCCTCTCCATGCTTTCTGCGCACAAACGACGGTATGTACTCCATAGGCCCAGGTCGGTATAAAGCATTCATCGCGATCAAGTCGGCAAATACAGTAGGCTTGAGATCTTTCAAATGCTTTTGCATGCCCGGGGATTCATATTGAAAAATACCCACCGTATCTCCATTCTGGAAAAGGGCATAGGTTTTTTCGTCATCCAGAGGGAATGCATCAGGGTCAAGCTCTATACCGTGCTTGTGGCGGACCAGCTTGACCGTATCTTTGATTAGGGTCAGTGTTTTTAGCCCCAAAAAGTCCATTTTCAACAGACCTGCATTCTCCACCACCGCATTGTCAAACTGGGTCACGTAGAGGTCCGAATCCTTGGCCGTGGCAATCGGCACAAAGTTGGTAATGTCGTCGGGAGTAATGATTACACCACAGGCATGAATCCCCGTATTGCGCACAGAACCCTCTAAAACGCGCGCCTGGTTAATGGTTTGAGCCCCCAGGTCATTTGCTTCCGAAAGTGAAACCAATTCAGTGACTTTAGGCACTTCATCAGCCCGAAATTTATTGCGCCAATCCTGTTGAGCGGTGTTAAAGATATTTTTGAGCTTACTCATATTCGGGATCAACTTAGCAATCCTGTCTGCCTCGTGTAGGGGTAAATCTAATACTCTTGCGGTATCCCGAATTGAACTTTTGGCCGCCATTGTGCCATAAGTAATGATTTGTGCCACTTGATTCGCCCCATATTTTTGAATGACATAATCCATCACCCGGCTACGGCCCTCATCGTCAAAATCAATATCAATATCAGGCAAACTTACCCTATCGGGGTTCAAAAATCGCTCAAAAAGCAAATCGTACTTTATAGGGTCAATATTGGTAATCCATAGGCAATAGGCTACAGCACTACCCGCAGCTGACCCCCGTCCTGGCCCTACAGAAACATCCATCTTTCTGGCCTGGGCAATAAAATCCTGAACAATCAAGAAATACCCAGGATAACCCGTATTTTCGATAACACTCAATTCAAAATTCAAGCGCTCTTCAATTTTTGGTGTCCAATCAGGGTAGCGTTTTTTAGCGCCCTCAAAAGTCAAGTATTTTAAATAAGCATTTTCTCCTCTTTTGCCCTGATCCTGGGCATCTTCTGGATCTAAAAATTCTTCAGGTATATCGAATTTCGGTAATAATACATCCCGAAATAATGAAAAGGGTTCAATCTTATTGATGATCTCAGTAATGCTCTCAATGGCCTGTGGTCGGTCCGCGAAGAGTTGCTTCATCTCCTTTGACGACTTGAAGTAATACTCCTGATTTGGGAGGCCATAACGTGTGCCGCGCCCCTTTCCAATTGGCGTAAGTTGTTTTTCGCCATCCTTGACACACAATAAAATATCATGTGCATTGGCATCTTCCTTGCCGATATAATAAGTGTTATTAGTCGCCACTAATCGAATCCCATGCTTCTGAGCCAGTTCAAACAGAACTTCATTGGCCCGTTCTTCATCTTCTTGACCATGGCGCATGACCTCCACATACAAGTCCGCACCAAATTGACTTTGCCACCATAACAGTGCTTCCTCTGCCTGAGTTGTACCAATATTGAGGATTTTTGATGGCACTTCGCCGTATAAATTTCCCGTCAAGACAATGAGGTCCTCCTTGTACTGTTCGACAATGGCTTTATCTATTCGTGGAACATAATAAAAACCATCGGTAAAGGCCTTAGACGACATTTTTGCCAAATTGTGATAGCCCTTTTTGGTTTTTGCCAAAAAAACAATTTGATACCCGTTGTCTTTAAAAGCTTTATTGGTATGGTCCTCACAGACAAAAAATTCACAACCAACAATTGCTTTAAGAGGTTGCTGGTGAGGCTCTGCCTCAATTGACTTATTGTATTGCTCAACCTGCTGTAAAAAATGAAATGCTCCCATCATATTGCCCGTATCGGTCAAAGCCACAGCGGGCATATCAGCAGCGACTGCAGCCTTGATCAAGTCTTGTGTGGATGAGGTCGATTGGAGGATGGAAAATTGCGAATGATTATGCAAATGCGCAAATGGCCACTGACCCATCAAATCAAGATCTGCTCCCGGATCTGGATTGATCGGTGTACTTTCGGCCTTAGGAACATCGAGTGAACGTATTTTTTTTGATGCCTTTTTTAGATTGACGTGTTTGAGTCCCTCAGCCTCAATGGGCAAAGGTTGCGCCTGAATAAAACCCTCAAAAAAATCAGTATATTTTTGTTCGATTTCATGCTTGAAATAACCCCTTCTGACCAGCTCAAGAAAGCAACGTGTCGTGGCCTCAACATCTGCCGTGGCATTGTGAGCTTCAGCAAAACTCTGGTCAAATAAAAACTGATGCAATTCAGTAAGTGTGGGCAGCTTATAACGCCCACCGCGACCTCCAGGGATTTGGCAAAGCTGTGCGGTAACTTCAGTACAAGTGTCTAGTATTTCTTTGCCCTCAAACTGATCAAACAATCCCGCCCTAAAAAATTCACAACCAACAATATTCAGATCAAAATTGATGTTTTGTCCCACCACAAAAACCGCTTGACCCAAAACGCTCTTGAAACGAAGCAAAACTTCATCTAAAGGTAAGCCCTTCTGATCTGCGAGCTGGGTAGAAATACCATGAATGCGCTCGCTATCGTAAGGGATGTCAAAACCCTTTGGCTGAATCAAATAATCTTGGTGCTCAATAAGTTCACCATTCCTATCATGCAGCTGCCAGGCAATCTGAACACAACGTGGCCAATTATCAGTTGCGCTGACTGGGGCGTTATAACGCTTTGGGAGGCCCGTCGTCTCGGTGTCAAAAATTAAAAACATAGCTTTGTTTAGGAGTAAAAATGAGCGTGCTCTAAATTAAGAATTACACCTACATGGTCGAGATAAAGTTGTAAACATTAGCGGAGAATTATACAAAAAAAGACCAAGCGGCGCTTGGTCTTTTTCATTTGGAGCTCTATAAGTTTGGGGCTCATAAAACTTGGGGCATTATAAGTATTGGGGCATTATAAGTATTGGGGCATATTGATTTTAAAGTTTCTTATTTAATAGTTCACTTCGAAAACACCTTGGGTAATCTCAGTAGCACCAACATTAAAGGAGAAAGTAGCTTTAAGTGTTTTGGCTGATCTATCGTGTGACAGAATGGTGATTGACCCATTGTTGGCATTTTGCGTGATGAGACCTTCGATCATCGTTGCGGCAAATCCACCACTGGTAAGATCATAGTCCCCTGCGCCCACAGTAATCGGCACACGCACTATTAATGAAGATCCGCCTTTCTGTCCTTCGACAAGGATATAGTTCCCTGTATCGATAGCGTTGACCACAACAGGGTTGAATAACCCAGTGTCTATTATTGCGGAAAAAGTACCGTCGGACTCGGCAGCGATTTCTGTTTCCTGACCACCTACAACCACATCGACGAACATACCATTATTGACATAGACGGTATCAATCCCGGGCATTACGGCCATAAAATTAAAACGTCCTGCAATGGTCCCACAAGAAGCACAACGGTCCGTGATTTCAACAGACCCAGTTCCTGTTCCCTGGGTGGTGTATACATTTCCGTTAGTGTCTGTATAAGTCGCATAATGACCAGTTGAACCATTCAAATCAAAAGCATTGGCTGTCGAGTTTCCAAGGAAAATTTTGATCATTCGACTGTCCGAAGACGTTTCTATAGTCACACTGCCGTCTTCATTGGTATTGCCTATTGCGTATAGCGCGTTGAAACTTTTGTCATCGACCATTGCCTGAACAGTAGTCTGATTGTCTTGAATATTCTCACAACTCGTTAAAGTGACAACAGCAAGGGCGAAAAGTAGGATAAAACGTGTCATAATTTCTGAGGTATTAGCAAGCTTATTATTTGTTTGTGCTTGATTAGTTTTTTTCAACACTGTAAAATTGCGACTAAAACATCAATAACACCGACAAATGACATATTTATTCGATGAAATACATATAATTTTAACACTTCAGAGAAAATTTAGTGTAAAATCGATCATATTTTGTGTATTTCGTCTATAATAAAATACCGTTTATCGATATTATTTATCAAAAAAATCTCAAAACACATCAAAAAGAGAATGATTTAATGAGCCATATTGGCCACTATTTAAGAAACTTCATCACCCCGGTAGTTCCAGAAAAAATAAAAACTAAATACCATTTGAAGACTAAATGGACTTGGCTTAGACTGTGGTCCACAAAATCCTCCCTCATTTTACTTAAAATAAACCGGGTCACACGCTGAATTTCACTATAAATCATATACATTTGCACCCTCAAAAAATTATAACCAGAGGTCGGGTACCTCAAAAATTAATTCGTATGCCAGTAAAAATTAGATTACAACGTCACGGTAAAAAAGGAAAACCATTCTATTGGATCGTTGCCGCTGACAGTCGCTCAAAAAGAGATGGACGTTACTTAGAGAAATTAGGAACGTACAATCCAAACACTAACCCTGCATCAATCGACTTGAATATTGATCAGTCTGTTTCATGGCTTCAAAAAGGAGCTCAACCAACAGATACAGCTCGTGCGATATTATCGTACACTGGGGTTCTTTTGAAAAAACACCTTGTAGATGGTGTGACAAAAGGTGCTTTGACTCCAGAGCAAGTAGAAGAAAAATTCAATGCGTGGGTAGCTGAAAAGGCGTCTGCGATTGATCAAAAGAAAAACAAATTAGCAGACTCAAAGGCAGAAGCTAAAGCATCTGCATTGGAAGCTGAGAAAGCAGTGAACGAAGCACGTATCGCCGCCGCAGTTGTCGTAGAAGAAGTTGCTGCTGAAGAAGCTGCACCAGAAGTTGCTGCTGAAGAAGCTGCACCAGAGGCTGTTGCTGAAGAAGCTGCACCAGAAGTTGCTGCTGAAGAAGCTGCACCAGAGGCTGCTGCTGAAGAAGCTGCGCCAGAGGCTGTTGCTGAAGAAGCTGCACCAGAGGCTGCTGCTGAAGAAGCGCCAGCTAAAGAAGAAGAATAATTTTCTCCGATGGACCAGAAAGATTGTTTCTTCCTTGGTAAAATCGTCAAAAAATTCAGCTTCAAAGGTGAATTGCTCATCAAGCTAGATAGCGACGAACCTGGTCAATTTATAGAAATGGAATCAGTTTTTGTTGAACTCAACAAAAACTTGATTCCATTTTTTATCCAACATGCTGCGCTCCATAAGACCGAACTTCTGCGGGTAAAATTTGAGGATGTCTCGGATGAGCATGCAGCCCAAGCCTTGATCGGCTGTGATCTATACCTTCCACTTAATTTACTTCCGCCCTTAACTGGAAATAAATTTTATTATCACGAAATTATTGGTTTTGCCATTACTGACAAAAACCGAGGCCCCATTGGCACCATCACTGGCGTGAATGACCAAACAGCACAAGCCCTATTCGAAATCACCTTTGAAGACAAAGAGATTTTGATCCCCATAATAGATGAGTTCATCCACAAAGTGGATCGCAAAACCAAAATCATCGAAGTAAACACTCCAGAGGGTTTGATCGATCTTTATTTGTGATGGGAAGCCACTTCCAATTCAAACAATTCAGCATACAACAAGATGAGTGTGCGATGAAAGTAGGTACTGATGGCGTATTGTTGGGCGCCTGGACCAAAATCAAGACATCCACTGAGTCCATCTTGGATATTGGAGCGGGCACTGGCCTAATAGCACTGCAGATGGCCCAACGCTCTGAAGCCATGACCATCGATGCCGTTGAATCTGACGCGCAAGCCCATGGGCAATGTGTTGATAATTTTGAAAATGCACCTTGGAATGACCGACTTTTTTGTTATCATGCCACCATACAAGAATTTACAGCGGAGATTATGGAGGTTTATGACCACATTATTTCAAATCCACCTTTTTTCGATCACCCGTCACAACAAGAATTGGCTCGTGACCGCGCAAGAAACAATGCCCATCTGCCATTTACAACATTAATTGAATGTGTCTCCAAGCTTTTGTCGCCACAAGGCACATTCGCCACAATTATTCCAGCACGAGCCGCCAATCACGTGATTGAGCTCGCCCAGACAAAAAATCTCTACCCCAAAAGAATCTGCTGGGTAAAAGGCCAACCCACGGCCAAAACAAAGAGATGTCTGCTCGAGTTTCATTTTGACCAGCAAGAACCCATAGAAACTACCTTAGTCATTGAACATTCAAGACACAACTACACTGATCAATACTTGGCGCTGGTATCAGAATTTTATTTGAAAATGTAGGACATTCGCAAGGGTATTTCTACATTTGCAATAATAAAAATCACCAACTATGAAACCGGATTTATTCGAATCACCAGATTATTATAACCTGGATGACCTGCTTACTGAAGAGCATAAGTTAATTCGTGATGCTGCAAGGGCTTGGGTCAAAAGAGATGTCTCACCCATCATTGAAGAGGCCGCCCAAAAAGCAGAATTTCCTAAATCAATCATACCTGGATTGGCAGAAATAGGGGCATTCGGGCCTTATATTCCGGAAGAATATGGCGGTGCAGGCCTCGATCATATTTCCTATGGCTTGATCATGCAAGAAATAGAAAGAGGCGACAGCGGAGTGCGCAGTACTGCCTCCGTGCAGTCCTCATTGGTCATGTATCCCATATGGCAATATGGATCTGAAGAACAGCGACAAAAATACCTGCCAAAACTCGCATCTGGCGAGTTTATGGGTGCATTTGGCCTGACAGAACCAGACTTTGGAAGCAACCCTGGAGGTATGGTCACCAATTATAAAGACATGGGCGATCATTATTTGCTCAATGGTGCTAAACTTTGGATTTCAAATGCACCGTTTTGTGATATCGCTGTAGTGTGGGCGAAAAATGAGGAAGGTCGTATTCATGGACTCATCGTCGAACGCGGTATGGAAGGATTTACTACTCCAGAAACACATAATAAGTGGTCTTTACGTGCCTCTGCCACGGGAGAGTTGCTATTTCAAGATGTCAAGGTCCCTAAAGAAAACCTTTTGCCCAATAAATCAGGATTAGGAGCTCCTCTAGGTTGCTTGGATTCTGCAAGATATGGTATTGCATGGGGTGTGATTGGTGCCGCAATGGATTGTTACGATACTGCATTACGCTATGCCAAAGAAAGAATCCAGTTTGGCAAACCGATTGCTGCTTTTCAGCTGCAACAAAAGAAGCTCGCAGAAATGATTACTGAAATCACTAAAGCACAGCTTCTGGCTTATCGTTTGGGGCAATTAAAGAATGAAGGAAAAGCGACGACAAGTCAAATCTCGATGGCCAAACGCAATAATGTGGATATGGCCATCAATATTGCTCGAGAAGCCCGTCAAATTTTGGGGGGTATGGGCATCACTGGAGAATACAGCATCATGCGTCACATGATGAACCTGGAAAGCGTCATCACCTACGAAGGAACTCATGATATTCACCTGTTGATCACTGGTTTGGACATTACAGGAGAAAACGCTTTCAAATAATCGGATAAGAAAAAACAATAACAAAGGCTTTAATCATTCAATTAAACCCTTTTATTTTGGCAAAAAATAAAGAAGATGATTGCTCAGATTGTTCGTAACATCAAAGATCTTCAGGACCAACTTGTCCAACACCCTTTGTATCATGAACTTAGTACGCCTGCCGATTTAAGGGCATTCATGGAACACCACGTTTTTGCGGTTTGGGATTTTATGTCGCTGTTGAAAAGTCTGCAAATCCACTTGACGGGCACAACGTTGCCTTGGGTCCCTGTCGGCGATCCAAAGACGCGCTACCTGATCAATGAAATTGTACTTGCTGAAGAGACAGATCTCAACATGTATGGTGATCGACAGAGCCACTTTGAGATGTACCGCAGTGCCATGATCAAGGCTGGAGCGCAAACCCAGACAATGGATCGTTTTATTGACGCCATCAGAAATGGCATGTCCTATCAACACGCCTTAAAACTGGTTGAAGCGCCAGACCCGGTGTGTCAATTTGTAACTTTTACTTTTTCGGTATTAGAGACCCAGGCGCCACACAAAATAGCGGCCGCTTTTACCTTTGGGCGAGAAGATTTGATCCCTCAGATGTTTACGGCGATTATCGGTGCCATTCAAAAACAATTTCCTAAGGAAGATCTATCAGAATTCAGCTACTATTTTCAAAGACATATCGAATTGGATGACGATACACACGGACCATTAGCGCTTTCTATGGTTGAAGAGCTTTGTGGTGACGATCCAGAAAAATGGGCAGATGTTTTGAGCGTTTCTCAACAAGCACTAAAACACCGGCTGATGCTCTGGAATGGCATTCTGACTCATATCAAAAAGCCCGTTCTGACCTGATTTAAGTTAGGATTCTGGTGCAATTCGGAAGGTCAAACCGGCTAATTCTGGTTTGAGAAAAATTTGACAGCCCAAACGACTATTGTCTTCGACATAGAATGCGTCCGCCAGCATGGCATGCTCGTCGTCACTTTGAGCAGGAAGTTCCTCAGAGCTAGACACATAACAGTGACATGAAGCACACATGGCCATACCACCGCAAACGCCAATAGTGCCCTCTGGCGCCAATTCGTAAGCCCTGATCAATTCCATAATGGTCATGTTCATATCGGTCGGTGCAGCGACAATATGTGCTGCGCCCTCGCGATCTACTATGGTGACTTGAATTTCCATGAAGTTCTAATCAATCGATTTAATGACCGCCTTAGGCGCCTGTTTATGGCTCCCGTCGAAACCTTCAACACCGCCTACTGTGGTATATTTCATGACGTGTTTCTTGCCAGGATGGATGCGCTGATAGGCACTTTGACACATTAGTGTTGCCTCATGAAACCCGCACAATATCAATTTCAGCTTACCAGGATAGGTGTTGACATCTCCAATAGCATAGACTCCAGGGATATTCGTTTGATAATCTAACGTATTGTCGACTTTAATGGCATTTTTTTCAATCTCCAAACCCCAATTTGCCATAGGCCCCAATTTTGGAGCTAAGCCAAATAAAGGAATAAAGGCATCACAAGGTTGTATGATCGCATCACCATCAATTCGAATTGTAATGGACGTCAAATGATCTTCGCCTGCCACGCCGATCACTTCTCCCGGTGTGATGAGGTTAATCAAGCCTTTGTTTTTGAGTTGTTGGACTTTTTCGACACTGTCTAATGCCCCTCTGAATTCATTGCGGCGGTGCACTAAGGTTACGGATGCCGCAATATCAGACAGAAATATGGTCCAATCTAAGGCAGAATCACCTCCTCCAGCGAGCACCACATGCTTATCGCGATAAACCTCAGGATCTTTAATGAAATAAGCCACACCCTTATCTTCAAAACGCGCCAAGTCTTCAATGGGTGGTTTTCTAGGTTCAAAACTACCCAGTCCACCAGCAATAGCGATCACGGGCGCCTGGTGCTGAGTCCCTTTATTAGTTGTGACCAAAAAGTCTCCATTGTCTAATTGGTTTATTGTATCTGCACGTTCTCCAAGAGTAAAACCAGGATCAAAAGGTCTGATTTGCTCGAGCAGTTTATCGGTCAGGTCTCCTGCCAAAATCTCTGGATATGCTGGGATATCATATATCGGCTTTTTGGGGTAAATCTCACTACATTGACCGCCAGGTTGGGGCAAGGCATCAATCAAATGACACCGCAATTTTAATAAGCCTGCTTCAAAAACAGTAAAAAGCCCTGTAGGCCCAGCTCCAATAATTAGTATATCACTCTTGATCATGACTTTTTCCTTAGGCAACTCAAATATTGACTACTTCTAATATTTCAGGGGCATGCTTTTGTATGGTCATTGCCACACCGCTCTTCAGCGTCATTTGGTTTACGGAGCAATCAACGCATGCCCCTTCCAAACGTACGGTAACTTTAGTACCGTTTTCTAAGGAAACAAGGGCAATGTCGCCACCATCATTCTGCAAAAATGGGCGAATTTCTGCCAAAGCGGCCTCTACTTTTTCAATCAATTGTTCTTGACTCATGACTATTTTTTTACTGCACTACAGCCCGCCATAGTGGTTATTTTGATCGCTTCAGTCGGTGGTAAATGATCGTTGCGGCGCACCGTTTGCTCCACAACATTGCGGGTTACTTGCACAAACGCTTCTGAAACTGGCGTGCCTGATTGCAAGGCTGCAGGGCGACCCACATCTCCAGATTCACGAATGCTTTGCACCAAAGGAATTTCTCCAAGGAAGGGGATCTCTAAATCCTCAGCAAGGTTCGCGGCTCCTGATTGACCGAAAATGTAGTACTTATGATCCGGAAGTTCTTCTGGAGTAAAATAAGACATGTTTTCTATAACCCCGAGCACAGGAACTTGAATATGCTCTTGATGAAACATCGCCACACCCTTTCTGGCATCAGCCAATGCAATAGTCTGCGGTGTACTGACCACCACTGCTCCGGTAATGGGTAGAGCCTGCATCAAGCTCAAATGAATATCGCCAGTCCCGGGAGGCAAGTCCAGTAAAAGAAAATCCAAATCACCCCAGGCGGCATCGAAAATCAATTGATTCAGTGCCTTAGCCGCCATTGGGCCGCGCCATATTACCGCTTGATTGGGTTGAGTGAAAAATCCTATAGAAAGAACTTTAACCCCATATTGTTCTATCGGCTTCATTTTGCTCTTGCCATCAACATCAACAGACAAGGGGCGCTCTGAGGCCACATCAAACATAAGCGGAATAGAAGGCCCGTAAATATCTGCATCCAATATGCCGACTTTAAACCCCATCTCGCTCAGGGTAATGGCCAAATTTGCTGTTACTGTCGACTTCCCAACACCACCTTTGCCAGAAGCGACAGCCACAATATTTTGAATGCCTTCAATGGGCTTGCCTTTGATGAGCTGGGGGTTTTGCTTGGGCTCTGCCGCCTTGACCTTCATGTTAATTTTGACGGTGATGTCTGAACCATACTCTTTTTTCAGAAGTTCAGTCACGTCTTTTTCAATACGCTTTTTGATGTGTAGCGCTGGGGTCGCGATATTCAAATCAATGACAATTTCTCGATCGAAAATCACAATGTTGGTGATTGCGCCACTCTCACTAATACTCCTCCCCTCACCAGGAAGTGAGAGCTGCGTCAGGGCATTCAGTATTTCTTTTTTTTGCATCAATTTCGCCGGTATTTAGAATTATTCTAAAGGACAAATATACCGAGAAAACTTCGTTTTCCATAGCCAAAAGGCGAAATGCCGCGCAGTTGTCTGCATGATTTGAATCATGACGCTTTAGTCTCACGCTGACTGGGGATCCCACATTATCTCTGCCATGTTTTGAACCTTATTGTCACAGACACGAATGCCTTCTGCCTCTAACATTTTTTGCATTAAGCCATGTCCGGGAAAATGATGTTGACCGGTCAATAAACCTTGTCGATTCACGACACGATGGGCTGGAACATCTGGCATTTGATGCGAGGCATTCATCGCCCAACCTACCATCCGAGCGCTTTGTGGCGCGCCAAGATATTTGGCAATTGCGCCATAGGTGCAGACTCGGCCTTCTGGTATTTGCCGAACAACCTGGTAGACTTGCATGAAAAAACCATCCTGTCCCATCTCTATATCTGTTGCCAAATTTTGATCATGGTTAGGATCGACACAAGAGCAGTGATTGATCCCAGTAAATAATTCACATTAAAACTGAAGGCTCCTACAGGGAGTTTTTTATGAAAAAAATAAGTGTATATCATCAGCATAGAAAAAGTACCGAGACCCGCACCCAGCACTGCCAAACTCACAAGATAAGCATCAAAATAAAACCACCCGAAAGAGCTCACGGTAATGCTGACATAAACCCAGTACGGTATGGGCAGTAAATTCAACGCCCCTAGCAGCACACCATAAAAAAAGCGATTCGTTTTGGAGCGCTTCACTCCTGCGGGCAACTCTCTCCTGCTGTCTTTCGCCACCAGAAAAAAATAGGCGGTCAAGGCCAAGAATATGCCCAAGCCGACCTTTTGGAGCAAATCAATGATTTCTGGATTACGGTCCAAGTATCGAGCAAAAGCAAGGCCAATGTACGTTTGCACACAAACAATTAAACTAACGCCCAAAGAAAACAGCACCGCTGGCTTTACCCCTTGTTTCACGCCGATTTTTGCCGCCGTCATATTGAGTAACCCAGGAGGAATCAATCCAATAAATGAAGCAACATAACCCACTATGAAGTTAATAAGGGCAGCCATATAAATCGTTTGTAGTGCTCAAGATAACGATTAATCGGGGCTTAGCGAAAAACTCGTATAGGTTATTTTTTTGCCCTGTGCCAAATACTGAGATTCATAAAATGTTTGCACAGAAGTCACAACCTCTGGTGCTCCTGTACTGCCATAAACATCATGATGGGCAAAATGAACTTCTTCACCCAGTCCGTGCAACAAACCCAAAGTATATCCATGCATGAACTCGCTATCGGTTTTGAGATGGATCTGACCATGCGGTCTGAGTACTTGGCGGTAGGCCTCCAAAAAAGCCTTATTTGTCAGCCTATGTTTGGTGCGTTTATATTTTATCTGAGGATCCGGAAAAGTAATCCAAATCTCATCGACCTCTCCTGGAGCGAAGCAATGCACGATCAATTCAATTTGTGTCCGCAAAAAAGCGACATTACTCAAGGACTCCTCTATTGCCGTCTTGGCGCCACGCCAAAAACGAGCCCCCTTTATATCAACGCCAATAAAATTTTTATCAGGAAATTTTTCTGCAAGATGAATGCTGTATTCTCCCTTTCCACAGCCCAACTCCAGAACGATGGGCTGATCATTCTTGAAATGATCTTGGCGCCATCGGCCCTTCAAGGAGAACGCATTATCCAACAATTCTTCTCGTGCAGGCTGCACAACATTTGCAAATGTTTGATTTTCTTTAAATCTCTTGAGTTTATTCTTGCTGCCCACCTTATGTTTGCTCTTTTATTATTTCGTAAAATTACAATATTATTCATCTCCGGGAGGATCCACTAACTTTGTTTTTGTGAAAAATCACGCCACAGTGCGACATACACCAAAAAGAATCATGGTTGCGCCTTTGAATTGGGGATTGGGCCATGCCACAAGGTGCATTCCCATCATAAAGGCCCTGTTGCAGCATGATTTTGATGTACTGATCGCCAGCGATGGTATGGCCTTGGCCTTATTAAGACAGGAATTCCCCCATTTAGACCATGTTGTCTTGCCCGGCTATGACATCCACTACAGCAAAAAAAGACAAAATCTAAGACTTGAACTGATCAAGCAAGCGCCTAAGATTGTACGAGCCATCATGCGGGAAAAGGCAATGATCGAAAAGCTCTTGACCCAAGACCGCATCGATGGCATCATCAGTGACAACCGCTTTGGAGTCAGACACAAGGCCATACCGTGTGTTTTTATGACCCACCAAATCAGAGTTTTGAGTGGGTGGACGACTAGCATCACCACTTTCGTCCAAAGACAAATAATCAGAAAATTTGACGAATGCTGGGTGCCAGATCAGTCATATTCAGACAATATGAGTGGCGTGATGAGTCATGGCATCACTTCAGGTATCCCAACAAAATATGTTGGCATCCTGAGCCGAATGACAAAACAATGCGTGCCAGCGACCTATGACTTATTGCTCTTACTTTCGGGTCCAGAACCTCAGAGGAGTTTATTCGAACAAAAACTCATCTCTTCACTTAGAGACAGCACAAAACAAATCCTTATGGTTAGGGGCATCGTCTCAAACCATGTCACAAAACAAAAATTCGGGGCCATAGAGGCTGTGAACTATTTGCCGACCCACGCATTAGAAAAAGTAATCAACGCGACCAAACTGATCGTTTGTCGTTCTGGCTATAGCAGCATCATGGACCTGGCAGCCCTTGGCAAAAAAGCATTCTTAGTGCCTACACCTGGCCAGTATGAGCAGGAATATCTCGCACAGAAATTCAAAGACGAACAAAAGGCACCATTCTGCCGTCAAGAGGACTTCATTGCGAGCATGCTGAGCGAAAGTGATCGATATAAAGGACTGGGTTATTCAAATCGTGGAGAGGACCACTTCAATGACTGGAGCTTATTATTTGGTATTTTCCAAGGTAAATGAAAATTCAGACCCGACACCGAACTGACTTTCGATGTATATCTTTTCATTGTGGGCCTCAACCAAATGCTTGACAATGGCCAAGCCCAAACCGCTACCCCCAACCTTGCGTGAGCCACTTTTATCCACACGGTAAAAGCGTTCGAAGAGGCGCGGAAAATGATGACGCTCGATGCCTTCACCATTATCGGTCACACGAACCAACCATTTATTCTTGGTGAAGTCCTGAACACTCACCTCAGTTGTTCCTTTAGGTTTGCCATATTTTATTGAATTCTCAATCAAATTAGTCATCACTTGTTGCATCCGCTCACGATCTGCATTAACCTTGATCGGATTGGGGTATGGCTTATCGAGCATAAGCGTAATGCCCTTTTCAGCAGCTTTCATTTCGAGCAAGTCAAAGGAACTCTCAATCAACGGCACTAGATCGAAAGTTTCTTTGTCCAAAGTCAAGCCACCCATTTCTAGTTTTGTGATCATGTCCAGATCATTGACGATATAGAGCAAACGTTCAACCCCTGCCTGTGCCCGTTGCAAGTATTTTTTTCGGACGGTCTTGTCTTTCATCCCTCCATCGAGCAACGTAAGAATATATCCTTGCACGGTAAATAAGGGGGTTTTAAGTTCGTGCGCCACATTGCCCATAAATTCTTTTCGATAGACCTCACGGTCAGTGAGCATGGTGATCTCTAACTTTTTATCATCGACAAAACGCTCAACCTCCTTTGCCAAAACATCCAAATTCGTGATAATGTGTTCTTTATTTAATGCCGCATGATCGAGTTGCTGCACTTTTTGGTAAATTTTATTGACCTGCTGGTAAATGAGTTTTTTGGCTTTGTAATCCGACAGAAAGAAGGCGCCGACGTACACGATTACAGCAATAGGCAACAATGTCCAATAATTGGAATAATCTATGACTAAGAAGAAAAAGAAAAAAACAACAAGAACCAAGAGGGTTAACCAAGTGGCGGTACTGTAGGCAAACTTAAACGTTTTCTTAAAGCGACGCATCATAGCGCCACAAACTTATACCCCACACCCTTAACCGTTTTGAATCGCTTGTCCCCAATTTTTTCGCGAAGCTTTCGGATATGCACATCAATGGTTCTCCCGCCAACCACAACGTCATTACCCCATACACTATCTAATATTTCTTCACGCTTGAATACTTTTCCTGGCTTAGAGGCCAGCAAAGCCAACAATTCAAATTCTTTTCGAGGCAACAGAAGTTCCGTAGAGCCTTTGAGTACTTTATACTCTTCTCTATTGATGGTCAAGTCCCCTAATTTGAGGTGTGGCTCTTCTGTCACTTTCTCCTTAAATCGGCGCAACAAGGCCTTTACTTTACTGATCAAAACCTTTGGCTTAATGGGCTTGGTAATGTAATCATCTGCTCCGGCCTCAAAACCAGCGACCATAGAATAGTCTTCGCCACGAGCCGTAAAAAAAGTGATGACGGCTTGATTCAGCTCTGGCAACTTTCTGAGTTTCTCACAGGCTTCGATACCATCCATTAGAGGCATCATAACGTCTAAAATAATGAGCTGAGGAATATGTTTCTTAGCTTGCTCAATGGCTTCGACACCATTTTCCGCCATGACCACCTGATAGCCTTCCGCCGATAAATTATAGCCGACAATTTCTAAAATGTCTGGTTCATCGTCGACCAAAAGTATTTTTATATCTTTTTTATTCATAGGTCAAGAATACATGAGTCTTGGTAAAGATAATGTTTAATAAATCTGATGCTTAACAAGGCGCCTAATCTTAACCATTCCGTAACATGAGCCAAGTTAAAGAAAAATAGCATACCGTGCATGAAAATCAACCGCACCACAAAAATAGCCATGTCAGTATTTATGAATAGAACAATTGTAATTCATTTATGATCATTTGCAGTTCGTTTTTCAACCCAGTCTTTATCTAATTTTACCTCCTGTCCAAATGGCTGGCCAAGTAAATTTTCCAGCTGCCGAGCGCCAAGAATAGCCCCTTTTTCTTGTTGCTATTGGGCCAACAATAAATCTCTCCAGTAACACATCATTATTCATTTTTTAATTGACCAACATGAAGTATTTATTCTTTTACTCATTTTTTATTTTCGGCACTTTCAGCCAAGTCCGCGCCCAAATTATCAGCACAAGCTTTGAGGGAATTCCCTGTCCAAATGCGCTTTATTTTGACCCAATGGATCCAGCCACACCACATCCCTTAGACAACCAAAATGAACAGCCGATTTTGAATTGGCCAGAAACAAACCAAGAATTAGGTTTCAATGCTTATTATTCACCTTATGACCAAGCGAGTGTTGGCCTGAGTGATGGCGACTCGGTCGGCATCACGGACAGGACGACTATTGTCGGTGACTTTAGTGAGGGCACTCAAGGCTATGAAATAAGTGACTGTGATGGAAATTACACCTTAGAATTCACCCCAATAGACCTCCAGGGTGTTGACCAGGCATCAATTGCGATAGACGTGTTCATCGCGCCTACTGGGTATGAAGGCGATGGAGTGGCCAATTCTGCACAGTCTGATCGCTTGCATATTTATGTCAAAGACTTAGAACAACAAGGTCAAATAGATCTGCTGAACACCACCGGAAACGACATCAATGACTTGAATATTGAAGGACGATGGCTCAATCTTACTGCAGACATCAGCAGATTCAATCGGGTACAACTGATTGTTACGGCACGCAATAATACGGCGGCAGAGGCCTTCTATTTGGACCGCGTTGAAGTTCAAGGCATCCTGAGCGACACGAGTACAAAACAACCTGACCCTGTTATTTTCCCCAACCCCACACGCCAAAGCTTTACCCTAGTTGGGTCCGACCATATTGACACAGAAATGGCACTTTATGATATTTTTGGACATCATGTTTGGACAGGACATTCCCAAGGCGTCATCCATGACGTATCAATGTTGCAAAGTGGGTTGTATTTCTTGAGCATCATCAAGGACAAAAATATCAGGACACAAAAGCTCATTATCGAATGATCTGGTGCTTATTTGCCTCCGCAGAAGTTCTTCAATAGGCACAATATTCATTATTTTTGGGCATGCCAAATCGTGAAAATCTCAAACCCTCATTAATCCAGTCTCTGTCTCCGGATGAATTTGTGAAAAAATCACTTGAGGTTTTTCAATTCCAGCATGCTCATGTGCCTGTCTACAGATCCTACTGTGATCACCTTAAGGTCAAGGTTAAAAATGTAACAGCACTAGAGGACATTCCGTTTTTACCTATAGAACTATTCAAAAGTCATGAAGTCTCGGTCGAAAAAGTGCCTTTTGAAAAAGTATTTTTTTCAAGTGGCACCACTGGCCAAAATTTAAGCCAACATTTTGTGGCTGATCTGGATCTTTACCAGCAAAGTTTCATGACAGGGTTTACTCAGGCCTTTGGCCCTCCAGCCTCTTATGTGATCATGGGACTTTTGCCCAATTACATGGAACAGGGCGGCTCGTCCTTGGTCTATATGGTGGACAAGCTTATTGAGGCGTCACAGCATCCTGAAAGTGGCTTTCACCTCAACAACCTTGATGAGCTTGCCGATAAAATAAGGCGTCTTGATGCTCAAGGGACCAAAATAATTTTATTTGGGGTCTCCTATGCTCTATTGGACCTCATGGAAAAAGGACCGTGGTCGTTAGCAAATACCATCTTGATCGAGACAGGCGGCATGAAAGGCCGTCGTAAAGAGATGATCAAATCAGATTTACACCAAATCCTAAAGACTGGATTTGGGCTGCCCGTTGTCCATAGTGAATATGGCATGACAGAGCTATTATCTCAGGCGTATGCCCATAAGGATGGTCGGTTTCATTGTCCGCCTTGGATGAAGGTACTCACTCGGGATACTGAAGACCCCTTTAGCTATGTTCAAAACAAAACAGGAGGAGTCAATGTCATCGACCTGGCCAATTTGAACTCTTGCGCCTTTATTGCCACTCAAGATTTAGCAATCCTTCAGCAAGATGGCAGTTTTGAACTGCTTGGGCGATTTGACAATAGTGACCTGCGCGGTTGTAATCTGATGATCTCATGAGGACCAGTCGCCAGGGATCCCTTTCCAAAATCAAGTGGCACAAGCGCCCCTTTATGACCATTTCAGTGATCGTCGTTTTGGGGCTTTATGCCATTAAGTTGGTGAATGAAACTTCTTTAAAACAGGAATCAGAGCGGGAGACAAACCTGACGAATGATGTAGAGATCTCATGGATCAAACAAGACACCGACAGCATTTCGGCCTATATACATGAGCGCCAGTGGCGTGATAATTATGGTCAAAAATATAATGTAGACCTTGCCGTAAGGACTCAGGATGTGTCTCGACTTCAAAATCAGCTGGATGGTTTTCGTCCGCAAGAGAACACCCCATTGTGGGGGCCTTTATACCGGTTTTTGGTTCAAAATAACCAATCTAGTTTGGACCTCATTATGGACGCTTTTTACCAGATCTATGAATCAAAACAATTGACACCAGATCGGTTTGCGGACATGGTCGTGAGTTGTATTCAAGACATACCCTATGCCTTGGTATTCCAGGATCCCTGCTTAGGGCCCGAGGCATATGAACAATGGATCCATGATTTATTAATTGATTGTCCAGAGTGCTGCATTGGCAATCAGCCTTTCGGTATTCAAAGCCCAGTGGCATTCATGCAAACACTCAAAGGAGATTGTGATACCCGAACAGTAATGATTTTTAGTGTCCTAAGTGCTTTCAATTTTGATGTGGCCATACTCAATAGCGATGTCTACAGACATTCAATTTTAGGCATAAATTTACCCGGAGCAGGGCAATACAAGTTATTTCGCGGAAAAAAATATCTGGCCTGGGAAACTACAGGCAAATTTTACACTATGGGAGATCTTCCCAAAAGCATTGGCAACATGGATTTTTGGCATGTTGTTTTAACCAATAAACCATAACACATGAACAGTTCATTATTTATTTTAGCCCTCTTTGAAATCATTTTTTCAATCATCATTACCGTCGGCATCATCTATGTCTCCTACCGGATGCTTCAACGCCTGTTTTTTAAGGGAAATGACCTCAGCGGCAACCACCTGGCGTTTACCATTTTTACTTCTGGTGTGATTCTTAATATTGGGCTGATCTTGAGTGAAATATTACCGTCTATCACTCAAGTTGTAAGACTGGCAACAACTCAAGGAGATGCTCCAGACTATAAAACCATTATTTTATATTCAGGCCTGTACTTATTGATTGGGTTTTTGATCTCGGTCATCATTAATGGCGCCGTTTTTCTCTTGTTCAGTATTTTGACTCAAGGCATTAATGAGTACGCCGAAATAAAAAACAATAATATGGCTGTTGCCATCATTGTGGCGACCACCTTGATCAGTATTACACTCATCGTCAAGGATAGTATTGCCGTGTTGGTCAGTGCATTATTGCCCTACCCACAAGCACATTTCTTTCTGTAGGCACAAAGGCTTAACTCCTAAATTTAAGGATGAAGTAGTTTTTCTTTCCTCTTTGCAGCAAAATAAATTGTTCACTAATCAAGTCTGTTGTCCGCAAAAAATAGTCGTCTCCAACACGTGATTTATTGACTGAGATACTCTGCTCTTTTAGGGCACGTCGGGCCTCTCCATTAGATTTTAAAAATCCTGACTTTTCAACAAGGGCACTGATGATGTCAATGGATTGCTCCAGGTCTTCCAATGAGACTTCTGTTTGTGGCACACCATCAAAAACATCCAAGAAGGTCTCTTGGTCCAAAGCCAGCAAATCTTCTGATGTTGATTTGCCGAAAAGAATTTCTGAAGCCTTTAGTGCATTTTGATACTGATCTTCTCCATGAACGGTGATGGTGACCTCTTGGGCCAATCTCTTTTGCAACAAGCGCAAATGAGGGCTTTGCTGATGCTCTAAAGTCAAAGATTTAATGGTGTCTTCATCCAAGAAGGTAAAGATCTTGATGTATTTCTGGGCATCTTCGTCGCTCGTGTTGAGCCAATATTGATAAAATTTATAAGGTGAGGTGCGTTGGGCGTCCAGCCAGACATTTCCCCCCTCACTTTTGCCAAACTTACTGCCGTCACTTTTAGTGATCAAAGGACAGGTCAATGCAAAGCCTTTACCGTGACCAATTCTCCTGATCAATTCCGTACCGGTAGTGATATTGCCCCATTGATCACTTCCGCCCATTTGAAGGGTACAACCTTGGTGCTGAAACAAATGCAGAAAATCATATCCTTGCACCAGTTGGTAGGTAAATTCTGTAAAAGACATGCCGTCAGAATCCTGACCGCCAATTCTATTTTTGACTGAATCTTTGGCCATCATATAATTGACGGTTATGTGTTTGCCCACATCTCTGATAAAATCCAAAAAGCTCATGGACTTCATCCAATCATAGTTGTTGACCATTTGGGCTTGATGCGCTGAACCGCTTGTAAAATCTAAAAAATGTGACAACTGTTTGCGCACACACTCTTGATTGTGCTTGAGGATGTTTTCATCCAAAAATTGTCGCTCAACCGATTTCCCAGAAGGATCACCAATCATCCCCGTAGCGCCGCCAACAAGAGCAATTGGGCGATGTCCACAACGCTGAAAATGAGCCAACACCATAATAGGTACCAAATTTCCAATATGCAAAGAATCTGCAGTTGGATCAAACCCAACATAACCAGAGCGCATTTCCGACAGAAGATGCTCTTCTGTGTCCGGCATCACATCGTGTATGAGACCTCTCCATTGCAATTCTTGAATAAAATTTTTGGGCATAATTGTGCTTTTGAAGCAAAGATAAACGGCCCAATGAAAAAACTAAAGTTTCTGAAGGCTAATTTTTAAATTGATATAGGTCTAAAATAGTACCTTTAGGGTATGATATTAGTCACGGGGGCAACAGGTTTTTTAGGGGCACATTTGGTTCATCAATTGAGCCAAAACCACAAGAAAGTCCGGGCGCTCTACAGGTCCCAAAAACGTTTTGAACAAGTCAAAGAGGTTTTTTCCTATTACACTCAAGACGTCGAAGCTGTATTTGATCGCATTGACTGGGTGGAGTGCGACATCAACGATGTCTTTCGCCTCAATCAAATAATGGATAATATCACAGAGGTTTATCATGTGGCTGGGCTCATCAATTTTGAATGGTCTGAGCTGGACCGACTGAAGAAAATAAATGTTGAAGGCACGGCCAATATTGTCAATGCCTGCTTGGCCCATCAAATACAAAAACTATTTTATGTCAGCAGTATTGCCGCTATTGGTCAAAATACAGCAGAAGGAACCGAGGACCTTTCAGACGGCGCATCTGAAACATTTGAAGATCCTTATGCTCTTACGAAATATGGGGGAGAAATGGAGGTTTGGCGCGGTCAACAAGAAGGCCTTGACGTATTGATTATCCGTCCAGGCGTTATTTTAGGCGAAGGTTATTGGCATTCCGGAAGCGGAAAACTCATCAAGCACGCAGCAAAGCGCCCCCTATTTTATCCTATGGGTGGGACTGGTTTCATAGATGTTCGTGACGTTGTGCGCCACGGGATTGCCCTGATGGAGGGCCCTGCTCAAAATGAAGCCTTTATTTTTGTCAGCCACAATGCTGCATTCCGCCAAATCTTGGATCAACTTTGTGATAATTTTACCCAACCCAAACCCCAAATAAAGGCACCACGATCCCTCCTGATTCTTGCCAGTAATATCGATTTTGTCTTGTCCAAAATATTGCGGAGACCGCAAAAACTACCGATGGCTTATGTGCGCGCCATGTTTCGTGCCTCGAGCTACGATAAGCAAACACTCGTGCGGACCACGGGCTTGCCTATGCAGGACATTGCACAAACATTAAAACGAATTTGCAGTTTGTCGCCTTATCAAACTTAATCCTTGACTGGCGCGATCAATCCTTGGCCCGCCTCTGAAGAAGGGGTGCGTTGTGGGCTTCTATTAGCGTGTTCCTTCTCTAGGCGCTGTTGCTCGGCATCAACTCTAGCTAAAGAATCTAGTTCCTTTTTCAATAAGGAAAGGCGGTCTTCAACCTGATCCAGAATCAGGAGGTAACTGTTAATTTCTGCAGCGTAATAAGCCGTACTAGAAGCCATTTGCAGACTATCAATACCATACTTAGCATATAAGACAGAATCGATTTGTATGCCCTCTTCGCGTAAGACTCTATTATTATTGCTTCTTGCGGCATTACCTAAATAAGCATCAACCAATAGGGAGACCATAGTTTGATCATCTATTAAATTTTCTGGCCGCTCAGGTCTGGTGACTTCCTGACAACCCAACAGCATCAAAAATAAAAACGCTATGTATCTAGACGCATTCAACGGTTGAAAGTTAGACGCTCTCCTTTAGAGCGGTTCACAAATTTACCACTTGTATAGGTCAGCATGCCATTGACAAAGGTATGGGTGACTCTAGATTTAAAGACCGTTCCTTCGAAAGGAGACCATCCGCAATGATAGAGGATATTACTCTTACTGACTGTCCATGGCGCATTTAAGTCTACCAAAACAAGGTCCGCCTTATACCCCTCTCGCACAAAACCGCGCTCCTTTATGTCAAATAATCGTGCTGGATTATGCGCGAATTTCTCGACAATTTTCTCCAGAGAGATGACTCCTTGATGGTATAATTCTAGTAAAGCCACCAAAGCGTGTTGCACCAGCGGTCCTCCCGACGGGGCTTTGGTGTAGGTCTGTGTTTTCTCTTCCCAAGTATGCGGTGCGTGGTCCGTGGCGATGACATCAATCCGATCTTCCAGCAGTGCCTTACGCAGACCAGTCCGATCTGCAGCTTTTTTTACTGCTGGATTCCATTTGATTTTTGACCCCAGAAGCGCATAGTCCTGGTCACTGAACCAAAGATGGTGAATGCAAACTTCAGAAGTGATTTTTTTTGCCGTGACATCTCTGTGTTTCTTGAACAGCTCAGTTTCTTTTGCAGTAGATAAGTGAAACACATGCAGACGCGCACCTGTCTTTTTGGCCAAAGCCACGGCATTGGAGCTCGAAGCGTAGCAAGCTTCCTCGCTACGAATTTCGGGATGCATCTCCATGGTGATGCTTTCTCCGTATTTCTTGATATACTTTTCAAGATTATTCTTGATGGTGACTTCATCTTCACAGTGCACTGAAATCACCAATTTAGTTTGGCTAAAAATGGCTTCAAGGGCTTTTGGATCATCCACCAGCATATTGCCTGTCGAAGAACCTAAAAATAATTTAATTCCCGCAATTTTTGTCGGATCAGCCTCAACTAAATCCTTAAGGTTTTCATTGGTACCGCCTAGCATGAATGAATAATTCGCCCATGAGCCTTGAGCAGCAATCTCAAACTTATTTTCGACGAGGTCCATTGTTGTGGCCTGAGGTATTGTATTGGGCATCTCAATGAAACTCGTAATACCGCCGGCTACAGCAGCTCTGGACTCTGATTCAATTGTTGCTTTATGGGTCAAACCGGGTTCTCTGAAATGAACCTGATCATCGATCATGCCTGGCATCAAATAAAGACCATCAGCATCGACCACAAGAGTTCCAGAAGATTTCAAACTGATCGATGGGCCTATTTCGGCAATCCTATCGCCAACGATGAGCACATCACTCGCGACAATACCATCTTCACTTACTAACTTGGCATTTTTAATCAATATTGAATCACTCATAAATCTAGTTGCTTTATCATTCTTTTAACTTTCATGGCCAGCACGCCAAAAATTGCTTCTGATATAATCCCCTTACTGAGCTTTGACTCTCCCAATGTTCTGTCCGTAAATACAACAGGGATCTCCTTTAAGTGAAAGCCCAATAGATGAGCCTTATATTTCATTTCAATTTGAAAGGCATAGCCAATAAATTTTATTTTATCCAATGAAATGGCCTCAAGAACACGCCTTTGATAACACACAAAACCTGCTGTAGTATCATGAACAGGCAATCCTGTAATCCAGCGGACATATTTAGAAGCCAACCAAGATAGTAGCACGCGACTCATTGGCCAATTGACCACATTAACTCCTGTCACATAACGTGAGCCAATAGCCATATCAACACCATCTTGAAGACAAGCGTCAAAAAGACGAGGCAAATCAACTGGATTGTGCGAGAAATCTGCGTCCATTTCAAAGATGCACTGGTAGTCGCCCTGCAGGGCCCATCGGAAACCATCGATATAGGCACGCCCCAAGCCAAGCTTATGGTGGCGCTCCAACAAATGTAATCGGTCAGGATAGTTCCCCATAAGGGCTCTAACCCTTTGTGCCGTGCCGTCTGGAGAACCATCATCAACCACCAAAATGGAGAAGGGACGTTCTATCGAAAAAATAGCCTTAACTAACTTTTCAATATTGTCCTTTTCGTTATAAGTCGGAATGATAATTAGACCCAGAGACATGGAATAATTTTGGACAAATATACCTCTTTTTTGGTCAGAGATAAAGGCATTAATCATTCCGACACAAAAATAATTCTTCAGCCACAAACGCCATTAAAAGTAATGCAAACATCAAAAAAAACTTATACTTTTATTGACGTTTTGACCGACTTTATTCCAGTATATCGCCCCCTTGATTCTTGGATCACTATTGTGTTGGTGGCCTTATTTTTACTGCTGGCATTTCTCAGGCAGAAGTATCCCCGGCGCTTTGCCGAGCTCATTGTATTGCCGATTAATGACAAGTATTTTGCATTAGAAGGCCGTTTCCCAGACGCCAAGCACCCCTTTAATATCCTGCTATTGTTTTGCCAAATCATGGCCTTTTCTCTGGCACTCTATCTTTGGGGCCACGATACCGGTGCGCCATATGACCACGGTCATTCATGGTCATATACTCAAGTCCTTTTGACCATTAGCTCTTTTCTAGTACTGCGGTACGCCCTAGGATTCATCACCTCAAAAGTCTTGAAGCTAGAGTCTATTCTTGCGCCATATCGTTACGAACGAATGAGTTACCATCATGTTATTTCATTGATTTTGTTGATTTTCATCACCATCATAGAGTATTTTCCGGGCGACACTTCTGGTGTTTTCACATGGCTTCCCTGGTATCTTTTATTGGCCTTTACACTGGCTACGATTTCTAGTGTGCGCAGAAATTCCATGTATCTATTTAAAAATTCGTTCTATTTTATTTTGTACCTTTGCGCTCTTGAAATAGCACCTTACGTCCTTCTTTTTGAAGTTTTAAAGACCTAAGGCTTATTAATCTAGCGTATGAAGGTGAAAACTATTTTGGTAAGTCAGCCAGAACCGAAAGTTGAAAATTCCCCCTATTTTGATCTTGTCGAAAAGTGCAAAGTCAAAATCGATTTTCGCCCCTTTATTCATGTTGAGGGAGTTTCCGGCAAAGATGTTCGTGGTCAAAAAATTGACTTGGCACTCTTTTCCGCCATCATCTTGACCAGCAGAAACTCTGTTGATCATTTTTTTAGAATTGCAGAAGAATTGCGCTTTAAGGTGCCGGACTCTATGAAGTATTTCTGTCAAAGTGAAGCCGTCGCTTATTACTTGCAGAAGTATGTGGTTTATAGAAAACGCAAAATATACGTCGGCAAAAGAACCTTCACTGAGTTGTCTCCACTGATCAAAAAGTACAAGAACGAAACGTTCCTGCTGCCGTCTTCGGACAAGCTCAAACCGGAAGTGCCGAATGTACTGAACGACCTTGGCGTAAATTGGAAACAATCTACCTTTTATAAGACGGTAGTGAGTGACCTCTCTGATCTGCGAGAAGTTTCTTATGATGTCTTGGTCTTTTTTAGCCCTAGTGGCATTCAGTCGCTATTTGAAAATTTTCCAGATTTTGAACAGAAAAATACACGCATCGCCGTTTTTGGCAATACGACCATCAAGGCCGCAACAGATCAAGGTCTGCGTATAGACATTAAAGCGCCAACCCCCGAAACGCCATCAATGACCATGGCCCTTGAGCACTACATCAAGTCCGTCAACAACAAAAAATAATCAATTATTTTTGGGTTACACTAGCGGACCCCCATTCATGATCATGGGACTCGCATAAGATTCAAACTGCGCAAAATTTGCCTTGAAGGTATCGGCCAATTTCTGAGCCGTTTTGTAGTACCCGACATCATTTTTCCATGTGCTTCTTGGGCTCAAAACATCTGTTGGAACATTTGGGCAGACTCTAGGCTGAGAGACACCAAAGACTGAATGTATGTGATAGTTGTCCTTATTGGCCGCTTCAAGAGAACCATCCATAGCCGCAGCGATCATGGCTCTGGTATATTTCAATTTCATTCTTGAGCCCACGCCATAAGGACCTCCTGTCCAACCGGTATTGACGAGCCATACGTGCACGCCCGCTTCTTGCATTTTGGCACTAAGCATCTCGGCATAAACCGTTGGATGCAACGGCATAAAAGGAGCGCCAAAACAGGCAGAAAAACTCGGTACGGGCTCAACAATTCCTGCCTCGGTCCCAGCAACTTTGGCCGTGTATCCGCTGATGAAATGATAGGCCGCCTGACCTGGAGACAACTTGGATATTGGGGGCAGGACGCCAAAAGCATCCGCAGTCAAAAAGAATATATTTTTTGGGTTTGTGCCAATCGACGGCACCTGAATATTGTCAATATGATCGATAGGGTAACTCACTCTTGTATTTTGAGTGATGGACGTGTCCGCGAAGTCTACTACGCCAGCATCATCCAGAATCACATTCTCCAAAATAGCCCCAGGCTTTATGGCCTTAAAAATATCTGGCTCGTTTTCTTGAGAAAGATTAATGACTTTAGCATAACAGCCTCCTTCAAAATTAAACACCGTATTTTCTTTGGTCCACCCGTGCTCATCATCGCCAATAAGACAGCGTTCAGGATCAGCAGAAAGCGTTGTTTTTCCTGTGCCTGAAAGGCCAAAAAAGATCGCTGTATCGCCTTCAGGCCCGATATTGGCTGAGCAATGCATCGGAAGAGTGTCCCGATCGACAGGCAAAATAAAGTTGAGGGCCGAAAATATACCCTTTTTGATCTCGCCGGTGTAGCCAGTGCCACCAATGAGCGCTATTTTTTTGGTAAAATTCAAAATCGCAAAATTATGCTGACGCGTCCCATCGCGCTCAGGGTTTGCCATAAAGCCTGGAGCATTAATGATCACCCATTCTGGATCAAAGCTTGCCAAAGAGGCTTTGTCCGGCCGCAAAAACATATTAGAGGCAAACATATTGCTCCAAGGAAATTCATTGACCACCCGGATGTTCAGACGATAATTATCATCCGCACAAGCGTAGGCATCGCGCACATAAATTTCTTTACCAGATAAGTAATCCGTCACACGACCATAAAGGTCATCGAAGTTTTGAGGCGAAAAAGGCAAGTTGATCGGGCCCCACCAAACCTTGTCGGCGGTGATGTCGTCCTTAACGATGAAGCGATCCTTAGGCGATCTGCCCGTAAATTCGCCTGTATTAATAGCCAAAGCGCCATTATTCGCAGTCACACCAAGCCCTTTTTCAACAGTAATGTCGTGTAATTCTTTAGGGGACAATTGATAATTAATGATGGCTTCAGAAATGCCATAATCATCTAGCGAAATCGTTTTCGATTTTTTGGCGTCATCCATGGAAAATGATATTTGATTGCGTACAAAAATAGAAAATACTATTGGTATAGGCCTCTAAAATTATCAGCTTTCTGATTCATGATCACGATAAACACCCAAAGCCATTGACCCCCAGCCCAATATAAAGCAGAGTCCCCCAACAGGAGTCAAAATCCCAAAAAATGAGGGCAATCCCCAGCCAAAGTCCTTAAAAACCAGCACATATAAAGAGCCTGAAAACAATAATATACCTGACAAAAACCAACGAAAAACTCGTGATTTTAATTGAAAAGAATAACGTGGTGAAGACCAGATCGCGAGCAATGCCAAAGTGTGCATGATCTGAAAAAGCAAACCCGTTTCAAATCTTTCGAATGCCGCTGATGATACTAGCGGCTTTATGCCATGAGCCCCGAAAGCGCCAATAACGACCGTTACCCCGCCCAAAAGACCCAATAGTATTCCTTGTATTTTGTCATGTTTCTGCATGTGGTCACGTCGTATTTTAGTACTTTAGTCCTGCCCCTTAAAGCAACAAAAATACAAAGATCATGCGTCATATTTTAATCATCGGAGCAGGTCGTTCTGCCGCAAGTCTCATAAAGTACCTCATTGACCATTCAGAGTCAGAAGATTTATTCATCACTGTGGGTGATATATCCGAATCCTCAGCCCAGAAATACCTCAAGGGCACGGACAGAGCCAAAGGTATTGTGTTCGATGTTTTTAATCAAAACCAACGGGAGGAGCTCATCAAGCAAAATGATTTGGTCATTTCTATGCTTCCTGCCCATTTGCATATCGCTGTGGCAAAGGACTGTTTGGCTTTCGGCAAGCATATGGTCACAGCCTCGTACATCAGCAAGGAGCTAGAGGCTTTGAATGACCAAGTCACGGCAAAAGGATTAGTCTTCATGAATGAAATTGGGCTTGACCCTGGAATTGATCATATGAGTGCCATGCAAGTCATTGATCAAATCCGTCGTGAAGGAGGAGAAATGTTGTTATTTGAATCCTTTACTGGTGGCCTAATTGCTCCTGAGAGCGACACGAATTTATGGCGCTATAAATTCACTTGGAACCCCAGAAATGTCGTTCTCGCCGGACAAGGTGGGGCTGCGGAATTCATTCAAGAAGGATCCTATAAATACATCCCTTATCACCGCCTCTTTAGACGAACCGAATTTTTGGACATCGATGGGCACGGCAGATTTGAGGCCTATGCCAACCGCAATTCGCTGAAATATCGCTCAATCTATGGCTTAAATGATATTCTCACGTTGTATCGCGGAACAATCCGCCATGTTGGCTATAGCAAAGCCTGGAATATGTTCGTGCAACTCGGCATGACGGACGACAGTTATACCATACCACATTCTGAAGACCTCACTTATCGTCAGTTTGTCAATTTATTTTTGCCCTATTCGCCCACAGATTCTGTCGAACTTAAGCTAAGACTCAATCTCAAGATCGATCAAGACGATCTTATGTGGGATAAACTCGAAGAGTTAGATCTCTTTAACGAACAAAAAACCATCGGAATCCAGAACGCCACGCCAGCCCAAGGCTTACAGAAAATATTAATGGACAAATGGACCTTAGAGCCCGAGGACAAGGATATGATTGTCATGTATCATAAGTTTGGCTACGCGATTGATGGTGTTAAGAAACAAATCGACAGCCATATGGTTTTGGTGGGCCAAGACCAAACCGCAACCGCTATGGCCAAAACTGTTGGTCTCCCTGTAGCCATCGCAGCGCTCAAAATTTTAAATGGAACCATCAGCACTCCCGGAGTGCAATTGCCCATTCGCGCTGAAGTCTATGAGCCTATCTTGAAAGAACTGGAAGACTACGGCGTGATTTTTCGAGAGAAAAAAGTGCCTTATATGGGCTATAACCCAAGCAATATGTTAGGCTGATGGTTTATCTGCGATCCAGAAATACCATGATGAAATACAACAGGGTCGCCAGTGAGCCAAGCGCGGCGACAACATAGGTTCTGGCCGCCCATTTTAAAGCATCTTTTGCTCCATCGTATTCTTGAGCAGTGACCATATTATTGGTCTGGAGCCAAACCAGAGCGCGCTTACTGGCGTCAAATTCTACTGGCAAGGTGATGAAAGAGAAAACCGTTGTGAGACCAAATAAAACGATCCCTATCAATAACAAGGTCGAGCCTAACAGAGATCCCGATGCCGCCAGAATAAGCCCAATCATGATGACAAAATTGGAAATCTTACTCGCCACACCGACCATCGGCACAATAGCCGAGCGCATTTGTAACCACTCATAGGCTTTGGCATGTTGCACCGCATGCCCACATTCATGCGCTGCTACTGCGGCAGCGGCAGCATTACGCTGATGATATACCGACTCACTAAGATTGACCGTTTTATCAGCGGGGTTATAGTGGTCTGTCAATTGACCCGGAGTAGAAATCACTTTGACATCTCGAATACCATGATCCGAAAGCATCCTTTCAGCAATTTCCTTCCCGCTCAACCCATTGCGCAGATGCAACTTGGAGTAGGTTGCAAATTTTTTCTTGAGCGTATTGCTCACGGACCAACTGATCAAAAAAATCAAGCCCGCTATCAAATAATATCCCATCATAATTTACACTTTTAGCGTCTTGTCCATTACAACAAAAGGAGTGCCATTATTTTGGGCTGACAGCTTGTCTGCATCACCCCACGATATTGACTATTTTTCCCGGAACAATGATGACCTTCTTGGGAATTCTCCCTTGCAATTGCTCCTGTGTTTTTTCGTGCGCCAGCACAATTTCTTCGATCTCTTTAGGGCTTAAGTCGAGGGACATCTCGAGCATAAAACGCATTTTACCATTAAAGGAAATAGGATAAGCCTTACTGCTCTCTTTTAAAAATATGGGATCGAAAATTGGAAATGGCTCATGAGCAATGCTTGATTGATGGCCTATCTTTTGCCATAATTCCTCTGCAATATGGGGCGCGTAGGGCGACAACAAAATCAGTAATGGCTCAAGAATTTCTTTAACCGAACACTTCATAGCGGTGAGCTCATTGACCGTGATCATAAAAGTGCTGACCGAGGTATTAAAGCTGAAGTTTTCTATATCTTCAGTCACCTTTTTTATGGTTTTATGAAGCGTTTTCAGCGCCTCAGGACTTGCCGGCTTCAGACTCAGTTCAAAGCCACCCTCAGGGCCACTATGATAGAGTTTCCATAGCTTCTTTAAAAAGCCATGAACCCCGGTAATACCAGCTGTACTCCACGGTTTAGCTTGCTCCAAAGGACCAAGAAACATCTCGTACATTCTTAGCGTATCGGCACCATACTGTTGGCAAATATCATCAGGATTGACCACATTAAATTTGGATTTCGACATTTTCTCTACCTCACGTGTGACCTTAAAAGTCCCATCTTGCCCCAGGGCGAATGTTGCCGATTGGTATTCTGAACGCCATTGTCTAAAAGCCTCCACGTCCAATTCGTTGGCAGAAGACACAAAAGCGACGTCTACGTGAATTGGTTGGGTCGACACGCCCTTGATTAAGTCAGCAGAAAGAAAATTCGTGCCGGAGTCATCCCTATGTGCAAAGGCACTTTCACCTAAAATCATGCCCTGATTGATCAGCTTTTTGAACGGTTCATCTATAGAAACGTAGCCTCTGTCACACAAAAATTTCACCCAAAACCTACTGTACAATAAGTGTCCTGTGGCGTGTTCGCTACCGCCAATGTAAAGATCGACCTGCTGCCAATAATTCAAAGCCTGCTGACTGGCAAATTCTTGGTCATTAGCGGGATCCACGTATCGAAAGAAATACCAGCTGCTTCCAGCCCATCCTGGCATAGTATTGAGTTCGAGTGGAAATACATCTGTGTTATTGATCCGCTCAATTTCTACTACCTTCTGATTGGTCTCATCCCAAGCCCATTGGCCAGCACGCCCCAAAGGCGGGTCACCATCTTGGGTCGGCAAATAAACTTCAACTTCAGGGAGTTTTAGGGGTAAAGATGCCACAGAAATCATTTGAGGCAAACCGTTTTTGTAGTAGACAGGGAAGGGCTCTCCCCAATAGCGCTGTCTGCTGAATACTGCATCGCGCAGGCGATAATTAATTTTACCCGAGCCTTTGCCTTTTTCCTCAAGCGCTTCGATCGCCTTTTGGCTGGCCATTTTATAATTCAGACCATTGAGGAAATCACTCTCTGCGATGATACAAGGATCCTTCAAGGTATAGGCCTGTTCCTCTATAGAAACATCCGCAAAAATCAGCGGAATTGGCAGCCCGAAATGTTTTGCAAAATCATAATCACGCTGGTCACCACAAGGTACTGCCATCACTGCTCCTGTTCCATAGCCTGCCAAGACGTAGTCTCCTATCCATATCGGAATAGGCGCATTGGTTAAGGGATGTTGGGCATAAGCCCCCGTAAAGACCCCCGAAATAGTTTTGACATCTGCCATACGCTCGCGCTCACTGCGCTGGGCCGTAGCCATCACATAATCGGCAACGGCCTCCTTTTGTTCGGGAGTCACAATTTTGCTGACCAAATCATGTTCTGGGGCTAATGTCAAAAAGCTCACGCCAAAAATCGTATCAGGCCTGGTAGTGAATACTTCAATTTGCTCCTTATGATCTTGTAACGCAAATACCACAGTCGCCCCTTGAGAGCGGCCAATCCAGTTCCTTTGCGCCTCTTTTAAAGGTTGCGGCCAATCAATGGCCTCTAAGCCGTCGATAAGTCTTTGTGCATAAGCCGCAATGCGCATGCTCCATTGCTTCATTTTTTTGCGCACCACAGGATAACCTCCACGTTCTGAGACCCCATTAATGATTTCATCATTCGCCAAAACCGTGCCCAGTTCAGGACACCAGTTCACCTCTGACTCCGCCAAATAAGTCATTCTATAGTGAAGCAAATAGGCCTGCTGTTGGTCTGGGAGCATTGCCTCCCATTGACGCGCCGTCAACTCCGGGGTGTCCTCATCACAAGCCGCTGCGATGTGCTGTGTCCCGCCATCATGTAACAGCGCGACCAAATCATCTATAGGCCGTGCTTTGTCTTGATTCAAGTCATACCAACTATCAAAAAGCTGTATGAAAATCCACTGGGTCCAGCGGTAATAATCCGCATCGGAAGTTCTGACCTCACGACTCCAATCGAAGCTAAAGCCCATCTTGTCCAATTGCTCGCGATAACGTGCGATGTTCTCTCCGGTGGTTTTTTTCGGGTGTTGGCCAGTTTGAATGGCATATTGCTCGGCAGGCAATCCAAAACTATCGTATCCTTGTGGATGGAGCACGTTAAAGCCTTTATGACGCTGATACCGTGCATATATATCACTGGCGATATAACCTAAAGGATGGCCGACATGAAGACCAGCACCAGAAGGATAAGGGAACATATCCAAAACATAAAACTTGGGTAAATCACTTTTTTGTGCTGCTGCGAAAGTTTGGTGTTTGGTCCAATAATTTTGCCATTTTTCTTCTAGGGTCCGAAATGGATAAGTGCTCATAAGTTACCTGTATTGAGTGGGCTAACACTCAGGTTTGCCGTTGACAAATTTACGGGGAATGGATGAAAGAGAAAAGTTTAAACCAAAGGTATTATGGATCGTAAAATTCCTTGTATTTTTACCTAACAATTGCGCATTATGGCCCGATCGTTCGAGAAATTCCAAAAACGACGCTTGATCTCATCCTACATTTCTGTGGTATTGAGCATCAGCCTGGTCCTATTTTTACTAGGACTATTAGGCCTCTTGGTCTTGAATTCCAAAAAAGTGGCCGACCATTTCAAAGAAAATATAGCGCTTTCAATCTTTTTGAAAGATAATGCCAAACAAGTTGAAATTGACCAATTGCAGCAAACACTTGGTTTGGCATCATACACCAAGTCGACAAATTTTGTTTCTAAAGAGCAAGCGGCCGAAGAACACAGCGCCTTGATCGGAGAGAATTTTATGGACTTTTTGGGCTACAATCCTCTACAAAACAGTATCGATGTCTTTTTACTTGCAGACTTTGTAGATCCTGACCAACTGGCCAGCATTCAGGAAGAACTCATCAAAAACAATTTTATTGACTCCGTGAGCTACGACCGCCCCCTTATCGTATTGCTGACAGATAACATCAAAAAAATCAGCTTTTGGGTATTGATCACCAGTACCCTATTTTTAATCATTGCGGTACTGCTGATCAATAGCTCCATTCGCTTATCAGTTTACGCCAAACGCTTCACCATTAAAACAATGCAAATGGTCGGTGCGACCAAATCATTTATTCGGGCACCATTCATCATCAAGAGCATTCAACTCGGCTTGATGGGGTCAGTACTGGCTATATTGGGGCTCTTTGGAGTCATTTCTGCTGTAGATGATTATTTTCCTGCTATGGAGTTCTTGAGTCAACCTTTGCCACTGATCGGGCTTTTTGTTTTTATTGTGGTCATTGGTGTGGTCATTAGTGCATTAAGCACCTTTATGGCGACACAGCGGTTTTTGAACTTGCGCTCTGACCAATTATACTATTAGCCTGGAGTATCAATAAAAAGATTAACTTGCCTTAACCTTTATTGAGTGCGGTATAACTATGAAAATTGAATAAGTAAGACACCAATAACTGCAACAATTTCAGTCATTATGGGAGAACAAAAAAGAAAAGAAGACGCCAAGCAATCTTCCTTTATTTTTCAACAGAAAAATTACACTTTTATGCTGATTGGTATGGCATTCATCACCCTAGGGTTCATCCTTATGGCAGGTGGCGGAAGTGATGACCCCACAGTTTTTAATCCTGAGATTTACAGCTGGCGCCGCATCAGGTTGGCGCCTGCATTGATCCTTATTGGATTTGGCATAGAAGTTTATGCGATTTTGGCCAAACCTACTAAAAAGCAGTAAATGAATTCCTGGGAAGCTATTATTCTGGCCATCATTGAAGGCCTGACCGAATTCTTGCCTGTTTCCTCTACGGGCCATATGATCATCGCCTCCTCGTTTATGGGGATCGCACACGAAGAGTTTACAAAACTTTTTACTATCGCCATACAACTAGGAACTATTTTGAGTGTTGTGGTCTTGTATGTCAAGCGGTTTTTTCAATCTATTGATTTTTACAAAAAACTTTTTGTCGCCTTCCTTCCTGCAGTAGTTCTGGGGCTGCTGTTCAATGATCTGATTGATGCATTACTTGAAAGCCCAGTAACCGTGGCGATTTCATTGATCGTTGGTGGATTTATTCTCTTGCGTGTCGACCAATGGTTCGGCCAGGGGAACGAAGAAGACATCAGCTATGGCACAGCACTAAAAATTGGATTTTTTCAATGCCTGGCAATGATCCCAGGGGTTTCGAGAAGCGGCGCGAGCATTGTAGGGGGTATGGCCCAAAAGATGTCCCGAACCGCAGCTGCAGAATTTTCATTTTTCTTGGCCGTACCGACCATGCTGGGTGCTACCGTAAAAAAATCTTATGACTACTACCGTGCGGGATTTGAATTGACTTCTGAGCATTTACAGCTTCTTGCTTTGGGCAATATCATCGGGTTCATTGTTGCGTTACTGGCCATCAAGAGTTTTATCAATTTTTTGAGCAAGTCGGGCTTTAAAATTTTTGGTTACTATCGGATAATTATTGGGGCCTGTATCTTGTTGATTCATTTTTTCATCCACCCTTTGACACTCATTTAATGGCGGATAATCCTTTCAGTGCAGGCCGTGTCATTCTTATAGACAAGCCCCTTAATTGGACTTCTTTTCAAGTGGTCAATAAGGTGCGCTGGCTCATCAAGAAGCATTATCAACTCAAAAAAATCAAGGTAGGACATGCCGGAACACTGGACCCGTTAGCGAGCGGACTACTCATACTCTGCACGGGACCTCAAACCAAAGTTATTGACACCTATCAGGCCCAAAAAAAAGTTTATACCGGGCGCTTCCAACTCGGCGCCACAACGCCAAGCTATGATTTGGAAACAGAAGTCAACCAGACTTTTGATACCAGCGTGCTTACTGACACGGCAGTTAAATCATGTGCCAAAACGTTCGTGGGCACAATCCAACAGGCCCCGCCCATTTTTTCTGCGCTAAAAAAGGATGGCAAACGGTTGTATGATATTGCGCGAAGCGGCGGTCAAGTAGAAGTTGCTAAGAGGCCTGTCACCATAGAATCCTTTTCTTTGACCGATATTCAAATACCCCATATTGGATTTGAAATTGCCTGCAGCAAGGGTACCTATATACGGTCTATTGCGCACGACTTTGGCCAAGCACTCAACAACGGTGCGCATCTCACTCAGTTGCGCAGAACACAGATTGGTGATTTTCATGTAGATCAGGCCCAAACCATCGAAGCCTTTGAACAAGCACTGTCTTTACTTCCCGTAACCTAAACACGTCCTAAAGTCAAGACCAGTACTTAAAGTTTGATGACTTGGCGGTGTACTTGACCAAAAGAGCCTTCAAATGTCACCCAAAGGAGTCCTTGCCATGAGGCGTTAAGCTCCATGGTGTATTGTCCATGTCCCTCTTCTATCACTCCCCGATGCAGGGTCTGGCCCAGAACGTTTGAGACCCGAACAGAAACTGGCTCGTGGATTTGACTTAATCGAAATTGAACTGTTCCATGGGTCGGATTAGGAACCGCTCCCGAAATTTGGCCCTGCACATAGTCGGGTGCCGACAGCGCGCCTACTTGAATAGTCCAGAACCCATCAGGAGCAACCAAAGGTCTTGACATGACTTTGCCAGAATTAGCTTGACTCTCTATATAATATTCTACTTGGCTCGCCACAGAGGGCATGACTAAATCTGCCGTCCACAAATCATTTCCAAGTGGGCTCATGGTGGCCGTCAGAAAAGCGCCTGAGCCCGCTTCTCGGTAATAAACCTTAGCCCCTTGAATGCCCGAGATGTGTTTGATGGTTGCGTCAATACTTACTGTAGCACTTGTGGCCGACTCCTCCACTGGTTGATGGACAATCCATAAAGGCTCGTCAACACCTATGGTGTGCGTGATGCAATGGATGGCACCAAGCAGCGCAATAAGATTCTCCCCACTGTTGTCCACGTCTATACCAACAATATTATACCCAGGCAACATTTCTTCCCATTGAGCAATAGCAGGACCGTCTACCTCAGGACGATAGGTCGGCACCAAAACGGTCTTATTGATGAAAACGGCGTTGGTGTAAGTTCTGTAATAACCGTTAGTATCGGGATAGTTGCCAGAGGGACTTGGTGGCGCTGGTATGCGCTCAATCTTGTATGGTGTGCCAAAAGGAGATTGAAAATTCGACAAAACATAATTGATGTTTTCTTCAATTTGAGGTCCATCAGCAACACCAGTCGGATATTCACTAACCAAAAGAGTTTCTTCGTCCAAAAGTTTCATATGCATGTCGATATGGTGGATGACATCATAAGGCAGAATATCCATCTTGATGTACTCATCAATACCCATATAAGCATTCATGATTTGGTCAATCTGGGCCTCGGTCTTGGCGCTTACGCCATAAGGATTCCCTGCTTCATTTTCGTCGAGAATGAGGCTAGAGGCAAATGCATTACCCAATCCATCGGTCATGAAATTACCCCCTGTATTGACCAAATCGTTAGTACCGGAATCTGTGATGTAAATCGGCAAATTCAACAACGAGGCGTGGGCTGAAGGCATGTCGTCGTCATTTGGTCGGGGTCTGTTATAAATCCAATCAGTCAATGCCAACTCCCCAACATCATTGCTATAAACGGTGTTGCCCGCATAATCGCGGATCCATATTGAATCCCAGTTTTCGTTCATAAAAGTGACTTTGGTCAAGTCAATTCCGTTCGCGGTCAAATAATTGGCCACAGAAGATTGATTTTGAGTGGTAATGATTACCTGACATTCCTCAACAGCTGCTGCGACAATTTGCCGCAGAATATTTGAAAAATTAGACTCCCAAGTAATGACCAAATAGGCCACCTCTTCCCACTCAGCCATAGTCCTTACTGGAACAGTAGGCGGGTCAGTGACACGATTTTGATGAAAACTTACACCCTGCAAGAGCGTTTGTTCTTGCTGCGTCATTTGATGCGGCAACGGAGCCTGCGCAAATAGTAGTGTCTGTGATACGATGAGTATGAAAAATAAACGCGAAATAAAACGAATCATGGATTTTATTTTTTTCAGCAAGATACACAATTATGCCGCACGACCTTATCGAGTTGCGGGCACAGAAGTCCTAATATAAGAAAAGCAAGGCCCCCAAGAAAACCAAAGTGCCCACTAACATTACCCACAAGCTAAAGGGCAAGAGTTCCCGCGCTTTGAGCTTCGTGATGCCTAATAAGGGCAACGCCCAAAAAGGTTGAAGCATATTGGTCAACTGATCGCCGTAAGCCATTGCCATCACTATCTTTGCCACAGGGACATTGAGCTTTAGGGCAGCTTCGAGAATAATAGGCCCTTGGAGGGCCCATTGACCTCCTCCGCTGGGGATAAAAATATTGACCAAAGCCGCGCTAAAATAGGTCAATAGGGGCAATGTGTTGACTGTTGAAATAGACACAAAAAAATTAGCCATTTGCAACACAAGGCCACTGTCTTGCATGATGCCCATGATGCCAAAATACAATGGAAACTGGATCAATATACCGGAGGCGCCATCGATGGCCTCAGTTAACGCCTGCAAGAATCCTGCGATTTTTCCATGCAATAAAAAAGCCAATCCCAACATAAAGAAATTCAGCATATTTGGGGTTACTATTCCCCGCACCAATACCGCATGATACTGTAGGACAAATACCAGCATGACCATCAATCCAAAGAACCAGCCAATATATCTGCTGTGATCGAGTCGTTCTGCCCCTGAAATATTATGAGGTTTTGGCCATTGGGGGTCGTATAGATTTAAGTCTGTAGGCCTGACTTGCGCCTTGCGTGACAAGCGCCACAAAAGGGCTGGAATCAACACCAGTAGAAGTCCAAAAACAATCAAATTAGCTTGGCTAAAAACCGTTTCGGTATACGACAAAACCTCTGGTAATTGATCGGCTAAAGAGGGATTCACCAGAGACTGTAAGTGCCCCTTTTCTCCAACTTTGGCTGGAGCCGAGCCGCTGATTCCTCCATGCCAAACCATCATGCCCACATAGCCCGCAGCACCAACCAATGGATAATTTATAAGGAAGCCTCTTTGCTGGGCGGCTTCAGCCACTTTACGTGCCATAATCGCGCCAAAAACAAGCCCTAGGCCCCAGTTGAAAAACGACACCAATAGGGTGGCGCTACTGACCAATAATACGGCACTTTTGGTGTCACTTACGCCACTCGTCAATCGACCGATGAGCCGATTCATGGGTGGGCTCAAAACCAAAATGTGGCCTAAAACCAAAATCAGCATCATCTGGTAGGCAAAAACCAACAAGGGCTGTTGCCAAATGCCTTGCTCCCAATAAGACAGAATATGCCATAAGTGGAACCCTTGCTCTGGTGCTGGCGTCAAGAGTAACGCAAGCACTACAGTCAAAACTGTCAAGAGAAGCGCAATAACAAAGGGCGACGGCAGTATGCGCTTGAATAAAATTTCTATGTATTGTGTTGCGCTCATAAATTTTGGCGGTCAACCCTTGTGGCCATTCCGCAAAGGCCAAAGATCTGCTTAGAACGGTAAGTCGTCGTGCTCGTCGTCGCTCAAATCAGAGATAGGTTCAAAGGCATCCTCCGGAGGCATTGGCGGCATTTGGCCTGAAGCTGCTTCAAGCGCCTCTATGCGCCAACCCTGAATTGAATTGAAATATTTAGTTTCTCCCTGAGGATTGACCCATTCACGGCCACGCAAATTGATGCTCACTTTTACTGATTGACCTTCTTTATATACATTGAGCAAGTCCGTTTTGTCCTGAACAAATTCGACCATAAGGTGCTGTGGGTATTGCTCTTCAGTTGTCACTACTAATTCACGTTTTCTAAATCCATTAGAACCGAAAGTTTGGGTTTCCCCTATCATTTTAATTTTTCCTTGAATATCCATTATATCTTAATTTTCGTTTTTTAATAATACTGACCACGCCTGCTCAACTTGGCCCTTTTGCAAAAGTGTTTTTGCTTTTTCATGGCTCAATTCATCATCAGCGGCACGCTCAAAAGCTTGCTCGGGAAGTACCTCAATATTTGCCAATTGCCCCAAATCATTACCCGTCAAAACCCTACTATGTTTGATCGCGTTGGGCAAGGCATCAACACCAATTCCAAGTGTTTTCAATGGCTTGGCAACTTCAAATAAACCATCTTTGGCACGGGAATACCAATCAGCGCCCAAACGTGAGACCAAATCAATTTTTCTGGGATCAATCACGCCGTCATCATCCAAAACATCTTCGTTAATGTGCATGCGCAAGAGCTCTGCCATCACCAAATTACCTGCACCGCCTTGGTCTCCTAATGGCACCACCTGAATCACTTTACACTCTAATTGGACAGGTGCTTCTGCGACTCTCGGAGGGGCGACACACGCGGAAGGCAATTCCGTAAATCCTGCCTTCTTAAATTCACTGACACCCTTGGGATAGTCTGTCGAGGCCAGACTCATTTGCTGGACCATGTCATAGCTCACCACGTTGATCACAACCTCAGCCACTTCTTGAACGTTCTCCAGAGTATGCTTGACCGTATTGTCTCTAACCCGTCGTGCTGGAGAAAACACCAAAATTGGCGGACAGGCACTAAAGACATTAAAGAAGCTATAGGGGGCCAAGTTGACCCTTCCTTGAGCGTCTATTGTACTGGCAAAACAAATGGGTCTTGGCGCAATAGACCCTAAGAGGTAACCATGTAATTGTGCCGTTTTTATAGCCTTTGGATCAATACTTAACATAGCTGCAAAGGTAATCGAATTGGGCAAACCTTAAAAAACTCCTGCGCAATAATATTAACATAATTGGCTTATCTTTAAACGATATTTTGTGGTTATGCCTTCAAGAACAGATTTTACACGCTGGTTTTTTGTCCTGATTTCTCTAATCATCGTCTCTTCGATTGCTTGGCATACTTTTGGTTTGTTTACCCAACTCAAAGACAACGAACGTCAAAAAATGACCATTTGGGCAGCAGCCTTTGAAGAGTTTCAGCAAGTGGACATCACCAATAAAGATTGGAACAGTAAACTTGTTTTGCAGGTTTTGCAGAGCAATAACACTACACCAATGATCTTGCACACCCACAAAGAAGAAACTTACGACGTGAATAATCTGGAAGTTTCAGCCATCGAAGACCCGGAAGAACGATCAGCCTTAATCACTCAATTCAGCTCTGAATATGCCCCAATTGAAATTCGCTATAACAACGAATTACTGCAGACCATTTATTATGGCAACTCGCCATCGATCACAAAATTAAAGTACTACCCAATCGTATTGCTGGTCATCTTACTTCTGTTTTTTATGGCCCTTGTGGTCTTTTACACGACCTCCAAATCATCAGAACAAAACAAGCTGTGGGCAGGAATGGCAAAAGAAACTGCACATCAGATAGGCACCCCCTTATCGTCACTAGTGGGATGGGCGGAACTGCTCAAGAGTGAACCCGTCAATCAGGAATTCGTGACCGAAATCATTAAAGACACGGACAGACTCAAACGCATTACAGATCGTTTTTCAAAAATTGGGTCGACACCAGCCCTCACCAACATGGATTTAGTCCTGACCACCAAAGAGGCGTTTGATTATCTGCAAAAACGCAGTTCCAAACTCATTGATTTCGACCTCACACTGCCCAGCAGTGAGGTCAGAGTTGCACTGAACAAAGAACTTTTTGGTTGGACCATAGAAAACCTTGTCAAAAACGGAATCGATGCCATGCGCGGACAGGGCAAAATCACCGTCCTGATTGTGGTTGAAGCGGACAAAGCCTATGTCCGTATTTCTGATACGGGTAAAGGCATTGCCCGAAAAGATTTTAAACGAATTTTCACCCCTGGAGTCACGACCAAAAAAAGAGGTTGGGGCCTAGGGCTTTCTTTGGCCAGGCGCATCATTGAAGATTATCATAACGGCAAAATACGGGTTTTGAAGAGTGGCAAAAATCAAGGCACCACCATAGAGCTCATTTTGCCATTGACCGCATAAATGACACAAAAGGAATTCACCATACACAGTGCTCAGATCAACAACCATTGTCCGAATTGTTTTGCGGCCAAAAGCTTGACCTTTTCATTTTTTCAAAATCAAAAAGAAAACAGCTGGTATGTGCAGACACTAGCCAAAGTAAGAGATGAATTATTTTGCACCCAATGCAAAGAAATCATTTATCCCAGTTCATGGGATGAACATATTGAACGGGTTTTTGCCTATCATAAGAAGTTATCAGTCCCCAAAAAAGCGGGTTATCGCATGAAAGTAAAGGCGCTTTGGGCCCTCTTGATTTTGATCATCAGTATTGCGGCCCTGGGCCTATGGACTTGGATCAGATATTGGCGCTGATGGCTTGAGCAGTAGCGGACATTTGCTCAGGAGATTGAGGTTCTTTTTTTCCAAAGGTCATATCTGCCATTGATTGCAAAGGAATCAAATGCACATGGACATGAGGGACTTCTAAACCAATTACCGACATGCCAATTCGTTTGCATGGGACCGCTTTTTCTATGGCCTTGGCAACTTGACGCGCAAAGGCCATCAAGTCCAGATAATCATGCTCCTCCAGATCAAAAATCTTATCAACTTCTTGTTTGGGCACACAAAGAGTGTGGCCTGGCGCATTGGGATTCACATCCAAAAAGGCAATGAAGCGATCGGTTTCTGCTACCTTATAGCATGGAATGGAACCTTCGATAATTTTTGTAAAAATTGAGCTCATATCACGCACGACTTATGGCTAATACCTCAAAATTCATGACCCCGTTGGGGACTTGAATTGCAGCAACCTCTCCTACTTTCTTTCCTAAAAGGCCCTTGCCAATAGGTGAGTCAACAGAGATTTTTCCAGATTTAAGATCCGCTTCACTCTGAGCCACAAGCATATAAGACATCTCCATTCCATTTGCGGTATTCTTGAGTTTCACAGTGGAGTGGACGAGAACTTTTGAGGTGTCAAGCTGTGATTCGTCAATAAGCCGCGCTCCTGCCACAATCTCCTCCAACTTTGAAATACGCATCTCCAGTAAGCCTTGTGCTTCTTTTGCTGCATCATATTCAGCATTTTCGCTGAGATCTCCCTTATCACGTGCCTCAGCTATCGCTTGGGATGCTTTTGGCCGCTCGACGTCTCTTAATTGATCGAGTTCGCCACGCAATTTTTTTAATCCTTCTGCGGTATAATAAGATACTTTACTCATAACATGCTATTTAAAACCTTAATCTTCTTCCTGGGCCATTCCAAAATGTCATAGGAATGAAAAAATCCCATACGGGACGGGATCTTTATCAAAGGTACAAAAAAAAAGTTCTGATTTAAATGTTGTAAATTTGATCATATTCAATTCCATGACCAAAGAAATTATATGTCTTATGGCATTCATATGCTTATCCGGATGTGGCACAGACGATAGTAATCGCATCAATGCCAACAACCCCTATCTGAATACCCCTTTGGTCAATCTCTCACTCAACCTTAATCTGCCACAATATAATCTGCTGAAATATCCTGGCAATTACTTAGTGTTGTCTAATCAAGGACTTAAAGGAGTTGTGGTGTATAATGTCAATAACAGCCTGTATACGGCCTTTGACTTGGCAGATCCCAACCACACTCCAAGCAGCTGTTCCATGATGACCCTTCAAGGAGTCATCGCACAATGCGCTTGCAACGACAACAATAGCTACGACATCGTTACAGGTCAGCACCAAAATGACCCCCAAACTTACCCCATGCTGGCTTACCGCATCACCCGATCCGGTGACAACCTCAACATAACCAATTAGAACTCTATCGTCAGCCCGATCAACCCATTGGCTAAAGCCTGCGGATAGTAGCCTGCTCCTTCTATAGTTTGGACGACTCCCGGATTTGAATAATCATCGTCAAAGGTGTAATAATAACCATTAGAGACATAATCTGCAGACAAAATATTATTGAGCAATAGCTTTAATGACATAGTCTTGCCCAACCAAGGCTTTTGCCAATCATAAGATACTTGTAAGTCATTGACCATATAAGCGGCCAAGCGCGACGCATCGCGTTCTGTATTGCCCATGTATTGAGCGCCTACATGTTTTGCAAACCAAGCCAAGCGCCAACCTGATTCAGTTTGATAAGACCATACACTACTGCCTATAACACCCGGCGCAAAAGAAATATCGGTCTGCCCGAGATTTTGTAGTACACCGTCGAACTCTGTAACGTAGTCTCTGTTTTTATTTTCACTAAGGGCCAAAGACACTTGCCAGCTCCATCGATGATCAATTTGCCACAAAGCTTCAACCTCCAAGCCCATCCTATAACTATCCCCACTAGTGCCTCTGATGGGGGCCCCAACATCATCAATTGCACCAGTCAAAACCAATTGATTTTTGTAATTCATATAATATGCAGTCGCACTCAAATTTATGTTTCTGTCCGTACGCCGCCAACCCAATTCAATATCATCAAGACGCTCCGGGGTGAATACACCCTGCTCAAAATCACTGCGTCTGGGCTCTCGGTGTGAACGCCCAAATGAGGCGTAAAATGAATCCACCTGATTCAACCGATACGTTGCACCAAACTTAGGGTTAAAAAAATCATACTGTTGACGGACATTCAAGGCACTTCCATCTGATATGATGCCAGAGGTTCTGTAGCTGATCCAGCGCTGTTGGAGGTCGGCATAAATCTGCCATTTCTGACTCAGTTGCCAATTAAGCTTAGAGAACAAACTCCCCTCGTTCTTATCTCCATTACCTGAATAATAACGCTGTCCGGGCTCGCTATCACTGGCATAACGTGCCCACACCACTTCGCCAAAATGATCCCCTCCGTAATAACTGTAAAATGCCCCAGAAGTCCATTCGATGGTCTTGTCTGCATACGTTACATGGCCATTGGTGGCATAAAAATTATTATTAAGCCATCTGCGGCGAACCAAATCACTTGAATTGATGACTTGACCCTCAAGCACAACAGGACTTAAGCCATAGAGAGCAAGATTTGCATCATCACTAAACAGGACATTTTCACTATACCATTGGTCCACATACTCCTGATAATAGCCACGTCCATGTGTGTAATTCATAGAAATTTGTGAGGTCCAATGATTTGCCAAATCTTGACTCCACAATAACTGAATGTGGTCTTGATTGTATCGGTCAATCTGGGAATCATAAAACCCTTCGAAATTGCCTGATTCATCGAATTGAATGCCTGCCGGATTATAAGTGCGGTCTGTTGCTAAAGTGGCTTGGTCTATACCATACCATGACTGATAAGTTTCTTCTTGCCCGCCAAAAGCCAAAACCTTTAACTTGGTCTTTTGGTCTTGATAACCCGCCTCTAAATAGTAAGCGGCCAAGTCACTTGAGGCCCGATCTATATAACCATCTGAGTTGATTTTAGACAATCTCCCTGTGAGACTAAATCCATCGGTCAATGGTCCCGTACTGAATTTCAGGGTGTGTTTCTGGGTGTTGAAAGATCCAAAAGCACTGCTCATAGAGACCCCTGCTTCTTGTACGGTTTGCCCCGTCCATAAATTAAGGGACGCGCCAAACGATCCAGGACCATAAGTAGAACTTCCAACCCCGCGCTGCAGTTGCACTCGGTCTACAGAACTCGCCAAATCTGGCAAATTGACCCAATAAACACCTTGACTCTCTGCGTCATTATATGGAATTCCATTGATGCTGACATTGACGCGTGTTGCATCACTCCCCCGTACGCGGAGTCCAGTATAACCCACACCCGCACCCGCGTCGCTAGTGGTTACTACACCAGGCAATGCACGCAGAAGATACGGGAAGTCCTGCCCCATATTTATGGGGGCCAAATCTTCGGCGGAAAGGTTAGATTGTGTAATAGGATCTTCTGCCTTGGCCCTCGAGGCATTCAAAATGACAGCGTCCAATGTCTGTACTTGGGCAGAGTCAACAGGACTCGACTGAGGCCATACTTGGGCTTTGACAAAACCAAAGCTCAGGGCCATAAAACATGATAATAGGTATTTCATTCGTAAAATATTTACGAATAAAAGGGGTATTATTCATTTGATTGATAAAATTATTTTTGCTGACTTCGCAGCGCTATTTGAGGCACCCTTCGGTGCAACTTAATGTCCCTAAACAGCATTACCTGTTCTAGGTTCAATGGGTATGATCTCAGCCGTTTGACACAGCACCCCTTTGAGATATGCGTCAAAAATAAAACATTTTGACCTAATACCAAGTCGTCATTTTAAAAATACTTCAAGGGCCAAGATTTAGGCCAAGGGACGGTGAGGTTTGTCCAAAAGGTCATTTACAGTCTTCACTGGATTGAACGTCTGCAAAGGGACCTCTACAAAAACCGTGTGCCATTTGGCCATGGCACCATTCCAAAGCCCTGGTAATTCTAAAGCTTTGGCGGATTGACCCAAATAAGATTTGTTAGTGATGAATCCCATGGATGGATCACGATAGGCCATTAAATCATATTTTTCTCCCCGATGATTGCGCATACCACAAACCAAATCAACTGGATTGAAATGTGTAGCCTGTTGTAAAATATCCATCTGTCGCGAAGAATTTTGGTCAAATTGTGACGCCTCTAGAATTTGTAATGTAGACCGTCCCTGGGCATTATCCACCCAAAAAGGACCTCCTCCAGGCGCACCAGTGTTGGCCACAACCCCGCAAACCCGAATAGGCCGATGCAACAATTCAAATAACTCTTCGGGACTACTTGGGGCGTCCTTGATCCCAAAAGTATTCCACAAAAACCCATGTATGGCAGTAATATCAATAAGCTTTGGCTCGTGTTGAATTTGTTTGAGGTAATGAAAAACCCGGTCTTGGATCTCCAATAGATGACCCGCCAACATTTTTTTCTGGACAGCCATTTCTGGCACCAAATCCTGAGCCGTCACGTTGTCAATGTTTTTAATAAAAACCACATCAGCATCAATCTCGTTAAGATTCTCAATCAAAGCCCCATGACCCGCAGGTCGAAAAAGTAGTTGTTGTTGTTCATCGCGAAAGGGCTTGTTGTCCTCGGTAACCGCGAGGGTTTGAGTTGTGGACTTCTGAAAGGAATAACTGATATGAACTGTTCGTCTATTGGCGCGCTTTAGCCTTGTTTTGATCCTGTCAAATACTTCTTTAAAGAGTGCAGCATGATCTTCGGAAAATGTAAAATGCACCTGAAGATCTTTGCCTTTAGCCACATAGTGTGCCGCCTCATAAAGCTGCTCTTCGAATGCGGTTGTTGCATATTTGTTGTACTTATGAAAAGGAATGAGGCCTTTAGGCATCACACCGAAGTTAAGCCCACTATCCAACAACATGACTTGAACCATACAATAAAAACGATGGCCCTTGGACCAGGTCTTAAAATCCGGAAACGTCTCACGGATGTGCTTTCTGATGGCATTGGTAAATGGAAAGTCTCCCAAACCTTTATAAAACCTCAATACATCTCCATGCTCTGGTCTACTGAGGTAGTCTTTAAGTGGTGTCTGGTCTGGGTTATAGGCCGTCAAAAAGTCAAATAAAAACTGGAACATCCGGGTTGCTGCGCCAGAGGCCGGCACAAATTTAACACAATCGAGTTCGGATACTTTTTGGTCGTAGTAATGGCCTAGCCTTGATTGCTCGCTCGGAATGAATTGTTTGATCCCATCGCCAACAGTGGCTGCACGCACAATGCGGAGTGGTGGAAATCCCTTCTCGAAGGTGTCGATATCCTGCCGCACTTGATCAGGCGTCTTGCCCAATGTGGCCATATAATCGATATCTTTAGAAGTGAACATATTTATTGGGGCCAATGGGTATCGATATAGTTTGTCGCTGCAGCAAATCGGGCTTTTTGGTCACCGCGCAATACCAGATAAGGCAAATCACGTGACTTTAAGGCCTGTTCAAATATATGAAATAAGGACAGGCGTTCCAAAGGCCTGTCGCGCAAATCATCCGAAACCCAAGGAACATCCGGTGCCGTTAAAAAATAAAATTCCGGCCCTTGCTGCTGGACTAAATTCTTCAAATGCACTGGCCATTTTCTGTCATAGTAATGATCAAAATATACAGCCAGCTGAAGTGTATTGGTGTCTAAGAAGACAAAGTTTTTGGCTTGATTTTCAGCACGCACCTCTTGAGCCATTTGTCCCTTAAGAAGATCTTCAATATCCGATTGGTCGACCTTTTCTGTTGCATGATCCCATTTTTCTTGGGCAAAATGGCGCAAATATTCTGTCGCAAGCGGCTCTTGATAATGAGCGGCTAATGCTTTAGCCATGGTCGATTTCCCGGTACATTCAGGGCCAAATAAAATAAATTTAACCCGCATCAGCCCCGTATTGTTTGTTCCATGAACGATAACCCTGAACCGCCAAGACGGTGAAAATCATATACTGCAGAGACAACATGCCCAAGCCACGATAAGCATACAAGGGAACAGTAATCACATTAGCAATGATCCAAAGTGTCCAATTTTCGACTTTTTTTTGAGCCATATACCACATGGCGGTAAAGAAAATACCGGAGGTCACCACATCAATATAATTGACCCACTCGATTGCTCTGCCAAACCCCAGATAAACCAGATAGGTCACCAACATGGTCAAAAAGCACAACACCATACCAATCCAACGTTCTTGCAGATTTGTTTTGGAAATGACCAGGACGTTCTGGTCGTTCTTGTGAGACCAGTTCCACCATCCATATATACTCATGAGGCTATAATAGGCGTTCATCATCATGTCGCCATAATAACCGGCAACATATAGGAGGTAGACCGTGATGAGCGTCGCAATCAGTCCTGTAGGATAAACCGCGATGTGCGCCCTTTTTGCATACCAAACGCTGACCACCCCAAACACAAAGGCTATTGCCTCCAAGGCAATAGAAATGCTGTTGGCACCTTGATAAGCGCCCAGAAAAAATTTCACGATATGGTCAATAGCCTCCATTGTTTTCACTGATACAAATCCATTTAGAATCTTATTTATTGTCGGATCTCTTGATCACGAAGATACCATATTCATCAAAAAAACGAAGCTGGTCATAAAGCCTTTCCCGTCTTTTCAAAAACTGTGCCCATCACGATAAGATCTGCTCCCGCTGCATATGCCTGGTTCAATTGCTGCTCTGTTCTGATACCGCCCCCTACAATTACTGGAATGTCGAGGGTATTTTTTACTGCTTTGATGATGTCCCCCGAAACTGGTGATGAGGCACCGCTTCCCGCTTCAAGGTAGACACAATGTGCCCCCATAAACATGCCCGCCAATGCACGTTCCACAATGGGTAAAATTGGGGTTATGGGTAAGGGCGACGTTTGGCTGACCCGCGCAACTGTCGATGGTCGACCCCCATCTATGAGCAAGTAAGCCGTAGGAATAACTTCAATACCACAGGCTTTGACGCTAATGGCGGCTTTAGTTTGCTGGCCAATCAAATACTCTGGATTATCGCCAGAAAGCAATGACAGGAACAACAAAGCATCTGCCGCTGAAGTGACTTGATCATGCTTGCCGGGAAACAACCAAACGGGCTTGCTACTCCACTGCTTAATGGCCAGTACCAAATCATGTGCAGCATCTGGTGGCACGGTACTCCCTCCGACAAAAAAATGCGTTGTTTGTTCCGGTAAGCGACGCAACAACTCTGGAACCATCTCGACAGTGGTTTTTTCGGGGTCTATCAACACCGCCAAGCATTTCTGATCGTTGGACAAAAGCGCTAGCCATTGGTTATATTGAGGCCCTAGGATCATGTCGCTCCAAGTTCTCTTGTGTAGCCACAGGTGTGGCCCTCAAAATCAAAAAACCGAAGATCAAATTGACGCGATTCTTCTTGCTGCGCAACGCGACCTAAAGCTTGTGTATTGGTTGGTGAAAAATTCATGACTTGCATATGGTTCAAAAAACTCAAACCGGTTTGACTCACCAATTTATACATGCTCTCCTTGGCCGTCCACAATTTAATAAGCGCTGTGACTTGGTCCTCTATAGTGGGATGGCATGGCCATTCTTGAGCATTGACAAATTTATGGGCAATACGGATGATTTTATGACGCTGGGCTTCAATATCGATGCCTACGGGTTGGTCACTCACAATAATACCTGAGAAAGCATGCGCGTGCGTAATGGAAATATATCGGCCATCGGTCAGGTGAGGCTTGCCCTGGGTATCGTAAAACAAATCGGCGTCCACATATCCAGCGGCCTTTAATGCCCAACGAATGCTCAAAAAACCGCACTGGTGCACAAGACTCTTCATCGACTCGAGTCGGTTTCGGCTCTGAGTCGTCAGGTCCATCCCATTTTCCATAATTTCCCGAGATTCCTCGATCTTCCAAATAAAAATTTGGGTGTCTGGCCAGGGCGTTATAGTTTTAAAAAGAGGCATTTAAATTGAAAAACGTTCCGTATTTTTGTCGGCAATTAAAAACATTGCATCACCATCAAATATAGTAATATGTCTACGAAATCGGCGACTTACACTCCGTATAAAGTAAAAGATCTCTCCTTAGCTTCTTGGGGAAGAAAAGAAATAGAACTGGCTGAGGCTGAAATGCCCGGACTTATGGCTTTGCGCACCGAATACAAGGACCGCCAGCCCCTTGCTGGTGCCCGCATTGCAGGTTGTTTGCACATGACCATTCAAACGGCCGTGCTGATTGAAACCCTCCAAGCATTAGGCGCCGAAGTGACATGGAGTTCTTGTAATATTTTTTCGACACAGGACCAAGCCGCCGCCGCAATTGCTGATGCAGGAACAGCTGTTTATGCCTGGAAAGGCATGAACGAAGAAGAATTTGACTGGTGTATTGAACAAACTTTATTTTTTGGCCCAGACCGTCAACCCCTCAACATGATTCTTGACGATGGAGGCGATTTGACCAATATGGTTTTGGACCGCTATCCAGAATTAGTCGACGGCATCAAAGGGTTGAGTGAAGAGACCACAACCGGGGTGCATCGTTTGTACGAGCGCATGGAGCATGGCACTTTGCCACTGCCCGCGATCAATGTCAACGACAGCGTCACAAAGTCTAAATTTGACAATAAATACGGTTGTAAAGAAAGTGCTGTAGACGCCGTACGTCGCGCTACCGATATCATGCTCGCCGGCAAGCGTGTTGTGGTCTGTGGTTATGGGGATGTTGGAAAAGGCACGGCCGCGTCGTTCAAAGGCGCTGGCTCCATTGTGACGGTTACAGAAATTGACCCGATTTGCGCCCTTCAGGCGGCCATGGATGGTTTTGAGGTCAAACGCTTAGAAACAGTGTTACCCTCTGCAGACATTGTGGTCACTGCCACGGGTAATAAAGATATTGTTAAGGGCGTGCATTTCGAGATGATGAAGGACAAAACCATTGTTTGTAACATTGGACATTTCGATAATGAAATTGATGTGGCTTGGCTCAATGCCAATTGTGAAGGATCGAAAAACGAAATCAAACCGCAAGTCGACAAGTACACCATTAACGGCAATGACATTATTCTGCTTGCCGAAGGTCGTTTGGTCAATTTGGGTTGTGCAACAGGTCATCCAAGTTTTGTCATGAGTAATTCATTTACGAATCAAACCTTGGCTCAAATCGAACTCTGGTTGCACAGCGACAAATATCAAAACGAAGTCTATATGTTGCCAAAGCACCTTGACGAAAAAGTCGCAAGACTTCATTTGGCTAAAATTGGGGTGGAGCTCACCACGCTGAATAAGGAACAAGCAGATTATATTGGGGTCACCACGGAAGGACCATTCAAACCAGAATATTACCGCTACTAAATCAATAGCGGTGTACAAAAAAGCCCTCATGAACTGAGGGCTTTTTTTGTTCCGCACCAAAACACGGTATGGGTCTGCGTTTAAGCAAAAAAAAACCTCATCTTTCGATGAGGTTTTGATAAAAGCTAACCTGATTAGGCGTCGCCTAATGGTTCGATAGAAACAAATGATTTTCCACCTCTCTTCTTTTGAAACTTTACAGTGCCGTCCACACGCGCATGTAGCGTATGGTCTTTCCCTAAGTACACATTGTCCCCTGGGTGGTGCTGTGTACCACGTTGTCTTACGATGATATTTCCTGCGATAGCCGATTGACCACCAAAAATCTTCACGCCCAAGCGTTTCGATTCTGATTCGCGACCGTTTTTAGAACTACCAACTCCTTTTTTGTGAGCCATTTTCTTTCGGTTTTAAGTGGTTATACGTTTTGAATTGCAGTGATTAAATCACCTTTTTTCATCGTCGAAATTCCTGTAATCCCTTTGGCCTTAGCCATTTCTTTGAGTTGGGCTACAGTCATTGACGAATAATCTTCTGTTGCTTTAGCTTCCGCTTTTGGCGCTGCTGCTTTAGCTTCCGCTTTTGGCGTTGCTGCTTTGGCTGGAGCTGATTTCTTAGCGCCGCTGGCCAAAATATTTTCAATAAGAATCTCAGTTAAATACTGACGGTGACCATTTTTCTTACGGTACCCTTTTCTTCTTTTTTTCTTGAAAACGATCACCTTATTTCCTTTAAGGTGTCTTAAGACTTTAGCTCCTACTTGAGCGCCGTCTATAGCCGGGGCGCCTAAGGTCACTTTATCCCCGTCCCCTACAAGAAGAACATTGTCGAAAGAAACCTTCGATCCTTCATCTTCTGGCAAACGATGGACAAAAACCTTTTGGTCTTTTGCAACTTTGAATTGCTGCCCTGCTATCTCTACAATTGCGTACATAGCGTATTAATTAGTTTGTTATTTTAGTTTAATTCTCGAAATAAAACTGATGCACAAGGCAATAAGTCGCATTTACAAGGGTGCAAATATAATTTTATTTATTAAAAGGAACAAAGAGTTTATAAAATATATAAAGAGGCTCGTTTTGAAGTGATTCAGGGATAATCCTCAAGATGCCTTCTCGGTTTTATGTTGGTTTTTTTTGGCGTTGATTCGCCAAATAAACCCCTAAGAAAACAACGGCAGCCGAAAGCACCTGAACAAGACCAAAGCGCTCACCATCAACAAAACCCCACATGACTGCCACCAGGGGCATGGTATAGGTCACAGAAGAGGCAAAAACTGGACTAGAAATCTCAATTAATTTATTGAACAAAATGCTCGCCAAAGCCGTGCCAAACAAAGCTAATAATGCAATGTAGCCTACTGAAATTTGCATGGATGCCGATTGCCCAATTTGATCAAAAAAGTTTGTCGACCACAGGATCGCAAGAGCAGGCAAAAACAGACAAACAAAGTTGCCTGTGGCAATAGCCCTAGCGGGCAAACCACTGAGGTGGTGCTTGATGATGTTCACATTAAGTGCATACCCCATTGAGGCAATCAACACCAGAATGCCATACGCATGATTTTGGTCCGGGTTGATTTGTGACCCCGCTAATATCAGCATGACAGAGCCCAAAAGACCAATCAAAACCCCCAATAATTGACGCTTGGAAACATAAACACCAAACAATACCATGCCAATAATCGCCGTTGCTAAGGGTGTCAAACCGTTGAGAATCGAGGCGACGGCACTGTCAATGTGGCGCTGCGCATAGGCAAACAGAAAGCTTGGAAAAAAAGTGCCTGCTAAGGCCGAAACACCAATCCAACGCCAATGGTGTTTCTTTATTTTTTTGAGCGAAGGCAAACCAAATGAAAATAGAATTAGGGAGGTCAGCACCAATCGCAGGGCCCCAAGTTGCAATTGGGTCAGGCCCACAAGTCCCTTTTTTATCAAAATGTAAGAGGTGCCCCATATAAGAGAAAGACCGAGAAGATAAAGCCATTTTTTATTCATCAGAAAAGAGGCTTAAGGCGTCCATGTGATCGTTTCCATAAGGGCTTTTATGTCCTCCCTAATGTAATCGATTGCAGGATAAAGAGAATCAAAATTCGGTTTGGTTCGGAAATAAAGTGCTCCAGCCAAAAAGTGTTGGAGGCTATCAGTCACATAAAACTGTGCCTGTGTCGCAGCATCTCCATTAATGGCAAAATATGTACCGTAAACCTTTCTTCTTGGATCGATCAATGCCTGCTCCACAATATCACTTGCGCGCACTGAATGGTCATAAGTTCTTTTTTGCGCTTCAAAGAGCAGCTCCGATAAATTATCCGTGACTGGAATATAAGTCAAATAAAGCGCGGCCTTCATTTGGCTGTAATCTAGGATCACATTGCAGCCTTCTTTCATCCCTATTTTCGCCCAATTATTTTTATAAAAATCGAAAGGGCAGTCCGCCTCCATAGCACTGTACTTTGGCAGTGGGTAGTCCAGACGCAGCATCGCCGATGGCTTAACCACAACAGGTTCTTGGCAGGCGCACAAGGCCATCATAATGACTACAATAAATCCTATCCTAGGCCTCATTGGGAATGCTTACCTTAATTTGTTTGATCCTTTTATGCTCAAAGGACTCAACAATGAATTGATACGAGCCAAAAATAAGAGGCTCATCCTTCTTTGGAAAACCTCTTGCAATTTCTAGAATGAATCCTGCCAAAGTCTCCGCTTCGCCCTTGGCCTCTTCAAACACTTTGGGATCCTCGAGGTGAATCACACGGTAAAAATCTTTCAAGGCTGTTTTGCCTTCGAAAACAAAGTTTTGGTCATCTAACTTTGAAAAAATAAGGTCTTCATCATCAAATTCGTCAGTGATTTCGCCAACAATCTCCTCAATGATGTCTTCAAGTGTGATCAATCCACTGGTCCCACCATACTCATCTACCACGATGGCCAAATGCATTTTCATTTCTTTGAATTCATTCAACAGGTCATCCAGCTTTTTGTTTTCAGGAACAAAATATGGTGCTCTGAGCAGTGGCACCCAGTCAAATGTCTTTCGGTCAAAATGAGGCAAAAGGTCTTTCACATAAAGGATGCCCACGATGTCATCCATGGATTCATTATATACTGGAATGCGTGAATAGCCATGCTGCAAAATTAGCGGCATGATTTCTTTATACGACATTGCCACATCCAATGCAAAAACGTCCAAGCGCGGTCGCATCACATTTTTAGTGTCCGTTGCGCCAAAGGTCACAATGCCTTGCAAAAGTTTTTGTTCTTCATGAGAAGTATCCTCAGAAGAGGTCAACTGCAGCGCCTGTGATAATTGATCCACACTGATGCCTGATTTCTGAGTAGAAAAACGATTTTCTAAAAAGACTGTAATGTTCCGCATGGGCAGACTAATCGGTGCAAATATGGCAAACAACACCCGGATGGGTAGGGCCATCAATGTAGCAAACCGCACCTTATTGCGACTGGCATAGATTTTTGGCAGTATCTCTCCAAACAATAAAATCATAAAGGTCACCACCACCACCTTGAGCACAAAGAGCAAAGCTGGACTACTGACCGCCGAAAAAAGCCAAGAACCCATAGCATCAACCAGCAACACAATGGCAATATTGATCAAATTATTGGCAATTAGTATGGTGGCCAATAAACGCTTTGGGGTGTCGAGCAAATCTGCCACAAGCGTCATTTTTTTTGAGGGCTGGGCCCCGTCACTTGGCGTTAAGTCATGACTCGATAAGGAAAAAAAAGCGATTTCAGCCCCAGAAATGAGTGCTGAAAAAAGAAGCAATACAAGAACACCGATCACGCTCCAAATCTGAGGCAATACTGTCAACAATAGTAAAGGACTGGGAGGTTCTAGGTCCAAGGTGATTGATATTTAATTAAAACGGCAGGTCGTCTTCGTGTTGGTCGCTGCTGACGGCCTGGGGCGCAGAGACACTTTGCGGTGCGGCAGCGGGCGTACTAGAGGTTTGGGCCCCTTGGGCGCCACCCTCTGCTCTTGGCGTCAGAAAAGTAAAGTCTGTACATTGTACTTCTGTACTGTAACGATCGTTTCCTTGATCATCTGCCCACTTTCTGGTTTTGATCCGGCCTTCTACATAGACTTTATCTCCCTTTTTGAGGTACTTTTCACAGATTTCCGCACCCTTATTGCGCACCACGACAGTGTGCCATTCTGTATTCGAAACCTTCTCCCCTGTCGTCCGGTTAGTATAGGTCTCATTTGTGGCCAGAGGGAACCGTCCAATACAGCCACCACCCTCAAAATAAGTAATTTTAACGGCGTCTCCAGTATGTCCGATCAACATGATTTTATTTAATGTGCCACTCATGATTTATGTTTTTTACAAAATTAGATGTTGTGATTAAATATAACTAATTTTTAGCTGCGAAATGGCGTAAATTCGGAAATAAACCGCTCTATGATGACCGGCACAGGAAGCGCCTTAAGCGCTTCGGGGTGCAGCAGATCTCCTGGGAAAGACGCTTCATTCAATAGCCAAAACGTCACGAATAGTTTTTTATGTGTCAGACGGTGGACATAGGGCTCTGGGTTGTATCGGCGCATGGTGCTCCATTGCCAATCCTGTGTTATGAAGAGAAAGTCAATACTCGACAGCAGTGTCTCATGGGTTAATGATATTGTACTGTCTACCAGTGGAAACTGGTAAAGTTTTGGCCAAATACCTTTATCTGACCTAAGCTCCATTGTGGTCGCTCCATGAGCGGTCAAGGGCACAATGAAATTGAAGTGGTGCTCGGTGACCTTGACTTTTTTGAGTTTGACAGGCAAATCTGCCACAAGGCCATGAGCCTGAGCCTGGCAAATATCCGCCAACGGGCAAGTCGTACAGCTGGGATTTTTGGGCTTGCACTGAAGTGCTCCAAACTCCATGAGCGCTTGATTGTGCTCCCCTGGCCGGTTCACATCTAATAATTCTTGGGCCAAAGCCTTAAATAGCCTCGCGCCCTTTGGCGTATTGATGGGTTCGTCAATACCAAAAATACGGCTCAAAACTCTGAACACATTCCCATCGACAACTGCTGTAGGCAAGTCATAGCAGATTGAGGCGATCGCACTTGCGGTATAGTCTCCAATACCCGGCAAGCCCAACAGACCTTTATAGGTCGCGGGAAAAACACCATGATACTCGGAGACAACTTTTTTGGCCGTTGCATGCAAATTTCGTGCTCGAGAATAATACCCTAGTCCTTGCCAAAGCTTTAAAACTTCCTCCTCCGTAGCGTGTGCTAATGCACCAACATCGGGGTAATTAGCCACAAAAGCCTCGTAATAAGGAGTCCCCTGAGACACCTGTGTTTGTTGCAGCATTATTTCAGATAGCCAAATCAAATAAGGGTTGCGACTTCCGCGCCAAGGCATTGTCCTTTTGTTTTTTAAATACCAATATATCAGTCGCTTAGATAATTCAGGAAAGGGCTCAATCATGACACAAAAATAGGGTTTATGTATTTATATTTTAATACTTTACGATTTGATTATTTGATTTTAAAATCCTTATATTTGTCGCCTTGAAAATGGAACCTGAACTATAACAAAAATTCATATTTAAAACAAGACAGAATGACCAAAGCAGATATCGTAGCTAAAATTTCCGAAAACTTAGGAATAGAAAAAGGTGACGTGCAAGCAACTGTAGAATCGTTTATGAATGAAGTAAAACATTCTCTAGAATCTGGTGAAAATGTATATTTAAGAGGGTTTGGCAGCTTTATCATCAAGACGAGAGCTGAAAAAACAGGAAGAAATATCTCCAAGAACACAACCATTAAAATACCGGCGCACAACATTCCAGCGTTCAAACCTGCTAAAGTGTTTGTAGAAGGAGTTAAAGCCAACGTGAAAGTTAAATAAAGTATCAACTCGTTCTGCTCCAGTAGAACATCTTAAATATTATGCCGTATGCCAAGTGGTAAGAAAAGAAAAAGACATAAGGTGGCCACGCACAAACGCAAGAAGCGTAGACGCGCCAACCGCCACAAGAAAAAGAAATAGTCTAAGACTAATTCTTTTTTATTAATACCCCAAAGTTCTTTGAAATCGAAATGAGTAGGCAACGTGCCGACTTATTTCTGCAGGTTATATCAATACCAATGTCATGTTGGCATTGATCCTGTGTTAAATTTTGTTTAATCCATCCCTATCCGGTCAAACGGTCGGGATAAAAATCAATAAAAACGTGAACTCAGAATTAATTATCAGATCCAGTTCACAACAAGTTGATTTTGCCCTTTTAAAAGATGGAAGACTAACCGAATTGCACAAAGAAGAAGAGAACAATAAATTTTCTGTTGGTGATGTGTTTATCGCCAAAATTAGAAAAACTGTTCCTGGTCTAAATGCCGCATTTGTTAATGTTGGCTATGAAAAAGATGCATTTTTGCATTATCATGATTTAGGCCCGAAAATCCTTTCTTCGATGGCATTCGTAAAACGTGTAAGCACAGGTAAATTAAGAGATTTCTCTTTAAAAGAATTCCCATTAGAAAAAGAGATTGATAAGAATGGCACCATCAACAGTGCCCTAAAAACGAATCAATCAATTCTGGTACAAATCGTTAAAGAACCCATTTCCACAAAAGGTCCGAGAATTAGCTCGGAGCTTTCATTGGCTGGTCGATACATCGTTTTAGTGCCTTTTTCTGACCGCATTTCTATTTCTCAAAAGATAGAAAGTAACGAAGAAAAAGAACGCCTAAAGCGACTTATCTTAAGCATCAAGCCCAAAGGATTTGGTGTCATCATACGGACTGTAGCAGAGGGTAAAAAAGTAGCAGAACTGGACCAAGATTTAGAAAATCTTATGGATCGCTGGACAGCGATGTGTAAAAAGCTACGAGGGGCGCACCACCCAAGCAAGGTGCTAAGTGAATTAAATAAAGGTGCCTCTATTATTAGAGACATGTTTAACGATTCGTTTTCGGCCATACATATCGATGACGAAACACTTTACTTACAAATAAAAGATTATGTGCAAGCAATTGCACCCAAAAAAGAGAATATTGTCAAGTTTTACGACAGCAAAGTTCCGATCTATGAAAAATTTGGGATCGAACGCCAGATTAAAACTTCGTTTGGCAAAACTGTTTCTGCCGCAAAAGGATCCTATTTAGTAATTGAGCATACGGAAGCCCTCCACGTCATTGACGTGAATAGTGGCAACCGCAGCAACAAATCAAATACTCAAGAAGATACTGCTTTAGAAGTCAACTTACTCGCAGCGAGTGAAGTGGCGCGGCAATTGCGATTGAGAGATATGGGCGGCATCATCGTCGTCGATTTCATCGATATGGCAAAAGCAGAACATCGCAAAAAATTATACAATCATCTTCGAGATGAAATGAGCGAAGACAAAGCCAAGCACAAAATTCTCCCCCCCAGCAAGTTTGGGCTGATTCAAATCACCAGACAACGCGTTAGGCCAGAAGTCAATATCAAGACTCGTGAAGAAAACCCTAACAGTCCCGTTGTCGGAGATGAAATTGAAGCTCCGATTGTTGTGGTACAGAAAATAAGTGAAGAGCTCAAAAAGCTCATCAACAAAGACTATAAAAGGATTACTTTAAACACACACCCCTTTATAGCAGCCTTTTTAACCAAAGGCTTTCCATCAGTGCGAACCAATTGGTTTATGGAGCACAAACAATGGATAAGAATTCAACCAAGAGATGCTTACACGTACCTCGAGTATCATTTTCAAGATCAAAATGGAAATGATTTATAGAGTAAAAAAACCCCTCATATGAGGGGTTTTTTTTTGCCCTAATGTTACTTCTGACACGCCTTCTAAAGCCTTATATTTATCCTATGAATCATGGCAATACGACTTTTACCGTTGCAGAGGCACGCGCAAAACTAGAGCGCTATTGTGCCTATCAAGACAGGTCCCACCGTCAGGTTGTAGAAAAATTAAAAGCCATGCGGATGATTCCGGAGGCTCAGGAACAAATCATCACCCATTTGATCGCACATAACTTCTTAAATGAGTCGAGGTTTGCACAATCTTTTGCACGGGGTAAATTCCGGATCAAAAAGTGGGGCAAGTCACGCATTACTTTAGAACTCAAACGTCATGATATTGGTCGGTATAATATTGCGCTCGCCCTAAAAGAAATCTCAGACGCCGATTACAGAGCAACTTTCGAAGAACTCGTCAGTAAACGCACACAACAGCTCAGTCATGAAACAAACAGTTATAAGAAAAAACGCAAACTGGTCGACTATCTCTTGTATCGTGGATGGGAGTCCCACTGGGTCTATGAGGCTGCGGCGTACTTAGATTGAACTTGAGATAGGTGACGATGAGTCCGCTCAATAGCTTGTTGGTTTTTGTGGTCAATCCACTTCTGTCCGCGCAACCGGCGCATCAATTGATCAAAATACCGCATGATCAGGACATTGTACAATGCCTTTGCCAAATGCTTTGGCTTTCGTGCAATAGACCGTAAACTCATCGAAAAGCCTGGCGTCACATACTTCATATAATGCCAATAGCCCTCAGGCATATACAGCAATTGACCATGTTCTAAAGTTCCCTTGAACCCCCTCACATATTTTAAGGCAGGCCATTGATCTTCATCTGGCTGAGACCAATTAATGTCTTCTCGGACAATGAGGGAATGGGCAATTTTGTACAGTAGTTTATTTTGCTTTTGATCAAAAAGAACCACCTCTTTCCTTCCTTGAAAATGAAAGTGAAAAATATTAGCCAAATCTATATCGTAATGCATGAATGTATGACTGTCTTGTCCACCAAAAAACAACATCGGCAAGCCCTTCATGATGGGCAGACCGAGATTAAAAGGACGGTAATCTTGCTGCAGCTGCGGCACTTCCTTTAATAAATTCCAGAGAAAAATCCTGAATTTAGTCGGTGCTTTCTCCAACAGGTCAATATATTCGGCCATCCGCATAGTGGCATGAGGCTCGTTAAAACCATCTTTGTGGTCGACAGGACGATCATCATATAAAGGCACCTGTTTGTCGCCTGCAACTTCTTTGATGTAAGCAAAATTCCATTTGGTAAATGCAGGCCAATCCGCAATGGCTTCCTCAATGATGACAGGCCTTTGCTTTCGATAATACTTCGATATGAAGTCTTCTTTCGAAATGGAAGTGACGCGGTCTATCTGCTCCAAATACATCAATACTCTATTTAATATGGTAACGTAATCCTACAAAAACAGCCCCTTTCGGCATGGGAATCAAATTCGTTTCTGAATATTCCTCACCCAATAGGTTTTCAATGGAGGCCTTAAATTCAAAAGATGATCTGCGGTAATTGATGGCAAAATCAACCACGCGAAAAGCATCTCCAGAGGCCCTCTCGCCATATTTCCATACCACGGTATGTTGCCATTTATTGGTCCAATTACTGGTCCAGGTCCCCACAGCACGATCCTTAAAAGAGTTGATGACGTATCTCGACAATTCTTCTGTAGGCACTTCTAAATCATCAGTGATATGGGTGTAACTCAAATGCAACTTCTGCCCCCTGCCTAAAACATCGAACGACCAATCGATTTCCGTTTCCCAACCTTGTGTTACTAAGCCCCTGACATTGGCTGCCTGCCATAAGTCATCTGGTGAGGGTTTGACGTAATCGATAAGGTTTTTTGAATCTCTCTGAAACCACGCTCCAGAAAAGGATAATGACCCCAACTGATAACGGGTTCCAAATTCCCACGAAAAAGCCTCTTCAGGCGAAAGATCCGCATCGCCAATAGTCGTAGGGTCGCTGTAAAATAGATCGGTATAGGTTGGTATGCGGTAGGTAAATCCAGTGTTGGCATAAATTCGCCAATCCTCCATAGGTGCCCAACCCAGATCTAAACCCGGATAGGCATAAGTGCCAAAATCAGAAAAATTAGTGGCTGCGATACCCGGAATCACATCCACACTTTCATTGAAAAAGCGCATCCGGTGCTCAACAAACAAAGTTGTCGCAAACCGGGCCCTTTGACCAAGATTATTGCTCGAAAGAAAAGTTTGGGTCAGGTCTAAGCCAAAACCTGTGGTGCCCAATCGAGAGTCAAAAACACCATTGACTTCTGCCGTTATTTTGTTGGTCGCATGCAAATTTCTATAGACCGTAGGGTCATTGCGCAAGTAGATGTATTCGTCCTGATTTCTGCGCCAATAGACGCGTGGCTTGAGTGTCAATTGACCCATAGACACTGCTGTGCTTAGGCCTAAGACACTGGTTTGTGTGGCCTCAAATTGGTCTGTCGCTGCCGGTGAGGCATAAAAACCATTGGCCCCAAAAGCTCTTTCGGAAAAACTACCAAGCAGATGCCAAATCTGACGACCCTGCTGATTAAAAACGCTTTTGAAGGCATAATTCGACTGGTCGTAATCAGTATTGTAGCGGTAACCTCTTGACGTATTGCGCGAAAAATGCACCATGTGTGAGGTGCTTTCAGTAGAATGATAGGCAGTAGCACCAGCATTGATTTGTTGGAAAGAGCCCGATGAAAGGGCCACTTCAACACCGGCATCAAATCGAGACTTGGTCACTATATTGATCGCTCCAGTAAACGCGTTCTGACCATAAATTCGAGCTGCAGGTCCTTTAATGATTTCTATCCGCTCAATGAGTTCAAGAGGCAACGCGGCATTAAAGGTGTGGTGGCCTGTCTGCGCGTCATCCAATTTGATGCCATCAATCAGCAACAATGTCTGATCGAAGCTACCCCCACGGATGTACAAATCAGCTTGGGTACCCATAGCGCCCCGACGCCGGACATCAACCCCTGCAACTTGCTGCAATAAGTCCGGCAAACTTTGGGCTGGTGATGCGTCGATCATCTCCTTTGAGATAATCGTGATGGAGCGCGAATCCTCTTCGAATGGAATCATCAGACGTGTCCCTGTAAGCAAAACCTCGCCCAGCTCTTCTTGTGACGGTGGCTCCTGACTCCATGAAACTGCCGAAAATATAATGGTCAAAAACCCTAAAACTAATTTTTTCATATGCTTAAAGTTACAAATTAATTGACCACAAACGTTCACTTCCTGAACTTCGGTCAGCCTTACAAACCAATCATGACATCAAAAAAAAGCCTCAAAAAATATGAGGCCTTAAATTATTGTATCGTTTCTAACTAGTCGGCCAGCACGATGACTTTATTGTCGACCATCTGCACGGTACCGCTGCTGATGGGCAGCAACCACTTTCCATCCTTTTGTGTAAACCTGTCTTTAAAGGCGGGCATAAATTCTGGATTTCCAGAAAAGGCAACAATACCTTTTCCTAAAGAGGACACAATTGCTGCGTGATTATTCAACATCTGAAACTCTCCATCCATCCCAGGAACCGTAAGGCTTTCGACCTCTCCTTGAACTAATGACGCTTCTGGTGTGACGATTTCTAAATACATAGGTATATCCGTTATGCTAATGATTAGGCTTCAGCCAACATTTTCTCTCCAGCCTCGATCGCTTCTTCTATGGTCCCTTTGAGGTTAAAGGCCGCTTCAGGCAAATGATCTAAAGCCCCATCCATGATCATGTTAAATCCTTTGATGGTTTCTTTGATATCGACCAATACTCCTGGAATTCCTGTAAACTGCTCGGCAACATGGAAAGGCTGTGACAAGAAACGCTGCACACGACGAGCACGGCCTACAGCCGACTTGTCTTCTTCAGAGAGTTCTTCCATACCCAGAATTGCAATGATGTCCTGTAATTCTTTATAACGCTGTAAAAGCTCTTTAACACGTTGAGCACAGTCGTAATGCTCATTGCCAAGAATGTCTGCAGAGAGAATTCGTGAAGTCGAATCTAGCGGGTCCACCGCTGGGTAGATGCCTAATTCCGCAATTTTACGAGACAAAACTGTTGTGGCATCCAAGTGCGCAAAGGTTGTCGCAGGAGCAGGGTCAGTTAAATCATCTGCAGGAACATAAACCGCTTGAACAGAAGTAATAGAACCTCTTTTGGTAGAGGTAATACGCTCTTGCATTGCGCCCATTTCTGACGCTAAGGTTGGTTGATACCCTACTGCAGAAGGCATACGACCCAATAGAGCCGAAACCTCAGAACCTGCTTGAGTAAAACGGAAAATATTGTCCACAAAGAAAAGAACATCCTTTCCTTGACCATCTCCAGCACCATCACGGAAGTATTCCGCAATTGTCAAACCCGATAAGGCCACACGCGCACGCGCTCCAGGAGGCTCATTCATCTGTCCGAAAACAAAGGTTGCTTTTGATTCTTTTAAGGCTTCTTTATCGACCTTAGCCAAATCCCATCCACCTTCTTCCATTGAGTGCATAAAGTCATCACCATATTTGATAATGCCGGACTCTAACATTTCGCGAAGCAAGTCATTACCTTCTCGAGTACGCTCACCAACACCAGCAAAAACCGATAAACCACCGTGTCCTTTGGCAATGTTATTGATCAATTCTTGAATCAAAACAGTTTTTCCAACACCGGCACCACCAAAAAGTCCAATCTTACCCCCTTTGGCATATGGTTCGATAAGGTCAATGACTTTGATTCCAGTAAACAACACCTCAGTAGAGGTTGACAAATCTTCAAATTTCGGTGCATCACGGTGAATAGATAAACCGGCATCTCCAGTTTTGGGTAAGTTTCCAATACCGTCAATAGCATCTCCAATCACGTTAAAAAGACGACCATAAACATCGTCACCAATTGGCATCTGTATTGGCGCTCCTGTCACCATAGCATCTACCCCTCGGCTGAGACCATCGGTAGAGTCCATAGAGATCGTACGCACTGTGTTCTCACCAATATGTGATTGCACTTCTAAAATGAGCGTTTGGCCATTATTCTGAACTTCTAAAGAATCATAAATTTTTGGCAATTCTGCGCCACTGGCAAACGCGACATCTACCACGGGGCCAATAATTTGTGCGACTTTTCCTGTAACTTGTGACATGCTGTACTTGGTTTATTTTAAAGTTTGTCTGGAGTCCATCTTTCACCCCATTAAATCGGTGCAAAGATAGGTCTTTCGCAACAAAAAATACAACGCAAAAACGCAAAAATTTTTCAGTGTAATCCCCATCAAACAAAAAAAACCCTCCAAGCAATTTGGAAGGTTTTTTTAAAAAATTCGTTTGTTGCGCCTATTGCAATTCCGGAGAGTAGTTTACCGGAAAGTCATTGGCACGCGCCACACGACCCGCTGCAACGAAGTTCGAGCCATAGGTCGCATCGATAGCCTCTAAAAATCTATTGGCCATCAAAGCATATCCTCGCGCAGTCAAGTGCACGCCATCAAGGCTTACCAAGCCACCAAATACGAGGTCGGTGGACATGGTGAAACTGTCAAACACAACGCCACCGGCAGAAGCATCTTGAAGGATGCCCTTAAGGTCAACTTTCGCAAGACCTTTACTGGCGACAAGCGCATCAATAGTTGTATTGTAAGCATCCGTAGCATTCAAAACAGACTGAGTTTCGCTGTCTGTGAGCACCCAATTATCCGCTAAAGGATAAGTGATCCCATTTACTGATAATTGGCCTGCAGTCTCGGCAGGAACCCCAAGACCCACGAGGGTCGCAAAATGGTCTTCGTTAAGTGTCGCAATAACACCAGAGCTGGTCAATACCAAAAGATCTTCGGCTGTCGCTTGACGTGATTGACCATACTGCTGTGCCAAAAGACCCGCGGTTAGTGGATCTAGTCCTCCCGCCTGAAGCACAGCATTAAGCTGATCCGCTAGGTTTGGCAAACTCTCGTCAAAAATCACTACTGGACTCGCTTCCGTTTCTGAAAACACAATAGAACGTTCAGGAAACCCTAAAAACGCAAAAGCCTGATTAAGTGGTGCAAAAGTCGCGTTTAGAACCGGAATCTGCGGTCCAAAATCGGGATTGGCTGGCGATAAAGGCGCGAAGGGTACTGTCGTAAAATAGGGCAGTGATGTGACGTAAGGCACATTACCCACAACACCCTTTGCTCCGTTAGCGGTAAGCGCATCTAATGTCGCACTTAAAGCTGCAGCAAAAACATTTGGATCGGTAATGTCGTTACCACCATAAGTGGTCGGATCAAAATTGCCTGTTTGGTCTACTCCACTACCACCAGAAGTTGCATATTGTAGAACATCGTTGCCCCCAAATTCAGATAAGGTGAAAAACGTCGGCCCTTGTGCTACAGCATCCTCTAACATAGACGCATCAGGCGAACTCGCCATGCGCGCAAAATAGGGATTAGCCAGTCCTAACGGCACTCCCGCTAGGTTGCCATATCCATTGGCCAAAAAGTGAAAACTCTTCGATCCAGGAACACCGACATTGTTGAAGACCCCTGCCGCAACATTCGTCACTTCAGTTGTCGGGCCGGCCTCCAAAACCGCAGGCCCTGCGCCATTAAAATAAAGTCTAGGATTAGCAATTAAATTGCCGCCATAGAGCAGTCCTCCAACATTATCACTGGTGTAGGGTTGGTTGAAATCACCTCCGCCTGCAGCAGAAAAACTTTGGGCTAGAATGTTTGGAAACGAATTCATCTGACTGGCCTTAAACAAGGCACCATCTGTAAATCCAGCCGTAAAAGAAGCTCCTAGAGCTACATAATTCGAAAAGTCAGCCTCACCTGCAGTGAGCATCACTTCAGTTGTTGTTTCTTCGGGAGTCGTGTCGCTTTCACAAGCAACGAATCCTAAAGTCAACAATGCAATTCCTAAATATTTAAATTTCATAGTCAATGTGATTAAAGATTATTAATGGTCCAAGACAAGTAGTACATAGAACCGATGTTACCCGTACCAAATGCCGTATTGTACTCGTCACCCAAGACATTAGCAGCACCAAGTTTAAAGGTAGATTTAAAGAAGTCTGGCATGCGGTAGTTCAGCTGGACATCTACAACGTTGTAGGCCTCAATTGTTCCATTGCCAAATGTTGCTTCCCACTCATACGACCCTGTATAACGCCATGCCGTATTGAAACCAAAGTTTTTGAAAACCTCTGTATTACCAAACTGCATCTTTATTCTGTCTTGTGGCGTATTAAAGTTGGTATTGAAATCAGAATTATTGCCTTCACGATCCTGGACAGCATAAGTATAACTACCCGCTAGATCATAACCGCCGAATACTTTAGTACTGATCCCAATAGATCCTCCATAAGAATTAATTTCTTCTTCCGAGTTGGTATAGGTTTGGAATACTTGATAATCCCCGCTGGCAATTGCAGCAACAGCCAATGGTGTTCCGTCGGGCAATGCTTGAGTTAATCCAACATCACCGTATAATGGCGCAATGACCGTTTCGTTTGAGATGAAATCATTGTAAGTGTTATAATACCAATTGGCATCTATAATGATTTTACCCAGTTTTCCGCGATAACCGAAGTCAATCGAGGTGACCTGCTCAGGCTTTACGAAATTAGAGTTGGCCACTTCCAGAGCACCAACGTTACCTGTTGCTGCAAAGGCACCAACTGAACTCGCAAAGAAAGAGTTTTCGTAAGCAATAGTACTGTTTGACGAGAGACTTGCAGCCCCCGTAATGGCCTGACCCGTTGGGCTTAGGGCATAATCACGAACGTCGCGTTCTGGGTTGTTGCTGGCTCCTCCAACAAGGACAGCACGTCCCACATCTAACCCGATATAAAGATCTTGAGTTGTTGGGTTTCTAAAACCAGTCTGCACAGAAGCGCGGATGTTGTGGTTATCTGCTAATGTAAAACCAGCAGCTAATCGGGGCGAAAAGAATCCATCAAAGAGTTCAGATTTGTCATAACGGACAGAACCTGTAAGTTTTAAATCTAATTGGTCTGCCAATTGAAATTTCTTCTGCATTTGGGTATAAAAGCCCATCTCAGAATAATCAATCGGTCCATCACTATCGGTATAAATCGTTCCAGAAGAGTTCAGACTATAAGTTCTGAACGATCCGCCAACTTGAATTTCAACAGGCTTGAACAACTCACTAAAGTTGTAGTTATAATCAGCGTGATAAATTTTTGAGTTATCCTGAAACTTGGATCCGGTGGAAAGATTGGGATCATTGACGCTTGTATTGAACGCATTATTGTAGCCGTCAGATCCAGGCTCAAAACGCCCTGTATCCGCTGTCTGTCGTGCAAAAGCATGTGCCTGATCAGGAGTCAATCCAGCATATAGCTGACCTTGTACAAACGCCCCAGCGTATTCGCCAAACCAGGTTTGGTCATCCTTCCATGCACGGTTGATATTGATCCCCGTAAAAATCATGTCGTAACTGTCTCCAGCGTCGTCTTCGGTCACATATCCACGCACAAAGAAATTGTCATTCTTGACTTCTAGTTTATGCTGTGTCATGACAAAATTATCGATGGCATAACGGTTGGCTCCTTGATACAAGGTAGATCCAGTTCCGTACTTTCCAACATAAGAGATTTCTAAATCATCCTCAAATGGGCGGTAGTAAAGACCCCAATCTGCTTTGATACTCTGCGCTTCGTAATCAGTCAAGTCAGCCTCATTGTAACCTGTACGGCTTACATTTTCAGAAGGCACTAATTGCTCTGCTCCGGCGGGCAAGATGCCTAGTCCCACTAAAGCTTGAGCAACACCGTTCAAGTTGGTCGAAACCTCATCTCCGTATACATTCACACCATCATAGTTGATGGCGCCTCGATCAGCTCCGGTCCCAACTTTGCCCGCTGTGTTGTTGGCCCCCCAATCTGTACCAGACAGGTAACCCACGTTCAATTTAGCGGCAAATTTATCATTAAATTTATGTCCAATACGCATGCTGACATCAGTGTAAGGATTATCACCTACGGCTTCTTGGGAGGTAAGTCCCTGCTTCAGTGAAACACTAATACCTTGGAAATCAAATGGGCTTTTACTGCGCATGAATAAGATACCATTGAACGCATTCGCACCATAAAGGGCAGATGCTGCACCGGGAAGGATTTCTACACTCTGTACATCGGTATCAGTCATTCCTAACAAGTTTCCTAGAGGAAAGTTAAGTGCCGGTGCTGAGTTGTCCATACCATCGACCAATTGCATGAAACGCGTATTGGCAAATGTGGCAAATCCACGTGTATTGATCGACTTAAATGTTAAACTGTTGGTGTTGATGTCTACTCCTTTGAGGTTCTCAAGGCCATCATAAAAATCAGCCGAAGCCGTATTTTTTATTTCCTTCAATCCAAATCGCTCAACCGTAACTGGAGATTCAAAAATACGTTCTGGCGTTCGTGACGCAGAGAGGACAACCTCGTCCAATTCAGAACCCTCGACCAATGTGATCGAAAGTGATTGGTTATTGGCAGCGACAGAAACACGCTGCATGGCATATCCGATGTTACTGATCTCCAGGGCAAATGGCGGTTCTGCATCTACCAAAAGAGCAAAATTTCCGTCAAAATCTGTAGCTGTACCAGAACCTGTTCCGACAGCGACCACATTGGCGCCAACAACAGGAATTCCTGATTCATCGACCACAGTTCCACGAACGTTGGTCTGCGCATAAGTAATGCAGCTTATCAAGAAGCTACATAAGAACAACACGTTTTTCATAATATAGTTTAGTTAAATTTTGGTTAAATATACTTATAAAAATTGCTGATAATTCAATTTAAGGCGGGTTTTTTTGTTTTATCGACACCTACACCAACGGCTGAAGAGCCTGAATGATCGGTGATATTTTACTTAAATCAGTGGCTCACAATAATATCTGATCGAGGTTTTGAACAAAGTCAAAACACGCCTCATCAACTCGTGATCAGAGGCAATTGATCGCCCATCAATTTCCACCACTGGTGTCAATTCACCCATCGTTCCTGTCGCGAAAACACCATCTGCATTATACATTTCGGACAAGCTGAGGTCTGCCTCCTTGATCTTGATGTCGTTTTGGCCACAAAGATCAATTACTGTTGCTCTTGTGATTCCAGGCAAACATGCATGGGCATATGGTGTGTAGACCGTATCCCCTTTAACCGCAAATAAATTACTCCCGTTCAATTCCGCCACAAACCCGCGTTGGTCGAGCATTAACCCCGCATCTTTTCCTGCTATATTTGCTTGGATTTTGGCCAAAATATTATTGAGCAAATTATTGTGATGGATTTTACTGTCTAAAAATTCTGGACCATTACGCCTTTGACTACTGGAAATCACTTTAATGCCAGAAGCATTGTCATAGACCAATGGTTTGAATTCTGCCAAAACTATCAAACATGAGCCCTCTTGATTGAGTCTTGGATCCATGCCGCTGGTTATTTTTTCTCCACGAGTGAGTGTCAACCGTATGTGGGTCTGGTCCGTCATGTTATTGGCCGCTAGTGTTTGCGCAATTGCAGAGCGCACAAATTCCTTGGAAGGGATATCAGCAAAGGCCAGTGTCTTGGCTGAGGCCAATAATCTATTGAGGTGGTGATCCAAACAAACTATACCCTCAGGATAAACTCTGAGGCCCTCCCAAACCGCGTCTCCACCCTGGACCACACTATCAAAAACCGAAACTTTGGCTTGATCCCTTGGATAAAGACGGTCTTTAATGAAGATTTTTAAATTGGCATTTCTAGGGTCAAATTTTTGTAGCATATTATTTTGTATTGATTAAAACTTCTTCACGAAGTGCTTGATAATAAGGTAAGGCTTCTGACAATATTAATTCGAGAGGTTCCGAAAGAGTGATTTCACGTGACTCTTGGGGCAGGAAACCGGTACTCTGATGCACATTGCCATACCAGTAAGGAGCCCATATGCCGTCAGCAGGATTGCCCCCTTTTGGCCAGCGCAGCATAGAACGATCAAAATCAAAACCCAGAACACCACACATTTGTGTCAAATAATGTTCTGGGGCTCTTAATAATTCATCACTCTCTATCACCAGTACGGGCGCCTTGTGGCGTTTCAAAAATTGGTACAAGCCAAAGGCCTTTTTTATCCCAATAGCCTCTAGCGTTGGATCAGGGATGACCTTAGAAAAAGAATGGATTAATTTCTTGGGGTGGCGAATGAGAATGATGTTGGTCCAGTCCAAAAGATATCTTGGCTCCTCTTCGATGCAATGATGGGCCATACTTTTCGAAAAAACCAATTTTTCTTGGGCCAGTTTTTCTAACCTCTCAATGACCTGATCCTTGTTATGAGGCATTGCCTTCTGGATTTCTTCATCCATTGGATGACTGGATCGATCCGAGACCTGCCGCAAATAATGGCCATAGAAAGGCTCGTCTACCACAACAAAATCTGGATGTTGCGCAAAACTATACATCAAAGCTGTTGATATATTTCTTGGCCCCGAGAGTAAATTAAAAATCCTTTTCATCATGCTAAAAGTAAGTATTCAAAAACAAACTAAAAACATCAATTCATGTTTTTGGCATGCGCCATTGAAAGATCAAATTTAGAATTTCTCAAAAATCGCTTTAGTTGATTTAATGCTGGCGGTTAGGACTTCTTTCCAAAATCAAAGCTTACAGTATCTGTCAATTAAATATTATTTGGGCTATTTCTTTTCTTAACTTAGTCCTCCGATAGACTAAGGCCATGAGCAACATCGAAACCAACCCTGTTTTAGACCGACTGCCACAGCATCTGCTGCAATACATCAAGCCTCAAAACTATAATGATTATACGGCTATAGATCATGCTGTTTGGCGTTATGTCATGAGGGTCAATGTCGCACACCTTCCACGGTTAGCGCACCAATCATACCTCGCGGGTCTCGAAAAAACTGGCATATCAATAGATTATATTCCGTCCATGTATGGCATGAATCGGATTCTTCAAGATATTGGATGGGCGGCTGTCGCAGTTGATGGTTTTATTCCTCCACAAGCCTTCATGGAATTTCAGGCTTATAATGTTTTGGTCATTGCCTCTGATATTCGTCAGATCAATCATATTCAATACACTCCTGCGCCTGATATCATTCATGAAGCTGCAGGACATGCCCCTATAATAGCAAATCCTGATTATGCAGAATATCTGCGTCGGTTTGGAGAAATCGGCAGCAAAGCCATTTCTTCAGCCCTAGATTTTGAGCTTTATGAAGCGGCCCGAAAACTTTCCGTCTTGAAGGAATCAAAAAACCCCAACCAAAGCGACATCGATGCGACAGAAGCCCACATTCAAGCGTTACAGAGCCGAGATGAAGCCCCAAGTGAAATGGCACAAATCCGCAATTTACACTGGTGGTCTGTAGAGTATGGTTTGATTGGCACCCTCGAGCACCCCAAAATTTATGGTGCTGGACTGCTGTCTTCGATAGGGGAAAGCACGGCTTGTTTTTCGTCCAAAATAGAAAAAAGACCCTACACTCTTGAGGCTGCTCGTCAAGGATTTGACATCACAAAGCCTCAGCCCCATTTGTATGTCACGCCAAATTTTGCCCATTTGAGTCAAGTTTTGGAAGAATTTGCCAACACCATGGCTTTGCGCACAGGGGGCTACAGCGGGTTGGTTAAGGCCGTAAATTCAAAACAATTGGCTACAGCTGAACTCAGTACAGGATTACAAATTTCTGGAGTATTTACACGTATTCTAGATCAAGAACGCACAATACGATATATACAAACTACTGGGCCAACAGTGCTGTCCCATCAAAACAAGACCCTTATTGGTCATGAATCGAGCAGCCATCCAGATGGTTTTGGCTCGCCAATAGGAAAACTAAAGGGAATTAACTTGGCTATTGAGGACATGAGTCCTAGAGATCTAAAACAGTACAATATCTACGAAGGAGAAGAGGTGGATCTTGAATTTGAAGGCGGGGTCCGTGTCCAAGGTGTCATCATTACAGGAACACGAAATTTACAAGGCAAAATCATGCTCATCAAACTCAACAACTGTCGGGTCACTCTAGGAGAAGAGGTCTTATTTGATCCCAGTTGGGGGGTATATGATATGGCTGTTGGTAAAAAAGTCACCTCGGTCTTTGCCGGGCCAGCGGACACCAGCAGTGTTGATTTATCTATCGATATCAGTCGTTATGACGCTGAACAAAACGACAGCACGAGTGCTTATGACGCTTTGATCAAGCTCTACCAAGTGGCACAAGACCACCATACCGCGCAAACACTAAATGCGCAAACCATTGAATATATTTGTCAAGAACTCGATAAAGCCCATGCCTCTGATTGGCTTTTGCCATTAAATTTATTACAATGGACTCTGGAAAATAATGATCTAGGCACTGCAGAAAAACTGGAAAGCATCTTGGCCTCAAAGGCCCAACAGTTTCCTGGTATAGCCCACCTTATTGATCAAGGCATGGCACTATTACCAAAACAATAACTCAAATGGAATGAAGTCAGGACAATCACTTGGCCCACCGGGTGGCTAGAAGTGCATGCTCAACTTCATCTCTAAAGCCCAAGCATCTGCTGCCTCAGGCTCTTTTGAGCAGGCTTGTCTCCCAGCCAAATCGCAAAAAGTGCTTGCTTAAAAGCCAATCCGGTAAAACTTCCCCGAACTTGTGTATTTTTAGACAGCGTGGTGCCTTCTTCAGGGTGATAACGCAGCATGATTTCGTCGTTTAGTATAGTAGGGGCAAGGATAACCCTCCCATAATGTTACTCCACAGTAACGGACTTCGCTAGATTTCTTGGCTGATCGACGTTGCGCCCGAGCATCACAGCAATGTGATAAGACAAGAGTTGAAGTGGGATCGTTGTGACCAAGGGTGATGAAGCTTCTGTTGTTTTAGGAACTTCAATCACGTGATCGGCCAATCCCTTGACGACACTATCTCCGGCAGTAACAATAGCGATGATTCTTCCTTTTCGCGCCTTTATTTCTTCTATATTACTGACGACCTTATCATAGTGGTTACTATTGACCGCGACCACTACTACAGGCATTTGGGCGTCAATGAGTGCGATCGGACCGTGCTTCATTTCAGCCGCAGGATATCCTTCTGCATGTATATAAGAAATCTCCTTGAGTTTCAATGCTCCTTCAAGCGCCACCGGGAAATTATAGCCACGACCTAAATACAAGGCATGCTGTGCCATAACCATCTCAGAAGCAATCTTCTTGATGGTGGCATCACTCGCGAGCGCTTCTTCAATGAGTTGAGGAATTTGCTGCAACTCATATAAATGCTGTTGGTAAACCGATTGAGAGATGCTCCCCTTCTCTTTGGCCAATTTAAGGGCAATGAGGGTCAAAATAGTAATCTGAGTGGTAAATGCCTTGGTCGAGGCCACACCAATCTCAGGACCAGCATGGGTATAACTTCCTGCGTCTGTCTCACGGGCAATAGAAGAACCCGCCACATTACAAACCCCATATACCAGAGCGCCATGACTCTTGGCTAATTTGATGGCCGCAAGGGTATCTGCTGTTTCACCACTCTGAGAAATAGCGATCACAACGTCATTTTTGTTAATGATCGGATTGCGGTATCTGAACTCCGAAGCGTACTCCACCTCGACTGGAATCCGCGCCCATTCTTCGAATATATACTCTGCCACGAGTCCCGCATGCCATGATGTTCCACAAGCAACAATCAATATGCGCTCGGCATTCAAAAAGCGAGACATATGATTTTCTAAACCACTCAATTTGATGATGCCCTCTTCAGGCAATAGTCTGCCACGAAACGTGTCCAAAATCGCTCTCGGTTGCTCATAAATCTCTTTCAGCATAAAATGCTCATAACCACCTTTTTCAATCTGTTCCACATTTAGGCTCAGTTCTTGAATTGCCGAATCTAAACGTGCATCTTTCTTAAGATCCCGAACCCGTGCTTCACGACCCAATCGCAATACCGCCATTTCATGATCTTCTAGGTATATCGCCTGATTGGTGAATTCAATAAATGGCGTCGCGTCACTCGCAATAAAAAACTCATCTGTGCCTACGCCAATAGCTAAAGGACTTCCAAGCTTGGCCACAACAATTTCGTTGGGCTTAGACTGATCAAAAACAGCAATCGCATAGGCGCCTTCCACTTCTTTCAAAGCCAATTGCACTGCTTTACCGAGCTTGACATTGTTGGTCTTCTTGACTTCTTCAATAAGATTGACCAAAACTTCTGTATCAGTATCACTATGAAATACATAACCGCGCTGTTGTAAGACTGTTTTTAGTGCAGCATAATTTTCAATAATGCCATTATGGACCAAAATCAATGCGCCACTATTAGAGGTGTGTGGGTGCGAATTGACATCGTTAGGCACCCCATGGGTGGCCCAACGGGTGTGTCCAATACCTATTTGCGCCTGTGGCACTCCTTGGGCAGCAAATTTTTCTGCCAAGGCATTGACCTTACCTTTGGTTTTGCATAGGTGCAGCTGGGCCCCATCAAACAGAGCAATCCCAGCGCTATCGTATCCGCGATACTCCAGTCTCCTCAGACCATTCAGTACAATTGGGTAGGCTTCTTTAGATCCAATGTAACCAACAATTCCGCACATAATTATTCGGGTTTTGTGTAATACAATTCGAGCTTTAATCTTTTGTCCAAATCACTTGAAAGGTTACCGTGCAAGGCCGTTCCTTGCGGCGAGACCACTGTTCCGCCTGGCAGTTGTTCGAAACCTTCTTCTAAAAGTGGTGTTTCGAGGTCAAAAAAGCCAACATAGGACACATTTTGAGAAACGACTAGGCCCAACGAAATATTGGTTGAATCTCTATTGATGAGATTGCTCACATGGGCAGTAAGTTTGATCTTATAGAACTCTCCAGCGTCATCCTCACCACGTTCTAAACGCCCTAGGTGCTGAGATATCGCATCTATTGGTGTCAGGTTTGAGGTCAAATCGATGCTGTAGTCTGCAAGAATCGCCGCGTTCTTGGTGTCAAAAATCAACAGGCGTTCTGGTTCCTTATCCGGATCTGTCGCTTGATCTTGATCGACGTAGAAAATAAGATTCGCCTCGTTGATCAACCATCCTTCGTTTCTGAGTTCATCAAGGTCATTGATGCCATTCTGGTTGTCGTCGCCCTGAAACAGCTCTACAATGGTGGCTATACCATCACTACCGTCTACATAGAGACGCTCAGCGCCTTGGCTCGGATCTACAACGGCCAATTCAGCGGCTACAGATGGGTGCCAATCATGATCGAAGGTATTTACTTTGACCCCAGCAAAAGTGAATTCATACGAAAACACCTGGCGATCGATCTCACCTTCTTCGTTTGATGTTTGATTTCCAGAATCATCCAATATAGTCGTCTCCGCCGAATAATACATAGTGACACGGGCATTGGAGGGATCAAAAATAATCTGATGTCCTTGGTCGTCAATGGCTTCAGTCTTGAAATAAAGCCCGCGAAAGTAATTCTTAAAGTTGTTATTGTTGAGCAAAACATCTTGATTTTGCTGGTCCCATATTTTTTCTTGAAAAAAAGCAACAGGCAGCTCAAGGTTAATTCCTGGCACAAAAGACAGGGTGTCTAAATCTTCGATAATGAATTCTGTTGCTTCAGCAGAAGCAATATATTCAGGCACCTCTACCAAAAGAGTCCCTAATTGAGATTCAAAATTGGCTTGCTGGTCCGAATAGTATTTTTGGGGTGATTCAAATCCGGTCAAAGGATCAAAATCCCGCAAAAAGTAATTGGATTCATACACAGACAAATGCATGGGCTGATTGCCATAGATTGAATCTAAGGTATACACTGGGTTACCGTCTTCGTCATCCTCTGACGTGCTGTAAAAAGGCATAGACAGCACGACTTTTTCTAATATCGGGTTAAGGGTATCGACAGAAAACGCTGGATTGTTATTGCTCAACACCAACTGTGACAAATAATTGGCCGTGTGGGTCCCAAAAATAGGGTCGTTATAGACCCCAAGTTTGTACGAAAGCTGGTTATTGGATTGAACAGGTCCTGTAAATTTACTGTAGGCACGAACCGAAAAAACTGTGTCCGGTGTAGAAAAATTTTGATCGATGATCGCTGTGTCTAACGTACTAAAATCTTCATCACAGGAAGCAAAAGCTAGAACAAGCACAAGAAATGATCCGAAATAAGAAAAGCGCTGTTTCAATTGAAATACATTTTAATCAGGCTGTTAAGCGCCCAATACTTTGTTTTGGTAAAAATCGATATAAGCTTCAGAAAAATCTTCCTTATTGTGAAAGTTTAACACAGGACTTTTTTGTGCCTTGATGTAAGTGGTCAGTTCATCAGGCAATTCGTCTGATCCTGCAATCAAAGCATCAGAATGATCAATTGCCGTTTTCATGACATTGAAATAATTCGGGTCCTCAAGATGTGTGATCTCTGACGCATCAATACCGTCTAGGCCTATTTTATCTTTCAGTGCCGGATCGAGCACACCGTCAAAACCTTGGTTGTAGACCGAAGTCACAATTTTACACCCGTCAAACAACGGCTCATTGGCATAATAGGTTTTGAGGTACAAAGGCAAAAATGATGCGAGCCACCCATGCACATGGATGATGTCTGGGGCCCAATTGAGTTTTTTGACTGTTTCGACCACTCCTTTGGCGAAAAATAAAGCACGTTCATCATTGTCTGGAAAGAGCACGCCATCTTCGTTGGCATAAGTGGCCTTTCGCTTAAAATAGTCTTCGTTGTCGATGAAATAAACTTGCATGCGCTCTTTCGGAATAGAGGCCACTTTTATGATCAACGGCATGTCCATGTCGTTGATGACCAAATTCATTCCAGACAATCGAATGACTTCATGCAGTTGGTGACGACGCTCATTAATATTGCCGTAACGCGGCATAAAAATTCTGATCTGTCCATTATTGTTGTTGACCGTTCTCGGTGCTTCAAACGACATCGAAGAAATCTCTGTCTCTGGCAAGTAGGGCACTACTTCAGAAGAAACATATAAGACCCTTTTATCTTTCATAAATTTTATTCTTTACGGCTACACGCTTTAAGGTGGCAAAAATACGAAAATTTATGCAGATTGCTGTTAATATCTTAATTTTGCTCCAATATTAAAACCCAATGATCCTATACACTTGTGCCGAATTATCGGACTTTATTGCCCATCAAAAACTGCAGGGCCAGACCATCGGATTTGTCCCAACAATGGGTGCTCTTCACCAAGGTCATTTGGGTTTAGCTGCTCAAGCCATGGAGGAATGCACACTAGTTGTGGTCAGTATTTTTGTGAATCCAACACAATTCAACAAGGCCGAAGACCTCGTGAATTACCCCAGGACTCTCGAAGCGGACACCGAACTCATACACCAATTGAACCCAGATATCTTGGTGTTTGCCCCAACGGCTGCAGATCTCTATGGGGCTCAGATACAGGCAAAATCTTATGATTTTGGCCCTATGGCGACCACCATGGAGGGTGAATTCCGGCCAGGGCACTTTGATGGGGTTGGCACAGTAGTGAACTTATTACTGCGCGCGGTGTCCCCAGACAAAGCGTACTTCGGAGAAAAGGATTACCAGCAACTCAAAATCGTAGAACAACTCGTCGCAATAGAAAAACTCCCTGTCGCTATCGTGCCGTGTCCCATCGCCCGCAACGCTCAAGGCCTCGCATTGAGCTCAAGGAATGCGCGCCTCACAGCAGCGCAACGCAGCCAAGCAACTGTCGTATACAAAATGCTGAAGAAAGCTCAGGACTGTTTCGAGGTGCAAGACATTCCAGCTATTCAAGAAATGGTCAAAAAGGCTTTTGACCACGAACCCCAAATGACCCTAGAATATTTTGCCATTGCCCCGGTCGACACCTTGATGCCTGCCCGCTCAAAAATTGAAAAAACCTCTTATCGTGCCTTTATCGCCGTGATTGTCAGTGGCGTGAGATTGATCGATAATATGCAACTTAATTAATACCTTTGCCCCATGTATATCCATGTTGTCAAATCCAAAATCCATCGGGTCAAAGTGACCGGTGCTGACTTAAATTATATCGGCAGTATCACCATCGATCAAGAGCTCATGGACGCCGCCCAAATCATAGAGGGCGAAAAAATTCAGGTGGTCAATAATACAAATGGTGAGCGCCTGGAAACCTATGTCATTCCTGGCCCACGAAATAGCGGTGAAATCACACTCAATGGCGCTGCCGCAAGACGAGTAGCCGTAGGTGATATTTTGATTTTGATGACCTATGCCATGATGACACCAGAAGAAGCCAAGACCTTTAGTCCTGCTATTGTTTTCCCGGACGAATCTACTAATCTCTTGCGCTGATTTTGAAAAAAACCATCTCTAAAGTCCTTCAAATCGGCATTCCATTAATTGTGGGGATTGCACTTGTGGTTTATTTTTACGCGCAATTCACGCCAGAGCAATGGGCAGAGATGATGGGGCACTTCAAGAGCGCTGATTACAGTTTCCTTGTTTTATCCGCTGCCCTATCCGTTTTGAGTCATGTGATCCGCAGCCATCGATGGCACCTACTCCTGCAGCCCATTGGGTGCACCCCAAGGCTCATCAATAGTTTTTTTGCCGTCAGTATTGCCTACTTCATGAACCTTTTTATTCCAAAAAGCGGAGAGGTGAGTCGAGCCGTAAGCATCAACCGTTACGAGCAAGTTCCTCTGGACAAGGCCTTAGGAACCATTATTACCGAGCGCGTCATCGACTTGATTTTTTTAGTGGCCTTCACCCTAATCGCCATTGGCCTGCAGTTTGAACTTTTGTTTGGTTATGTCCAAGACAAAATCCCACTGGCTAAAATTTTGACCGGATTATCAGTAATGACCGCAATTTTCGCACTGAGTTATTTATGGCTCAAGAAAGCAACACATCCCCTAGCGCTCAAAGCCAGAGGATTCTTAAAAGGGCTTAAGACGGGCATGCTCAGTATTGCGCGACTGAAGCAACCACTTCTTTTTATTTTGGAAAGCCTTTTAATTTGGCTGTTGTATGTAGCGTCGTTTTTTGTCGCAACATTTGCCTTGGATCAAACAGCGCAAATCGGATTTGAGGTGTTGATTATTGGATTTGTCGTAGGCAGTTTTACCTTCGCCTTTACCAACAGTGGCATCGGCTATTACCCGCTGGCCATTGCCGGCATACTGTCTCTCTTTGCCATCCCAGAAACCTTAGGAAATGCCTTTGGTTGGCTGGTGTGGACGGCCAACATCTTGTCGATTATTTTGTTCGGGTTTGCGGCATTTATAGGTTTGCCTTTAGTGAATAAAAAATAATTTTCCGGGACACAACAGCCCCCTGGGGTAGGCTAAATTTCTTATCTTTCCTACTTAAAGTTGTCTGTTCATGAAGTACCTTTTATTAGTTTTTTTCGCATTTGGCAGTCTCTTGACCACCCAGGGTCAATCCAAAGTCATATACGAAGAATTTTCCTCTTATAAGTTGGGTGAAACCCGCCGCCTCAAAATCCAATTGCCAAGAGATTACGAGAGCAATACCAATAAGTCTTACCCAATTGTGATCGTATTTGACGCCAACTATCTATTTGAGCCTGTAGCTGGGAATGTCGATTATTTTGGCTACTGGGAAGACATGCCCGAGGCCATAGTTGTGGGCATCATGCAAGGCGATAGTCGTTATGACGATTGCCAATATGACGATACCAATTTCATGCCTGCTGACCAGGGGGCAGATTTTTTTGAATTTGTAGGGCTCGAACTGGTCCCTTTTATCGATGCTAATTTTCGGACGGCCAAATTCATCATTGCAGTAGGTCATGACCTCACCGCGAGTTACATCAATTATTATTTATTCAAAGACCCGCCCTTATTCAATGGCTATATTGCTTTGAGCCCTGATTTGGCCCCCTTGATGGACGAACGGCTTCCTAAACGACTGCCGAACATCCCGCAAAAGCTATTTTATTATTTAGCCACAGGAACAGACGATATTCAAGACCTCCAACAAATTGCCCAAGACCTCAATACCCAACTCACGCCGCTCAAATCTGATGAGTTCAATTATTATTATGATAACTTTGAAGGAGCCACACATTATTCTTTGGTGGCGCGCGCTATCCCGTCGGCCTTAGAAAAAATATTTTCGGTGTACCGCCCGATTTCAAAACAAGAATTCAACGATGTCTTGCTCAAGCTAGAGACGCCCGTGCATCTTTATCTTTTAGACAAATACCAAACAATAGCCCAACTCTTTGGCATCACCAACCCTATCCGAATCAACGATCTGATTGCTTCAGCAACGGCATGCGAACGCCTTAAGCAATGGGATTCTTTGCGAGAAATAGCGACCATTGCCACACGTCAATATCCGGACTTGATCTTGGGCGATTACTATATGGGGCGTTTTTATGAGGAAACAGGCGACCCCAAAAGAGCGATGCGTACCTTTCAGGGCGGATTCGATAAAGAAGAAGTCGATTTCATCACCGTAGACTTGATGCTTGAAAAAGCAGACCAAATTAAATTTGATTTCGGGTACTAATGGCTAAAACCAAAACAAGCTTCTTTTGTCAAAACTGTGGCAATGCCTTTGCTAAATGGCAAGGCCAATGTACCTCGTGTAAAGCTTGGAATACCATTGCCGAAGAGGTCATAACACAAGCAACCCCCGATCCATGGCAAGGCACTGCACTTGAAAAGTCCAATGCTGCGCGACCACAAAAAATTGCCGAAATCAGCATTGCTCAGATGCCTCGACTTTCCACTCAAGACACTGAATTCAATAGAGTTTTGGGCGGTGGATTAGTTCCTGGCTCCCTCACATTGCTCGGAGGCGAACCGGGAATAGGCAAGAGCACATTGATGCTCCAAGTCGCGCTCCAATGGCCGCACAAAACCTTATATGTGTCGGGTGAAGAAAGTGCCCAACAAATCAAAATGCGTGCAGACCGACTCTCTTCTGAGACCTCTCATTGCTCTGTTTTGACCGAAACCAAAACCCAGAATATCTTTCGTCATATCGCCGCAGAAAATCCACAAGTTGTGGTGATTGACTCTATTCAAACACTGCAAACTGACGAAATCGACAGCGCAGCCGGAAGTATTTCTCAAATTCGCGCTACCACCGCAGAATTGATCAAATTCGCCAAAGCCACCCAAACACCTGTTCTTTTAATTGGCCACATCACCAAAGATGGCCATATCGCTGGACCAAAAATATTAGAACATATGGTGGATACCGTGCTCCAATTCGAAGGAGATCGGCACCATGTGTACCGTATCATGCGGGCGCACAAAAATCGTTTTGGCAGCACCAATGAACTGGGGATCTATGAAATGCTCGGCGACGGCCTCAGACAGGTCAACAATCCTTCTGAATTGCTCATATCAAAAACTGATGAAGACCTCAGCGGAACAGCGATTGCAGCCACCCTCGAAGGCATGAGGCCATTGATGATCGAAATTCAAGCTTTGGTCTCAAGTGCTGTTTACGGCACACCGCAACGTTCCGCCACCGGTTATAATGTCAAGCGCCTGAATATGATATTGGCAGTACTAGAAAAACGTGTCGGCTTCAAACTGGGCGCTAAAGATGTATTTCTTAACATTACAGGCGGGATCAACGTCGATGACCCCGCGATTGACCTGGCTGTTGTGGCCGCCATTTTATCGTCCAATATCGATACAGCAGTAGACCGCTCCATATGTTTTGCTGCAGAAATTGGTCTTGCGGGAGAAGTGCGACCCGTAAGTCGTCTCGATCAGCGCATACTAGAAGCAGAAAAACTAGGATTCAAGCGCATGGTCGTCTCGAAACACAGTAAACTTCCAAAAGAGCGCTACAGCATTGATCTTATTCAAGTGACCAAGGTTCATGATATGGTCCGCCACCTATTTGCCTAGTGACTTTCTAAAAGTTCTGTCAAGGCATCCAGCCTTGGCGTCAAGACCAGTTCAATTCGTCTGTTTTTGGCACGGCCCTCAGGCGTCGCATTGTCCCCAAGCGGGGCATACATACTCCGGCCAGCGGCAGTCAATCGCGAAGGATCAATATCTGAATTTTGGGACAATATGGTAACGATGGCAGTCGCGCGTTTTGTCGACAAGTCCCAATTGTTTTCGATATGGCCTTGCCCAGAATAAGCCACTGCATCTGTATGCCCTTCAATGAGCACTAGTATATCTTTGTTGTCCCCCAAGACTCGACTAATGGCCTCAACAGCTTTTTGGCCTTGATCATTGACCGCCCAACTGCCGCTGGCAAAAAGAAGCTTATTTTCCATGGAGACATAAACTTTTCCTGAGCGCTGTTCAACGGTCAAGCCTTTGCCTTCAAATTGGGTCAAGGCATCACTAATAGCAGCCTTTAAAGCGTTCATTTGACGGTCTTTCGCAGTGATCACTGCATTCAGCTCATCAATTTGCGCAGTCCGCTCATCTATTGTCTTTTCAAGCGCAGCAAGGCGTGATGCTTCCGCATTAAGTGCTGCCTCCTTCTGAGACAATTCTGCCAATAAATCCTGATTTTGCGCCAAGTTATCCGATAGTGCTTGAGCACTATTGGCCGCCAAGGCATCATATGCCCTTTGAAGGCGAGCCAAATTCTGGGTCACCGCATTTTCTTGAGCCATCAGTGCCATGAGCTCTTCTTTACAAAGGGCAAGGGCTTTCTCAGAGGCCAGCGATGCCCCCAGATGATCTGCGTGCGACACATCTAAAGCCTCAAGTGCACTCTGGTATTGTTGGGCCAAAATACGATGCTCCTCCTGAAGACCTTCATATAACTTGGCCGACACACAACTCTGTAAACTCACCGTGGCAAGAGCCCAAATCAATATGGTTTTGACCTTGTGGGTCATACTTGTTAACGTACTCATAGTGCTCAAAAATTCAATTAAAGATCCAATTCAACCAGATGTGGACAGTGATCACTGTGCTTTGCCTCGGGCAAAATTAAGGCACGCTGGATCGCCGGTGCCAAAGGTTCTGTGACCAGATGGTAATCAATCCGCCAACCTTTGTTGTTGGCGCGTGAATTCGCCCGGTAACTCCACCAAGTATAGTGATGCGGCTGTTCATTTAATCGCCTAAAGCTATCTACAAACCCACTCTTTAGAAATCCAGCAAGCCAAGCGCGCTCTTCAGGCAAAAACCCCGACACTTTAGCATTGCGGACAGGGTCATGAATGTCGATGGCCTCGTGACAAATATTGTAATCCCCACAGATCACCAAGTTGGGATGGTCCACCTTCAATTGGTCCACGTAAGACTGAAAATCTGCCATGTATTGAAATTTGAAATCCAAACGCTCGGTATTGGTGCCACTGGGCAGATACAAACTCATGACAGATACTTGATCGAAATCCACACGAAGATTACGTCCTTCATGATCCATGTACGCTATCCCCGTGCCGTAGGCCACATGATTGGGCTCTTGTTTACAAAAAATCGCCACACCGCTGTAACCTTTCTTTTGCGCGCTGAACCAATATTGAAAAGGATAACCCGCTTGGGTGATCAAATCTGTATCCACTTGCTCTTTCATGGCTTTGGTTTCCTGCAAACAAATCACATCGGGATCCGCTTGCACCAACCATTCTATAAATCCTTTTTTCAGAGCGGCACGAATGCCATTGACATTGTAAGAAATAATTTTCACGACCTTGTTTTAAGAACTACTAAAATAAATAACCCCGTATATTTACTGAGCTTTAAGCGCCAAAGGTTTTCACAAAACAATCAACAAAATAAAAACGCAAAGATTCAGTTTTAATTACACCACAACTTCATCGTCTGGGTGATTTTGCCAGTTATGAAAAATATCATTTTTCTTATCGGATTGATTTTAGGTCCTCTACTCTATGGTCAGGACCAAGAGGTGACGCTCAGGCAAAAACGCATGGCCACCTCCTCAGCCATGGTGGTCGACTCCCTTGGTGTCAATCCCAAATTTTTTGCACTTAAAGCCAAAAATGGCCAGGTCATTGACACCGCTCTTTACCGAATTGATTTCAAGAAAGCCCGTTTGTTCTTATCACCACAAGTCATAGGGGAACACGACTCTATAGACATACATTACTTGCGCTACCCCATTTTCATGACCAAAGCCTACAGCCGTTTGGATCCGAGCTTAGTGGTTAATTCTAGCACTGCAGCACAGCGCATTTACCGCATGAATCAATCTAATTTCGAGAGAAAATCTGTGCCGTTCGATGGTCTGAGTACTCAAGGCAGTATTGTTCGTGGCCTGACCATCGGCAATAATCAAAATGCCGTAGTGAACAGTCAATTAGATTTACAAATTACCGGAGCACTTAATGACAAAATTAATGTCAGAGCCTCGCTACAAGACAGCAATTTGCCCAACCAAGAAGGCGGTTATTCGCAGAGTCTTGATGAGTTTGACCAATTATTTGTTGAGCTCTATGCAGACCAGTGGCGGCTTAGAGCGGGGGACATTGACCTGATCAACAAGACCACCTATTTTGGTCAATTCACCAAAAAAATACAAGGGCTATATGCCCAAGGCACAATGACCCATCAAGATGGCAGCACAACAGAATTATATGGTGCTGGAGGATTGGTCAGGGGGGTTTTCCAGCGCAGTACCATCATTGGACAAGAAGGCAATCAAGGCCCGTATAAACTTGTAGGACCTAATGGTGAGGCTTATATCCTTATGATCTCCGGCAGCGAACGCATTTACAGTAACGGGGTGCTATTGACGCGCGGCGAAAACAAGGACTATATCATTGATTATAATGCTGGAGAGTTAATTTTTAATCCCACCTATCCCATCACCGCCAATATGCGCATCACGGCTGAATACCAAATCACAGAGCGGAATTATACTCGATTCATAGGCTATGGCGGTGGCCAATACAATTCAGAAACACTGAAAATCGGTGCTTACGTCTACTCCGAAAAAGATGCCAAAAATCAGCCATTACAACAAAATTTTACCGACGTTCAAATCACAACTTTGATCGAGGCTGGAGACAATCCTGAGGCCCTGAATGCCCCTTCTGAAAGGCCAGAAACCTATTCTGAAAATAAGATTCTATATAGAAAAGAAGATTTTAATGGCACGACCATTTTTGTCTTTTCGACCAACCCAGAAGACGATTTATTTCAGGTACGCTTTACTCGGGTTGGGGATCAAATGGGGGACTATATCATCGAGAGTGATACTGCGATCAATAAAATATTTGTTTATGTACCGCCCATCGACGGTATACCTCAAGGGAATTATAGCCCCATTATCCGGCTGACCCCCGCACAAGAATTACAACTTACAGGGTTTTATGCACAATACAACCCTAGTGATGAAACCAACATCGATCTCGAATTGGCCGCAAGTCAAAACGATCTGAATCTCTATTCAGCAAGTGACGATCAAGACAATAAGGGATATGCTTCAAGAATTGCCATGAAGCATACGCTTTGGACCTCTTCAGACACTACCAAGCTTCAAGCCTTCGGGTCCTACAATTATATCGACCAAAACTACCGCACCCCAGAGCGGCTCTATAATGTCGAGTTTAATCGAGATTGGAACCTTGATCAGGTTGAAGGCCCCCAGCGATTAGTAGCGCTTGGTGCTGCCCTATCAAAGCCTCAAATAGGCGCTGCACACTATAGCCTCAACTGGCTCTCTTATGGTCCAGGCTACCAAGGGCAAAAGCATAATTTTAGCGGTGATGGGGTACTTGGCCAATTCAAACTATGGTCTATGGTCAGTCAGCTGACCTCAAAAAGCCCCGTCAAACAAACCGATTTTTTCCGCACCAACCAACACCTGCAATGGCAACTGCCCAAAAAATGGATTGGTGCCAAATTTCAAGCCGAAAACAATAAAGAGCGTGACAGCACGCAAACCTTGACCGATCTGAGCCAGCGGTTTGTCCATTATGAATTAGTTGCAGGAATAGGGGACAGCACGGCTATTTTTACAGAAATAGGATACAGGAATCGCGTGACAGATAGTGCGACTTCGGGCCAAATGACCCGCATGACTAAGGCACAAGACTACTTTGTGAAATCAAAATTGATCGCAACAAAAAAAGCCCAGTTGTATGCTTTTGCCCAATACCGGATCTTAGATTATGAGCAGGCCGACTTGTCCAGCGAAGAAAACATCAACGCCCGACTGAATTACAGTCAGTCTTTATGGGACAATACGCTGCGCCTGAATACTGCCCTTGAAACCAACAATGGGACACTACCGCAACAAGAATTTACCTACGTTCAGGTGGAGCCCGGTCAAGGCGTCTACACCTGGAATGATTATAATAATGATGGGGTACAGGATCTCGAAGAATTCGACATCGCACAATTTCAGGACCAAGCCACCTACATCCGCATTTTACTGCCCAACCAGACTTTTGTTAAGGTCAGAAGAACATCCATAAGCCAACAAGCCGTGTGGCAATTTTCTGCTTGGAAAGACCAAAAAGGGCTCAAAGGGCTATTGTCGCACTTCTACAATCAGACCGCTTTATTGATCGATCGTAAAGTCAAACGAGAAGGACAATCCCTCTTTGACCAACCTTTCTCAATTAATAACCAAGACGACTTAGGGCTGCAGTACAACCTCAAAAACACCTTGTTCTACAACCGAAGTCAACAACGCTATACTACCGCCTATAGTTACCTCAAAAACAAATCAAGCCAACTTGTTGCTCTTGCCCCTCAAATCAGTGAATTAGAGCAGCACCAGGTCAGTTTTGATCACCTAATGGACCGCATCTATCTCTTTCATATCGATGCGGCTACTGGTTATAAAAAGGCGACATCAGCCAATTTCGGCCAACGCAATTACACCCTCAATCAATCTCATGTCATGCCCCAAATGAGTCTCCTATGGGGCACCGGATCTCGTTTCAATGTATTTTATAAGGCACAGCACAAAGAAAATATTGTGGGACAACAAGAACGGCTTGTGCAAACGACAATCGGCGGCTTGTGCAATTACAATAAAACACAAAAGCTCTCTTTGACTATAGAAACAAAGTATATTGAAAATAAGTTCACCGGTATTCCCTATTCGGCTGTAGCCTATACCATGCTTGAAGGACTTCAGCCCGGAACTAATTTTACCTGGAGCGCTTTGATTCAAAGGCAAATATCCTCATACCTCAACCTTAATCTCTCTTATTTTGGTCGCAAAAGCAGCCAAGGACCTGTGGTCCATTCTGGCAGTGTCCAACTCAAGGCACTATTCTAAAAAAAAAGAGCGGGCAAAGCCCGCTCTTTTATCTGTTTGAGTTCTGTTGTCCTTACTTGACGATAATTTTGGCTGTCTTGTAAGCATTAGAGAAAATATCGCCCATCTTGATGATATAGACCCCTGCTGCTGCATAAGACATATCCAGTTGATAGTTGAATCGATCTCCTTCCTTTTCAATATAGTTGAACGCCAATACTTGGCCCAGAACATTATAAATCCCTATAGCCGCACGATCATCATAACGTGTTACTAAAGCAATATCAAATTGATTGTTTGGTAATGAAGTCACCAAAAGATCAGCTTCTTCAATAGCCAATTCGTTGATGCCGAGCACCCCATCTACATCTGCTGAGTAATCCTCAACCTCCCCGTAATTAGTTTCCTCACAAGCATCTGCAGGCACTTCTGCTTGCCAGTTAGATTTGAAACGCATGCGATGAACACCATCGGCAACACCAGCTGGTATGACTAAATTAGTCGTTTCTGTATAGCTCCCTGCTCCTTGACCAGGTGCAATAACAAAATTTTGCACAACCAATTCATTAGTGCCAAAAACACCGTCGTCGTTAAAGTCGATCCAACCCTTGATGTTCTGGTCACCATACCCTGTCGAGAAGGTCACTTGATAAGTTCCTCCAGCAGCAAAAGTCGCAACTTGACTCGTGAAATCACCATAGCCTTCACAAGCAGATGGATTATTGATTTCATTAACAGAAACCAAAGTGAATCCATCCCCGAAAGAACAATTTATATTTGGATTACAATAAATCAAAGAATTTTGAACTGTCTTGGTTGCTTCGTCATTTGCGCCATTAGTATCTACAGGCCAGTTTGTACGAGAAACTATCTCATAAAAAGCATTTTGAACTGATAAATCTGCAGTAGTCGCAAAAGTATAACTCTCTGTGGCTCCAGGAGCCAAGACACCTGTAAAGGTCTCGACTACGGCAGTGCCTCCATTGATCGTGTATTGTACTTCAGGGTCAACGATGGCATTTATGCCAAAGTTACGTACCGAAATAATGATTTCTTCCGCTGAGGTAAGTTGTCCTGTAGAAGGAGAAGTAATACTGGTCACCCCGATATCATCAACGGCAGTGTTTGGCTCTAAAATAAAAGCACCAACCACACCTTTACGACCAGAATTCATGTATTCGTTAAGGAACCAAAATGTCGCATCATCCGCTGGATCGATGTCCATTTTGCTATAATCTCCATAACGAAGACCTGGAATATTGGCATTTCCGTTTGCAATGACTTCTTCTGCAACGGTCATCGTTCCAAGAGCATCACCGTCAAAACGACCTGTGTAGTATGAACTCACGCGGATAACATCTGGTGTTGTTGGACCAGACATAGAGCTATAACCCATACCAATGTTACCACTTCCATCCATGACCATACTGGCATGCCATGCATGACGACCATCTGGAGCTGTATAAGTTCCTTCTTGGTATAAGGTCCAAGGTTGATTGTCTGCCGTTTGGCGGAACTCATACCAACGTACCCCTGCAAGTTCTCCACCTGTGGCATCTACATCCACAACATGGTTAAATATCGCACTGTTGTGTGTCCCAAATTTTCTGAATTGGGCTTGGTTCATGATCGTGGCCTGTAGGGCATCAATAGCAATACCGTTATTGGGTTGGGTCAAGTTTGAGAACCCACCACCATCGAATACCGAGATAAAGGGAGTTGTATTGATTTGTGTCGCTGCGGAGATGGCTGAGTTTCCTGGAGTTGTCCAGTCTACATCTATAGTCCAAATCTTGATATGATCTTGAGAAACTCCTCCCCAAGCATCGTCCTGAAGATATATGATGGTCGCACCACCTGCTGCAGGATAATTATTGTTGCTGATATTTAAAGCCTGTGGGCTATAAAATCCACTGGTCACCAAACCTGGTAAGTTAAATGTTTGGAAACCGGCACTTGCATTTCCAGCAAGCATCTCGTCACGCTCTAACGCCCATACTTTATTTGCTCCACCAACATTGGCAGTCATATAGTAACCATCACTCCAAACCGATAATTTCTGATAGTCATTGACACCTCCATAGGTATACACATACCACCCACTAGCTAGTGGGTCCGGTCCGTCACTAACGGCGACCTGAACGTTTCCATTGCCAAACAAGTAACTGATGACCCAACGATCGGCAGCACTATCATAAGAAGCTGTGAGGTCACAACATCCACCACTTGAGAATATATTTGTCACGTTCAACTGGCCCGTCAAAGCATTTCCAGCCTTATCAAAAATGCGATAACCTGTATTGTACACCACAAACACGTGGTCAAGACCTACTGCCATAGAAGGATCTGTAGGCTGAGAATTTGAAGAATAGGCATCAAAGACAACTGACGGTGGCATCACACGAAGACTCTGTTCTGTCTCGTGACGATTCATGTAAAAATAGTCGTTTGTACTTTGCTTGTCTTTACCGATCACAACCTTATTTCTGATCGAGCGTCTGTCTTGAGCTTCTTCAAAGGTATCTTCGGCTGGAATCAAATACGGCCTTGAAGCCATAGAGGGAATGTATTCCATAGACAGGGCAACACCAACTTGATCCACACCTTGAGCAACATTTTCTGTCACCTGTTGTGCATTTAGTGCTGCGCCCATAAACATGAGACATGCCACTAAAAAGTAGTTTTTAAATTTCATTTAGTCGAGTTTTAAATTAATAGCATTGAATAAGACCCTAAAAATACCACGAATTCTTCGAAATTCAGTAATTTGGAGTGGAATTTAACGCTTGGCAGCCAGCAGATTTAGATCCTGCCATAGCTGTGTTGGCTCCTCCTATCGTTCAATATGCTTATATGCTGAAGAAAACTATTCTTTTCGCCACTTTTTCAGTCTTTGCACTGATTCAGTGTACGACCAAAAAAAATATTGTGGCAACAGAAACACCTCAAGAATGGGGCGAAGTTTTGCCAACCAAAGCCCATCTAAAAGGAATCATCTTGCAACAATCGCCGCAAGAGGGATGCCCCTATTTGATCCAAATGGAAGGAAGTACAGCATACTTTTTGGATCCCGTAAACTTACCTCCAGAGTTTGCGCAGGACAAGAAAGAAGTCTATTTCACCTTCCGAGGATTGCGACAAATGAACCGATGCAAAGGCAATCCTATCTGGATATTGGATATGGTGCCCAAATGACAGAATCTTTTAAGCTAACCAATTTTTATAGGCTATGGCTTCTTGCATGTGCAGCGCCAATGAATCGATAGAGACTCTTATTTGCTCCATTGTGTCTCGATTTCTCAGGGTCACCGTTTGGTCTTCAAGGCTTTGGTGGTCTACTGTAATACAATATGGGGTGCCTGCGGCATCCTGTCTTCGGTATCGGCGGCCTACTGCATCTTTTTCATCGTAAATGACATTAAAATCCCATTGTAATTGGTCGATAATGGATTTGGCCAGCTCTGGCAAACCATCTTTTTTGACCAACGGCAATACCGCAGCCTTGGTTGGGGCTAAAATAAACGGTAGCTTCAAAACAGTGCGCTGTGAACCGTCGTCTAGGGTTTCCTCTTGAAGGCTATGGCTGAGCACAGCCAAAAACATCCGGTCGAGTCCAATGGACGTCTCTACGACATAAGGGACATAGCTTTCATTGAGCTCTGGATCAAAAAATTGCAACTTCTTACCCGAAAAAGTCTCGTGCTGTTTCAAATCAAAATCTGTTCGGGAATGTATGCCTTCCAATTCTTTGAACCCAAAGGGGAAATTAAATTCAATATCAGATGCTGCATTGGCGTAGTGCGCCAGCTTCTCATGGTCATGAAAACGATAGTTTTCTTCGCCCATTCCTAATGATAAATGCCATTTTAATCGTGTCTGCTTCCAGTAGTCATACCACTGCATTTCTTCCCCAGGACGGACAAAAAATTGCATCTCCATTTGTTCAAATTCACGCATTCTGAAAATGAATTGACGAGCGACAATTTCATTTCTGAACGCCTTACCGGTCTGAGCGATCCCAAAGGGGATTTTCATGCGCCCTGTTTTTTGAACATTCAGGTAATTCACAAATATCCCTTGAGCCGTTTCTGGACGTAAATATAGATCTGTGGCCGTCTCAGCACTTGCACCAAGTTTAGTCCCAAACATCAAATTAAATTGCCGTACATCTGTCCAGTTTTTTGATCCTGTATCAGGATCCGCAATTCCCAAAGATTCAATTAAGACTTTGACATCTGCCAAATCTTCTGCTTCAAGGGAGCGCGCCAAACGGTCTAAAATACCCTGTTTTTCTTGACGATAGCGCAAGACCCGATCATTGGTCGCCTCGAATTGGGCTTGATCAAATGCCTCGCCAAATCTCTTTTTGGCCTTAGCAATTTCTTTCTGCGCCTTGACTTCAAGTTTTTCGGCATAATCTTCAACCAAAACATCGGCACGGTATCTCTTCTTTGAATCTTTATTATCGATGAGCGGGTCATTGAACGCATCGACGTGGCCTGAGGCCTTCCAAATTTTTGGATGCATCAAAATAGCCGAGTCCAAGCCCACGATGTTCTGGTGCATATACACCATGCTTCGCCACCAATATTCGCGGATATTCTTTTTGAGCTCTACACCATTTTGGGCGTAATCGTAGACCGCACTTAGGCCGTCATAAATCTCGCTCGAAGCAAATATGTATCCATATTCTTTTGCATGAGCAATTACTTTTTTGAAAAAATCTTCTGGGTTTGCCATGGCGCAAAAATAAAAAATCCAATAGGATAAGTTGTGGCGATACTTCTAATTTTTTTGAGAAAGATTATTTGAGGTACATCGCCGAAGAAGCCAGCATTTGCGACCCATCGAAAAGATTGACAACATAGCGTCCTGGAATCAAATCTTCCTGAGCGGCATCGACCAAAATACAAATATCCATCTCTTGTTGGTCATAAACAATTTCAGACGTTGCGCTAAAAAACATGCTTACATCGTTTTCCTTCACCTCAAAACGCTCCCCCAGTAAATTGTTTTTGGGATTGATGATCTGCAGACGCAAAGCATGCGCGCCAGAACGCGCCAACTCATTGGGCGCTAGTGAAAAACAGCTCCTGATTTTATCTGCACGGCTGGCCCTCCTTGTGTCAACAATCTTACCGCTAGAGCGGACAATAACGGCTGTACTGCTCAAATCTAACGCCTGTAGCCTCGCGCCACGGGCCAAAACTTCTTGTAAAGACTTGTTTTGCTCAGACAACACATCATTGGACCGCGAAGTTTGTGCTAAAATCGTTTGGGTACTGTCGATCATTTGATTGAGATTCATCGTGACTTGAATAAGACTATCAGCTCTTGCAAACAACATATTACGCTCCATTTTTAATCGAGCAATCTCCGTTCGGTAGCGTTTGATGATCGCCATACTAGGGCGTGCTGCCTTGACTGAGTCTAATAATATGAGGATGCGCGCCCGGGCGTCAATGAGCTGTTTGTCTTGAAGATCATAGGCAGAAATAAGATTATTGTAATTGTCTTCTATACCTTCTAACTCTTGGGTGATGGCGGCTTTTTGATCTTCAAGTCCGATCAAGTTGGCCTGGCCTTCTTGAAACAAGACAATAGTGTACCCCCCTAATCCAAATAGTAATGTGGATAAAATGATGATGGCTCTTTTGAATTTTTTTGTTGTTTGCTCGTTATCCATACAACTTCCCTATTGCATCTGCGGGTGCAGATCATTTGTTCCTTAAAGGTATGCTAAATATTTTATTTCCCAAGCATTGTCCTATATGCTGTCAAACCCTCCACAAGAGTCAATTATTGGTTTGTGTTCCATGCCGCAACAACCTTCCATTAACCCGATACCACAAAACTGGTGACCCAACATTTTTGGATAAATTTTATGGTCGCTTGCCACTTAAATTTGGCACAGCGTTGCTCCATTACCATAAGAAAGGGTGCGCCCAAAGGCTTATTCATGCCTTCAAATATCAGGGCAACAAATCTATCGGCAAATGGCTCAGCACCTGGCTCGGTCATGAGTTGGCCGTCCTGAATAGTGACCTGGGTATTGTGGCAGTTGTGCCGGTGCCATTACATCCGGCAAAACAACGACAACGTGGATTCAATCAAGCAGCAATCATCGGACAAGGTATTGCCCAATGCCTGGGCGTTCCGTTACATGAAAATGTGTTGATACAGACAAACTATCGACAAGCCCAGGCCAAAAAAAACCGATGGGACCGTTGGGCGAAGTCCCATGGATTCGCCTTAAACCCCCGAAGCAACTTGCCTGGCGGACATATTTTATTGGTGGATGATGTGGTCACTACGGGGGCAACCCTTGAGGCATGTGGCCAGCTGCTGATGAAAACTCCAAGCATTGAACTAAGTTGCGCCTCCATCGCTATTGCCTAAGAAAGTTTACTTATTTTTGGACTCATGAAGATGCTGAGACATTTTATCATGCTTTTGGCTTTGGCCATCAGCTTTTCGAATTGCGCCAAAAAAGGCAGCCCTACTGGTGGGGCAAAAGATACTATCGCGCCAATAATCACCAGCAGCAATCCTCAAAATTTCGCCATCAATTTCAATCAAAACCAAATCAAAATAGGTTTTGACGAGTACATCAAACTCAAAAATATCAAAGAGAACCTCATCATTTCTCCTCCCTTAACCTATGATCCGCTTTTGAGTCCTCAAACTTCCTCACGGACCTTAGGCATCAGGATTATGGACACCTTGGCTCCTGAGACTACTTATGTCTTTAACTTCGGCAAAAGCATTGTAGACAACAACGAAGAAAACCCATACGACTACTTCAAATATGTCTTCTCTACAGGCAGTTATATCGATAGTCTTAACCTTTCTGGATCAGTTTTTCCTGCGGATCGGCCAAAACTGGAAGAGGCCGCAACCTTATTGCTGTACGAGGCATCTGGAGTCAAAAAAGATTCGATGGTTTTTAATGAAAGGCCGCGCTATGTCGCAACAACCTTTGGCGAGTCCGCAGAATTTACTTTCAGTAACCTCAAGCCAGGCACCTATTATTTGGTCGCCCTTCAGGAAGATCTTAACAACTATTCCTTTGAGCCGCAAACCGATCTTATTGGGTTTGTAGAGGAACCCATTACTTTGCCTAATGACAGTAGTTTTGTTTTGCGCCTCTTTCAAGAAACACAAGACTTCAAATGGACAAGAGCAGCACACGCGGGCAAACACCGCATTGTTTTTGGATTCCAAGGCTCTGATGAAGATTTAGAAATAACGCCGCTCTTTGAGACTGGCCCAGATTTTGATTTTGCCTGGACCAAACCAGCAGAAGTAGATTCCTTGACTTACTGGTTCAAGCCTTCATTTGACTTAGAGCAATCGGACACCCTTTATTTCAAAGCCCAATCGCCATGGGCTACCGACACCTTATCGGTAAAACTGCGCGACCTATACAGTGACTCTCTTCGGGTTTCACTCAAGAACAAAAGTGTGGTGCGCCCGCGCGACACTATTGCCTTGAGTGCCAACACACCAATTCGTGGCATTAATGCCGACAAAATCACATTGATTGATCGTGATTCGGTTGTTTTGCCCTTTACGACTTTAATCGACACCGTAAACAATACTGCACTAGTATTGACCGAAAAAAAAGATGATGAATTGTACCGTTTGGCATTAAATCCTGGGGCTTTAATCGACTTTTTCGAACAAACAAATGACAGTTTAAATTTTGGTTTTCGCACCAAACCATTATCGGATTATGGCACCCTGCTTTTGTCTTTAGAAGAACCCATCAATTATCCTATTGTGGTGGAGTTGGTCGATCAAAATCTAAATGTTGTTGCTCAACAATGGCTTGACCATAAAGAAGATGTGTTTTTTGATTACATCAATCCCAGTAAATACCGTGTCCGCATCATAGAAGATGGCAACCACAATAAAAAATGGGATACGGGAAGTTATCTACAACAGAAACAACCAGAATACATATTCTACATGCCTGGCATACTCGATATAAGAGCGAATTGGAGCCTCAACGAGGTCTTCAGTGGCAGCCAAATCGTTCGGTAAAATCGATCAATGGGCTCAGGTTATCCTTTGATCTGCGCAGTCAAGAACTCCCTGTTCATGCGGGCAATATTCTCAAGGGAAATGCCTTTAGGGCATTCGATTTCGCAAGCGCCGGTGTTGGTACAATTACCAAAACCTTCTTTGTCCATTTGCTCTACCATATTGAGCACTCTTCGGGTCGCTTCGACTTGACCTTGAGGCAACAAGGCAAATTGACTGACTTTTGCAGAAGTGAACAACATGGCACTAGCGTTCTTACATGCGGCAACGCAGGCACCACATCCTATACATGTTGCTGCATTAAATGCATGATCAGCGTCTTCTTTGTCTATAGGAATTGAGTTGGCGTCGATGGTATTGCCAGAGGTGTTGACTGAGATATACCCTCCGGCATGCTGGATGCGGTCAAAAGCACTTCTGTCGACCATAAGGTCTTTGACCACCGGAAAAGCTTTGGCTCTAAACGGCTCAATCACAATCGTATCTCCATCACTAAATTTGCGCATATGCAATTGACAAGTGGTGATGAAACGATCTGGTCCGTGGGGCTCTCCGTTAATTTGTAAAGAACATGAGCCACAAATACCTTCACGGCAATCATGATCAAAAACTACAGGATCAATCCCTGTTGAAATCAATTGGTTATTCAGGACGTCAAGCATTTCTAAAAAAGACATGTCCCCGTCGATCTGATCGATTTGATAGGTTTCCATGCGCCCTTTTGCTTGAGCATTTTTTTGTCGCCAAATTTTTAAAGTTAACTTCATAAGTCTATTTATAAGAGCGCGTTTTTACTTGAATATTGTCATAAACCAGTGGTTCTTTATGGAGTATTGCATCCGCAGGCTCACCTTGGTATTCCCAGGCCGAAACATGCATATAATGCTCGTCATCTCGCAAAGCTTCTCCTTCTGGAGTTTGGTATTCTTCTCTAAAATGGCCGCCACAAGATTCATTTCGCTCCAAAGCATCCTTAGCGAACAATTCACCTAACTCCAAGAAGTCTGCTACCCGCATTGCCTTTTCTAGCTCTTGATTGAGTTCATGGGCAGTACCAGGGACATTCACATCGCGCCAAAACTCTTCCCTAAGTGCTTTAATTTCGGCCATTGCTTCTTTGAGTTCGGTTTCATTTCGAGACATTCCACATTTGTTCCACATGATTTTCCCCAACTTACGGTGGAATGAATCTACAGTCTTAGATCCTTTATTGTTGATCAGACTGTCGATGGTCGCCTGAACAGATCGCTCTGCGGCCTCAAATTCTGGGGTATCTGTAGCGATAGGGCCCGTTCTGATATCATCAGATAGATAATTTCCAATGGTATACGGGAGGACGAAGTACCCATCTGCAAGACCTTGCATCAAAGCACTTGCGCCCAGCCTGTTGGCTCCGTGGTCACTGAAATTAGCTTCCCCTGCAGCGTAACAACCAGGAATTGAAGTCATCAAATTATAATCTACCCATACACCGCCCATAGTATAATGTACGGCAGGATAAATCATCATAGGCGTTTTGTATGGGTTCTGGTCCACAATTTTTTCATACATCTGGAATAAATTGCCATACTTTGATTCAACAACTTTTTCGCCCAAAGCTCTTACCTCAGCATCTGAGGCTTGAGTCATATGTTGAATTACTGCTTGTTCTCTACCGTACCGCATGATGGCGGCATCAAAATCTAGATAGACTGCTTCACCCGTTTTGTTGACACCATATCCGGCATCACATCTCTCCTTGGCCGCTCTAGAAGCCACATCACGTGGCACTAAATTACCAAATGACGGGTAACGTCTTTCGAGGTAATAATCTCGATCTTCTTCTGCGATAGCAGTGGGCTGCAATCGCCCTTCACGCACAGCCTGCGCATCTTCTAACTTTGCAGGAACCCAAATGCGACCATCATTTCTCAATGACTCGGACATTAAGGTCAATTTGGATTGGTGGTCTCCCGATACTGGGATACAAGTCGGGTGAATTTGTGTGTAACATGGGTTAGCGAAATAAGCCCCCTTTTTATGAATCTTCCATGAAGCCGTAACGTTACTGCCCATAGCGTTTGTCGACAAAAAGAATACATTGCCATACCCTCCTGAGGCAATCACTACAGCATGTGCACTGTGGCGCTCAAGCTCTCCAGTGACCAAGTTCCGGGCAATTATTCCTCGTGCTTTGCCCTCCACCAAAACCAAATCAAGCATTTCGTGGCGGTTGAAGGCCTTTATTTTTCCTCGATTGATCTGACGGTTCATGGCCGCATAAGCCCCTAACAAAAGCTGTTGTCCTGTTTGACCTTTGGCATAAAACGTTCGAGACACCAACACCCCACCAAATGATCGATTGTCCAGTAAACCACCATATTCGCGGGCAAAAGGCACGCCCTGCGCCACACACTGGTCGATGATGTTTCCAGAAACTTCAGCCAAGCGATGGACATTTGCCTCACGAGACCGATAATCCCCCCCTTTGATAGTGTCGTAAAAAAGTCGATAGGTAGAATCCCCATCGCCTTGGTAATTTTTTGCTGCATTAATCCCACCTTGTGCGGCAATGGAGTGCGCACGACGCGGCGAGTCTTGGTAACAGAATGTTTTGACATTGTAGCCTAACTCAGCCAAAGATGCTGCGGCACTTCCTCCAGCCAAACCAGTCCCAACAACGATCACATCAATATTTCGCTTATTGGCAGGATTCACCAAATTAATGTCATTCTTGTGCTTTGTCCACTTTTCAGCTAAAGGCCCTTGAGGTAAATTAGAGGTTATTGACATAGTTGACTTATTTAGTGGGCTAATGGGTTAAGATGGTGATAGATTGCAATGACAATGAAGCCCAAGGGAATCCCAACAGCATATATTTTTGTAAAATTTTGGAGCCCTTTTGAATACTTATTATTGAACCCAACACTCTGGAATGAAGAGCTGAAGCCATGCCATAAATGCACCGCTAGCAAAACAAAAGAAACCACATAAAGACCAACCCGTATCGGGTTTTCAAATTTATGAACTGTTTCGGCGTAATATCGGGTGGGATCTTCTGGATGAGATTCAACATATTTATGGATCATTTCAGGAATCCAAAAATCATAAAAATGCAGTCCCAAGAAGGCCAAAACAACAGCACCAGAAATGATCATATTTCTGGACGCCCAGCTCGCTCCGGCGGAACCTTTATAGGCCACATAACGCACCGAACGCGCCGCTCTATTTTTCAATTCTAAGACAAATCCCATGACGAAATGGAAAACCACCCCAAATATGAGAATGGGCTGTAACACCCCCTGAACTAATCCATTAGTGCCCATAAAATGAGAGAATGAGTTGAACGTGTCGGGAGCAATGACAGAGGTCAGGTTAATGACAAAGTGCTGTCCTAAGAAAACAACCAGAAACAAACCCGAGAGTGCCATAGCGACCTTTCGAGCAATAGAAGAATTGAGTAACCCCATAAGTTTTGTTCTATTTATGTCCTACAAAAGTAAGGCGCAAACAGATGAAACCCAAACTTTGTATTTGCTTTTAGGCAAAACATTTTTAAATATTCCGCCGTCTCCGATCATTCGATAATTAATGCTGTATTATTGTCTTGATCTCCAATACTGATTTGCACTACATAATTGCCTTTTGGCAAGTAAGTTACACCATTAGAAGCTTCTGATAAGTCTTGGTCAAATGCTTTTTTCAGGTGTTTCACGCCCTGATCAGTCAGTGCCAAATCAAAGTGCCAATTGTTATAGCCGCGGTCTACATCGACAACCTGTTCCTGAATTGTTTTTTGACCTTTAGTTTTTAGCTTTATTGAGGCCCTACCTTTAGCTGGACTAAAAAAGGACATTGAGACGCTTGGCACGCGCGCTTCACTCCACTGACTGTAGGACTGGCCCCAACGCTTTGAGAATTTTACCGGTGGAATTTTCGCGATTTGAACCTCATTCATTTTATTGTGATCTAGGGATTGCAGCAGTGAAACATCAGCAATATATATCGAGCGCCCGTGTGTCCCCAAAACCAATTCTTGAGCTGCTTCTTGCAAGACCAGATCGTGACAGGCGACCTTCGGCAAATCCTTGTCAAAAACATGCCATTGCCCTCCTGAATCAAGACTGACGTAGACGCCATTATCCGTTCCTGCGTAAAGTAAGGTTTCTTGAACGGGATCTTCCTTAAGGACATTGACCGATCCTAAAGGCAAGTTGCCCACGATAGACTGCCAATGCGCTCCGTAATCGTTGCTGACAAATAAGTAGGGGGCAAAATCATCGCCACGATAAGCATTAAGTGCTGCATAAACCCTTGAGGGGACATGCTTAGAGGCCACAACGCGACTGACCCAGAGATCATCCGGTAATTGCTCAGAGACATCAGTCCAATGAGCCCCGCCGTCTTGAGTAACACTGATCACTCCGTCGTCACTCCCTGTGTAAATCGTGCCAAAATGAAATGGAGATTCACTGATTGTCGTGAGCGTGCCAAATGCCACATTTCCTGTTTTAGCACCTTTGGTCAAATCGCCAGAAATAGATTCCCAATGATTGCCTTGGTCAAAACTTCTGTGCAGGCGTTGACTGCCATAATACAAAATATCCTGATTGTGTGCACTCAACAAAACTGGAGTTTGCCAATTATAACGATTAGGCGTTTCTCCCAACTTGTGCTTTGGCTGGATGTATGTTTGGCTATTGGTCGCCAAATTTAAGCGGTAATAGTTCCCAAACTGATAGCCGGTATAAACGACATTAACATCCCGCGCATCAATTTGGACTTGCATCCCGTCACCACCCATGATCATTTGGTATGGATAATCGCCAGATTGGTGCCATCTGACGCTTTCTTTGTTGCGGCTTGACCCCTTCCAAACCCCGTTGTCTTGAAGACCACCATAGACATTATAAGGCGTTTGGTTATCTACATTAATCGCATAAAATTGTCCAACAGCAGGAGTGTTGCACTTGGTCCAGTTGGCACCGTCGTCGTAAGAAATATTGACCCCGCCATCGTTACCGTTAATCAAATGACTCGGGTTTTTTGGATTGATCCAAAGCACATGATGATCGCCATGCATATTGGCAGCATCCAAACTCTTAAAGCTAGAACCGCCATCCTTTGAGGTCAATAAAGGCACGCCGTAAATATAAATCGAATTTGGATCATTAGGCGTCACATGAATCTTGCCAAAATAGTATCCATAAGAATAATAGACCCCATCGAGATAACCTTTATGGGTCTTGGCCCAGGTCTTTCCAGAGTCATCACTTCTATAAACCTCAGCACCAATAACTGGGGTGTCAAACAATTGAGTATTGGCATCCGATAAGTATTTCGCCAAGTCCGCGGGCTGAATTTCTTGAGACCGCACCATGCGCTTTACCTCTTGAGCAGTGTATTCCTTTTGAAACCCATTCGCACTCAAAAAATCGTTCAACTTTTGATCGTCTAACGCAACAAACGTCTTGGCGTCCATGACTTTAAACTCATTTGCTTCTAACCCTTGTCCTTTGTCTTGATTATTGCCCACTTGATGATCTTGATTGTCGACAATAGCATAAATAGTGTTGCTGTCGTACACCGCCAATCCAATGCGCCCTACTCCAGATCCAGCAGGAAATCCACTGCCTTGACTTGTCATTAGGGTCCAAGAGCTCCCTGCATCTGTACTTTGGTATATCCCACTTTGAGTACCACTGCCCTTAAAATGCCAAGCCTTTCTGTCCTTTTCCCAGGCGGCAGCATATATGATGTCGGCATCATTTGGATCAACAACCATTTCTACAACCCCAGTTTCAGGACCCACAAACAAAGACTGTGACCAAGTTTGACCACCGTCTGTAGTCTTGAAGACGCCACGCATTTGGTTAGGAGAATACAAGTGCCCCAAAACTCCGACCACGACCTGATTTGGATTTTCAGGATGGATCAAAATACGGCTGATGTGATGACCATCCAAAAGACCCATATTTTGCCAGGTATCCCCGCGGTCCTCTGACTTCAAAAGCCCGATACCCGCATAAGACGAACGCGACGCATTGATTTCACCTGTGCCGACCCATATCGTATGGGAGGACCAATCTACTGCCAAAGCACCAACATTTTGTGTCAAACTACTGTCCAAAACAGGGGTGAAACTTGTCCCATTATTATTGGTATACCAAACCCCGCCACTGGCGTAGCCGACATAAAATTCAATAGGGTCATCAGGATTTACTGCCAAATCCACCACGCGACCACTCATGATGCTTGGTCCAATATTGCGGAATTCGAGGTTCTTGACAAGAGATGCATCGATGAGCTCATGCCGCTCATTGAAACTCTTTTTTAGGACCTCTGGAGTTGTGGGTTGCTGCTGGGCCTGAAGCATATTACTGCAACAAATTACTGTCAAAAAAGTGAAGAGAATTGATTTCATGGACTGTCGTATTAATGGATAAGGAAGGCTAAGCTAAAGAAAATTCGAATAAAATACTTTTTGAGGGGCCCAAATAAAGCGTCGATTTTCAGTATTTTTGATCTGAATAAACTTCACAGCATGAAATATAAAGCGATAGACTCGGCCTTATTCATCAAAAACCGTAAAAATTTTATGTCCGCGATGCAACCTAAAAGTATCGCCGTTTTTAACAGCAACGATCAGTATCCAGTTAGTGCGGACACCATGCTGCCTTTTGCACAACATCGAGATCTGTTCTTTCTTTCAGGGGTGGATCAGGAAGAGAGTATTTTGGTGCTCTGTCCTGATGCAGTTGATCCAAAACAAAGGGAGGTTTTGTTTTTAAGAGAAACCAACGAGCATATTGCCGTATGGGAAGGGGCCAAATTATCCAAAGAAGGGGCTCTTGAGACTACAGGTGTTGCCACCGTCTATTGGTTAGACCAATTCGACAAAGTGTTTTTTGAGCTCATGACGCAAGTCGACACCATATACTTTAACACCAATGAGCACTATCGCCAAAGTGTGCAGACCCAAACCAGAGAAGATCGTTTTATCGCGCAAACAAAACAAAAATTCCCAGCACATCAATGGGCCAAAAGCAACCCCATTCTCCAGCGTTTAAGATCGCTCAAAGACCCCATCGAAATAGACTTGATCCAAACCGCTTGTCAGATTACCGAAAAAGGATTTCGGCGCATCTTATCAATGGTCAAACCAGGAGTATTTGAATATGAAATTGAAGCGGAGTTTATTCATGAATTCGTACGCAACCGATCCAAAGGATTTGCCTACACGCCTATTATCGCTAGTGGAGCGAGTAATAATGTTTTGCACTACATCGAAAACAACAAGCCGTGCCATGACGGGGAACTTCTGCTCTTGGATGTTGGTGCAGAATATGCCAACTACAGCAGTGACATGACCCGCACCATTCCTGTCAATGGAAGATTTACGGCACGCCAAAGGGCCATCTATGATGCTGTTTTACGGGTAAAAAACAACGCCACCGCAATGCTGGTTCCTGGAACCTATTGGAAAGCCTATCATGAGGAAGTTGGTAAGCTCATGACTTCTGAGCTGCTAACCCTTGGACTCTTAGATAAAGCCGATGTGCAGAATCAAGACCCGGACTGGCCTGCTTACAAACGTTATTTCATGCACGGCACGAGTCACCACATGGGGCTTGACACACACGATTATGGATTGTTGCACGAGCCAATGCAGGCCAATATGGTGTTTACCGTAGAGCCAGGAATTTATCTTCCCGAAGAAGGTTTCGGGGTAAGACTTGAAGACGATGTGGTCCTGCAATCTCAGGGCGCGCCGATCAACCTAATGAAAAACATCCCAATTGAGGCCGAAGAGATTGAGGCTTTGATGCAAAAGCCCGCTTAGCGGAAGGCAGATGCTTTTATGACCTTCCTATTCGACAATTTAAACATCCACTTCACCCAAAGTGGACAAGGGCCAATGGTTCTTTTTTTACATGGGTTTTTAGAAGACCATACCATCTGGGAAGAAATTGGCGCAGCGCTTCGGTCGCATTGCCAAGTTGTTGGCCTTGATTTACCAGGCCATGGACAGAGTCCTGCACTCAATCAATCCCATTCTATGGAACAATACGCTCTCGTGGTAGAGCAACTTCTGATGACTCTTGGCGGGCATCCTGCGTTGATAGTCTGCCACTCAATGGGCGGCTATGTCGCTTTAGCCCTGGCAGAAAAAGCGCCTCATTTGGTCTTAGGACTCTTGCTGGTCAACACCACGCCTGATCAGGATCATAAAGACCGCAAAGACAACAGAAATCGAGCGCTGCGCATTGTCAAAACCCAAGCCAATGCATTTGTCAGTATGGCCATTGAAAATTTGTGCACCCCACAATGTCGCGAGCGATTCTCCTCAGAAATCAACGCACTCAAAAAACGTGCCTTGGCCCAAAACGTCTCTAGTCTGACCAAGACGATCATAGGGCTTCGCGACCGTCAAGACCGCAATGATATATTAAGAGCATTTGAAGGCCCAAAGCAACTTATTATGGGCCGACAAGACCCACTGATTCCTCTGTCTCAAGCAAAGCAAATCGCCAGGCAAACGGACACTAAAATCACAATAGTTGACGGGGGTCATATGTCCTGGCTAGAACACCCTCAGGAGATCGTAGAACAAATAAAGACTCTTTTGGCCCGCTAATCCTCTGCATTGCTTTTCAGTGGATTCCAGCCTCGAGCGATAATGGGGATTTGCGTTTGCGCCCTAGTGATCAAATGAACACCATCTTGCGGTGCATTAATATGGCCAATGACGGTGAGATTCGGGTTGCCTTTGATCCGATCAAAGTCATTTTGATTTATAGTGAATAGCAATTCATAGTCCTCTCCACCACTCAGTGCAATAGTGGTGCTGTCTAGATTGAGCTCTTCGCAGGTATTGATCACTTGAGGATCCAACGGTAATTTATCTTCATAAACAGAACAACCGACTTCAGACGCTTTTGTGAGGTGTAATATTTCAGAAGACAACCCGTCACTGATGTCAATCATGGATGTTGGCAATACCCCCAATTCTGCTAATAATTTGATGATGTCTGTTCGTGCTTCAGGTTTCAACTGACGCTCAACCAAATAATGATATGGCTCTAAATCTGGTTGCGCCTTTGGATTTACCGAAAAAACTTGCTTTTCACGCTCCAACACCTGAAGCCCAAGGTATGCGGCCCCGACATCTCCAGTAACCACTAGTAAGTCATTGAGCTGAGCACCATTGCGATAAACGACTTTATCCGGGTGACTCATACCAATTGCTGTGATACTGATCACCATTCCAGAAGTGGAAGACGTTGTGTCACCGCCGATCAAATCTACTTGGTATTTTTTGCAGGCAAGCTTTATGCCGTCATATAATTCGTCGATGGCTTCCACTGTAAAACGATTGGATAGTGCAACAGATACGGTGACTTGTTTGGGTTGTGCATTCATCGCGCAGACGTCACTAAGATTGACCATTACAGCCTTGTAACCCAAGTGCTTCAATGGCATGTATGCGAGGTCAAAATGAACGCCTTCGACCAATAGATCTGTCGTGATGACTTGGACCTGATCATCAGGGAACTTTAATACTGCCGCGTCGTCTCCAATACCCTTTAAAGTCTCTGGGTGATGAGTTGACAAACTTTGCGTCAAATGATCGATTAAACCAAATTCTCCCAAATCCGAAATTGGCGTGCGTGACTCGTTGATGTTTTCTAGCATTGTTTCGTGTTTTTGATCGCGCTACAAAGTTACATAATCTGCGGGGCAATAGCAGCAGTCTTAGGAGATATATAGAGGCGAAAATGCGCTTTAAATCAATTGGATTCTCTGCTGTGGGCGCAATTATAAGAGGGCCTTAACATAATCATCCACATTATTTTATTAGATTTGGACACCCAATAAATGCAATCTGTATTATGGGTAATTTAAACTGCTTCTGCTATGCGACATTTTTTAACAATATTCATTTCTTTTTCCGCCCTGATTGCTTCTGCCCAAACACCCTGTAGCGGCGGTATGGCTGGCGATTACCCATGCAACGGCTACGACCTAGTGGCTCATATCCCGTTATCTACATTTGACACCAGTGGCGCCAATGATTCTTGGGGTTGGACAGATCCTCAAGATGGCAAAGAATATGTACTCATGGGGCTAGAAAATGGAACTGCATTTATTGACATCAGCACACCAACCAGTCCCGTCTATCTTGGCAAGCTGCCAACACACAGCTCATCAACTTTATGGCGTGATGTCAAGGTGTACCAAAACCACGCGTTCATCGTGAGTGAAGCAGGGGGGCATGGCATGCAGGTATTCGACTTGACGCGTTTGCGCAATGTTTCTAACCCACCCGTAACCTTTACCGAAGATGCACATTTTAATCAATTTGGCGGCGCGCACAATATTGTCATTAATGAAGCATCAGGGTTCGCTTATGTGGTCGGGGCTAACACCTATGGTGGGGGAGCTCATTTCATCAATATTCAAAACCCCATCAATCCAATAGATGCCGGTGGTTATTCCGGTGGCGGTTATACGCACGATGCACAGGTCATAATTTATGATGGCCCTGACCCAGATTATCAGGGTCAGGAAATCTATTTTGGCAATAATGAAGACCGAGTGGTTATTGTCAATGTAACAGACAAGAACAACCCACAGTTGATATCAGAGTTTCTTTACAGTAACGTGGCTTATACCCATCAAGGGTGGCTGACCCAGGATCGCAATTACTTCATCATCGGTGATGAAATTGACGAATCCAATTTTGGCTTTAACACACGAGCCATTGTTGCCGATGTGACTGATTTGGACAATCCTTCATTTCATGTCGAATATTTTGGCCCCACAGCCTCTATTGACCACAACGGTTATGTCGTTGGAGACCACTATTATTTAGCAAACTATTCAGCAGGAATGCGCGTTATCGACATTTCGGATATTGCCAATGAAAACATGACCGAAGTCGGTTTCTTTGACACCTATCCCAATAATAATAATGCCAACTACAATGGAGTTTGGAATGTCTATCCATTTTTTGGCAGTGGCCATATCAATATCAATGACCGAAGCGGAGGTTTCTTTTTGGTGCGTTCCTCTTCAGTGGATAATATTGACCCTATAGCCGTTTGTTCCCCATACACCTTAGAACTTGATAATTCGGGGAATGGCTCGATCAGTGCTAACGACATCGACGGGGGTTCAAGTGACAATAGCGGTTTTTTTACAGCCACTATTTCTCAATCTACATTTGACTGCGGAGATTTGGGTGGGCCCATTAGTGTGACCCTAACCATCACAGACCCTTCAGGTAATTCAGCGAGCTGTACAACTCAAGTTATTGTATTGGACAGAACAGAACCCGAAATCATATGTTTGGATGACATGATGGTCAATTTCGATCCAGGGCAGGAGTTTTATACGCTTCCAGATTATATCGCCTCAGGCGAAGTTTCTGCCTCCGACAACTGTGATAATGCCCCAATACTGAGCCAATCGCCAGCCCCAGGGACTGAATTATCCGTCGGGAGTTATGTGATCGAATTCACGGCTTCTGATGTTTCAGAAAACACTTCCATTTGTGCCTTTGAACTGACAGTTGCGGAACTTGGCTTGAATGCGTTGTTTGCCCAAAGCCTGAGTATTGCGCCAAACCCTGCATCAGAATCATTGGTGGTCAGTAATTCATTTGCGCCATTGACCGCGCTGCGCTTGTTTGATGTCGTTGGAAAGCAAATTCGGATATTCGAAGGGTTGGACAGCCAATCATTCACGATCGATGTGACGCCATTGACCCCAGGAATTTATTTCTTGACGATCAACGAAATGGTCACTAAAAAAATTATTATTCATTGATTACTCAAATAGACTCATCACCTTTAACAAAACTCACAACCATGAAACAACTTTCTACATTTTTCGCTATTCTCGTTAGCGTCTCCCTAGCAGCACAATTTCCTTGTGAAGGTGGCGTCTCATTTGGCTATCCATGTGACGGATACGACTTACAATCCAAATTATTTTTGAGCCAGATGGATGCGTCCGATGGTAATGATTCATGGGGCTGGACAGACCCGCAAACTGGCAAGGAATATGCACTTGTGGGGTTAGATAACGGGACCGCTTTTATAGATATTTCTGATCCTGTAGAGATTGTTTATCTTGGAAAATTGCCCACACACACAAGCCCGAGTATTTGGAGAGATATTAAAGTTTATGACAACCATGCCTTTATTGTGAGTGAAGCTGGCGGACACGGAATGCAAGTTTTTGACTTGACCCGTTTGCGCAATGTCGCCAATCCACCTGAGACTTTTACCGAAGATGTACATTTTGGCGAATTCGGCAGTGCTCATAATATCGTGATTAACGAAGCGACGGGCTTTGCCTATGCCGTAGGTGCTGGGGCCTACAATGGCGGGCCAATATTCATCAATATTCAAGATCCACTGAACCCCCAAGCTGCTGGAGGCTATGCCGGTAGTGGCTATACCCATGATGCACAGGTGATCGTCTATGACGGACCAGATCCTGACTACCAGGGCCAAGAAATTTATTTTGCCAGTAATGAAAATGAGGTTGTGATCGTCAATGTCACCAACAAAAACAATCCGCAATTGATTTCCACAGTGAGTTATGGCAGTGGTAGTTACACGCACCAAAGCTGGCTGACAGAAGACCGGGCACACATTATTATAGGAGATGAAATAGACGAACTAGATTTTGGTTTCAATACCCGCTCGATAATTGCGGACGTATCAGACCTTGATGCTCCATTTTATGACTTCCAATATTTTGGGAATATTGCTGCAATCGACCACAATGGCTATGTCAAAGGCAACCTTTATTACTTGGCGAATTACCAAGGAGGGATGCGGGTGATAGACATCTCTGACATCGCCAATCAAAACATGACTGAAGTCGGTTATTTTGACACCTATCCTTCGAACAATAATGCTGGATTTGGTGGCACCTGGAATGTCTACCCCTATTTCGAGAGTGGCAATATTGTCATTTCTGGCGGCGGTGGTTTTACCCTTGTCAAATCCGCTAATTTAGGGGCCAATGATCTTCAAAAGTCTGATTTCAGCATGACGCCTAATCCAGCGCATTCTGCTGTATCAATCAAGACCAACAATACCACTGTAAATGGGATTCTTATCCACAACATTTTAGGGCAACTGGTTCATGAGCAATACCCCATTGGACAACAAGAAGCGAGTTTGGACGTTAGTGCTTTAAAAGCTGGTGTCTACATTGTGACCATCAACGGTAACACCAGCAAAAAATTAGTCGTTCAATAAATTATGTTGCATCTATGATTCCTGACCTGCGCAATCGCTTTTTTACCCTCTTAATGGGGCTGGGACTCATGGTCATGGGCGGATGTCAGAAGGATGATGATAATCCTGGGTCCACGCCATCCCCACCGACAACATTTGAAGGATCGCTTCAATGGGTCAAGAGTTTTGGTGGAAGCGGCATCGATCAGGCTACAGATATCGTCGTTACGGATGATGGCAACTATATGATTGTGGGCTCTACCTATAGTAATGATGGGGATTTTTCAGGCATCAAAAACACTACAGACGCTGACTATTGTTTGGTCAAAATGAGTGCCAATGGCACGGTTTTATGGACTAAAGTTTACGGTGGGACAGAGGATGAAATTGCCACTGGCATCACAAAAACGACAGATGGTGGTTATGTGCTTTCAGGGTACAGCAGAAGTGATAATTGTTTCTCTGGAAGCAATGGCGGATTTCATGATTACTACATGCTCAAAGTAGACGCACAAGGCAATGAAATGTGGTGTCAGAATTTTGGATACCCGGGCAGCGATCAAGCCCAGTCGGTCATTCAAACCGCTCAAGGCGATTTATTGACCATTGGCTTTTTTGATGTTTCGGCAAGTGGAGGTCAAGGTAATGACGACCGCTCTGTGAGCGGCAATGCCCATGGGGTCGGAGAATATTGGGCCATCAAAATGGATGCCCAAGGTGCCTTTTATTGGAAACGCTACTACGGGGGATCCAACAATGATCGTTGCTATAATGCCCTCCAAACTGATGATGGGGGCTATCTCCTTGTTGGCTCCTCAGAGAGTGAAGATTTTGACATCACGGACAGCAAAGGAAGTTATGATTTCTGGGTGGTCAGACTTGATGCACTAGGCGATCTGGTTTGGAGTCGTTCTTATGGAGGCAGTGAAATAGACAGTGCTTATGACCTCTCAACAACACCTGACGGCAATTTTTTAATTGTTGGAGATGCCCGTAGTCAAGACCAGCAAGTCAACAATAATTATGGTAATGCTGATTTATGGTTGATAAAGATAAATCCTCAAGGTGATTTATTGTGGGAGAAAAGTCTGGGCGGTGCTGAGTTTGATTCGGGCAAAGCCATATTCATGCTTGCTGACGGTAATTACTTCATCACAGGCTCATCACGCAGTGCCGATGGTGATGTTGCCCAAAATTTAGGCCAAAACGATGCTTGGAGTCTCGTTGTAAGTCCTGATGGCGCCATTCTTTTTGAAACTGTCGTCGGCGGCTCCCAACTGGACTTCTCCGAATCTGCCGCCCAAAATGGGAATGCCATAATGGTTGTCGGGAATACCGAGAGTAACGACATCAATAGCACACAAAACCAAGGCTTTAAAGACTTTCTGATCTACCTTATCGAATAAATAAACTTCATTAACTTAAAAATTAATTTCTATGAACATTTCTGTTCTAACACGAGTCTCTATTTTTTCACTTTCCTTATTGTTTTTGAGCGCTTGCCAGGACGACGACGATAGAGTCGCTCAGGAGGTTACGCCAGAATTTATTTGGACGCAGAATTGGGACGGTGCCCCTTTGGCTAATGCAGATTTCGATGTCACCCCACTGACAAATGCCAATGGAGAGACCCTCACTCTGTCTAAACTTGTTTATCTCATTTCAGACATCACCTTCACCAATGCCCAAGGTGAATCATTTTCGGCGGGAGACTATAACTTAGTTGATGCCCGAGAAGGACTCGGATTGTCGTTCTCGCCAGATGTTTTAATCCCCGAAGGGATCTATACCGTTGCGTTCCGATTTGGATTTGACGATGAAGATAATGCCTTGGATTATGCTTTCTTAAACTCCGCTGATGGCGGGTGGAATGTTCCAGCAATGCTTGGTGGTGGTTACCACTTTATGCGTATGGAGGGCAAATACATCAACACCCAAACCATCCCTGAATCTGAAGTTAACTTTCAATACCATACCATTCGCGCAGCGGACCCATCGACCACCCCTGTCACCCTTCAAGACACTTCATTCCTTGTGAATCTTGGCCAAGTGACTATCGACGAAAACACAACCATTGAAGTCAAAATGAATGTCGCTGAGTGGTTCAAAAACCCAAACACCTGGAATCTCTATGAGCTGTATACGATGTTGATGCCCAATTTCGATGCCCAAGTACTGATGAGCCAAAATGGCGCGAACGGTGTTTTTTCTTTAGGTACGGTAACAGACTAAATTCATGAAGAAATGTCTTGTCATAGGGGTTGTGTTGACCGCACTGTGGTCTTGCCAGAGCGATGATGCGCCTGCGTATACCGCTACCCCTATGCCCCTAGACATTCCAGCGTTTTTTGCCTCTTCCATACTGCCGCCGGTCATTCCTCTAGACAATCCACAATCAGTTGAAGGGGTCGCCTTGGGTAAAAAATTATTTTACGACCCTATCTTATCAGCCAATGGAACACAAGCCTGTGCCGATTGTCATTTGCCCAGCAACTCCTTTACCGATAATCGGCAGTACAGCATTGGATCAGAGGGGGATGTTGGCACCCGAAATTCAATGCCCTTGTTCAACATCGCCTGGAATTTTGAACAGCGATTTTTTTGGGATGGTGCGGAGGCCACACTCGAAAATCAAATTTTTGAGCCTGTGGTGAATCCCACTGAAATGAATAATACTTGGCGAAATGTCACTGAAAGCCTTGACGCCTCACCGATATATCCGGAGCTCTTTAGCGCTGCTTTTGGCACAACCAAAATAGATTCTGTAGGGGTCTCCAAGGCGATTGCGCAGTTTTTGAGAACATTGATCAGCAGCAATGCAAAGTTTGATCGTCACCTGACCGATCAGGTTCCGCTTACCCCAGAGGAACAGCGTGGTCTTGCGATTTTTTTGGATGAATCGAGAGGGGATTGCTTCCATTGTCATGGCAATCCCAATACGCCACTCTGGACAGACAACCGCTTTCACAACAATGGATTGGATGAGTTTTTTACAGACCGTGGTTTAGGTGCTGTTACCGGGGATCCTAGAGATGACGGTCTTTTCAAAACACCCTCATTACGTAATTTAGCATTCACAGCGCCCTACATGCATGATGGCCGCTTTAACACCCTAGAGGAAGTCATTGATCATTACAGCGAAGGGCTCGTTTATTCGGAAACCATCTCACCACTGATGAAAAATGTGGCCACCGGTGGTGTCCACCTTAGTCCTGAGGAGAAATCAGACCTTAAGGCATTTCTTTTGAGCCTGTCTGATCAAAGTTTTATTGAAAACCCTGTATTCCAAAATAACTAATTTACCTTTTTTACCTAGCGAACTATAGGGGTTTTCTCTGCCAAAATAACTTTAAATTATGGCCTGCCTTATGGCCAAACAAGCGAATTAGAGTATATTTGCCGTAATTTAGAAAGACTCTATTTAGATGATAAAAGTCAGTGAAGCAGCGAAAAATCAGATCACGCAACTGATGCGTGGTGATGGATTTGACCCAGAAGCGGATTATGTTCGCGTTGGCGTCAAAAGTGGCGGCTGTTCGGGTTTGTCTTATGATCTCAAATTCGACCGACAAGTCGCAGGGCAAGATCAATTGTTTGAAGACAATAATATCCGCATTGTAGTAGACAAAAAGAGCTTCCTTTATCTCGTCGGAACAGTACTTGAATACAGCGGCGGATTAAACGGCAAAGGATTTGTATTTAATAACCCGAACGCCAACAGGACTTGTGGGTGTGGTGAGAGTTTCTCACTATAAAACAAAGGCGCAACAAAATGGGAAAATTTACAGAAGACGATTTAAAAAAAGAACTCGAAACCAAGGAATACGAGTACGGTTTTTACACAGATATTGAATCCGAGACTTTTCCAGTAGGCCTCAACGAATCCATCGTTCGGGCGATATCCGAAAAGAAAGAAGAACCTGAGTGGATGACGCAATGGAGGCTTGAGGCTTTCAAAGTATGGCAAGCAATGCAAGAGCCAGAATGGGCCAATGTGCACTACGAAAAACCGGATTTTCAAAATATATCATACTATTCTGCGCCATCAAAAAAACCAAAATACGACAGTATTGATGAGGTTGATCCAGAATTGCTAGACACCTTCAACAGGCTAGGCATCTCTCTTGACGAGCAAAAAAAACTTGCTGGTGTGGCCGTAGACATTGTGATGGATTCTGTTTCTGTAGCCACAACATTCAAAGATACTTTAGCCAAAAAAGGCATTATTTTTTGTTCGATATCAGAGGCTATTCGCGAGTACCCGGAGCTTGTCCAAAAGCACCTAGGAACAGTCGTACCGCAAAAAGACAATTATTATGCTGCCCTAAACAGTGCCGTTTTTAGTGATGGGTCCTTTTGTTACATCCCAAAAGGAGTGCGTTGCCCTATGGAATTATCCACGTATTTCAGAATCAATCAGGCCGGAACTGGGCAGTTCGAGCGCACTTTAGTGATTGCAGACCAAGACAGTTATGTCAGTTATTTAGAAGGTTGTACCGCTCCGTCTCGAGATGAAAACCAACTCCACGCAGCTGTTGTAGAGTTGATCGCACTCGATGGTGCTGAGATCAAATATTCAACAGTTCAAAACTGGTTCCCGGGAGATAAAAATGGGAAGGGTGGCGTGTATAATTTTGTGACCAAGCGTGGACTTTGTGAAACCCGAGCCAAAATTTCTTGGACCCAGGTCGAAACAGGCAGTGCGGTCACATGGAAATACCCCAGTTGTATTTTGAAAGGCGATCATTCGATTGGTGAATTTTATTCCATTGCCGTGACCAATAATTTTCAACAAGCCGATACCGGAACGAAAATGGTTCACTTGGGCAAAAATACACGAAGCACAATTATCTCAAAGGGAATTTCGGCAGGCCATTCACAAAACAGTTACCGAGGATTGGTCAAGATTTCTCCGCGTGCAACCAATGCCCGTAACTTTTCGCAGTGTGACTCTCTACTGATGGGTAATCTTTGTGGGGCACATACTTTTCCTTATATCGAAGTAGAAAACAAGACTGCGAAAATAGAGCATGAAGCCACAACCAGTAAAATTGGTGAGGATCAGATTTTTTATTGCAATCAGCGCGGTATTGAAACCGAAAAGGCGATTGCTCTAATTGTTAATGGATTTAGTAAAGAAGTATTAAATAAACTTCCTATGGAATTTGCCGTTGAGGCACAAAAGCTACTCGAGATCAGCCTCGAAGGTTCTGTAGGATAACAACCCGTGTTATGCAATTAAAACAATTTTTTATGACTGCCGCCGTATTGTTGGGCCTGATGAGCTCATGCGGCGAAACCAAGAAAAATGATGCTCAAGATCAGTCGGCCAATGCGGCCCAGGAAGCGTCTAGTACTATTTCTGGCGAGTACTACTACTCTGAAGAAGGGGCTGTGCTCAAGGGGAATACCTTTATATATGCCGTGACTATGGACGACATGGCAAAAGCGCTTGGCGATGCCATCGCTGCTGTCAAACAAGACCAGTACGACATGGTTCCTGTTATGGTCAAAGGTATTGTATCAAAAAATCCTGCCTTAGATGAAGGACAGCAGGTTTGGGAACAAATCATCACAATACAAGAAATCATCAGCATTGCCGATAAAGCTGCTGAAGCCGATATTAAAATAGAAGAAGCAAAATAATTCAGATGCTAAACATAAAAAATCTCCATGCAGGAGTTGACCAAAAGAATATATTAAAAGGAATCAACCTCGAAGTTAATCCCGGTGAAATTCATGCGATCATGGGACCAAATGGCGCTGGCAAAAGCACCTTTGCGTCTATTATTGCGGGCAAAGAAGACTTCGAAGTGACTCAAGGCAGCATCCTTTTGGAAGGAGAAGACCTGAGTGATTTATCTCCAGAAGAACGGGCACACAAAGGGGTGTTTTTGTCATTTCAATACCCTGTTGAAATCCCAGGTGTAACGGTGACCAATTTCATCAAGACCGCCATTAATCAGACGCGCAAGGCACAAGGCCTTGAAGATATGCCTGCTGGTGAGATGCTCCAAAAGATCAAGACTGTTTCAGAAATGCTCGATATTGATCGTAAGTTTTTGTCCCGATCACTCAATGAAGGTTTTTCTGGTGGTGAAAAAAAACGAAACGAAATTTTTCAAATGGCCATGCTTGATCCCAAGCTAGCCATTCTTGACGAAACAGATTCTGGCTTGGACATCGATGCTTTGAGAATTGTCGCCAGCGGAGTCAATAAGCTCAGAAATGAAAAAAATGCGGTGATCGTGATCACTCATTATCAACGACTACTCGACCATATTGTCCCTGACTTTGTCCACGTCTTGATGGACGGTAAAATCGTAAAATCTGGCACGAAAGAATTGGCTTACGAATTAGAAGAAAAAGGTTACGACTGGATCAAAGAAGCGCTCAAATAGACTCATGGAATTAAAAGAAAAGTTCATATCTTCATTTTTGGCTGTTGACGATTACCTCAACGAGGACTCCGTCTTACACGACATCCGCAGCGCTGCAATCAAGAATTTTGAAGCCAGCGGATTTCCAACCAAAAAATCTGAAGCATGGAAGTACACCTCGTTAAAATCATTGCTGCACAATGACCTCAGTATTTTTCCGAGACAAGAAGCAACAGTCGAATTTAAAGATGTGCGCAAATATTTTTTACACGATCTCGACACTTATAAAATAGTATTTGTCGATGGCCAGTACAGCGCCTTTCTGTCTTCAACCACTCACGAAGGAATGGACGTCTGTCTTATGTCTTCAGCGCTTACCAAGGACAAGTACAAGGCGGTCATCGAAAATTATTTCAACAAAGTTGCTCCTCAAGATGGGCTTAATGCTTTAAACACTGCCTTCGCTAAAGAAGGGGCCTATATCTATATTCCCAAGAATAAAGAGGTCGAAAAACCTATTGAAATACTCAACTTTTATACCGGTGCAGAATCCTCTCTAATGCTGCAACCAAGAAATCTTGTGGTTGTAGAAGAGAACGCGCAAGTCCAAATCATCGAGAGACATCAAAGTTTGTCCGGACATGCGGTAGTGACCAATGCCCTTACCGAGGTGTTTGTCAGCCAACGGGCTCAAGTAGATTATTATAAGATCCAAAATGACAGACCAGAGGCGTCGCTTATAGACAGCACCTATGTGAAACAAGATCGTGACAGTGTTTGCAGTGTCCACACATTTTCACTCGGCGGCCAACTCATCCGTAACAACCTCAACTTTTATCAGCACGGCGCAAATGCCATGTCCATCATGAAGGGCATTACACTGATTGAAGGCAAACAACATGTAGACCACAATACCCTTGTGCACCATATCGCACCAAACTGCGAAAGTCATCAGGACTATAAAGGGGTCTATGACGACAACGCAACAGGTGTTTTCAATGGCAAGATTTATGTAGAAAAGGAAGCCCAAAAATTGAATGCTTTTCAGCAAAACAATAACATACTGATCAGTGACAAGGCGACCATCAATTCCAAACCACAACTTGAGATTTTTGCCGACGATGTAAAATGTTCACACGGTTGTACGATAGGGCAACTCGATGAAGACGCCTTATTCTATATGAGGGCTCGAGGCATCAACGAAAAAGAAGCCCGTGGACTGCTGATGTATGCTTTTGCGAATAACGTTTTAGAAAGTGTCAAAATACCAGAGTTAAAGAAACGAATCAATCGCTTGATCGCCCTTAAAATGGGTGTTCAAATTGGATTTGATCTATAATTGAGATGATATGGTGGATTTTAATGTGACCAAAATACGGGAGGATTTTCCTATTCTCAAAAGGACGGTAAATGGCCGACCCTTGGTTTATATGGATAACGCCGCTACGAGTCAAAAACCACAGGCGGTCATTGACGCTATTGCTCATTATTACGCCCATACCAATGCCAATATTCATCGTGGTGTCCATGCATTATCTCAGGAGGCTACTGAGGCTTTTGAAAATGCCCGACGCAAAGTGCAGAGTTTTTTTAATATTCAGGCGCCCGAAGAGGTCATTTTTACAGCAGGCACGACACAGGGCATTAACACTGTAGCACATGGCTACAGATCCATATTAGATCCAGGAGATGAAATCATTGTCTCGGAAGCAGAACACCATGCCAATATTGTGCCTTGGCAAATGCTTTGCGATTTGGTCGGCACCTCACTAAAAGTCATTCCGATGACTAAAGACGGGCCTTTGGATCAAGAGGTTTACCGACAACTGCTGTCGGAGCGCACAAAAATTGTGGTGGTCAATCATGTGTCCAATGCCCTAGGGACCATCAACCCCATTAAAGATATGATTGACCGAGCGCACAAAGTAGGCGCCATCGTGTTGATCGATGGGGCACAATCTAGCAGTCATATTCCTACAGATCTTCGTGGGTTAGATGTTGACTTTTACGTGACCTCGGCACACAAAATGTGTGGACCGACAGGAGTTGGCATGCTTTATGGCAAAAAACACCTGCTTGAGGCGCTGCCCCCTTATCAAGGTGGTGGGGAAATGATCAAAGAGGTCACATTCGATGCCACCACGTACGCCGAACTCCCTCATAAATTAGAGGCTGGGACACCAAATATTGCAGGAGTCATCGCCTTCGGAGCCGCCATTGATTATCTCCAAAATATTGGTATTGCAGCAATAGGACGCTACGAGCACGAATTATTGGTGTATGCCACTGAAGCACTAAAAGCGATCCCCGGGCTGACTATTTATGGCGATGGGCCGGACAAGACAGCCGTTTTATCGTTTAATGTATCAGGGGTTCATCCGTATGATATAGGCACTCTATTGGACCAAATGGGCATCGCCGTTCGTACAGGTCATCATTGTGCTCAGCCCATCATGGATTTCTACCAAATTCCGGGAACCATTAGAGCCTCATTGGCCTTTTACAATACAAAAGAAGAAATAGACATTTTCATTAATGGGCTAAAGAGAGCAGCGTCTATGCTCAGTACGTAAACACCATGACTATGAAACAGACACACCGATCCGTCAACAAGGTTGCAAAAATGCTTTTTGTGGCGTTTCTATTCGTAGTTACTGCCGCCTGCAACAGCACGAAAGTTGCTGGTTTTGTAGTTGGTCCCGAACTCAGTGGAACTTATCAATTGACTCAAATTGGTGAACAAAACCACTCAATTGACTCCATAAAAATGACCATAGACGGCGCTAAGAATAGACTTTCGGGCAATAGCGGATGTAATGATTTCTTTGCCCAATATGCGATAGACGGCCAGAACATTGCGATCAGCTCTTTAGGCCAAACCAAAATGATTTGTGCGGATAATGCTATGGCTGTAGAAGGGCTTCTTTTTCAATTACTCAGCACTTCAATGATTTGGGAAAGTAACAAAGATACTTTGATCCTGAACAGTGCAGCTCAAGGCCAACGCATCATCGCTATCAAAATCGCTAACTGATGAGCATTAAGGCCCAACAACAAGACATCATAGAAGAGTTTGACCTTTTCGAAGATTGGATGGACAAATATGAGCACCTGATCAGTCTCGGCAAATCACTTCCGCTCATTGACCCCCAATTCAAGACCGATGATTACATCATTAAGGGTTGTCAAAGTAAAGTTTGGCTACACGGAGCCCTTGAAGATCAGTACGTTGTATTTACAGCGGATAGCGATGCCATCATCACAAAAGGCATCGTTAGTGTCCTGATTCGGGCATTTTCGCAGGCCACACCTCAAGAAATCCTAGAGGCCAACACCGACTTTATCAAAGCCATAGGATTAAGCGATCATTTATCACCCACAAGAGCCAATGGATTAGTCTCCATGATCCGTCAAATGAAGCTTTATGCCATGGCTTTTCAAACCCAATTAAACGCCTAGATTATGAGTACAGAAAACATTGATACCGTCGAACTTGGGGAAAAAATCGTGAAGGTTTTGAAATCTATTTTCGATCCAGAAATCCCAGTAGACATTTATGAGCTTGGTTTGATATATGATGTCATGGTCAATGAGGATGCTGAAGTTAAGATACTGATGACCCTCACAACCCCAAACTGCCCAGTTGCCGAAACTTTACCTCTGGAAGTAGAAGAAAAAGTCAAAAGCATTCAGATTGTCAAAGACGCAGAGGTAGAAATCACCTTTGATCCGCCATGGACTCAAGATCTGATGAGCGAAGAAGCCAAATTAGCCTTGGGTATGCTGTGATGAAAGAGCCCATCACGAATCGCATGACGCAAAGTCCACTGATCTCATTAGATTTGGCCCGATTTCGGCCACAATCTGACCGAGTGAGCCTGGATTTAGCGGTATTCTTAGATCAAGGATTAGTGTTAAGAGAGCGAGAATTTAGGGCACAACTCAGCGCTCTAGACACCACCCCTTATCACCATGCATTTGTGAGACTGCATTGCTCTAGTGCTGCGATTTTGCCGGCTTGGACTTTTCACTTGGTGGCGACCACACTCGGCCCCCATGCACTGCTTGTCGTGCAAGGCTCCGAATTGGACTTAGAACAAATGATTTGGGCAGAGGCAATCGCCCAAATGGATTTGAGTTCATATCTAGACAAACCCGTCATCATCAAAGGCTGCGACAATGAATTGGTCCCCCAAAATGCCTATCTTTTGTTGATCAAGCGCTTACAACCCATCGCCAAGCAACTCATGTATGGTGAAGCTTGTGCTGCAGTACCATTATTCAAACGAAAAAAAGACCCACGTTAATTCATCACCATGTTCCCATTAATACACCGCCCACTAATGCTCATTTGTTTGGCCTTTGTCGCCACGCCCATCTGGGCACAAAACAAAACAACTGGCGACCCATCTGGCGTATGGAAAGAAAGTGCCGAGACCACTGTGCTCTTCAATCAGGCCGCATTTAATGAGGATTGGCAAGGTGGTGGGGTCAGTAATATTGCTGGAAACTTGAGCATGACTTATGCGCTAAATTATAAAAGCAATGGGCTCGCTTGGGACACAAAGGCCACCGGAGAATATGGTGCTGCCAAAATCAAGACCCAAGATGACATGCAAAAGACCAATGACCGCTTTGAGATATTGTCTGTTGCGGGTAAAAAAATCAACGATGGGCAATGGTATTACTCCGGATTATTCAATTTCAAGACACAGTTTGATTCGGGCTTTGAACCGACCGAACGCACAGAGATACTTAATGGCATTCCAGTTAAAATAACAAGCAACGAAAGAAATTCGAAATTTTTCTCTCCGGCATATTTCTTAATGGGCCCCGGAATTCTATGGAAAAAAGATGATGATCTCAAACTCAACTTTGCACCAGCTACGGGCAAACTGATCATTGTGGATCGTCAATTTACCGACCCGAATGACCGCCGTAATCGACTTGATGGGAGTGGCCACTATTTCGGTGTGGCCGCCAACAAAACCACACGAACAGAATTAGGTCTGGCTTTGAATGGTTATGCCAAATTTGAAATTATGCCTAATGTCGGCATAGAGAACATCATTGGTATTTATGCCAACTATTTGGACCGGCCTGAAAATATTGACATCGACTACACCGCCAATCTCACTATGCGCGTCAATAACCTCATCACGACAAATATCGCCTTCCAGGCCATCTACGACGACAATGCAGTAAAAGGATTTCAAATCAGAGAGGCCTTAGGCATTGGGGTGACTTACAAGCTAAAGTAAGCGTCTTTTTATTCTTGAAATTCTTCAGGATAAAGGAAGTGGTTATACGGAAAGCGCGTCACATGGATCTTACGGACCACGTCATAAACCACCTTTCTAAAGACATCTATATTGTCTTTTTCAATCGCAGAAATAAATACCGCGTCGCCATTAGTGCGGGACATCCATGTTCGTTTCCAGTCTTCTAAAGTATAATGCTGTTCTGTTTTTTTGGTGATCAGATCGTCGGGAGCGATTTCTTCTGTGGTGTACGCATCAATTTTATTAAAAATCATCAAAACAGGCTTGCCTTTACCACCAATCTCATCTAATATTTGCTCTACTGATGCAATGTGGTCTTCGAAGGAAGCATGAGAGATGTCGACGACATGCAACAGCAAGTCCGCTTCGCGCACCTCATCTAGGGTGCTTTTGAAGGACTCTACTAATTGGGTGGGCAACTTACGAATGAACCCAACCGTATCACTCAATAAAAATGGCAAATTCCCGATCACCACTTTACGAACCGTAGTGTCAAGGGTTGCAAAAAGCTTGTTCTCGGCAAAAACATCACTCTTACTGATCACATTCATCAATGTAGATTTTCCTACGTTGGTATAACCCACTAAAGCAACACGCACCAAAGCACCCCTATTGCCTCTTTGAACACTCATCTGTCTGTCGATGGTTTTGATCTTTTTTTTCAAAAGCGCAATTCTGTCTCGAACAATTCGGCGGTCAGTCTCTATTTCGGTTTCACCTGGCCCACGCATACCAATACCACCACGCTGGCGTTCGAGGTGTGTCCACATTCCAGACAATCGCGGCAATAAATATTCATATTGAGCCAATTCGACCTGGGTGCGCGCATAAGAGGTCGTAGCGCGTTGGGCAAAAATATCCAGAATCAAATTGGTCCGATCAATCACCTTACAATTGAGTATTTTCTCTATATTTTTTTGTTGCGCAGGGCTGAGTTCATCATCAAAAATCGCCGTACCGATGTCTTCATTTGCGACAAACTCAAGCACATCTTGCAGTTTGCCAGTGCCTATGAAGGTTTTGGGATGTGGCACATCCAACTTTTGTGTAAAGCGTTTGACAACACTACCTCCAGCTGTATAAGCCAAAAACTCAAGTTCGTCGAGGTACTCCGCAGCTTTTTCTTCGTCTTGGAGTCTTGTCACTACACCAATGAGAACAACTTTCTCATACTCGGTGTTTTGTCTTTCTAGCATAGGTCATTAATAGAGCCACAAAGGTACAAAACTGCCCCTTCTTTGTATCAGATCTTTTCAAAATCCTCAAGGCCTCACCCCAGTCAAAAGATCCCCAAACTTTCAATTTTGGACAAATCATGGCCCTCTGGCATCATTTTGTACGGTATATATAGAATTAATTCCGCCTTTGGTCTAAAAAACTGAAAACCACGTCGTTTTTTATAGAAATTAATTACTTTAGTTAAAGATAACCTCCAATCATTTTTACAATGAATACAACCATTAATCTTCCTTGGAAGAAATTCCCTTTGATTATTTTATTGTTCACGGCCTTTTTAGGTTTTTCGGTGAGCGCACAAACCACAGTTGTCTGTGCCAATGGACCCGTTAACACCACATATTGCTACGGGAGCAATGACAACACACAATTCAGTTTCCAAAGCGATACTGGATTACCACTCATTGTCTTTTTTAATGCAGGACAGGTAGAAAACAACTTTGACGAAGTCATTATTTTGGATTCTGATGGAGTGACAGATCTCAACGCAGCAACCCCTTATGGTAATGCAGGAAATCTTTCCGGCCTGACCTACACCTCCTCTGGAGATACCATCACCGTGATCATACAATCAGATGGAAGCATCAGTTGCCAAAGCAGTGGCTTTACGCCATGGGATTTTGATGTGCGTTGCAGTACTTGTACCAACCCGACGGTTGAATTTTCGACAGTAGGAGATTGTGAGCCCAATAATCAGTTCTTTGTAAGTGCCAACTTTACAGATATGGGCACAGGAGTCTCTTACAGCGTCACAGACAATGTCGGCAGCCCAGCACAAACGGTAAGCGCCGTAGGGACTTATTCTTTTGGCCCCTATGCAACACTGACTAATATAGTCTTGACCATTGAAAATGATTTTGATCAGAATTGTGTCTTGATCAGCCCTGACTTGACTTATTTCTGCATCGCAGAGGGGACTTGCGACTTGCTTTTTGCTGGCGATGACGTCTCGACCGAATGCGCTGGGCCGTGTGTGGATCTCGAGGCAGAGTTGCTGTCCATCCCAGGACGTGGCACAACCTCCTATCAAATCCAAGGACCGCTTTGTGATATTCCAGAACTTACAGGAGGGACACCCACCAACTTGCTCATTGATGACCAATGGAGTTCGGCGATCAACATAGAATTTGATTTTGAATATTTTGGCAATACATACAGTCAACTATTGGTTGGTGCCAATGGCCAAATCACTTTTGATTTGTCTTTGGCTGGTCAGTATAATGGATGGTCTATGGACCCCACTGATCTGATTCCAAATAGCGAACCAAACTTTCCATTGAATACTATTTATGGAGCCTTCCATGATTTGGATCCATCGGTCAATCCAGATCCAGCACGCATGAATTATTTCGTGACAGGTGAAGCGCCCTACAGGATTTTTGTGATGAACATCAATGAGATGCCACACTTTGGAGGATCCTGTGCCGGTTTTTTCACCACACAACAAATCCTTTTATACGAGTCACTTAACGTCATTGATGTCAACCTTGTTGACAAACCCGCATGTATCGACTGGAATGATGGCCTTGCTGCTGTCGGGCTCATGGGCAATAACTTAGGAGAATTCAGTGTGCCACTTACACGCAACACGGGCTTCTGGGAAGCCAGTAACGAAACTTGGCGATTTGTGCCAAATGGTGCGCCAAGCACGAGTTTTTCTTTTGAGTGGCAAGATGCAACAGGAGCAGTCATCGGCACGGACTTGGCCATAACCGTATGCCCCACAGTGGAAACAACCTATACGGCTGTTTCCATTTATGAAACACCAGGAGGCACAACAGCAATCATTACTGACGATGTGGTTGTGACGCCATCTACCAACGCAGGTTTCACCGCTGATTTGGGTGATGACCAAGTCGTTTGTGATGTGTCTTCAGTAGCACTTACAGTCACATTAGAGGGTATTTCTCCCGCCAACGCCACGTTTGCTTGGAATACTGGGGAAGATACCCAAACCATTAACGTGACCACTTCTGGAGATTACACTGTTGAAATCACAGGAGATGGCTGTGTTGTGGTCGAAACGGTAACAGTGATATTCTTGACGAGTCCCTGTACGATTGAGGCCACATGTGCCGATATCGATTTTAGTGAGACCTTTGGTACTGGAGCAGGACAATTTTGTGACCTCAATGGAGCTACAACCACCTACACTTGTTATAGTGGTGGCCAGATGGAAGATGGTGAATATTCTATTTCAAATTCCTCAAATGGTTTTAATGGCGGGTGGCATGCTGGCATGTCCGACCACACTGAGGGTGATACAGATGGCCGAATGTTTATTGTTAATGCAGATATTCCTGTTGGAGAATTCTACAGAAGAACCATCAACTTGAATCAAAATATCGATTACACCTTTAGTGCCTGGATCACGACCCTTTATGATACAGATACGTTTATTTGTCAAGGAAATAGCGTGCCGTCTAATGTCCGGTTCCGTATCGAAGATCTTTCGGGCAATATTATTGAAGAGACCGTTACTGGTGACCTGGCCAACGGCCCTGATCCTGATTGGCAAGAGTTCTTTATCAACTTCAACACAGGGACGAATACTGCGATACAATTGGTGTTGATCAATAATGCTGCTGGTGGTTGTGGAAATGACTTAGCGATTGATGACATCAGCTTGTCGTACCTCAACGGAGAACCACAATTAGTGACGCCAGGAAATCTGGGCACTTGCGATACTTCTGGCACAGGACAAGGTCAATTTGATTTGACTTCAGTGATTCCAGAAGTTCTAGACGGTCAAGATCCTGTGCAGTTTGGCATCACCTATCACTTGAGTCAACTAGAAGCAGAGGTCAATCTTAATGCTATCGCCAATCCAACAGCGTATACCAATACGTCGAACCCAGAGCAAGTATATGTAAGGGTCGAACGGGTGGCTGAGCCGACATGTTTCAGCACAGTCGACTTTAGCTTGGTGGTCAATCCGGCGGTTGCCTTTGATATTGACATCCCATCTGTAGTGAGTGTTTGTTCGGGTGAGCCTTTCCCAATGCTTGATGCGACGCCACAGAATCCAAATATTGATTTGAATTTTGTGAGTTATGAATGGGTGGATGCGCAAAGTAATATTGTCAGTACTGATGCGATGTATGCCCCAGAAGCACCCGGTATCTATGCCGTTACGGTGGCTTTGGAACCATGTGATGCGACAACGGTTGGCTTCAACGCAGTCCGGTTCACAGAACCTTCTGTCGATTTAGGTTCAGATACTTGTTTAGGTCCAGACACCTTGTTAAATGCCACACCAACTAATTATGATGTCGAAGATGTCACATTCGAGTGGGCATTAAATGGAGAGGTTTTGACTGGGGAAACTGCTGCGACTCTTGTCCCTAGTGCCCAAGGCACCTATACCGTGGTGGTTAGTGTCGGAGGCTGTGCTGCAGAGGTTTCAATCGGCGTTGGTCCAGAATTGGACTTAATGCTTGATGCCGACTTTAAGACTTGTCCTGATGAAGTTCAAACCATTACCGCCGCATCAACAGCTGGTGTTGGCACCTTCCAATGGTTCTTGAATGGTGATATTCTTCTTGGTGAGACTTCAAGCACCATTGATGTCACGCTCTCAGGCGAGACGATTGGTGATCAAATCTATACGGTTACCCTTACTGCGGGAAATTGCTCCAACAGCGACAGTGTTGTGGTCAGTTTGTATGATTTAGATCAGTGTGTGATACCACAAGGCATCTCGCCAAATAACGATGGTCTCAACGATTGCTTCGATCTAGAATATGTAGTAGATCGTGCCGGTAGCTTGAGCATAGATGTTTACAATAGATATGGCATGCTGGTGTTCACCCAAAATGATTACGTCAATGAGTTTTGTGGTGTCGATACCGATGGCAACGATTTGGTTACAGGAACCTACTACTATGTCATTAAGTTTGCCAACCCTGATAGTCTATACGGAGAATTACTCACCGGGTGGGTTTACCTCAACCGCTAATCAGGAACAAAAATTATATCAAAACAGAAATAACAACCTAGCATAATGAAAAAATTAGCAATTGTAATACTTCTGGTCAGCATGACAGCTTCGGCACAGCAAGACCCACAGTACACGCAATACATGTACAACATGAACGTGGTGAATCCAGCCTATGCTGGACTCAAAGAAAACCTTTCGGTGACCACCTTATACCGCAAGCAATGGTCGGGTTTAGACGGCGCACCCACTACTTTTACCCTTTCTGGCCATTCGCCCGTAGGAGATAAAGTAGGTTTAGGGATCTCGGCGGTAAAAGATGAGCTGGGGCCAGTGAACGAAACCAACGTCTTTGTGGATTTCTCCTATACCCTTCAGTTGGGTGAAAGCACGAATTTAGCGCTTGGCATCAAGGCTGGGGGAACTTTTCACGATATTGGTCTAGCAACATTGGACCTCCAAGACCTGAATGACCCTTTCTTTTCGCAGGATATCAGTAGTGCCACGCCAAATGTAGGGGCGGGAGCATTTCTCTATGGTGACAATTACTACTTTGGCGTGTCTGTACCCAACATGCTAAAAAGTGTGCATCTCGATGAAAATGGCATGCAATATGGTAGCGAAGTAAGTCATTATTTCGTCACGGCTGGATATGTGTTTCAAGTCTCTGACGACGTGAAACTAAAACCCTCCACCATGCTTAAATCTGCTTTTGGTGCACCACTGTCTATGGATCTTAACTTGAATGCCCTATTTTTTGAAAAATTTGAAGTGGGGACTTCTTACCGCACTGAAGACTCGTTCAGCGGTTTGATTGGCTTTCAGGTCGCCCCTTACCTAAGGATTGGCTATGCTTATGACCATATTGTGAGCGAACTCAGTGCTATTGCGCCAGCATCGCACGAAGTTGTGATCACCTTTGATCTCAAATCGAATCCAAAAACACTTCGTTCACCACGTTACTTCTAATGCATATTATTAATTTGAATAAGATGAAAAAACTCGTTACTCTATTTATATGTTTCTCTATCGCGATGGTATCGGCTCAAGATAAGGACACCAAAAAAGCCGATGATCTCTATCAAGGCATGGCTTATAGCGATGCTGCAGATGCCTATCTGAAGCTCTTAAAAAAGGGAAAAGGAAGCCGTTATGTGTTCGAACAATTGGGCAACAGCTACTACCAACTCAACGACCTCAAAAAGGCAGAAACTTACTTTAAGCGTGTGGCCAAAGGCCGGCGTGTGAATCCAGAAACTTACTACAGTTATGCTCAGGTTTTGAAGGCCAATGGCAAATTTAGCGAGTACAGCGACAATATGGAGAAGTTTGCCGCTGCCCAACCTGAAGATTCTCGTGCTCAAGCATTTTTAGCCTCCCCCAATAGAGTGCCAGAAATCAATGAGGCCTTTCCAGGATTTGAAGCCACAAATCTTAAAGATTTAAATACAGACTACTCAGAATTTGGTGGTTTATTGGTCGGCAAAGATTTTTACTTCACGAGTTCAAGAAATACTACTAGGAAAAAATACCATTGGGATGACCAACCTTTTTTAGATGTTTACAAAGCACAAATGGTTGGAAACACCCTGAAAAATGCTGTTTTGTTAGAAGGTGATGTCAACACTAAATACCATGAAGGGAATGTCGCTATAAGCGCGGATGGTAAGAGAATTTACTTTGATCGCAACGACTACTTTAACGGCAAATACGAAAAATCAGAAGACGGCATCAATCAAATCAATCTGTTTTATTCAGAGCTCGTCGATGGTGGTTGGAAAGGGGTTTATTCAGTCCCCTTCAACAGTTCTGAGTACTCTGTTGGGCACCCTGCCCTCAGCGCAGATGGCCGAACACTATTTTTTGTCAGTGACATGCCTGGAGGATCAGGAGCCTCTGACCTCTACAGCGTCACTGTAAAGGCTGATGGTAGCTTTGGGCAACCTCAAAATTTAGGCAATGGAATCAACACAGAAGGCAAAGAATTATTCCCCTCAACAGATGCACAAGGCAACCTCTATTTCTCAAGCAACGGGCACATGGGCCTTGGAGGTTTAGATGTTTTCAAGGCAACCCAAAATGGCGCAGGATATAATGCCCCAGAAAACCTTGGAAAAGGGGTCAATAGCTCAGCCGATGATTTCGCTTTTGTTTACGATCCTGCTGCTGAGTCTGGTTATGTCTCCTCAAACCGATCCGGTGGAAAAGGGATGGACGATATTTACCAAATCACCCCAATAGTCCCTCCATGTGATGTCATCATCGAGACGACTGTCGTCAATGCCTATACAGATGAGCCTCTATTCGGTGCTTTATTGAGTCTCTATGACGGTACCGATTCAAGATTAAGTACCAAAACAACATCAGAGTCAGGTCAAGGCCAACTCATAGGAGCCTGTGACACTGAGCTATCGGTACAAGCCTCTTTAATTGGGTTCGAGCCCGAGGCCATTGACATCGCTCCAAGTCCAAACGGAACGCTGGTGCGGACCATCAGCTTAAAACCAGTTGAGGCGATCATTGTCGATGATAAAATCGAGCTGGAGACCATTCTTTTTGACTACAACAAGAGTGACATCAAGCCTCAAGCCGCTTTTGAACTAGATCGCTTAATTGAAATCATGAAAAAATACCCCAAGATCGTTGTGAGTGTCGAAAGTCACTCCGATTCTCAGGGAGAGGCCGACTATAACCGTGATTTATCTGATCGTCGTGCTCAAGCCACTGTCCAATACGTGATCGATCAAGGCATTGATGCGGCACGCATCTCGGGTAAAGGCTTTGGAGAAGACCAACCGATTGTTGACTGCGGTGACAATTGTACTGAAGAAGACCATATGAAAAATAGACGTTCGGAATTCATCATTGTCAAAGAATAATCATTCGGCTATTGCTTCATTTGTGCTCAAGCGCTCCATGATAAATCATGGAGCGCTTGCCAGTTTAAGACCTCGTGATAACCGATAATTGGCCTGTAAAAAGTGATGATAATTCGTTACTTTTGTGATTGTAATTTACCAATATGAGCTACAAACGCATCTTACTCAAACTCTCTGGAGAAGCCCTTATGGGCGATCAACAATATGGCATTGATCCCAGCCGGCTTCAGACCTACGCCAAGGACATCAAGACAGCCTTAAATTCAGGCGTCGAAATTGCCCTTGTGATTGGCGGAGGCAATATATTTCGTGGTGTATCAGGTGTGAGTGGCGGTATGGATCGTGTTCAGGGAGATTATATGGGCATGTTGGCAACAGTCATCAATGGACTGGCCCTCCAAAGTGCATTAGAAAATGAAGGGGTCCAAACACGCCTGCAAAGCGCCATCAAAATGAACGAAATTGCGGAACCATTTATCCGCCGAAAAGCCGTGAGGCATTTAGAAAAAGGTCGTGTTGTCATCTTCGGTGGTGGGACGGGAAATCCTTATTTCACCACAGACTCTGCCGCGGTTTTGCGCGCTATTGAAATTGAAGCTGATGTCATCCTTAAGGGCACTCGCGTAGATGGGATTTACACAAGCGATCCTGAAAAAGACAAGACTGCGACAAAATATGACCACATCACATTTACCGATGTCCTTAAAAAAGGGCTAAACGTTATGGATACGACTGCATTTACCTTAAGCCAAGAAAACAAGCTCCCCATTGTAGTTTTTGACATGAATACCCCCGGGAATTTACAAAAAGTCCTTGCAGGCCAAAACATTGGGACAACTGTCAACATTTAAGCACCAGAACTTTAGAAAATTATTGAATCGTTATGGAAGAAGAAATTCAATTTATCATTGACGCTGCACAGGAATCCATGGGCAAAGTCCTCATGCATTTAGATAAAAAATTTGTCACCATACGCGCAGGAAAAGCTTCTCCGGCAATGCTGAGCGGTGTTATGGTCGAATATTACGGCAACCCCACACCACTGCATCAGGTCGCTAATGTCAACACGCTAGATGGCATGACCATCACCATTCAGCCCTTTGAAAAAAGCCTAATTCAAGAAATTGAAAAAGGGATTATGGTGGCAAATCTAGGGTTCAACCCCATGAATAACGGAGAAAGCGTCATCATTAATGTGCCCCCTTTAACTGAGGAAAGAAGGCGTGATTTGGCCAAACAAGCCAAAGCAGAGGCTGAAGACGCCAAAATTGGCATCCGAAACGAACGAAAATCAGCCAATAACGACCTCAAGCAATTGGACATATCCGATGATCTTAAAAAAACCCTCGAAGCGGATGTTCAAAAGTTAACCGACGAGCACGTTCAGAAAATAGACGCCGTTTTTGCCCGTAAAGAGGCAGAGATTATGAAAGTATAGCGCACAAGACCGCGAGACGCGAATGCCTTTCTTGAATGGCTTACCCCTTGTTTTTCAGAAATGTTCAGAACCTTCGAATTATCAAATACTAACCTCCAAGGGATGATTCGGATTTTAGTACCTTTGGCCTGGCTTAAAACATGAAAATTGGAGAAACTTTTTAGCATAGGTTTTTGGAGTGCTGTCGCTCGTTTTATCCTCAGAAACAGAATCGGGATATTAGCGGGGATTGTCGTGGCGACAATCTTCTTAGCCATGCAATGGCAGCATATGCGCTTCACTTATACAGAGGCCAATCTACTCCCTGACGACCACAAATTCAATCTCGAGTATCAAGAGTTTCTAGATATTTTTGGAGACGAGGGCAATCTCATTGTAATAGGGGTCAAGGATACCGCCTTGTTTGCGCCAGATAATTTCAAGGCGTGGACAGATCTTTCTGCAAATTTCCAAGCCTATGACGAAGTCGATTTGAGTCTCTCAGTTGGTGATCTCAAGAAGCTTCAAAAACAAAAGAAAATTGCAGCCTTCGAGCTTGTGTCTTTTATCTCAGACACAGTATTCACCCCTGCCAACATGGCCCAATACAAGCATGAGCTTTTCAACAAGCTACCCTTCTACCAAGGTCTGATCTATAATCCAGGGAAAAACTCTGTGCGCACGGCACTCTATCTCAATAAGGGTATTGTCAACACCTCTACCAGACGTGATTTTATCATCAAAGAGCTCATTCCCAAAATTGAAGCCTTCGAGGCCAAAACCAACATCAAGGTCCATACCTCGGGAATGCCGTACATAAGAACGTTGAACTCTCAAAATATCATTGATGAGATTGGCCTATTTATAGGGGCCGCTATGCTCATCACCTCTCTTATTTTCTTCTTCTTCTTTCGGTCCTATCGCGCGACGTTTATTTCGTTAGTTACTGTACTTATAGGCGTGATGTGGTCCTTTGGATTTTTGGGCCTCATGCACTACGAAATTACTGTGCTGACGGCATTAATCCCGCCATTGATCATCGTTATTGGTATTCCTAATTGCATCTTTTTGATCAATAAATACCAACAAGAAATACAACGTCATGGCAATCAGGCCAAATCATTACAACGCGTTATTGCCAAAGTGGGTAACGCTACTCTAATGACCAATATGACTACGGCCTCTGGATTTGCCACTTTCATCCTGACCAATAGTCAGCTCCTCAAAGAATTTGGTATTGTTGCATCAATCAATATCATCGCCATATTCTTGTTATCGCTCTTCATTATTCCGATCTTTTATAGTTTCATGCCCATCCCCAAGCACAAGCATCTGAAACACCTCAACAAACGATGGATCAGCATGTTTGTAAATTGGATGGAACGCATGGTAAAGGAACACCGTATCGCGATATATATATTGTCGATTTTATTACTCTGCACCAGCATCATTGGCATGTTCAACATTAAGCTTTCGGGAAGCCTTATTGAGGATATGCCCAAGAACATGGCTTTCTACAAAGACATCAAGTTTTTTGAGAAAGAATATGAAGGGATCATGCCTTTAGAGATTCTTATTGATACCAAACGAGAGAAGGGAGTGGTCAACTTGGCAACACTCAAACGTATGGAGAGCCTTCAAGACTACCTCAATGAAATTCCTGAATTGTCACAACCGCTTTCTATTGTCAACTTGGTAAAATACTCGAAGCAGGCTTATTTCAATAACAATCCAGAGTATTATCAACTGCCCAACAGTCAAGACCGTGCCTTTATTTTGTCTTATGCCAAAAACAGTTCCAAGGAATCTAATTTATTATCGAGCTACGTTGACAGCACTGGGCAATATGCCCGCATCACAGTATTTATGAAGGACACGCAACTCGAGCGATTCGAGCGGATTGAAGAGGATATTCGTGGCCAAATAGACAAGCTTTTTCCTTCGGATCGGTACGCCGTCTCGATGACCGGAAAGGCTTTTGTTTTCGAAAAAGGAACAAAGTACTTGGTCAATAACCTCCTACTCTCTCTTTCTTTGGCCATTTTGTTGATCGCTCTATTCATGGCGTGGATGTTTAAAAACTTCAAAATGATCCTTATTTCTTTAATTCCGAATCTACTCCCGCTGCTGATCACTGCCGGCATCATGGGATTTGTCGGTGTTTCTATCAAGCCCTCTACAATATTGGTATTCAGCATTGCTTTTGGTATTTCGGTCGATGATACCATTCACTTTTTGGCAAAATACCGACAAGAACTCATTGCCAATAAATGGAAAATCAAAAAATCAGTTTATGCTGCATTGCGAGAGACTGGCGTGAGTATGTTTTACACATCGATCGTCCTGTTTTTTGGATTTTCTGTCTTTGTCATTTCCGAATTCGGTGGCACCATTGCTTTAGGCGCCTTGGTTTCCATCACCCTTTTGTTTGCAATGCTGGCCAATTTACTCTTGCTCCCCTCATTACTTTTGTCGCTAGAACGCAATATTGCTAACAAACAAACCTTGCGCAAGCCTGCCTTAGAGATTTTGACCAATACTGACGAGGACATTCGGGCTTTAACGTCTGACCAAGAGGAAGAAACGAAATAGAAAACATTTATCTTTATCCCTTAAAATAATCACGCATGCAAAAACAATTGATTTCTGACATCATCCAAATGGACGCCTCCATAAATCCCATTTCCGTCTCTGGATGGGTACGCGCCTTCAGAAGTAATCGATTCATTCAGATCAATGATGGTTCTACCATCCATAATCTTCAGTGTGTTGTTGATTTTGACACGCTAGACGATGAGCTATTGAAATCAGTGACCGTAGGGGCCGCTATTTCGGTTAGTGGACCATTAGTGGCCAGTCAGGGCCAAGGGCAAGCATTAGAAATCCAAGTGATCGAATTGTCTGTTTTGGGTAAAGCAGATCCTGAGGAGGTCAAACTCACCATATTGAGTCCCAAACGTCATAGCCTCGAAACCCTGAGAGAGCAAGCCCACTTGCGCATCCGCACCAACACCTTTGGGGCTGTGATGCGTCTGCGCTCTAAATTGTCTTTTGCCGTACACCAATACTTTCAGAACAACAATTTTAATTATATGCATACCCCTATCGTGACAGGGAGTGATGCAGAAGGTGCGGGTGAAATGTTCCGGGTCACCAATCTAGACCCTGTCAAGCCTCCATTAGACGATCAAGGAAATATAGAGTTCAGTAAAGACTTTTTCGACAAAGAAACCCACCTCACCGTCAGTGGGCAGCTCGAAGCTGAAACTTATGCCATGGGACTAGGGAAGGTTTACACCTTTGGCCCTACATTTCGCGCAGAGAATTCCAATACCTCAAGGCACTTGGCAGAGTTTTGGATGATTGAGCCCGAAGTCGCTTTTAATGACCTCCACGATAATATGGATTTGGCCGAAGACTTCATCAAGTATGTCGTGAATTACGCCCTGACCCACTGCGGTGATGATTTAGATTTTCTTCAAAAACGCCTAGAAGAAGAAGAGAAGAGCAAACCACAAGACCAACGCAGTCCCATGCCGCTTAAAGAAAAGTTGGCCTTTGTTTTGGAGCACAATTTTGTCCGAGTGAGCTATACCGAAGCCATCGACATACTCATGCAAAGCACGCCAAACAAAAAGAAAAAATTCAAATATGTCATAGAGGAATGGGGTGCAGACCTGCAAAGTGAGCATGAGCGCTTCCTGGTAGAAAAGCATTTCAAATGCCCCGTCATACTTTATGATTATCCTGCAAAAATCAAAGCGTTTTATATGCGTTTGAATGATGACGGCAAGACCGTCCGTGCTATGGATGTTCTTTTCCCTGGCATCGGAGAAATTGTCGGTGGCTCTCAGCGAGAAGAGCGCTACGATGTGCTCAAAGCCAAAATGGAAGCCATGGATATTTCTCCAGAAGAGCTCTACTGGTATTTAGATTTGAGAAAATTTGGCACCTGCGTTCATAGTGGATTTGGTCTTGGCTTTGAACGCCTTGTCCAATTTGTTACAGGAATGGGCAACATTCGTGACGTGATTCCATACCCGCGCACACCAGGCAACGCGTCATTTTAGCAAGTGGCACGCTTTCTGCTATATATCCAGTAAGGACTTCGATCGTTACTGGATTTTTTTTAAATTTAACCAAAGCCTCGGATATGCTCAAACAGCAATTTCAACTGAAACTCTCTCAAAAGCTGTCGCCACAGCAGATCCAACTCATGAAGTTGATTCAGCTGCCGACACAGGCCTTTGAACAGAGAATTTCACAAGAGTTGGAAGAAAATCCTGCGCTTGAAAGCGGCAAAGAACAACTTGATCCAGAAGACTATAATGACGATGTTTATGACCAATTTGACGAAGGCACAGAGGTCATAGAAACCGACATCAACATCGATAACTATCTCAGTGACGACGAAACACCGAGTTACAAATTATCGGCAAATAATTACAGCGCTGACGACCAAGAGCACCAGACCCCCTACGCTTCTGGCACCACGTTCAATCAGTTTTTGGTGCAGCAACTCAATACCTATCAATTGTCTGAACAAGATTTTGAGATGGCGCTTTTTGTCATTGGATCTTTAGATGATAGCGGGTATTTGCGCCGTGGTCTCGAGGATTTGGTAGACGACTTAGCCTTTACCCAGAATATTTATACTGATCACGCTCAGGTTGAAAAAATACTGCGACTGGTTCAGGACTTAGATCCTGCAGGGGTAGGTGCCCGTAATCTCAAAGAATGCCTTGTTTTGCAACTCGAACGCAAAACACAATCAGAAGTGGCGCAAAAGGCCCTCGAAATGATCACCAATCAATTCGACGCATTTTCCAAAAAACACTATGACAAACTCATCCAAAAGTATCAATGGTCAGAGGAAGAGTTAAAGGCGATAATTCATGAAGTTGAAGTGCTCAATCCAAAGCCAGGAAGCGCCTACTCTGGAGCGAATCGCATGGTTGAGGCAGTCGTTCCTGACTTTGCCATAAGAATCAATGACGGACATTTAGAACTTACCTTAAATGGCCGTAACGCGCCAGATCTACACATATCACGCGACTACAGTGAAATGCTCAAAGGTTACAAGATGGCCAAAGAAAAGTCAAAAGCACAAAAGGATGCTGTATTGTTCATCAAACAAAAATTAGATGCCGCACAGTGGTTTATTGATGCGATAAAACAACGCCAACATACCTTGTTCGTCACCATGAATGCCATTATGGAGCGACAAAAGGCGTATTTCTTGAGTGGTGATGAACGCCAGCTCAAACCAATGATTCTCAAAGATATTGCTGACAAAATTGGCATGGACATTTCTACTGTATCTCGTGTGGCCAATAGCAAATACGTTGATACCCCTTATGGCACCAAACTTATAAAGGAATTCTTTAGTGAATCTATGAAGAATGACCAAGGCGAAGAGGTCTCAACACGCGAAATCAAAACTATTTTGGCCACGACCATTGCCGACGAAAACAAACGACAGCCCTTGACTGACGATAGATTAGCGCAAATTCTCAAAGAGAAAGGCTATCCCATCGCACGACGCACCATTGCCAAATATCGAGAGCAGCTTGACCTGCCTGTCGCAAGATTGCGCAAAGTACTTTAAGGGCATGCGGTGGCTCATGACTCTTGCCAATTACTTGTGGCATCCACTTTTCATCCCCCTTTATGGTTATGCCTTAGTCACCTACATGCAGCCCTACCGCTACGATACAAGTTTCGTGTTGGTCCAAGCTTTAGTCTTGTTTATTTTACTGGTCGCGACTCCCTTGATGCTCTTTCCGATCATGCGGCAACTTAGATTGATAAAGTCGATCCACTTGAGACATGTCAAAGAACGCAAATGGCCTCTCATGATTCAATGTCTGTTGTGGGTCATTGTCCTGAAGGTTTTGGCGCAGACCTCTGGCGTTACTCCACTCTACTATTTTTATCTCGGAGGATTGGGGTCCAGTCTATTAGCCCTTATCGCGACCATGCGCGGGTTCAAAGTAAGCTTGCACCAAATAGGCATCACTGGCTTAACACTATTTGCTTTCGGCTTGAGTTGGCAAATGGGGACAAGCATCATCGAAATATTATTGGTGCTCACCTTTGCTTTAGGCTGGGTCGCTAGTGCCCGGTTATGGTCTCAAGCACATCACACAAGAGAGCTGTGGCTTGGCGCATTACTAGGGGTACTGCCTCAAGTTCTATTGTTCTGCTATTGGCTATAAAAGATAAAATACCATGCCTAGTTTGATCGGTGTGGCACCGATTGATGCTCCACTTGTCTTCTCAGTAGATTCTGGAAAAAATGACCGTAATCCATATTGGAGCTGAGCATTAAACGTCCCATAACCAAAAGACAAGGTATAGAATAGTTGACTCGATTCTATGACACTCCAATTGCTGATTCTGGCAGATCCCTCGGGACCCCTAAAATACGATTGCTCCCAAATTCCGTAGCTCAACTTTATGCCTGAATAAATCCGCCAAAACTTATACTCTTGAGCCGTAGAGGTCCTCCAGCGGAGCTCAATAGGGATTTCAATTGCTCCGATATTCAACCGGTTTTGATCAATCGCTGCAGGACTTGTAAGGATCTCAAAAGTCTCTGCGCTCATATCGGCCTGTTGCGTGATCTTGATGTTTTGACCGTAGCGATCAAAACTAAATCCCAAACCCAAACCCACAGCCAAATTGCCCTTGGGTAATAAAGAGAAGTCGCGGATAAATCCAAGACTCATACCACCTGATAGGCCCCTCACAGCAACTTCAGAAGGCACATTGCCCAAGACATTATAATTGACTCCAATGTAAAACTGATCCTCTCGATAGGAGAACGCTCCATCATTTTGTTGCGGTCCTTCCTGTAGCGCTTGACCAAAACCGGTCCATACCGCCAAGATGGATAATGGTAGCCAAAGAAAAGAGCGAAAAGTAAGGTCCATAGGATCGTTAATAATTTACGGTAAAGCTATAAAAAAAGCCTCGAATGAGGCTTTTTTTTATTCAATTGTCACGCACCGAAGTACTGCTGAAATCTAATTTTCCAGTTCGTTTCCTGGCGTGGTGATGTAGATCAACTTCAGTAAGTTTTGCTCTCGCAATTCTTGTTTGATGTCGGATACAAGACCCGTGTTGGTCTCTCCATCCACTTTCAAAGCAATCATAATTTTGTCTTGAAGTTCAGGACGCAGCTTGCGGCGAAATTCTTCTAGAGCAAACTTGATGTTAGAAACATCCATGTATTTGTCTCCAATCTGAATTTTCGCTTCCTTTCCATACTTCTCATAACCAGGGCCTGGTTTACCAGCGAATATGAAAACCGAACGGTCTTTCTGCAATTTTTCAACTTGATCTCCTTTTGGCAGACGTTGCATCACTAACAAATTGCTGTCACGCAATACCGTCACCACCATAAAAAAGAACAGCAACATGAATACGATATCAGGAAGTGAAGCCGTCGAAATCGCCGGCAATTCACCACTTTTTTTCTTTTTAAATTTTGACATGGCGTGTCGTGTTTATTTTCCTGATTTCTTAGGCTCAGCCTCAGAAAGCTTTAATGGAATTAAATCTTGAATCTCCTTTAGTTTGTCTTGGATCATGTTCTTACGATCTCCAGTAATTTGACCTTCATCAATACCCTTTTTCATTTCGGTAAAGTCCCAACCAAACAAGCGTTGCGATTCTCGATTTCTCAGTGTATTGTATGCCGCAACCAATTCATTCTGAACAGAAATGTACATCTTATATGATGTCAAACGGTCGTTTTGAACAGATATTACCGCCTTTTGGGGGTTATCTGAAGATTCTGGTAAGCGATCACCTTTACAGTAATTACAAAATTCAAGAGAGCCAGCAGGAGCACCACCGTTGTCAAGAAAGTCGATAGCTGCTTGACGCAAATCGCTTAGCTCCATTAGTTCATCCTCAACAAGTAATTGGTCATCCTTATTTACATTAACAATAAAAAGGTTCTTCTGCTTGATCACCACATCCAACTCCTCTTCGATTGGTGGGGGCAATTGACGTGCAATTCCTTTGTCCTTCTCAATAGTCGTAGTGACCAAGAAAAAGATCAGCAATAGGAAGGCAATGTCTGCCATTGACCCAGCATTTACTTCGGGGGTGGCTCTTCTTCCCATACTACTTGGATGTTACTTTTTTGACTCCGCTGAAGGCCATTGTGGCTACAGCGACAATCGCTAAAATATAAAAGGCAATTAATCCTGTTCCAACCCATTTCGAAGTGCTTTCAGTCACTACTGAATTGTCTGCAGGCGTCAAACCTTCGATACTGCTAGAGGCCAACACATATGAAATCACAACAACGGCTAGAAAAGCGCCCACGGACATCACTGTTTTTTTGACTTCTCCAGACAAAACGCCTTTGAGCACAAAAACAGTGACCAAAAGCAGAACGATCGCCATCACCATGTATCCGATGTACATCAACGGTGCGACACCTTCTCCTGTTGCCTTCACAGCATCGTCTCCCTTAGAAATCAACAGGAACCAAAATATCAGTCCTGCGACCCCGAGAAGCATCGCTACTATTTTAAAAATTTTATATAAACCCATTTGAGAGGTGTTTTAAATTATTTTTTGTTTTTGTAAGCCACTAACATGTCGATCAATGTTATTGATGCGTCTTCCATGTTGTTCACGATACTGTCGATTTTAGCAACGATGTAGTTGTAAAAAATCTGAAGAATAATCGCCACGATTAATCCAAAAACAGTAGTCAAAAGTGCTACTTTAATACCTCCAGCAACCAACGATGGGTTCATGTCTCCTGCGGCTTGGATTTTATCAAAAGCCTGGATCATTCCGATTACCGTACCCATGAAACCAAGCATTGGTGCCAAGGCGATGAATAATGATATCCAAGAAACATTCTTTTCTAATTGTCCCATCTGAACACCTCCGTAAGCCACTACTGCCTTTTCTGCAGCATCGACACTTTCTTCAGCGCGGTCTAAACCTTGGTAATAGATGGACGCAACAGGACCTTTTGTATCACGACAAACCTCTTTTGCTGCAGCAACACCACCGCTTTGTAACGCTTCTTCAACACTCGCTGCTAATTTGGCAGTGTTAGTTGTAGAAAGATTAAGGTATATGATGCGTTCGATGGCAATAGCCAATCCTAAAATTAAACACAACAAAACGATTCCCATGAATCCTGGACCACCTTCAATAAATCGTTGTTTTAACTCTTGGTGAAAACCTTTTTCTGCTGCAGGGGCTTCAGCCTCTTGCGCAGTTACTGTAGCGCTTACTGCAGAAGCCGTTGAAAGGCTTGTAGAAAGTGCGTTAGCTGGAGCAGCTTGCATGTTTGTTGTACCGACAAAAACCATAGCGGCAATTGCGAGAATAGAAAATAGTTTTTTCATTGCTATCGACTTAAAAGTTTGATGATTAGTTAATAATTTAAGGTTCTAAAGATATAAAATAATTTAGTTTATCTGCAAGAATATCTGACGCGTCTTTCCCTGAGTTTTTCGGGGAGAACACTATGGTTCTAGGGATCAGAAGATATCAGTTGCACTAAGGTCTTCTAAAGATAGTGCTTAGCGTGTAAACTATTGGTTGTACCTTTAATCCTTTGTGCTGGGCAAAACAGATCAGCGCAGTTTTTCAACTACTTTATCATGAACGGACCTCAGCAACCAAACTTTTCACAAGCTTTTAACCATCTTGAGAAAGATCCGGTAATGGCATTTTTGATCGAAACCTTCGGCAATGACATTACGCTCCTAGACAGATATGAGTCAGATCATGCATTGGCACTGGCACAATTGATCATCGAACAGCAGGTCAGTTTTAAGGCGGCCATTACCATCAAGGGACGGTTCTTGGAAAAAATCGAAGGCAAAACGGCTCAAGACATTGCCCAAATGGATCGAGAAGATTTGAAAAGTATCGGCATCTCTTACCGCAAAGTCGACTATATTCAAAACGTCTATAGATACTTCCTAGACCATAGTCCACCATTAGAGCAAATGTCTGGTCAAGACATCATCAAAGCCCTTACACAGATTAAGGGTATTGGCCCATGGACCGTTGAAATGTTTTTAATTTTTGTCAAGGGGGACCGCAATATTTTTTCTGAAGGAGATCTCGCGTTGATCAATAGCATCAAAATCAATTACAATGAGCCCGAACTTAAGGGCGCGCAGATCAAAAAATTCACGCAAGCCTGGGATCCCTTCAACACTATTGCGTCCTTGTTGCTTTGGAAATCTATAGAAGAAAAAGTCTATTACAATGCCGAAAAACAGCGCCATAAGTAACTAGCAGAGAGGAAGGGATTCGAACCCTCGATACGCTTTTGGCGTATACACACTTTCCAGGCGTGCGCCTTCGACCACTCGGCCACCTCTCTAAAAATCGCCCATCTGAACGGGGCGGCAAATAACAAAAAAAAATGGTGCTACTGAAATATTTCAGTGCTAATTTTTGGTGATTTCACCCCTCAAGGGGGATTCATACGCCTGCTTAAATTCAGGGCCTTTCTTTCCTTCTCCTAGCAGATAAGCCATCTTGGCTAACGCAGTTTCTGTGGTCATATCAAACCCTGAAATAACACCCATATCGACCAGTGCTTCACTGGTTTCGTACATCCCTAATTGGACACTTCCACCCGAACATTGGGTCACGCTCACCACTGGAACACCCTTAGCGATCGTATTTTCTAAAGCCGAATTTAGCCATGACCTATTGGGGACATTGCCACTGCCAAACGTTTCAAGAATAACTCCTTCGAGTCGGGGCACCAAGAGCATTTGCTCGAAAACCTCTTGGGTCATACCCGGAAACAACTTGATCAACGCAATTCGGGCGTGCATCTTGGTCTGCACCCTCAATTCTCTGCCCAATGATCGGAATAAGGCTGTCTTATTAAACGCAAGGTTCACGCCACTTTCGGCCAAAGAAGGATAGTTAAAAGAGGCAAAGGCCTGAAAGTGTTCCGCATTAATTTTGGTGGTGCGATTTCCACGATAAAGTTTGTATTCAAAATAGACACATACTTCTTGAACCAACATCTGATCGGCCTCTCTCATGGCCGCAATTTGTATGGCGGTAATGAGGTTTTCTTTGGCGTCCGTTCGCAGATCACCAATAGGTAGCTGGGATCCAGTAAAAATAACGGGCTTGATCAGCCCCTCAAGCATAAAACTAAGAGCAGAGGCACTGTAGGACATGGTATCACTCCCGTGTAAAATTACAAAACCATCAAAATGATTGTAGTTTTCTTCAATGAGATGTGCCAATTGGACCCAGATTTCTGGGGTCATGTTAGAACTGTCAATTGGCGCAGCCAAACTTTGGGTCTCAATGGTGCAATCCAACAAATTCAATTCAGGAATATGCTTGAGCAGTTCGTCAAAATTGAACGACCGCAAGGTCCCAGAATTAAAGTCGCGAATCATCCCGATGGTTCCACCAGTATAAATGAGCAAAATATGAGGCATCTTCATCGGTCAAATATTTTTATGGCATTTTTGGTCGTGGTCTCGGCTACTTCTGACACAGTCAATCCATATATTTCCGCTACCCGTTGGGCGACGATGGCTAAATAACTGCTTTCATTTCGCTGCCCGCGGTGTGGCACGGGAGCCAAATACGGACTGTCGGTTTCCAGGACAATATGAGCCAATGGAATGTCCTTCAAAAATTGGTCAATCTGTCCATTCTTAAAGGTCACAACCCCCCCAATTCCCAACATCATATTCAGATCAATCGCTTTTTTTGCCTGTTGTTTGGTCCCGGTAAAGCAGTGAAAAATCCCTCTTAGGTTTGATCCCGACTCGCACGCCAATATCGCAAATATTTCGTCAAATGCCTCACGGCAGTGGATCACTATGGGCAAATCATAAGCTTTGGCCCACTGTATCTGACGTCGAAAAGCCTCTTGCTGCAGGGCGAGTGTACTCTTGTCCCAGTAAAGATCAATCCCAATTTCTCCAATCGCACAAAATGATCGAGCTTCCAATTGTTGGGCAACATGTGCCAATTCTTCTTCGAAATTATCCTTTACAGAGGTCGGGTGGAGCCCCATCATTAGGGAGACGTGGTCAGGAAACGCTTTTTCCAGCGCGTACATGGCTTGGGTCGTTTCGGAATCAATGGCAGGAACAAAAAACCGGTGCACTCCGGCGGCAACAGCTCTTGCAATGACCTCTTGTCGGTCTTGGTCAAAAGCATCCGCGTATAAATGAGTGTGCGTATCGGTGAGCATATATGATTATGACTTTGCTCAGCATCAACCTGGTTGAGGTATTAGAGGAGCATCAAAAATTATAGTTCCAAGGCCTTTTGAACATTTCCATCCATCAGAAGATCTAATGGATTCTCCAGGGCTTCTTTTACGGCCACCAAGAAACCAACAGATTCACGTCCATCGATGATACGGTGGTCGTAACTCAACGCCACATACATGATTGGAGCAATGACAATTTCGCCATTTTTGACGATTGGTCGTTCAACGATATTATGCATCCCTAAAATACCCGACTGGGGTGGATTAATAATTGGCGTCGACAACATGCTGCCAAAAACACCTCCATTAGAAATCGTGAAGGTGCCGCCAGTCATTTCATCTACGGTGATTTTACCGTCCCTTGCTCTTATGGCGAGTCGCTTTATTTCTGATTCTACGCCTCTAAAAGTCAAATTTTCGGCATGTCGAATGACCGGCACCATAAGCCCCTTAGGTCCAGATACTGCTACTGAAATATCCTTATAATCATAAGTGATTTTGTAGTCGCCATCGATCATAGAGTTGACATCAGGATAGAGCTCTAAGGCACGCACTACGGCCAAAGTAAAAAATGACATGAAGCCCAGGCCAACATTATGTTTGGCTTTAAAGTCTTCCTTATGTGCAGACCGTAAGGCAAAAATTGCACTCATGTCCACCTCATTGAATGTGGTGAGCATCGCTGTTTCATTCTTTGCGGAAACCAGTCGCTCTGCCACCTTACGTCGGAGCATGGACAATTTTTGACGCGTCGCTCCACGGTCATCGTCTTGACCACTGCCCATAGATGGTGTTCCTTTGATAACGTCTTCTTTGAGAATACGACCGCCCCGTCCAGTGCCTTGAACATCATTACTGGTCAATCCTTTCTCGTCCATCATTTTTTTGGCCGCTGGCGAAGGTGTTCCAGCAGCATATGATGGTACAGAAACACTTGGTTGCACAACCGCCTCAGGCGCTGGATCAGCCTTGGCCACTTGTGGCGCCGCACTGCCCTCTGGACGCTGAGCATTTGTGTCAATCAAGCACACCACCTGTCCTACAGCGACCGCATCTCCCTCTTCTGCTTTAAGACTGATGATGCCACTGGCCTCAGCGGGCAACTCCAAGGTTGCCTTATCGCTATCGACTTCGGCAATCGCCTGATCTTTCTCAACATAATCCCCTTCGGCAACAAGCCATTGGGCAATTTCTACTTCGGTAATTGACTCCCCTGGAGAGGGCACTTTCATTTCTAGCATAACTTATATTCTTAGTGTGTGGTTGGTCCGTCAAACACACTGTCTAACACTTTTTTATGACGCGCTTTTGAACGAGCGCTGCTGCCCGCTGCTGGCGAACTGTGCACATTACGTGAGGCCAATCGCAAAGTGACTTGAGTAAAATTCATGAGCATAAAGCCCCAGGCACCCATGTTTGCTGGCTCTTCCTGTGCCCAAACATAATCCGAAACTTGGGGATATTTTGAAAGGACTTCGTCAATTTCTTTTTGGGGTAATGGAAACAATTGTTCTAAGCGCACGAGCGCCACATCATTGCGTCCGTTTTCCTCTCTGCGCTCGAGCAAATCATAATAGAATTTTCCGGTACAAAAAACCAGTGAGGTCACTTTAGATTGATCTACAAAATCGTCATCGATCACTGGTGCAAATTGACCATTGGCCAGCGCTTCTTTAGTCGAAACTGCCTGAGGGTGGCGCAACAAACTCTTGGGCGTAAACACGATCAAGGGTTTTCTGAAATTCCATTTGAGTTGGCGGCGCAATAAATGAAAAAAGTTTGCGGGTGTTGTGACGTCAGCCACAACCATATTGTGTCGCGAACAAAGTTGCAAGTACCGCTCCATACGGGCGCTGGAGTGCTCAGAGCCCTGGCCTTCGTACCCGTGCGGCAACAGCATCACCAAGCCATTTTGAATTTTCCATTTGCTCTCAGCTGCAGAAATGTACTGATCGAGCATGATTTGTGCCCCATTGGAAAAATCTCCAAACTGAGCCTCCCAAATAGTGAGTGTCTTAGGGGCTGCCATAGCATACCCATAATCAAATCCTACAACGGCATACTCAGACAATAACGAATTGTATATCGACATTTTTCCTTCCAGACCCAAGGTATTGTGCAGATTGATTTCTTCTGCATCGTCCTCGGTTTTGGTAATGGCATGGCGGTGAGAAAAGGTCCCCCGCTCTACGTCTTGTCCTGAAATACGAACATTGAAACCTTCCGACATTAAACTGGCATATGCCAGCAGTTCGCCCATAGCCCAGTCCAAATTATTGGTGTCAAAATATCGGGCATGACGGTCTTTGATGATCCTTTGTATTTTTTTGATGAACACGCGATCTTCAGGCAGTTTTGTGATGCCTTCGGCCAATTTATTGAGTTCTTTGAGCGGAAATCCTGTGTTGGTCGGGCGCAAAATATCTTCTGTCTTACCCAAGACATAATCTTTCCAGTCGTCTGCCAATATTTCTGTGACGACCGTTTTGTCTTTTTGGCGAGAGGCAATCAAATTATCCTCAAGACTTTGTTTGTATTCCTGTTCAATCGACGCCACGTGATCTGCGGCAATAATTCCTTCTTGGATCAATTGGGCGGCATAGAGATCACGAGGGTTCTTCTGCTTGGCAATAGCCTTATATAAAGTGGGCTGAGTAAAGCGAGGCTCGTCGCCCTCATTGTGACCATATTTGCGGTAGCCCAAGACATCAATGAAGACATCTCTTCCGTAACGCATTCTAAAATCCAAAGCAAATTTAAAGGCATGACAAACCGCTTCTGCATCATCTGCGTTGACGTGCAAAACAGGCGAAAGCGTCACCTTACCGATGTCGGTGCAATAAATGGAAGAGCGAGCATCCAAATAATTCGTCGTAAAACCGACTTGATTATTGGCCACAATATGGATGGTCCCTCCTGTTTTATAACCGTCTAACTGGGCCATTTGGATCACTTCATAAACCACTCCTTGACCCGCAATTGCCGCATCTCCATGGATCAAAATAGGCAAAATTTTCTTGCTGTCCCCTTCGAGGTCTTGGTCTATTTTCGCCCGGCTAATGCCCTCCACGACTGCATCGACAGTTTCGAGATGCGAAGGGTTTGGCGCCAGGTCCATCCGTATTTCTTTGCCCGAGTCTGTTTCACGAAAACTCGTCCAGCCCATGTGGTACTTGACATCACCGTCAAACAAATCGTCTTCTTCGTATTCTTTACTGTCAAATTCACTAAATATGGCTTCCGGAGATTTACCAAAAATATTGGCCAAAACATTCAAACGACCACGGTGGGCCATTCCTACGACAAATTGTTCAACACCCATTTCTGCGCCTTGCTCCATCAAAGTGTCTAATCCTGGAATCAGGGCATCAACACCTTCGATTGAGAATCGTTTTTGCCCCACATATTTGGAATGCAAAAATCCTTCAAAAGAAATGGCTTGATTGAGCTTGTGTAAGATGTGCTTTTTTTGCTCTGGCGAAAATTTAGGGTGATTGTCATTGACATTGAGCCAATCTTGGATCCATTGTATTTCCTCAGGATTACGGATATACATATATTCGATACCAATAGCATCACAATAAATTTGGTCCAGATGGTGGCAAATACTGCTGAGTGTCGCCTTGCCTAGGCCAATAATAGACCCTGCTTCAAATTCTGTAGATAAATCCTCTGAAGAAAGACCGAAATTTTCTATGGCCAAAGTTGGCAAATATTTGCGGCGTTCCCGAACAGGATTTGTTTTGGTGAATAAATGTCCGCGCGTGCGGTATCCGTCAATAAGTTTAACCACCCGAAACTCTTTAAGGACCTGTGGACTCAAGCCAGAATCTGATTCGATTCCGAGCGCTTCGAGAGATCCGTGTTCTAAAGCAAAATCAAAGCCTTGGAAAAAGGCCCGCCAACTTGGCTCAATATGATCGGGGGATTGCAGGTATTTGTCATAAAGCTCGGCTATATACGATGGGTGAACCGCGTTGAGAAATGAAAATCGATCCATAGTAAGGAAATCCTGCTGTTGTTACAATTTAACCTCGCAAAAATACAACAAATCGATAAAATACATCAAGGGATTCTGCATAATTATGCGGCCTGATTCCAAGACAAAAACGGCATCAATACAGACCTTTTAAACCTTCCGATCCATCAACGCTGTCCCGAAATCTCGCAACTGCTCTTTGTGTCGCTGATCCATATCAATGGCATCAAGTTGTCTGAAAGCTTCCATGGTATAATCTTGAATAGCCGTCTGGATCTTTGCTGGAGCGCCCGTCGCCTGAAACAAGTCTAGAGCCTGACTAACTTTTGTCGCATCTTCAAGATTTTGATTTTGATACAATTTCAGCAAAGCACTCCTTTGCTCAACCGAGGCTGCGGCGAGTGCCGACAAATAAAGATAGGTCTTTTTGCCACTGATGATGTCCCCGCCGACTTGTTTGCCAAATGTTTCGGGGTCCCCAAAGGCATCCAAATAATCATCTTGCAGCTGAAAGGCCATGCCCAATGAAAGACCAAAATCGTAGATTCTTTGCTGGGCATCTGACGGAGCACCTGCAACTATCGCCCCCATCTTCATGGCGGCACCGACCAAAACCGCTGTTTTATACTCGATCATCTTCAGGTATTGTGTTACCGCCACCTCGTCTCGCGACTCAAAATCCATGTCGTATTGCTGCCCTTCACAAACTTCTAAGGCGGTTTTACTGAACAATTGAGCAAGCTCCATAAAGACCTGTGGGGCGTAGGATTCAAAGTGCTGATAAGCCAGAATGAGTAGGGCGTCACCAGAAAGAATCCCTGTATTAAGATCCCATTTGTGGTGGACTGTCACCTGACCTCGTCGTAAAGGCGCCTGATCCATGATATCGTCATGAATCAATGAAAAATTATGAAAAAGCTCCACGGCCAAAGCCGCAGGCATGGCTTTTTTATGATCGCCCCCAAAACACGCACAAGTCATGAGGGTCAAAACAGGCCTCAAACGCTTTCCTCCTATACCAAGAATGTAGGCAATCGGGCGATACAACTGATCTGGATCACTAGGCCACTGATGCGCTTCTAAAGCATCTTCAAGTGCAGATTTATAAAAAATCAATTCCTTCATCGGGTAATTTTTAGCTAAAATAAGTGATCGCGCAAAAACCTCCTATGAATCGATTAGCTATTTCAAACGAAATGCATGAAAACCTAGGAAACTTTTTTTGTATTCAAAGTTTTCTCTATACTTTTGCACGCCATGAAATGCAAAATAGTACACAAAGCCACCGAATTGTTTTTGACCCTAGGCGTCAAGAGTGTCACCATGGATGACATTGCGCGAGAACTGTCGATGTCCAAAAAAACTATTTACGCCAGTTATAAAAACAAATCGTGCCTGGTCTCGGAGGTCGTCAATGCCTTATTCGATAAAGTATCCAAAGGGATCAACGAAATATGCAAACAAGAACTCAACCCGATTGAAGAACTTTATGCCATTAAAAAGTTTGTCTCCATTCAACTTAAAAATGAACGGGTCTCTCCGCAGTTTCAGCTGCAAAAATACTATCCAGACATTTTCGAGAAGTTCCAAGTCAAAAAATTCGAACAACTCAACGCCATCACAGTACAAAATGTCCAACGCGGAATGAATCTTGGCTTATATCGCGAAGACCTCAATATAGATTTTGTGTCTCGGATTTATTTTGTCGGCATGACGGGTATTGTTGACGACCGCATTTTTCCGGTGACAAATTTTCCAAAAACACATCTAGTCGAATCCTTTTTGGTTTATCACCTTCGTGGTATCGTGACCAAAAAAGGCCTAGATCGCCTAAAACAATTGATGACTGAAAACACACTATGAATAAAATAGTCTCCTTTATCCTGTTTTGTTTGCTTTTGAGCATGGCCAATGCCCACGCGCAAACTTATTCGTTTGGTCTTGAACAGGCCGTTGCATTTGCACAAGACAGCAGTTATGCAGCACTCAATGCTCGTCGTGACATCACGATTGCCCTGAAGAAAAAGTGGGAAACCACGGCAACTGGCCTGCCTCAAATCAATGGCTCCATCAATTACAACAACAATCTCAAACAACCGGTCACACTAATTCCTGCTGAGATTACTGGGGGCACGCCAGGAACTTACACTCCTGTAATTTTTGGCACAGAACAAAATGCAACAGCCCAAGCGACACTCAACCAACTGATCTTTGATGGCAGTTATTTAGTTGGTTTAAAAGCGGCAAAGACCTTTTTGGATTTCTCGAAAAATGCGCTCGAAAAAACCCAAATTGAGGTGGAAAAAAGTGTGGTTAATGCCTATGTCAGTGTTTTGACGATGGACGCCTTAGTGGCCGTTTTTGACAACAACAAAAAGACATTAGAGGAGGCCGTAGAGGAACTTAAAGTGGTCTACGCCAATGGCATGACTGAAGAAGAACAACTCGAGCAACTCGAAATTACCTTATTGGAGGTGAGCGGCTACTACAAAAATGCTTTGCGCAGTCAGCAAATCGCTCGAGACATGCTCAAGGCGACACTAGGACTTCCACTTGACGCCTCTTTGGTCCTGACAGAGTCGTTAGAGGCCATTATCTTGACTACTGAAAACCCCATAACCGACCACCCGCAATTTGCCTTAGAACAATATATCGATTATAAGATTGCAGAAAACTTTACCAATCAGCGCCGTTTAGAATGGCTCCTAGAGCGCAGCAGAGCACTGCCCTCTATTTCGGCTTTTGTCAATTACAGCACCCAAGCCTTCAGCAACGATTTTACTTTTGCAGAAAGTGACCAGTCATGGTTCCAATCCAGCATGCTAGGATTGCGCATGGAACTGCCCTTATTCAGCAGCGGTATGAGGGGTGCCCGAAGTGTTCAAGCCCAGATTGCTTACCAACAAGCCCAGACAGATTTGACGCAATCGAAACAATCTATTCTCATGGCGTTTAAATCTGCTCAAAGTGCTTATGCACTCCAACAAGATAACTTTAAGAATGCCGGCAAAAGTCGCGTGCTCGCAGAACGGATCGCGCAAAAAAATCAAATCAAATTTAACGAAGGTTTGGCCAGTAGTTTTGAACAGCATCAAGCACAAACACAATTGTACCAAGCTCAGCAAGCCTATTACCAATCATTACTGGCCTTGGTAAACGCCAAGACCTTGCACGATACATTTTTTCACACCTCTACATCTAATAATAAATAATTCTGTCCATGACACGCATCACCTACATCCTTTCGTTTTTCATTCTGTTCTCGGCCTGTGCCGAAAAAGAAAAGTCTATACAGGACCTCAAGGCTGAAAAAAATCTAGAAGCACTTCGCGCCAAAAGAGCAGAGGTTGTCCAGCAACAGCATGCCATCAATGAAACACTCAAAGAGGTCGATGATGCGATTCGCCTGGTCGACAATAACGAAAAGTTCTCTTTAGTGACGGCTTTTGAAGTTGTGCCACAAAATTTTGACCATTTTCTCGAGGTACAAGGCGATGTTGCCACCAAGCAAAATGTCGTGCTTTATCCTGAATTCCCTGGATTACTCAAAACCCTACATGTGGGTGTGGGGGCGTCCGTGCGTCAAGGCGACCTCTTGGCAACAATCGACGACAACGGTTTAGGGCAACAGCTGGCACAACTCAAGGTACAAGAGCGTTTAGCGCAAACCACCTTTGACCGTCAAAAGCGCTTATGGGCGGAAAAAATAGGATCTGAAATGCAGTTTTTACAAGCCAAGGCCCAGTATGAATCACAGACCAACCTCGTGGCCCAGGTCGAAGCACAGCTGGCAAAAACCCAAATTAGAGCGCCATTTTCGGGAACAATTGACGCCGTTTTTGCCGAAGCAGGAACCGTGGTATCGGCAGGAATGAGTGGCGTTTTTAGACTGGTGAATCTCGATCATATGTATCTTCAGGCCGAAGTTCCTGAAAGTTATATCAAGGAGGTCACGAAAGGCAAAAAAGTCTCGATATACTTTCCTGTTCTGGGCAATGAGTATGAGACCTCTGTGCGTGAAGTGAGCCGTTTTATTAATCCTGATAACCGCACCTTTAAAATAGAAATCGATCTGCCTAACGCAGACCAACAGATCAAACCCAACCTTACGGGAAAAGTCAAAATCAATGATTATTCGAATCCAGAGGCCCTGTTGATTCCTCAAGGCATTTTGTCTGAAAACGCCCAAGGGCAACAATATGTTTATGTCGCAAAAATGGATGAGGAACGCGCCCTGACTATTGCCGAGCGTCATATCGTGACCACAGGCAAAACCCAAGGCGACAATGTCGAAATCCTGACAGGAATCAGCTCTGGAGACCTCATCATCGAAGAAGGTGCGCGAAGCGTCAAGGACCAACAAGCCGTAACTATTTTAAGCACTGAAGGGCATGAGTAAAGGAAACAAAAAAGGCAAAAAAGACCTCAATAAGGAGTTTGGCTTGGCCTCATGGGCCATAGACCACAAGACCATTATTTATGTGCTGATAGGGATGATTTTGCTCTTGGGCGGCAAGGCTTATTACAACATGCCTCGTGAGACATTTCCCGAAATTAAGGAGACCAAGATATACATCAGCACCCCTTATCCAGGGAATACTGCGGAGGATATAGAACGGCTCATTGTGGACCCTCTGGAGGACCGCATGAAAAACTTAAGTAATGTGGTTGAAATCATTTCTACCTCTCAAGAAGATTACGGGATCATCACGATTGAATTTGATGAGTCGATCGCCGTCGAAGCCGCCAAGCAAAGGGTAAAAGATGAGGTCGACAGCGAAAAAAGTAGTGAAGACTGGCCCACGTTTAATGGTGCAAAGGTAGAGCCCAATGTCTTTGATCTCAATTTTTCGGAAGAAGCACCCATCAGCAACATCAACATCAAAGGAGATTATCCAACACAAAAGCTCAAACAATTTACCGAGTACCTCGAAAATGCCATAGAAGATTTGCCAGAAATCAAAAAAGCAGACATCCGAGGAGCGCAAGATCTCGAGATAGAAATCGCTGTAGACATCTACAGGATGATGGCCGCCAAGGTCAGCTTCGATGACATCCTGAATGCCATCCGCAATGGCAATATGACAGTGTCTGCGGGCAATATGATTTCTAGTGGACAGCGCCGCACCCTGCGCATCATTGGTGAGATCAGTCAACCCGATCAACTCGATGATTTTGTGGTCAAGACCCAGGGCGGAACGGTTTATCTTAAAGACATTGCCGCCATTAATTTCAAAGAAAAAGAAACCACGACATTCGCTCGTGAATTTGGCGCTAACGTGGTCATGCTTGACGTCAAAAAACGTTCTGGCAAAAATATGGTCGAAGCCGCGCGCAAAGTTGAAGCCATCATTAAAGAGGCCCAAGCCAACGTGTTTCCCCAGGATTTGGAAATAAGCATCGCCAACGATCAATCTGCAAAAACCATCAATCAGGTCGATGACCTGGTCAATAATATCATTTTTGGTGTGATCTTGGTCGTGACCGTACTGACCTTTTTCTTAGGTTTTCGCAATGCGCTATTCGTTGGTTTTGCCATTCCTATGTCCATGTTCATGAGCTTTATGATCCTGCAATTACTGGGCTACACCATGAATACCATGATCTTATTTGGTCTGATCATGGGGCTTGGGATGCTTGTGGACAATGGCATCGTTGTGGTCGAAAATGTGTACCGCCTTATGGAGGAAGAAGGCCTCAGTCGCGTTCAAGCTGCCAAAAAGGGCATTGGAGAAATCGCCTATCCCATCATTATTTCGACCCTCACCACGGTGGCGGCATTTATTCCACTAGGCTTATGGCCCGGGGTGATGGGTGAATTCATGATATTTTTTCCCATCACATTATCGGTGGTCCTGGGCTCTTCTTTATTCGTGGCGATCTTCATGAATTCGATGCTTGTTTCTCAGTTTATGGAAATTGACAACCGCATCATTTCTCGTCAGCGACTGATCCGGTTGACCATCATTTTGGGCAGCATCGGGCTTTTGATACTTTTATTTGGCGGCTCGATGAGGGGATTAGGGACCCTTTTACTGTTTGTTTTGGCATTGCTTTGGGCCTATAAATACGTGATCAAGCAATGGGCCAATACCTTCCAAAGAAAAGCCCTTCCTTGGTTAGAGGAACGCTACAAAGGACTCCTGGGCTTCGCGCTATCTGGTTGGAAGCCTCTAATATTTTTCAGCACTACCCTAGTGTTGCTGTTTGTGGTCTTTGGGCTTTTTGGCGCCTCTGTTGGCAGCCAACGCACCAGTGTAGAATTTTTTCCAGACAACACACCAAATCAGATTGTCATCTATATAGAATATCCACAAGGAACTGATATAGAGAAAACCAACACGATGACACTCGCCATAGAGCGTCAAGTTTATGACCTACTCAATGATCCAAGTTTCTACGATCAAGGCACTAACTTTTTGGTAGAAGCGGCTGTGTCGCAAGTGGGTGAAGGCGCAGGCAATCCCCAAACCGATGGTGGAAGTGCTGCAGAAATGCCTCATCGAGGAAAAATCACCGCAACCATGCGCGAGTTCAAATACCGAAAAGGCCAAGATACTGAGATGCTGCGCAAACGCATTCAAGAGCGGCTTAAAGGTAAATACCCTGGTGTCGCCATTTCTGTAGAGAAAGACCCTACAGGTCCTCCTGCGGGATACCCTATTAATATTGAGATAGAAGGGGATGATTACGACCAACTGATCCAAACCGCCGAACTGATGCGCAACTTCATCAACGCGCGCAATATCGCTGGTATCGACGAACTCAAAATCGATGTCAATAAAGGGAAGCCTGCGATGGAGATATATGTCGACCGCGAAAAGGCAGGGGCTCTTGGTGTTGCTGCAGGTCAAGTGGGCCGTCAACTCCGCCGCTCCATTTTTGGCGAAAAAGCGGGGATTTACAAAGAAGATGGTGAAGATTATGACATTAATGTCCGATTCAACGAGGCACAGAGAGAAGACAAAAGTGCCTTATTCGATCAAAACATCACCTTTAGAGATCAAGCCACTGGCCGCCTCAAAGAAATTCCTCTTTCTGCAGTGACCAGTCGCAAAAACACTTCGTCATTCAGCGCCGTCAAGCACCGCGATGGCAAACGTGTCGTGACGGTGTATTCTGCCTTAGTCCCAGGATTCACTGATGCTGGTGCTATAGTCAGTCAAATACAGGCCGAAATGGCGAATTTTACGCAACTGCCCGATGGCGTGTCTATAGATTACACCGGCCAAATCGAAGAACAGACCAAACAAATGAATTTCTTGATGGGGGCCTTCTTTACGGGACTTGGCCTGATCATGTTCTTGTTGATTTTCCAGTTCAATTCGATCTCAAAACCAACCATCATCATGCTGGCCATATTTCTGAGTTTTATCGGTGTTTTTGGTGGCATCCTCATTACGGGCGCATCGTTTGTGATCATGATGACGATGGTGGGCATCATTTCACTTGCAGGGATTGTGGTCAATAATGGTGTTGTTCTTCTGGATTATACTCAATTGTTGGTAGATCGCTATCTGGCCGATCATGATCTAGAGGAAGTGCACGCCATACCAACAAAGGATTTTCAACAGGTCATCATCAAAGCCGGAAAAGCAAGATTACGACCAGTATTGCTCACCGCCATTACAACAGTTCTCGGCCTCATTCCTTTGGCCATAGGTTTTAACATGGATTTCTTTTCTCTGTTCACGGACTTTAATCCCAATATTTACTTTGGTGGAGATAATGTAATTTTTTGGGGACCACTGGCTTGGGCGGTCATTTATGGTTTGCTCGTGGCGACATTTTTGACGCTGATCATTGTCCCAGTATTGTACTTTATGATCCATCAATTCAAGGGCCGACTCAAAAGGTTGTTTTGAGCCACACACTTTATTTCAATCAAAAGGCATAAATCTCTGCGTCGATCAGATTTATGCCTTAAAAAAAATATGTCAATAGGCTGGTTCTTATTAACTTTGCCTCTTACCGCATCACTATGTACAGAACCCATAACAACGGCGACTTGCGCCTGAATCACGTCGCTCAAAACGTCGTCCTTTCTGGCTGGGTCCAGAAAATTCGCAATAAAGGTTTTATGATTTGGGTCGACCTTCGCGACCGTTACGGGGTGACTCAGCTCATGTTCGATGCTGATCGCAGCACGAAGCAGACTATGGAGGCCGCAAGCAAACTTGGACGTGAATTTGTGATTCAAGTCGCAGGCCAAGTGATCGAACGCGAGTCCAAAAACCCACAACTCCCTACAGGTGATATCGAAATATTGGTGGAGACCCTCACCATTCTCAACAGCGCCCTGACACCGCCTTTTACTATAGAGGACCAAACCGATGGTGGTGAAGACCTGCGCATGAAATACCGCTACTTAGACATCAGACGCAAACCCGTGCGTGACAATCTGGTATTCCGCCATAAGGTCAGCATGACCGTTAGAAATTATTTGTCTGGACAGTCTTTTATAGAAGTAGAAACGCCATACCTCATCAAATCAACACCAGAAGGCGCCCGTGATTTTGTGGTTCCAAGCCGTATGAATTCAGGACAATTCTACGCCTTACCACAGTCTCCACAGACCTTTAAGCAATTGCTGATGGTCGGTGGCATGGACAAATATTTTCAGATCGTCAAATGTTTTCGAGATGAGGATCTTCGCGCAGATCGCCAGCCGGAATTCACACAAATCGACTGTGAGATGGCCTTTGTGACACAAGAAGATATCCTGCAAACTTTTGAGGGCCTCACCCGACACCTCTTAAAAGAAATTCGCGGCTTAGACGTCGCTGAATTCCCGCGCATGACCTATGATGAAGCCATGGAACGCTATGGCAACGACAAGCCAGACATCCGTTTTGGGATGGAATTCGCCACGTTAAATTCACGGGCGCAGCACAGGAATTTCGGTGTGTTTGATCAAGCAGAGCTTATTGTTGGGATTGCTGTGCCTGGCGGCAACGCCTTTTCAAGAAAAGAAATTGACCAACTCATAGATTGGGTCAAAAGACCTCAGGTCGGAGCAATGGGCATGGTTTATTGCCGTTGCCAAGAAGATGGCAGTTTTAAATCTTCTGTAGATAAGTTTTTTGACCAAGAAGACTTGAGTTCTTGGGCCGAATTGACTCAGGCCAAGACCGGTGATTTGATCTGTGTGTTGTCGGGCCAAACCGACAAGGTGCGGGCACAACTCAGCGCCTTACGCATGGAACTTGCAGAGCGACTTGGGCTGAGACATGCCAATGAATTTGCACCACTGTGGGTGGTAGATTTCCCGCTTTTAGAATGGGATGAAGACAGTCAGCGCTATCATGCCATGCATCATCCTTTTACAGCGCCTAAACCAGGCCAACTTGCCCTATTGGAAACTGATCCAGGAGCAGTGAAAGCCAACGCCTATGACCTTGTACTTAACGGAAATGAAATTGGTGGTGGCTCTATCAGAATCCATGACAAGGGGACGCAAAGCAAGATGTTTGATTACTTAGGATTTACCCCAGAGGAAGCTCAAGCACAATTCGGGTTTCTCATGGAGGCCTTCCAATTTGGGGCTCCTCCCCATGGAGGAATTGCTTTTGGATTAGACCGTTTAGTCGCCATATTGGGCGGCCAAGAAACCATTCGTGATTTTATTGCGTTCCCAAAAAACAACGCAGGGCGTGACGTCATGATTGATGCGCCCGCGCCAATTGATAATGATCAGTTGAGCGAGCTTAATTTGCGGCTCGACCTTAAACCATAATGCTGGCCTTTATTAAGGCGTCCATCGCATATGGAGTCGCATAAAAAAAACCTCCTGACCCGGATTTTGATTTGGCGCATGAAGCATGTGCCACAAAAACAGTTCATCATTATTTTAAGTGCACTTGTCGGACTTATTTCTGGACTGGGTGCCGTGTTGATCAAAAATTTAACCTACCTGATCAAAGATGTTTTAGAAGGCCAACTCATTAGAGAGTACCAAAGCGCCTTTTACTTTATTTTTCCACTCATAGGACTGGGCCTGGTCTATGTGTATATCACCTATGTCTTGCGCCATAAGGTCAGTCATGGCATTCCGTCAACCTTATATGCTATTGCAAAGAAAAAAGGCGTCATCAAACGCTTTCAAATGTTCGGCAGTCTGATTGCCGCCCCGATCACTGTAGGTTTTGGGGGTTCAGTTGGGCTAGAAGGCCCTACGGTGGCAACAGGAGCAGCAATCAGTTCTAACTTGGCGCGTCTGCTGCACTTGAATCCCGCAACCAGAACATTGCTTATTGGCTGTGCCGCTGCCGGGGCCATGTCGTCTATTTTTAAAGCCCCTATTGCTGCAATTATTTTTGCCGTCGAAGTTTTTAGTCTCGACCTCACACTTGTCTCGCTGGTTCCTTTGCTGTTGGCCTCGGTTGCCGCCGTCATCACTTCTTACTTCTTTTTTGGCAATGAAATATTATTGCCCTTTCAAGTGGTCGATGCGTTTGAATTATCACACATTCCTTTTTATATCATTCTGGCTATTGTTTCAGGTCTAGTCTCCATTTATTTCACCAATGCTTACGAATGGATCCAAAGACAATTTGCCCGCATCTCCTCACCAATACACCGATTATTCATTGGAGGCCTAGGTATCGGCGGGTTGGTTTATTGTATTCCACCACTTTATGGTGAAGGATTTGAGGTGATCAATACTTTGGTCCAAGGCAATGCCGCCTTAGCATTAGAGACCAATATTTTCCAGGTAGACTCGAGCAATATTTACATGGCTATAGGGCTATTGATCGGACTGGTCTTTTTCAAGGTAGTGGCCAGTGCTGTGACATTTGGCGCTGGAGGGGTTGGTGGTATTTTTGCCCCAACACTTTTTATGGGGAGCATTATGGGCTACACTGTTGCACTAATCTTGAAGACAGTAGGCTTCAGTGCGGCACAAATTTCAGAAAGCAATTTCACCCTGGTGGGCATGGCTGGTCTTATGGCTGGTGTGTTGCATGCGCCACTAACGGCCATCTTTTTGATCGCGGAACTCACTGGTGGTTATGCCTTATTTATTCCCTTGATGCTGACTGCAGCCATCGCTTATACTTTAACCAAGTATGTCCACCCCCATTCGGTGTATACCATGGAGTTGGGGCGCAAAGGAGAGCTCATCACCCACGACAAAGACCACGCGGTATTGACCCTAATGGAAATCAAAACTGTGATCGAGCAAAATTTCATTTGCCTTCACCCAGAAATGACTTTAGGCAGTATTGTCAACGACGCAGTGGTGAGTTCAAATCGCAATATATTTCCGGTAATACATCCACAATCGGGCGTTCTCGAAGGGGTGATTTCTCTTGACGATCTAAGACCAGTCATGTTCCAAACAGAACTCTACAAAGACATTACCGCTCGTGATTTGATGATAAATCCATTGAGTATTGTAGATTTGGAGCAAGACCGAATGACCCAAGTCATGCAAAAATTTCAAGATACTGGTGCCTGGAACCTCCCTGTGATTTCTCAAGGCAAGTACTATGGTTTTGTTTCCAAGTCAAAATTATTGACCGTCTATAGACGTCAACTCATCAAATTTTCTGCAAACTCATGAAGTATTTTTTATATGTCGTTTTTGCTGTCATCATGATCCTTTTTGGTTTAGGATTCTATTGTCAGTGCACCAATCAAGACCATGCGGCTCAGTTTTTGGGCAGCGCCGTACTCGGACTTTTCTTCGTTTGGATGCCTGCATTTATTTTCCACAGATGGCGCCATAAAGACGTCAAGGACTATATGTTAACCAACGAAAACATGAAAAAAATGAAGGCTTTTAAGGGCGATTCTACGTCTTAATTCGCTGATTTTCAAAAATTTTTAATCAAAAACACCACGCGCACGTTAAATAGACTACCTTTGCGCATTATTAATTTATTTTTATTTTATTACAATGGAAGGAACAGTTAAGTTTTTCAACGAATCAAAAGGTTACGGATTCATCACTTGCGATGATACCGGAAAAGACATTTTCGTACATGTAACCGGTCTTAATGGGGAAGCCCTTAATGAAGGTGACAAAGTGGAGTATGTAGAAGAAGAAGGCAGAAAAGGAATGGTTGCTGCGCAAGTGCGTGTCATCCACGACTAAAGATACTCAAAACCGAATTGAACCCCCTAAGCCCTAGCTTAGGGGGTTTTTTTGTTCTATTTTCTGCGTTGCTTGAAAAAGTCCACAAGCAGTTGACCCGCTTCGGCCTCTTTTATCCCGCCACGAAATTTAGTTTTGGGATGTAAAGTTGTGCCCATTGTGATGCACCCCCGCTGTTGGTCTCTGGCGCCATAAACGACCTCATCGATCTGACTCCAATATAAGGCTCCAGCACACATCTGGCAGGGCTCAATAGTGACATACAAAACACAATTTTTAAGATATTTTCCACCAATAAAATGAGCTGCGGAAGTTATGGCCTGCATTTCGGCATGCGCTGTAACGTCAGTCAGGGCTTCAGTCATATTATGTGCTCTGGCAATAATTTGACCCTGAGCCACCACGACAGCGCCTATGGGGATTTCACCTTTTTTTAAAGCCAACTTGGCTTCATCCAAAGCTTTTTGCATGAAATATTGGTCTTGCTGGGCTTGATCATTCATCATGTTTAAAGGTACAAATTCCGTTCATTACTTATTTATGAGAGATGAATAAACGTATCTTTGAATCATGAATTCCTCCTGGCTCGATCATATTGACTCTCCATCAGATCTCCGAAAGCTTACTCTGGAGCAGCTGCCTGATTTAGCCTCCGAAATCCGGCAATTCATCATCGACATCATCGCCATAAAAGAAGGTCATTTGGGGGCTAGCCTCGGCGTAGTCGAACTCACCATTGCCTTGCACTATGTTTTTAAAACGCCCGACGATTTATTGGTTTGGGATGTTGGCCACCAAGCCTACGGCCACAAAATCCTGACTGGAAGGAAAAATGCCTTCCACTCAAATCGCCAACTTGGGGGACTCAGTGGATTCCCAAAAAGAACCGAAAGTCCCTATGACACATTTGGTGTAGGCCATAGCAGCACTGCCATATCTGCTGCATTAGGAATGGCATTAGCAAGCGCACTTGATGGGCAATTCGACCGACAGCACATCGCTGTGGTGGGTGATGCCTCCATAGCCAGTGGAATGGCATTTGAGGCCCTCAATCATGCTGGTGTGACAAAGACCAATCTCTTGGTGATACTTAATGACAATGCCATTGGCATTGATCCAAGTGTCGGTGCGCTCAAAGAATATTTTACAAAGCGTGCCCATCCTGACGCCTTTGAAGATCAAAGTAATCTGTTTGAAGCCCTCAACTTTCATTATTCCGGCCCTGTCGACGGGCATGATTTAGCGGGTTTGATTGATCATTTGACTCGCCTTAAAGCCATCACTGGACCAAAGGTCTTGCATGTGGTCACTAAAAAAGGCAAGGGACTCCCTTTGGCCGAAAAACATCAAGTGACTTATCATGCTCCTGGTAAATTCAATCCAAAAACAGGTGAGCTTATGGCCAAGGCTGATGTCTTGTTGCCCCCAAAATATCAGGATGTCTTTGGCCACACCTTAGTCAGTTTGGCCAAAGATAATAATGCGATCATTGGCATTACACCAGCCATGCCCACGGGGTCATCTCTGCGCTATATGATGGACGCATTTCCAGAACGGGCGATCGATGTTGGGATTGCCGAGCAACATGCCGTCACACTGGCCGGGGGCCTAGCCACCCAAGGCAAAATTGTTTTTTGTGCCATTTATGCCACATTTTTTCAGCGGGCTTACGACCAGCTGATCCATGATATATGCCTGCAAAATCTTCCTGTTGTATTTTGTTTGGATCGGGCAGGCCTGGTGGGTGAAGATGGCCCAACACACCATGGGGTATTTGATTTGTCTTCCATGAGATTGATCCCGAACCTCACTATTTTTGTGCCGCGAAATGAAATGGAACTCCGCCACATCATGTATACGGCACAATTGGGTCTTGACGGCCCGATCGCGATTCGTTACCCTCGTGGTCGTGGAACAAATTTAAAATGGGAACTGCCATTTGAATGCCTTAAAATTGGACAAAATAAGACCCTCAAAAAAGGCGATGACCTTGCAGTCATCAGTACAGGCCCTGTTGCCGATGCTGTCGCGACTGCTATTGCGTCGATAGATGATCCTTCGCGGGTTGGGCACTACGATTGGCGATTTTTAAAACCACTAGATCGGGCGCTATTGCATGAGATTTGTCGCGGTTATAAGACAATCGTTACTGTAGAAGATGGTGCATTGATAGGCGGCCTCGGCAGCAGTGTCGCAGAATTTCTGGCGCAAGAGCAATACCAAAACAAACTTGTTTCTTTGGGTGTGCCCGATGAATTTATTCCCCATGGGACCATAGACCAACTCAAAAGTATCTGCGGTTTTGATCACCACCACATCCTAAAAACGATTCAAAATCTTTTGTAAAAAAAAACGCCTTCCGAACGGAAGGCGTTTTTTAATTGTTCAAAGATCACTATCGGATGATCAATTTGGTTGTATGGCTATAGTTGCCACCGTCTATCTTGATCAAATAAATACCACTGCTTAACGCGGAAGCATCAATTTGTGTGTGGTGACCAAGTGTTAAAGTATTTTGCCAAACACGACGTCCATTCATATCATAAATAGAAACATCAGTAGCGCCCAGGTCAACAACTGAATTGATTTGGATCAATCCACGAGTTGGGTTTGGATAAATGCTAAAGTTGTTGTCGTAGTTTGAGTCACTCGTCGATAGGTTACAATCTGCTGGAATATCAAACGCTTCTGTTTGATCAGAGCGCGAGTTCGAGCTCCCTTGACTTGCACTAAAGCCAAGACCTCTTCTAGCGAATGCTTCCCAAATCAAACAACGGTGGATTCCGTTGTTAGCAAGTTCGTCTGCCTCAAGGATGGCATCTCGGCCATCAACAAAACCAGGAGAACAAGATTGTAACTTCATACCATCCATAACCAATTGGAAAGCAATGTTGTTACCACCGGTACCATTGTATATATCTTCATCAAAACCATAAAGATCAATCAAATCCCATGTCATGTCCCACAACATTGAGGCCCAGACAAATCCGATACCATGGGGTTGTGTAACGTTCGCATTTGTGTCTTGATATGTGTAACTATTTACAGAAAAATCAGTACTGTAAGGCGCCTCACGAATCCCATTGGGATTACCAGAAGCATAGGCCGCAAGACCTCTAACATCTGTCGCTTGGTCACCGGCCTGCATGGTCAAAATCAGGCCAAGGTAGTCGCTCCAACCTTCACCCATTTGCTCAGCATTATTAAGACAACCCGTAGTATTTGGACCGCCTGTCAATCTATTTGATACTCCATGTCCGTATTCGTGCGCTACAATTTCGTTATCCAAATCTCCATCAATAGATGGTGGAGTGACAGTACCGTCGATGGTACCATTCATCGGGTTTCCTGTCAACAGTTCTGCAATAATCGCTTCCCCATCAATATCGGTCATCATAAATAATGGGATCGTAACTTGAGCACCAACGGCTCCAGCACCCATCAGAATGGGATCACCTGTCACATTATTGACCATTATTACCGCCAACGCCCCTTCATTTTGGGCCGCCAAGGCTTTAAAGCCAAACTCACATTCACCGCGTCTGATGACCACAATTTTGCCATTCAAATCTGGACCATTCACCAAGGGATCACAAGCATCTGCTGGATCTGTTGAAGTTCCTGAATTGTCGTCTTCAATAAGCACCATATCCAAAGTCAGTGGAGGATCTGGCATAGCGCCACCAAAAGCAGCAGGAACACCTGTGTAAGACCCTGCAAGTGGCCCATTATTGATGGTCAAGAGCTCAAGAGGTCCTGACGAGCTGTCCCAAATAAACATTTGCATTCTTGGATTCCCTCCGTCTGGGGGTGTTGCAAAGTTCGCATTGTTAGTGCCACTGCCATCCTGAGCGTCAGCATTGACAGAGTCACTACCATTTCCGGGGTTTCCATAATTGTTTTCTTGAAAATTCCCACTGGCTTCATCAAAACCATACTGCTACGTCACGTCGTGGATGATGTTGTTCCAGTAAAAAAGGTTCACTGTGGCCGCATCGGTAAACGATGCCGGATCTTGCGGCAAGCCATAAGCAAAATCAAAAATAAGGTCAGCGCCACCATCTGGAGATGCGCCACCGCTGTTAGTGCCAGCAATATCTTCTCTAGCCCATACGTTGTTTCCCCTTGTAATGGTGTGTTCTGCTCCCGATACACCATCCGTATCATGCCATCCAAAAGGAGAAGCAATTAAATTTTCGGGTGTGGTGACCAGTTCGTCATCTCCATCAATTGGACTGCTGTATGGTATTGGAAATACACGGTATTGTGCATCCACTAAAGCCATAGATCCTGCACTTTTGGCTGGAGCAAATAAAACACTCTCGGCATTATGCCCTTGGTGGCTGCCTTGACCAAAATCGCAGTGCTGCACCCAATCATGGGTATCTACTAAGGCACCTGTTTGTGCGTCAATACGCACACTGTAATAATGTGTTGCATCTAAAAGATATAGACTCAAGTCCCAAGCCAAAACATATTGGCTGTCGGTCGTGCGTTGATAAGTTAAAGCCACTGGAATTGTATTTAAAGACAAATCCGAAGCCTCAAAAACATAGCTATTATCTTCTGCAGACACTTGATCAATCTGCACTGGGGCTTGTAATCCTAGAGCCTGAGCAGCTTTCAGAATCGCTGATTGCGCCGAGATTGAAGGCGCAGTTGTATTGACTTTTGCCGCCAAGTCGTTGGCAAAGGCGACACGCGCCGAAACCACTTGACCATCACGAATAGCAAAACGTGATATCGTATTAAAGACCTCAATTCCATGATGTGTTTGACTGGCATAAGCAGTGGTCACATTCATGCTTTGAGAGAAACTACTGGATTCTAACACTGGAGATTGTACATCTTCGGCGGTAAGATTCAGTTGCGAGCGTTCTTCGCTCAAGTATTCTCGGATCACTCGAATTTCATCCTGGGCGAAACCAAAATTGAAAGTCAAAAAACCCACTAAAAAGAGTAATTTTTTCATAATCATTGATTTTTTTAATATTGAGATTTCTAAGATACTTAAATCAGATAATATCCAAGACAAAAAAATTAAATAAGAAGTGCTTTCGAGATAATTTTAAGATACGCGCCCATTAAGCCGTTCAAAAAGAATCAGAGCATTGCCGTCGGTCAAACGCGATACAAAGTGACTGATCTCCATAAGATACTCATAGGTCGTGGCATTTTCTTGAATCACAATTCCCGCTTCACGCAGCAGAAGGTCATCTAAAAAACGCATGTCGCCTTTAATGAAATGTTGCGCCGCCTGAGTATAGGCATCAAGAATATCCGTCAGCATCCGGTGGCCGGCAATTTCTTTTTCAAGCACCTCACGGCTGCGGTAGACGTGTTCCACGCTGACTTTTAGAATGTCATCAATTTGTGCTTTGTACTGGCTTTTATCCATTAACGAGGTCATCATCTGACCGGATAAGATCTCGGCTTCGTGATTCAGAAATAATTCAGCAGCCTCATTGATTAACGTACTGATGGCGAGCGAACGTAAATAAGCCAATCGATCCGAAGACTTTGTGAGCTGGGCATATTTTTCAGATTGAATGGTATTCTTGACCAATCGCACCAAATATTCTAGAGCAATTTCTTCTGGAATGAGACCGAGATTGATGCCGTCTTCAAAATCTATTATGGTATAACAAATGTCGTCTGCGGCTTCCACCAAATAGGCCAGAGGATGGCGGGCATATCTGCCTTGTCCAAGAGACAAGAGCCCAAGCTCTTGAGCAACCTCTTGGAAAAAAGGCAATTGATGTTGAAAAATACCATATTTCTTGTCGCCCACACCTTTTGTTGGTTTCTTGGGCAAAGAGGTTTTCGGGTATTTTGTAAACGCCCCCAGAGTGGCATAGGACAGACGGAGCCCCCCTTCGACGCCGTCCTTAGATTGAGATAATATTTTAAATCCATTCGCATTGCCCTCAAAATCACAAAGATCTTGGTACTCTTCGGGCTGCATTAATGAAGCAAATCGCTGGCCTGGTCCACGGCTGAAAAAATCACCAATTGCCTTTTCACCACTATGGCCAAATGGAGGATTGCCAATATCATGACTGAGTGCCGCTGCTGCAACTACTGCACCAAAATCATTGACCTGAAATCCATGGACAGCACTCAGATGGGGTTGTTTATTGAGGATCACTTGACCCACTTTTCGCCCCAATGACCGGCCCACGACAGAAACCTCCAAACTGTGCGTCAGTCGGGTATGAACAAATGATGTTTTAGACAAGGGAATCACCTGGGTTTTATCTTGTAAACTTCTGAATGCTGACGAAAAAATAATCCGGTCGTAATCCACTTCAAAACCCAAGCGGGTTTGGTCTTGCTCTGCGCGTAATCGTTTGTGTTTGTCTCCCTGTCGTTTCAAAGAAAGCAACTGTTCCCACTGCATCATAATAAGCTCTGATTTATCTCCAGCAAGATAAGTTTTTTGGACCAATCTGCACGACCAAAAGACTCTAGGGCGTCATAACATTGTGGTAACCTTAAAGTGACTTAATCATAATTTCAGGTTAACCTCGAGGTCACATTAGCCTTTCATCTTTGCACCGAGTATTTAAAACACATTATGCGAAATTTTTTAACCACGACATTACTTGCACTAATGTCTTTGACCGCTGTTGGGCAAACAACAGGGTCAATCGTCGGCCTTTTGACCGACAAAGAGTTCAACAATGAGCCTTTGGCTTTTGCCAACGTCATCATTAAAGATCAAAGTACCGGTACAACGTCCGATTTTGACGGATTGTATGCACTGGAAGATTTGCCTGCAGGCACTTATAATATTGTGTATAGTTTTGTAGGTTATGAAACTGTCGAAATCAGCGATATACTTGTTGAAGTCGATAAAGTAACAACGGTGAACGTCCCGATGGGCGCGAGCGCTGCTACTCTTGACGAAGTCGTCATCACGACAACGGTAAGAAAAGAGAGTGAGGTTGCGTTGCTCCTGGAACAAAAAAATGCAGTAACACAGAAAACGGCCATCGGAGCCCAAGAACTTTCTCGAAAAGGGGTGGGTGATGCGGCGACTGCGGTGTCCAAAATAACCGGGATTTCAAAACAAGAAGGCTCTGGTAATGTCTTTGTACGCGGATTAGGCGATCGTTATAACGTAACGACTTTGAATGGTCTTCCTCTGCCTTCAGACAATCCTGCACGAAAAAACATCAACCTGAGTCTTTTTAGCACGGACATTGTTGAGAATATTGGAATTGACAAAACCTTCAACCCGCAACAGTATGCTGATTTTGCTGGAGCGAATATCAATATTGATTCTAAAAATGCTATGGCCGATGGCATCATTTCGGTCAGTGTGGATTCAGGGTTTAACACCATCACCCAAAGTCAAGATCAATTCTATCGCACCGATGGACCAGATAATTTTGGGTATTACGACATTAATTATCCTGCCTTCCCTTTAAACAATTACAACTTTGACACCAGCTGGGATCGCCGTACAGCCGATGCTCCCGCGAACTTGGGCTTGACGCTGCAAGGCGGGGACAGTTTTCAATTAGGTGATGACACCAAACTTACCGTTTTCGGGGTTGGGGCGCACAGCAATCAATTTCAGTATCGTGAGGGTATATCCCGCGGTGGTGTGGAAGTAAGCGGCATACCTAACGCTGACTTTGACTATGTTGATTACCAATACAGCACCAACACAACCTTAATGGGCGATGTGGGCATCAAACACAAAGATTTGAATGTCAACTATAGCGGGCTTTTATTGAATACCTCAAACGAGCAACAATTAGAGAATTACGGAGTCATCGATAAAGATGACGATGCGTCACAAGGAGGTGGATTTATTCAGCGCGCCGTTTTTACACGGACTAACCTCATTGTTAATCAATTACATGCCGACTATGACCTCAATGAGCGCATTACCCTTAGTGCCTCTGGATCGTATAGTTTCTTGCAAAGTGCTGAACCCAATCGCCGACAAGTGACTTTGGTCCCACAAGATCTGGACGAGCCTGATGGGCCTAAATCCTTTGAATTTGTCTCTGCGGCCTCGAGCAATCACCGTTTTTATGCCGATTTATACGAAGAAGAAATCGCCAGTGCATTCGAAACTTCTATTAAATTATTTAAAAATGATCAGGACGAATTTGACGGCAAACTCGATCTAGGATTCAGTTCTCGCATCAAAGAAGTCGATTTTTCTGCGACTCAATTCAATTTCCGAATCCTTCGCGGCGCGGGAATTGTGCAGCCTATAGTCGAGGACATTTACAATGTAGACGCTTACTTTAATCAGGAGAACTTGAACGCTGGTTTATTCCGCATGGAAACCTTTAGAGGAAGCGCCGAAGTGTCTAATGCTTTAGACCCACAAACCTATGGGGGAACCCAAAGTATACTGGCGGGCTATGCCAACTTTACCTATGCGCTTAATCCTAAATTCACCATGATTGTCGGATTACGTGGAGAGCAAATCAATCAAGACATCGCTTGGTCGACCTCACTGGACCCAGATGGAGACAGCAACAGTTTAGATGTATTCCAACTATTACCCGCCCTTTCGATTAAATACGTCATCAATGAAGAACAAAACTTCAAGTTTGCCGCCAGCAAAACCTATACCCTGCCTCAATACAAGGAGCGGGCGCCATTCTTATTCCAAGAGGTCAACCAAGATTATTTTGGCAATCCATTTTTGACCGCTTCTACGAATTATAATTTTGACGCCAAGTGGGAACTCTTTCCTTCTAATTCTGAATTGTTGTCCGCAGGACTATTTGCAAAAATCATCCAGAACCCAATCAACACCGTCACCATTCAATCGGCCGCTAATGACATCAGTTGGGCCAACACCGGTGATCAGGCCTCAGCGTTTGGTATCGAGATTGAATCCCGCAAAGTGCTGATGAGTCGTGAATCAGAATACGCCGACTTCACCAATACGCAAAAGTTCACCGCTGGATTGAACCTAGCTTATATGAAGACCAATCAAGACCTCAATGGCCAAAAGGTATTTGATCAGGCAGGGCTTAGTTTTGACCCAACCTATTCATCCACGGGGATAACTGGAGCCTCAGATTTAGTAGCTAATGCAGACCTTAGTTTTTACAAAGACTTTAAAGAGCATAAAAATATCTTACTGACCTTGGCGGGCAACTATTTCTCTGATCGCATTTTTGCCTTAGGAAACTTTGGAAAAGGAAATATTGTCGAAAAGGGCGTGCCGACTTTGGACCTTGTAGCTAAAGCCCAGTTCACCAAACAACTCAGTGTAGGCATTTCAGCCAAAAACCTTTTAAACCCAAGTATTGAAAGATTCCAAGAAGCCGTAGACGGAGACGTTAATCCGATCCGCGACCGAATTCAGGAGACCGCAACAACGGTTCTTTCTTTCAAACGGGGCTATGATTTGAAAATTTCTCTGAACTATACTTTTTAAATACTCAACAATCAATTCAAACAGTTATTAATTTAAATCAACAAAAATGAAACATTCAATTGCCAAATTTAGTTTAGGATTAGCTATTGTCGCTGTGCTATTTTCGTGCAGTAAAGATGATAGTATGACTCCAGATCCACAAGCTGTTACGTGTGATGACGGCATCCAAAATGGTGATGAAACCGGTGTCGATTGCGGCGGGTCTGCCTGTGCGCCGTGTGCCGTCGATAATGTCCTTGAAGGAGATGTCGTAACCGACGTTACTTTAGAAAGCGCAATTGCGTATAACTTAACTGGCGCATACGTCGTGCGTGCAGGAGCTTCTTTAACAATTCCTGCTGGAACCGTTATCACTGCAACTGGTGGAACTTCTGCTTACATCGCCGTAGAGCGTGGAGCGCAGATTTTCATCAATGGTAACTCTTCCGCCCCAGTAGTCATGACATCCGGTTCTGCGAGCCCTGCACCTGGTGATTGGGGAGGCCTTGTGGTTTGTGGTGATGCACCAACAAACAAAGGATCTAATGTGACTTCTGAGGTGGCCGACTTGACCTACGGTGGGAGCAACGCCAACGATAACTCTGGATCTATTCGTTACCTACGTGTAGAATACACCGGAGCTACTTTCTCAAACGATAAGGAGTTTAACGGTGTTTCCCTGTTCGGTGTTGGTGCAGGAACCACTTTTGAATATGTTCAGTCTTACCAAGGGGGTGACGACGGGATTGAATTCTTCGGTGGTACGGTTTCAGGAGACTACTTAGTGTCTATCGGCAGTGGTGATGATTCTATCGACTTTGCCGACGGCTGGAATGGAAACGGTTCTTTCTGGTACATCAAGGACGGTGCAAAAGCCGGTATCGAAGGATCAAACAATGGTGATGATGGAAATGCTAGCCCTGTAACCACGACTACACTCAGCAATATTACTGTGGTGGGTCCTGTAACAGAAGGAGCACTTTACTTTAAAGAAGGGGGTGGATCATTCACCATTACCAACTTCTACACTGACAGTATTGACCTTGGGGTTAAAGTAAAGGACACTGATGCAGAAGCCGCCGTGCGTATCGAAAATGGTGACTTGAGCATCAGCCCAATGCAATTTGACAATCCAGCAGCTGGATTTGAGGTAACTGATTATATCGGTGCCAACCAAAGCTTTGTGGTTGAAGGACCTACCTCTGGTGCTGGCAACGGTGCTGCTGCGCCTAGCTGGGCCTCTGGATGGACTTCAGGACTATAAACTAAATTTTAAGTGTTGTTGGCTGTGTTGTGTAAATCATGAAACAGCTTAAAGAAAAAGGGCCTCGAATGAGGCCCTTTTTAATGTGTTATGATGTAGTTTATTCAAATTGACTGACTACACGAGTATCTGTTTTGGCCAAACGATCCACCTGGGTGACGCGTCCGTCTTGATATTGGACTTGATTGATTTCCCCAGTATTATAAAAATACCAGGTGCCGACTCTTTTACCTTGGGTGTAATTTCCTTGAGCAGTTATAGCACCTTGGGAATTGTAACTTACCCAAGCGCCATGCAATTCATTGTTAAGATTATAGGCCCCTTTTTGGGCTATACTTCCATTGTCATGATATACCGTGGACTCCACCACAGAACCATTTTTAATATTTTCTCTTTTTGGTGTTTCTTGAGCCCATAATGTGGTCGCAAATAAAAGGCCTCCGGTTAAAATGATTGCTTTCATAATATAACAATTGAATTCATGCTAAGTTAATGAATTTGTTACACAGAATTTACGTTTACATAACATTAAATTAACATACAGCTTATAAAGCGCTGATTTAATTATATTTAAACACATTTTTCAATCCAGCCAGCAGCTATTTCTAATTAATATTTATTTAATGTTCGCTTGATATTGTGACTAAATAGAAAGACGTTCTTTGAATGTGTTTTAAACACTTGCACATAGAATCATTAAGTTTTTGTCGACTCGATTTTTGTGTAGGCCGCCTTCGGGCGGCCATTTTTTTTTGCACATTTTCTCAATTAATCACTTTAAAATTAATCAAATAACAATTAGGAAACATTTAGGTAACATTAGAGCAATTCCTTTGCGGCGACAAAAACTTAAAAATGATTTATATGCGCTTGCAAACAACATGGCTTCTTGGCCTTAGTTTCCTCTGTTTTTTACCAATTCACGCACAGACTTTAAACGATCAATCTTTTGGTAAAGGTTTAATTAATTTTACTGCAGCAGATAGCAGCTTCACTGTAAAGTTTGCCCCCAGAATTCAGACTAGATTTCAATCCGCTTGGAATCACGATGGCAGTAATTATGGTGATGCTGAATACAATTTCCTTGTGCGACGTGCTCGATTTAAGTTTGACGGTTGGGCCTTTAGTCCAAAGTTGAAATACAAACTTGAGTTAGGCCTTTCAAACCGCGATATTTCAGGAGCCAGTGTCTACAACCGAAACACCCCGCGTTATATATTGGACGCCGTAGTGATGTGGCATTTTGCCCCGGGTTTTGAGCTTTGGGCTGGACAAACCAAGTTACCTGGAAACATAGAGCGTGTGATTTCTTCTGGAAGTCTCCAACTCATTGACCGATCAATTTTGAACAGTAAATTCAACATCGATCGAGATATGGGAATTCAACTCAGATACAAACACAAAATTGGGCAAATGCTCGTAAGAGAAAAACTGGCCTTGTCCCAAGGGGAAGGGCGCAATATTACCGAAGGAAATTTAGGTGGCCTTCAGTATACCTCTCGTGTAGAATTATTGCCTTTTGGTAACTTTGCTAAAAAAGGTGATTATTCACAAAGCGATTTAGTGCGTGAGTCCTCTGTAAAATTGATGATTGCCGCGACTTATGACCTCAATCAAAATGCCGTGAAAAATCGGAGCAATATGGGCAGCTACATGATTCTGGACGATGGCAGTCTTTTCGAAACAGATATCACTACAATATTTATGGACGCGATGTTAAAATATCGTGGTTTTTCGATCATGGCAGAATATGCCGATAGAAGCGCAGCTGAACCCACTCCATTTGCGGGCTCATCCAATGTTGTACAGGTAGGTAACGCCACTAATATTCAGGCTAGCTATTTGTTTAAGAATAACTTTGAGCTCACAGGCCGTCATTCGAGTATCAGTTATGGAGCCGTTACTGGTAAAGGGAATGAGGTCGTTTACACGGCTGGAGCTTCAAAATATGTGGTGGGTCACAAACTCAAAATTCAAAGTGATTTAAGTTTCGGCCAAGTGGATGGCAATGAAGATTTCATTGAGTTCCGATTGGGATTTGACCTTCATTTTTAAGTCATACACATAACAATTTAATAACAGTAATTTGTTAATTTAATTCGACCTTTGTTTCAACAATTTAACTCAATATGGATCAGATTTATTTAATGATGTTAATCGCCTTGGCCGTTTTGGCTTTGGTGGATCTTGTAGTAGGTGTCAGTAATGATGCCGTAAACTTTTTAAACTCAGCCATTGGCTCTAAAGCGATTTCCTTCAGAACCATAATGATCGTGGCAAGTTTGGGGATATTTATTGGGGCGGTATTTTCCAGTGGGATGATGGAGGTCGCCCGTAAAGGGATTTTTGTGCCAGGGGAATTTTACTTCGATGAAATCATGATCATATTTATGGCTGTGATGATCACGGACATTTTGCTCCTGGACTTCTTCAATACCTTAGGCATGCCTACTTCAACTACGGTTTCGATTGTATTTGAATTATTAGGCGCCGCTGTTGTGATGGCTTTGATAAAAATCGGTATGGACCCCAATCAAACCTTTGGGGATCTCGGCACCTATATCAATACAAAGAAGGCCACTGAAATTATAAGCGGAATACTACTTTCAGTAGTTATTTCATTTTCCATAGGGGCTTTGGTCCAATGGGCCTCCCGAATGATTTTTAGTTTCCATTATGAGCAAAAAATTAAAAACTTCGGCGCAATCTTCGGCGGTATTGCCCTTACCGCGATTACCTATTTCATCTTTTTTAAGGGTCTTAAAGGCACCCCATATTACGATTCCTTCAAAGAAGTTCTATCCAGTCAAACTTGGATGATTCTAGGTATTGGGTTTGTATTTTGGGCCTTGTTTTCTTTTTTATTCATGAAAATATTCAAAAAAAGTATTCTGATCGTGGTCATCACTATTGGTACTTTTGGCTTGGCCTTGGCCTTTTCAGGTAACGACCTTGTTAATTTTATCGGAGTTCCTATGGCGGCTTATCACTCATTTGAGGCTTGGTCAATCTCTGGGGTTCCTGCGGCCGAATTTTCCATGGATGTGTTGAGTAAAAAGGTCCCTGCCGAACCTATATTGTTATTTATTGCTGGCGGGGTCATGGTGCTGACGTTGTGGTTTTCTAAAAAGGCCAAAACAGTTACAGAAACGGAAATTGGGCTTTCGCGTCAAAACGATGGTGCTGAGAAATTTCAACCCAATATGCTATCGCGTGTTTTGGTAAAAGGGGGCACGCAATTAAGCCACCTGATGAGTAAAATACTCCCCTCCGGAGCAATAGCAAAAATGAACCAAAGCTTTGAGAAACCTGAAGTAATGGCCCTGAAGGATGATCCAGAAGCACCTGCATTTGATATGATTCGCGCTTCAATTAATCTTATGGTTGCCGGAGTTTTGATCTCTATTGCTACCTCCATGAAGCTGCCCTTATCCACCACTTACGTTACCTTTATGGTTGCCATGGGTACTTCTCTGGCCGACCGCGCATGGGGACGAGAAAGCGCCGTTTATCGTGTCGCTGGGGTAATTAATGTTATCGGTGGTTGGTTTTTTACGGCCTTCAGTGCCTTTGTAGTGGCAGGAACTTTGGCTTATTTAATATTCTTAGGGGGCGGTGTCGCGATTGCTGTTTTACTCATTTTAGCTCTTGCGCTGTTAGTGCGTAATTATCTATTTCACAAAAAACGTAGCGCGGACAAAGCGGCACCAAAGGGTTTAAAAAAGACGGCAAGCAAAACGGTTCAGGGAATTATTAGTGAAAGCACCCAAAACATCTCCAATGTATTTGCACGCACCCAAAAGACCTACAGCAACGTCATCCATGGATTAGCCAGCCAAGATGAAAAAGGGCTGAAAAAATGTAAAAAAGGAGTCGATAAACTGGGTGAAGAGATTGAAGATTTACGCAACAATTTGTTTTATTTCATTAAAAATCTGGAAGAAACTAGTTTGCGCGGAAGCAAATTCTACATCCAAATATTAACGCACCTTACTGATATTACTCAATCGCTTGACTTTATCACAAAAAAGAGCTTTAAGCATATTCACAACAACCACAAATCATTGCGCTTTAATCAAATTAAAGTGCTTCAAGAAGTGGATCATGAATTTGGTGCAATCCTCAGTAAGCTAGTCCATATGTTTGATGAAAACAACTTGAAAGCCATCAGCACCATAACGGCTGAGCTTGAAGCATTGAGCCAGAGTGTTTCACAGCGCATTGATGACCAGGTAACCTTGACCCGTAAAGAAGAGTCTAGTCCTAAAAACACAGCGCTTTATTTTAATGTGCTCCTCGAGTCTAAAGATCTTATTGATGCGGTTTGGGAATTGATGCAGGTCTATAACAAAAACGTCAAATAAAGGCATTAACTTTATTGAATAGACATCTTATACGAGCAAAACACCTCGTATTTTGAGCAAAAAAAAGCCCCGCAAATGCGGGGCTTTTTTTATTTATTCTTTAAGAACCACACATCAAGCAATCCTCATCGTTTTCAGCAGCATCCTTGCCCTGCGCAAGCATCTCACGCAACTCCTGAGCTGTCAAAGTCTTTTCAGGCCCTGACACGCCTACAGGGACCGCTTTGGCTTTAGGCGCTTCGGCTGGAATCTTTTCCTCCTTGGCTTGATTATTAAGGGTGAATTTAATGGCATCCACAGCACTCTTTGTGCGCAGATAATACATGCCCGTTTTGAGCCCACTCTGCCAGGCGTAGAAGTGCATCGAAGTCAGTTTGGCCATATTCGCATTTTCCATAAATAGGTTGAGTGATTGTGACTGGTCAATAAAGTAACCTCTATGGCGGGACATATCAATAATATCTTTCATAGATAATTCCCAAACCGTCTTATATAATTCTTTGAGCTCTTGCGGAATCCCTTCAATATGTTGGATAGATCCATTGGCCCTCATGATCTCTTCTTTTAGGGTATCATTCCATAAGCCTATTTCAACCAAATCTTCTAGAAGATGCTTGTTCACAACAATAAACTCACCAGAAAGTACACGACGGGTGTAAATATTGGACGTATAGGGCTCAAAAGCCTCATTATTTCCTAAAATCTGAGATGTAGAAGCTGTGGGCATCGGTGCTACAAGTAATGAGTTGCGCACTCCATGCTTTTTGATGTCTTTGCGAAGTTTTGCCCAATCCCATCGGCCGCTCAACTCTTCATCTTTGATGTTCCAAAGGTTGTGTTGAAAAAGCCCCTCTGAAATAGGTGAGCCTTTATATGATTGGTAAGGTCCGTCCACTTTGGCCTCCTCCATCGAAGCTGTTAAAGCGGCAAAATAAAGGGTCTCAAAAATTTCTTGATTCAGTTTTTTGGCTTCATCGCTGGTGAACGGCAGGCGCAACAAGATGAACGCATCTGCCAGTCCCTGAATTCCTAAACCTACAGGTCTGTGACGGAAATTCGAGTTTTCTGCCTCAACTACTGGGTAGTAATTTCGATCAATAACGCGATTCAAGTTCTTGGTGACTCTCTTGGTCACCTTAAAAAGTTCTTTGTGGTCAAAAGCTCCTTTTTTGACAAACATGGGCAAGGCAATAGACGCCAAGTTACAAACTGCGACTTCATCTGCAGAGGTGTACTCCATGATTTCAGTACACAAATTCGAAGAACGGATGGTTCCCAAATTCTTTTGGTTACTCTTGCGGTTGGCAGCATCCTTATACAGCATATAAGGCGTCCCTGTTTCGATCTGAGACTCCAAGATTTTCTCCCAAAGCTCGCGTGCACGGATGGTCTTTCTGCCCTTATCCTGAGCTTCATAAGCCAAATACATTTCTTCAAATTCATCACCATGACAATCATAAAGTCCTGGACATTCGTTAGGACACATCAGTGTCCAAGTGCTGTCGTCTTGAACACGTTTCATGAACAAATCTGGGATCCACATGGCATAGAACAAGTCGCGTGCACGCATCTCTTCTTTACCATGATTCTTTTTGAGGTCCAAAAAGTCAAAGATGTCCGCATGCCATGGCTCTACATAAATTGCAAAACTCCCCTTTCTTTTCCCACCACCTTGATCGACGTAGCGCGCCGTGTCATTAAAAACACGAAGCATGGGCACAATGCCATTAGAGGTCCCATTAGTCCCGGAGATATAGGATCCTGTCGCACGAATGTTATGAATTGATAAACCAATCCCGCCTGCAGATTGTGAGATCTTGGCGGTTTGTTTCAAAGTATCATAAATACCATCGATGCTGTCATCTTTCATGGCCAAAAGGAAACACGAGGACATTTGTGGCTTTGGCGTCCCACTATTGAATAAAGTAGGTGTTGCGTGTGTAAAATATTTCTTAGACATGAGCTCATAAGTCTCAAGTGCCGCATCGATATCGTTAAGATGAATCCCTAGAGAAACGCGCATGAGCATATGCTGTGGACGCTCTGCAATCTGTCCATTTAGCTTTAACAGATAGGAGCGCTCGAGGGTTTTGAATCCAAAATAATCATAATTAAAATCGCGATTATAAATAATGGCTGAGTCTAGCATCTCTGCATTATCTTGAATCACTTTGTAGACCTCATCACTTAATAAAGGGGCCTTTTTGCCAGTTCTTGGATTAACATATAGATATAGATCTGACATCACCTCAGAAAAGGTCTTCTTTGTGTTTTTGTGGAGGTTGGAAACGGATATCCGGGCCGCCAGGATGGCATAATCTGGATGAGAGACGGTCATGGTTGCCGCAATTTCTGCAGCTAACGTATCCAACTCACTTGTCGTCACACCGTCATAAAGCCCTTCAATCACACGCATGGCGACTCTTACAGGGTCTACTAATTCATTGAGTCCGTAACATAATTTACGCACTCGGGCTGTGATTTTGTCGAACATCACTGGTTCGCTATGGCCGTCTCTTTTTACTACATTCATGTTGCTAGAATTATATAATTATTAATTTATTGGTAATATTATAGAGGCTCTCGGTCAATGAGTTCATTGGCCTGAGCGCTAATCGATCATAAAAAGGTATGCCCTATTTATGGCTTAAAAATCAGCGTCGAAACTGATTTTATTCGACTCCTTATCTTTGTTGGTGACTCCGGCTTTTTGGTATTCAGAAACTCGTTTTTCAAAGAAATTAGTTTTTCCTTGAAGCGAAATCATGTCCATAAAATCAAATGGATTCGAGGAATTGTATTCCTTCTCGCAGCCTAGTTCAACCAAAAGTCTATCGGTGACAAATTCCAAATATTGGGTCATGAGCTTGGCGTTCATTCCAATCAAACTTGCAGGAAGTGATTCAGTAATGAACTCACGCTCAATATTCAACGCATCCACAATGATACTTCTGATGCGCTCTTTAGGCACCTTGTTGATCAGGTGGTGGTTGTGCAAATGAACCGCAAAGTCGCAATGCACGCCCTCATCTCGAGATATCAATTCATTCGAAAAAGTCAGCCCTGGCATTAAACCACGCTTTTTTAACCAAAATATAGAACAGAATGCCCCAGAAAAAAAGATTCCTTCAACGGCCGCAAAAGCAATGAGACGTTCTGCAAAACTTGGACTCTCGATCCACTGAAGGGCCCAGTCCGCTTTCTTTTTGATGGCTGGAAAATTCTCAATGGCTTGAAAAAGGGTGTCCTTTTCCTTCTCATCCTTGACATAAGTATCAATCAAAAGGGAATACGTTTCGCTATGGATGTTCTCCATCATGATTTGAAAGCCATAGAAAAACTTTGCCTCACTGTATTGCACTTCATTGACAAAGTTTTCTGCGAGGTTTTCGTTGACAATACCATCGCTGGCCGCAAAAAATGCCAAAATATGCTTGATGAAATAACGCTCGTCGTCATTGAGTTTGGTCGCCCAATCTGTCAAATCTTGGTGGAGATCAATCTCCTCGGCTGTCCAAAAACTGGCCTCACTCTTTTTGTACCATTCCCAAATATCATGGTGTTCGATTGGAAAAATGACAAATCTATTTTTATTTTCTGCTAAAATGGGCTCAATGACGCTCATGTGTCCTCTTCTTTAAAATAGTTAAAATACTGGTGTTACTAGGGACTAACAAATATGGAAAAAATAAGCGCGAACTGCAGAAAATATTATGGAGGGTTTTTAACAAAGTTTTCAACACGAGGCTAAAATTAATTCTCTTATAATATTGTTAAAAACTATTTTTAATTCGTTGATTATAAATTGTTTATGATAAAAATGGATCGAGGTGCAATACCCTAATATTTAGGATAAAAAACACTGGAAAACGCTTATTTCATAAGGACTCACACTTGTTTTTGACCGCAATAAAAACCCCCCTCAATGAGGACGAAAAATCAAAAGTTATTAACGGAAAAAAAAGGAATGTCGGTCGTATATAAATTTTAACCACGATGTTCTTTTGCAATTTCTGCAAGGGCATCGAACCAATCAATACCAAATCTTCGAATCAAAGCATCTTTGACAAATTGGTATACCGGAACCCTCAATTGCTGACCCAAAAGACAGGCGTCTGAACAAATCTGCCATTGGTGATAGTTGACCGCAGAGAACTCACTATATTCTTGAATGCGTATGGGGTATAAATGACATGAAATGGGTTTTTGAAAATCTACAGCACCTGATTTATAGGCTGTTTCAATACCACAACTTGCCGTATGTTGTGCGTCAAATACCACATAAGCACATTCCTTTCCTCCAACCAAGGGCGTTTCCAACTCGCCATTTTGGGTTTCAATATGTGTGCCTTGAGCCTCAATAGCTTCAATGCCTTCAGGACGTAAAAAGGGTTTTACCTTAGGATAAATATCCTTCAATATGACCACCTCATCTTCAGTAACAGGTGCGCCAGCCTCTCCCTCAATGCAGCAGATGCCCTTGCATGCCGACAAATTACAAACAAATTCATCTTCAATCAAAGACTCAGAAACTAAAGCTTTTCCTAGTTGAAACATCACGCAAATATAATGGCAAAATAACAGAGCCATATCGATACAGCACAATTTGTTTGCTTAAATTTGCCCCAAACAACGCGCTATGACCTTTGACGCCAAAGAAATTTTTACCGCAAGCATGGTGCTTTTTGCTGTGATTGATATTGTTGGTAATATCCCCATTGTGATTTCACTCAGAAAGAAAGCCGGCCATATTCACAGTGAGAAGGCCTCTATTATTGCGGCCTTTGTCATGATTTTTTTCCTCTTTCTCGGTGAAGAAATTCTTAACCTCATAGGGATCAATGTCAATGAATTTGCGGTAGCAGGTTCCTTCATTCTGTTTTTTATCGCTATTGAAATGGTTTTGGGGATCACCCTATTTAAGGATGATGGCAGCAGCCCGGATATCGCTTCTATTTTCCCCTTGGCCTTCCCTATGCTCGCCGGGCCAGGGACACTAACAACACTCTTATCTCTTCGTTCAGAATACGCACTAGAGAGTGTGATTATTGCCATTATTCTCAATGTTGTCGTGATCTATGCGGTCCTTAAAACCTCATCAAGACTCCAAGCAATTTTAGGCAAAAACGGTATCGGCATCATTCAGAAGGTTTTTGGCGTCATCCTTTTGGCCATTGCCGTAAAGCTATTTACCTCAAATATTCAAGAACTATTTATTTAATCCGTCATGACTTACTTCCGCTATTTACTTATCGCCATTGCTATTGTCTTAATGGGCTATAACGCTACAAAAATAGAGGTCAGTGATCCGTTCAATGGCGACAGCCAGATTGCGCTGATTAGTGTCTTTGCTTCGGCCTGTGTCATTGTATTATTGCTCATTCTGATCCGCTCTTTTGAGATCAAAAAGCGCCTAAAATAACCCTCATAATCGCCTTAGTGCGCGAATACTTTATCTATCATGGGGTCCGCTTGCAACAACAGTTGCAACGCATATTGCGGTCCATAAACCTGATCTGCAAGTTCTGCCTTGAGCAAAGACAATAATTGAGCCTCTTGATTGGTCATGGACATGCCCGATGCCTTGAGTTGCGCATCATCCATGAATTTTTCCAATAAATCCGAAGACGTCTTATAGTGCTCTATAAATTCATGAGCCGTCATATCAGCAAACTCCGAACGGTGGTTTTCTAAATAATCAAACACAACATAACTCATCAAACCACTGCGATTGAGGTATCTCAAAGTTTGATCCTCTATACTTGTCGGTAGTGGCACGAATAGGTCTGGAGCAATTCCTCCACCCCCATAGACTCTTTTGCCATTGGACGTCACAAAAGTCAATGAATCGGGCTGGGGCATCAAACTAGAATCTTGCATTTCTCCCCGCGCAATTCTCGCCTCTATATCCTCCAAATAAGCAGAGCGGTCTGTGCCGTACGGGCGCTGAATGGAACGACCAGATGGTGTGTAATAACGGGCTACGGTGAGTCGAACAGCGCTTCCGTCGCCAAAACCCATCTCCCTCTGAACAAGACCTTTACCGAAGGATCTTCTGCCCACAATAATGGCCCGATCCTGATCTTGAAGCGCCCCTGCAACAATCTCTGCTGAAGAGGCGCTTTGCTCGTTGAGCAAGACGTAAAGAGCGCCTTTTTCAAAAAGACCGCGCCGTTCGGCATAAGAATTTCGCTTGCGGCCCTGTTTGTTTTTTGTGGTCAGCAATAAAGTTCCTGACGGCATGAATTGGTCCAGAATTCCTAAAGCACTGCCCACATATCCTCCTGGATTATCCCTGAGGTCAAGAATCACTGTATCCATTTGTTGTGCTGTCAAATCTTTTAACTTGAGGATAAACTCATCTTCTGTCGTTTCTGTAAACCGATTAATCTTTAGGTATCCGATGCCAGGGCGCAACATTTGTCCCCCTTCGACACTCGCCAAAGGGATGCGCTCACGCATCACATCGACAACAAACAAACTGTCGGCAGACGGGCGAAACACTTCTAAGCGCACCGGCGTCTTGACTGGGCCTCGAATCCACTGCGCCACGCTATCGCGATCTGCGTGCGCCCCAAATAATGGCCTTCCATCAGCAGTCAGAATACGATCGCCCGAGGCAATGCCGGCTGCTGCAGCTGGCCCATCAATTACCGACCTGATGACCGCTATCGTGTCTTGATACAGATAAAAGTTAATGCCTACACCCACAAAATCACCACGCATATCATCTTCAATTGATGGATAAAGTTGGCTAGAGATATAAGCTGAATGCGGGTCGAGCTGTTCCAATAGTCGATTGACTGTTAAGTCGACAATACTATCGGCCGCAACAGCATCAACATAGTCACTCTCGATATAATCAATCAACTGAAGGAGTTTGGTCGCTGGTGCATTCGAGGGCCAAAAACCCATTGCACGACGGTCAAAATCAAAGGCAACACCAAGGCACATGCCAAAGACCACCGCTAAGGCAATGATCAAAGGTGCTCTATAGCTCCTACTTTGCATTAATCCAAATCAGATACTTGTGATACGATAATGCCGGCCTTCTCTAAGAATTTAAGCCCAGAATTGTCTTTGTACGGCGAGTGATAGACCACCCGAATGATGCCCGCCTGATGGATCAATTTGCTGCACTGCTGACAAGGAGACATAGTGATATAGAGTGTGCTCCCTTTGCATGACTGCGTCGATGAAGCCACTTTCATGATCGCATTAGCTTCGGCATGAAGGACATACCACTTGGTATAACCCTGATCATCCTCGCAGATATTTTCAAAACCTGTAGGAGTCCCATTATAACCATCACTAATGATCATTTTGTCTTTGACGATCAATGCCCCTACCTGTCGGCGATCACAATACGACAGCTTACTCCATTCTAAAGCCATTTTGAGATAAGCCTTATCGTATTTTAGTTGTTTGTTTTGCTGCGTCATCTGCGGGGTCTCTTGTACGGAATGTTGGGCACTTCTCAATCTTGGCGTTAACCCAAAAACATAGGAATAGTTGCCGCGATAGTCGCAATTGAGGCGACCAAAATCCAATCTCTTTTCTTAATGCCAAAAAGGCGTTGCGCTACAAAACTAAGGACTAAAACCACAAAAACAATAATTAATTGCGCCCATTCAATCCCGAGAGCAAAATCAATCAAGGCCATTACAGAGCCTTGGTCCTCAATCACACCAAAATAACGGCCAAAACCAAGTCCATGGATCAGACCAAAAGTCAGGGCTGAACCCCCTAGGACCAATACATGATCTGAATTAGACGGGACCCATATCTGCAACATATTATAGAGTGCTGTGGCGATGATGGTGCACGGAATAAGGAACTCCACGATCTGTTCATTGGACTGAAGGCCAAAAAAATGCGTAGCGGCTAACGAAAGGGTGTGGCCCAACGTGAATAAGCTGACCAAAAGACCCCAACGGCGCCACTGACTGAATTGATAAGAAACACTCAGTACTGCCAAGAAGAGCAAGTGATCGTATGCCCCCAGGTCCAATACATGTTGGTGTCCTAAAGTAAAATAGAGCCAAAATTCATTCATCATCTGAGAAATTTAATCACAAATATCGGAAATAATCGAGAGATACTTTGGGCCGTCGCTCAATGGTTCAGCGCTGGCGACTGTTCAAATACTGCATGGCTGTATATTGGAGCATAAAAAAGCCAGCCTCCATTTCATTGCGTATTCGGCATACAGCTTGTTCATCATCACCCAGGCCAAGACTCAAAGAGGGTTTAATGATGAGAAACGACTTCAGTCACTATTCAGAATATCTGTCCTATTGATTGCCCTCACCCTAGTTTACTCCATTCATATTGTCTTGATCGCCTATGGTGATCAAGACAGAAATTCGGTGATAGATCTGGTAGTGATCGTTGATTTTCTACTTTTTACAATACTCTTCATAGAATTAGTCAGACATCCTGAGCTCCTGCATAATTCCAAGCTGCTCAGTAAGAAACACCTCAAAACCTCGCCATTTGTTATGGCCGAAGACACACAAGACTTGATTCCAAAAGAAATCTTTAATCTCATTGACCAGAAAATTGAGGCTTTGGTAGACAAGAAGAAATTCTTTGCTAAGTCTAAAAGCAATTTTGACCTTTTTTCACGCGCCATTGGGCACTCAAAATACCACATCCGAAGCTATTTAAAAATCAAAACCACGTCATTCATGGCGCTGAAAAACAAATGCCGAATTCAAATGGCTCAAGACTTGCTCTTATCTGAAAATCGTTATACAATCGAATATATTGCACAAAAATCTGGATTTGATAGTCTTCCTAATTTTTTTAAGATATTCAAAAAATCCAACAACTGCACTCCTGACGAATACCGCAAAATGAAACGAGATAATCGATAAAATACATCCAATAAAAAACCCTCCAGAAAAAAATTCTGAAGGGCTAGTACCTTGGGTGGGAATCGAACCCACACTCCGAAGAACACGAGTTTGAGTCGTGCGCGTCTACCAATTCCGCCACCAAGGCTTGAATGGAGGGCGAAAATAAAGAATATTTTCAAATTGTTGGTAATTCTCTCTTTCATTTTTGCGAAAAGGGACCGATAATTTTACATTTGTCTTTAACTAAACAAATCTCACATGAGTTCGATGTCACCACAACCTAAAATTTTCGCCTGTAAACAAAGTCAAGACCTAGGCAAAGCCATTGCTCACGCTTTTGGCGTGTCTTTGGGTAACGTCATCACTTCGACCTACAGCGATGGTGAATTTCAGCCCTCATTTGAAGAGTCTGTGCGTGGGAGTCGCGTTTTTTTAATTGGCTCGACATTTCCCAACAGCGATCATCTCATGGAAATGCTTCTGATGTTAGACGCTGCTAAGCGGGCCTCAGCCAGACACATAACTGCCGTTTTGCCCTATTTCGGATGGGCGCGTCAAGACAGAAAAGACAAGCCCCGTGTGCCCATCGCTGCAAAACTCGTGGCCAAGATGCTAGAAACCGCTGGGGCCACGCGCATCATCACAATGGATCTTCATGCTGATCAAATACAAGGCTTTTTTGAAAAACCCGTCGACCACCTTTTTGCCTCTACCATTTTCCTCCCTTATTTAAAATCACTCAATCTCGACAATTTAACGATTGCTTCTCCAGACATGGGGGGGTCCAAAAGAGCCTATGCCTATTCAAAAGCACTGAGTAGTGATGTTGTTATTTGTTACAAACAAAGGGCCAAGGCAGGTGTAATAGAGCACATGGAGCTCATCGGAGATGTCTCCGGCAAAAACGTCGTCTTAGTGGACGATATGGTGGATACTGCTGGAACATTAACCAAAGCAGCAGACTTAATGATTGAGAGAGGCGCCATAAGTGTTCGCGCAATTTGCACCCATCCGATTTTATCAGGAAAAGCCTATGACCGCCTTGAGCAATCAAACCTAGAATCCCTTATTGTAACAGATTCCATCCCCCTGCGCCAAGAAAGTGCCAAAATAACCGTTTTGAGTTGTGCCAATTTATTTGCCGATGTCATGTTAAGAGTCCATGAAAATCAATCTATTAGCTCAAACTTCATCATGTAGCTGGTCCACTCAAAAAAGAGATTTTCACTTTAGCATTTTTAAAAAGAATAGCATACCTTTGCCGCCCGCTGGGCGTTAAGGCTTGGTGGAATATATTAATTTCAAAAAACATAAAATGAAATCAATTACAATTAACGGACTCGAAAGAGAAAGCGTGGGCAAGGTAGCAACCAAGGCCTTACGTAATGCTGGAAAGGTTCCCTGCGTTGTTTACGGAGGAGATCACGCCATTCACTTTTCAGCAGATGAACTTGCATTTAAAGATTTGGTGTATACTCCAGAAGTACACACTGTCGTAATTGCTTTAGATAATGGCGCAAAGATTGAGTGTGTCCTTCAAGACATTCAATTTCACCCAGTAACAGACCGCATTTTGCACATTGACTTTTATCAAATTTTCGATGACAAAGAAGTGACTATGGAAATTCCTATCCGATTGACTGGAAATTCTAGAGGTGTGCGTAACGGTGGAACATTACGCATCGTAAACAGAAAATTACGGGTGAAGGCCGTGCCAAAAAATCTTCCTGATTTTATCGAAGCGGACATCACTGAAATGCGAATCGGACACAAATTATATATTGGCGCAATTCCTCAAGAAGGGTTCAACATCATGCACCCTGACAATACGGTTATCTGCCAAGTACGTACTTCAAGAAACGCTACTGATGCCGATGATGAAGAAGATGATTCTGATGATGAGTCAAGCGAAGCAGGCGATGCTGCTGACAGCGCAACAACTGCTGAAGCATAGTCTTATTCAAATATTCAATCCAAAAGCATCTCATAACTGAGATGCTTTTTTTATTTTTACTCCTAAATCAATTGACGTCTGAATGAATATCAGGCCCACAATGATTGAGTCAAGTCCATGAAAAAATTTCTTATTGTCGGTTTGGGAAATATAGGCGTTTCATATGCTGAAACGCGCCACAATATTGGATTCAAAATATTAGATCATTTTGCCGCCAAAAATGAGCTCACCTGGGAGACTGTTAAATTAGGAGATCGAGCCGAATACAAAAACAAAGGCCGTACGTTTGTTTTGATCAAGCCGAGCACTTTCATGAATTTGAGCGGAAAATCTGTGGCCTATCATCTGATGAAAGAAGGGTTAGATGCTGCCCAACTCTTGGTCATCACCGACGACCTTCACCTGCCTTTTGGCACCATTCGCATTAAGGGTAAGGGCAGTGACGGCGGGCATAACGGCCTAAAGAGCATACAAGAAACCCTGCAAACCACCCAGTACAATCGTTTGCGATTTGGCATTAGCAATGACTTTGGCATAGGGCGTCAGGTAGATTATGTTTTGGGTCAATGGTCCGAGCAAGAACAACAAGCGCTTAAGCTCCGCCTAGAAAAAACTGCCTTGGCAATTCCTTCATTTGGTTTGGCCGGTATGTCAATAACCATGAACACATATAATGGGGTCTGAACTTAAAGTACATCAAGGGGCACAGAGTTTTAGTCCTGAATCGGGTACGGTCATCACCATCGGCACCTTCGATGGAGTTCATTTGGGGCATAGGGCAATACTGTCACGGGTGGTAGAAAGCGCTCAAGCAATGGGTCTATCTTCTGTTTTATTGACCTTTTTCCCACATCCAAGGATGGTGGTTCAGCAACAAACAGACCTTAAACTCCTCAACACCTTAAAGGAAAAACAAGAGCATTTGGCACGCATTGGTCTAGACCATGTGGTGGTCCAGCCATTTACTACTGCGTTTTCAAGACTTACAGCAGTGGAATATGTCCGTGATATTCTCGTGCACCAACTTGGCGCCAAAAAAATAATCATTGGATATGACCATAGATTTGGCAGAAATAGAACGGCGCACATCGAAGACCTTATTGAATTTGGCAAGCTTTATGACTTTTCTGTAGAAGAAATATCAGCACAAGAATTAGACACCGTGGCGATCAGTTCAACCAAGATAAGGAAAGCCTTGGGCTCGGGAGACATCAGGATGGCCAATAATTATCTGGATTATACCTACAGGCTTAATGGTCAAGTGGCCAAAGGCAAATCGATTGGTCGTTCTATCGGGTACCCAACAGCCAACTTAATGGTAGACCAATCTTATAAATTGATCCCAAAGGAGGGTGTTTACCTCACGTTTGCACATGTGGCAGGACAAAAGTGTTATGGCTTGACCAATATTGGCACCAATCCTACAGTCGGCGGAGACTTACAAACCATAGAAACCTTCTTCTTGGACATCGAAGCGGACTTATATGACCATTCTTTACAGCTCTTTTTCCTGGAAAGGATCAGAGATCAAAAACATTTTTCTAGCCTTGATGACTTAAGGGCAGCCATTGATAATGATGTGCTCGAGGCCAGGCGCATGCTGATGAGCTATGACTAGTTTGTGGTTCAAAAAAATCGACAACACCCCTCTTGTGCTTTGGCGCATTATTTTTGGGTTTTTGATTGCCGCAGAGACTTTTGGCGCCCTCATTACTGGTTGGGTGCATGATACGTTGGTCAGCCCCACATTCACCTTTAATTTTATAGGATTTGAGTTCTTGCAGCCACTGCCAGGGTGGGGCATGTATTTTTATTTTTTTGCGATGGGCTGTCTTGGTGTTATGGTTTTGCTGGGCTATCAGTACCGCAGAGCCATGCTCGGGTTTGCCCTGATGTGGTCCTGTGTCTACCTGATGCAGAAAACCGCCTACAACAACCACTATTATCTGTTGATGCTTGTCAGTTGGATGATGGTTTTTCTGCCGGCACACAAAACACTTTCACTTGACGCCTCTGCGCAAAACAAGCATGAGTATACAATGCCACAATGGGTCAAAATAGTCTTTATTGGTCAAATTTGGATTGTTTTCACTTATGCTGCCTTGGCCAAAATATATCCTGCATGGCTCGATGGCACCGTCGCCGGTATCTTTATGAGGTCTAAAATAAATTACCCCATTATTGGCCATTGGCTTCAAGCGCCTTGGCTGCAAACAGGCATCACCTTTGGAGGCATCTTGTTTGATGCGCTAATCATCCCAATGCTTCTTTGGCGGCGCACCCGTGCACTGGCATTTGTGTTGTCCTTGGTTTTTCACTTGTTCAATTCGGTTGTATTCCAAATTGGCATTTTTCCGTATATGAGCATTGCTTTTGGGCTCTTTTTCTTTCCATCGTCTATTTTGAGCAAACGGTTCAGGTACCAGCGCCCCGCTTATCAAGTCCCCAAACAACAACCTTCAAAGGGTTGGATTCCTTGGGTCATTGTCACTTATTTGGCCGTGCAAATTGTGCTGCCTTTAAGACACCATTTTATTCCAGACAATGTCTTGTGGACCGAAGAAGGCCATCGATTGAGTTGGCGCATGATGTTGCGCTCTAGGAGTGGTCAGATTACCTATTGGACCATAGACCAAAATACTGGTCAAAAAACCATCTATCCCATAAAGCCCCTTTTGTCAGACAAACAACTCAAAATGCTCCCTGCTCATCCAGACTTCATTTGGCAAATGGCCCAAAGAATAAAAGCGTTGGAAGCCGATAATGGGCGAGTGGTTTCTGTCTTTGCTTCTGGAAAAGTCAAAGTCAATGGCAGCGAATACCATCCCTTTATTGACCAGAATATTGACTTAGCGAATACCCCTTGGCGCACATGGGGTCATCAAACCTGGATTTTACCCGGCCCATTTTGAGCCAAAAAAATATCAGAAATGGACTGACTTGACAATACATAAGGATTGAAATTTCGCTAACTTTGACCCTTTCAACACCATTGGCATGTTACAAGTACAACTCATCAGAGAACATAAAGAATTTTATCTAGAGGCCCTTACAAAAAGAGGCGTTGATGCTGCCGAAATTTTCGATCGTGTTTTAGCACTGGACGAAAAACGCCGCGCGACTCAGACTGCACTAGACGAAACGTTGGCTCAATCCAATTCTTTTTCAAAAGAAATTGGTCTGCTTTTTAAAAATGGTGAGCCTAAAAAGGCAGCGCTTCTCAAAGAAAAAACCACCCAACTCAAGGAGCGCTCTAAAGCGTTACAAGAAGAAATGAATGAGTTGGCACTTGTCTTGCAGCAAGAGTTATGGACCTTGCCCAACATCCCCCACAGTTCTGTACCCGCAGGACAAGACGAACAAGCCAATGAGGTGATCTTTTCCGAAGGCGCCATTCCGAAGCTTCACCAAGAGGCGGCCCCACATTGGGAGCTGGCCAAGACCTACGATTTGATTGATTTCGAACTGGGGGTCAAAATCTCTGGAGCAGGGTTTCCTGTTTACAAAGGGGCGGGAGCACGTTTACAAAGGGCGTTGATCACTTACTTTTTAGATAAAAACACCGCTGCAGGCTATACAGAATATCAGGTGCCGCATCTGGTCAATGAGGCTTCTGGCTACGGCACAGGCCAGCTTCCTGACAAAGAAGGACAGATGTATTTGGTAGGAGAGGATCAATTATATTTGATACCGACGGCAGAAGTCCCGGTGACCAATATTTTTCGAGACACCCTCCTCAATAGCAAAGAGCTTCCTGTCCAATGCACCAGTTACACCCCTTGTTTCCGTCGTGAAGCGGGAAGCTATGGCGCACACGTTCGAGGACTTAATCGTCTGCATCAATTTGACAAGGTCGAAATCGTAAGAATAGAGCATCCAGACAATAGTTACGATGCTTTAGAGCAAATGGTAGAACATGTCAAAGAAATTTTACAGGAACTCAAATTACCCTACCGCATCCTCCGCTTGTGTGGGGGAGACCTAGGATTTACTTCTGCCCTAACCTATGATTTCGAAGTCTTTTCTACAGCTCAAGACCGATGGTTAGAAATTTCGTCTGTATCAAACTTCGAAACTTTTCAGGCCAATAGGTTAAAGCTCAGATTTAAAGATGCCGATGGAAAAAACAAGTTGGCCCATACACTCAATGGAAGTGCACTGGCCTTGCCTAGAGTTCTGGCCAGTATATTGGAAAATTACCAAACACCTGATGGGATTAAAATTCCGGAGGTCCTGGTGCCCTATTGCGGTTTTGACTTTATTCCATTGCCTAAAGCCTAAATCATTTGCCTCTAAACAGCGGCTGTTGTTGTGGGACAAATAGTATCTTTAACCCATGAGGCTGAAGCTATTTTTGTTGTTTTTTTTGTGTCACGCTCTGCTCGTCGCGCAAATCAGCGACCTGGCACAAAATTATTTTGACCAAGGGGCTTACCATAAAGCACTTCCTCTGTATCAAAAACTTGTCGCCCAAAGCCCCCTTCAGCCCGACTACATTGTAGGTCTGGCCAAAACCTACCAACAGCTCGAGGACTATGCCTCTGCCCAGTCTCTCTTGGAGGAGAAATTAAGTGGGAAACGTATTTACCCCTTGTACTACATTGAATTAGGCTATAATTTTTCATTGCAAAAACAAGACGAACAAGCCCAAGTGTATTATCAAAAGGCCATAGATTTTGCCCTTGAAGAACCGAACTACAGCCTTTCTTTAGGGCGGCGATTTACCGACTATGTTTTGCTGCCTCAGGCACAGGCCCTTTATGAAAAAGTGATGCGTGCGTATCCTGACAAAAACTTTATTTTACCATTGGCACGTGTATATGGCGAATTGGGACTTTTGGATTTAATGTTCGATGCTTACATCCAGCTCATGGAGTCAAATGCCAGCTACATCCCTACCATCAAAAGATACTTTGCGAGTTATGTCACAGAGGACCCTAAATCTCTTGGAAATCTATCCTTGAAAAAGGCCCTCCTGCAAAAGCTAAGAGGGACACCTAATGTCCTTTATAACGAACTATTGAGTTGGCTTTTTGCCCAACAACAAGATTATCAAAAGGCCTTTATTCAAGAAAAGGCTATTTTTTCTCGTGCCCCAGGTTCGGTCCAAGGGTTTTTTAATTTGGCTTTGGCAGCCCTTGACCAAAATCGATTGGATGTGGCTTATGAGATCTTTGAGCACGTCCTTGAAGTCGCTCCAAAAACCGATGATCGGCTAGAGGCCACACGACAAATACTTTTGATTGAGCAGCGCAGAGAAAGCAAAGACCTTCAAGCCATAGAGGAGCATTACAGAACAAGCATTGAGGCCTTCGGCATTGCCGCGCAGAGCACAGACATTCGGATCGATTACGCGAGATTCTTGGCCTTTGATCGCCAAGCACCACAAAAGGCCAGAAAAGACTTATTGAATTATTTAGAGGTGATGACCAATCCTTACGCCATCGGACGAGTTCGTTTGGTATTGGGTGATATTTTGGTTTATGAAGAACGCTTTAATGAGGCCCTTATCACTTATGCCCAAGTGCAAAGTGCCCTAAAAAATGATGTGCTGGCACAAGAAGCCCGCTTTAGAGGAGCACAAACAAGTTATTTTAAAGGAGATTTTGACTGGGCGCAAACCCAATTGAAAGTCCTCAAATCCGCGAGCACGCAAAAAATGGCTAATGATGCTTTAGCCTTGAATCTCCTGATTTCGGACAATACTGTAGAGGATTCAACCCAAACCGGCCTAAAAGCATTTGCCCATGCAGACCTGCTGCAGCACCAAAAAAGAACAAGTGCGGCCATTGTGGCTTTTAAAGACCTATTAGCCATACAACAAGACACCCGATTAGAAGACGACATTTTATTCAAACTTGCCGCATTGTATCAAGAAATGGGACAAAACAATTTGGCCCAATCAAGTTTAGAAACCCTTCTTGATCGAGATCCTGATAGCGTTCTGGCAGATGACGCACATTTTGCATTAGCCAAACTCCTTGAAGGGCCGCTAAGTTTGGTGCAAGAGGCTATGAGTCATTACGAAAATATTATCTTTAACCATACAAACAGCATTTACTTTGTCGAGGCACAACAGCGTTATCGCGCCCTTCGAGGTGATGCCCCAAATTAAGTCATGTACATTTACAACGTCACCATCACACTAGAACCAGAAATCGAAGCCCAATGGCTCAATTGGATGCAACAAGAGCACATCCCTGCGATGTTGGCCACTAAGAAATTTAGCGGGGCGCTGATGACAAGGGTCATAACAGATCAAGATTTGGGAGGGCCAACTTATTCCGTTCAATACCGGACACAAAGCAAAGCTATTCTGGAACAATATTATCAAGAAGACGCCCCAAAGCTGCGCGCTGCCAGTGCCGCATTTGCAGGCAAGTTTGTGGCTTTTCGCACAGAGTTAGACATCATCACTGAGTGCTCATGAGCGTAAAAGCCAAAAAACATCTCGGACAGCACTTCCTTACCGATGCCTCCATCGCGCAAGACATTGCCCATACGCTGAGTGGCAATGGATATGATCAGGTTTTAGAAATCGGCCCAGGAATGGGTGTGCTCACGCAATTCCTGCTGCACAAGCCCTATACTTTATGCGCAATGGATATCGATCAAGAATCTGTAGATTACCTCATTGAGCATTACGACAACCCACAGCTCAGTGTCGTCGCTGCTGATTTCTTAAAAATTGATTTGAAGGATTTTTTCGGCGACAATCCCTTTGCGATTATTGGCAATTTCCCCTACAACATCTCAACACAAATTGTCTTTAAGACTCTAGAATGGCGTGAGCAAATACCTGAGTTTTCGGGCATGTTCCAAAAAGAAGTCGCGCAAAGAATTTGTGCGGACCATGGGAATAAAACTTATGGAATTCTATCGGTTTTGACCCAAGCATTTTACCACGCCGAATACTTATTTACGGTACCGCCTAGTGTTTTTTCTCCTCCGCCTCAAGTCGAAAGTGGTGTATTGCGCTTGCGGCGCAGAGAAAAATACCACCTTCCTTGCGACGAAAAGTTCTTTTTTCGGGTAGTCAAAACTGCCTTTCAGCAGCGGCGTAAAACACTGCGTAACAGTTTAAAAATCTTCGATTTATCAGAAAAACTCAAAGAAGATACTATCTTTGCGATGCGTCCAGAACAATTGTCCGTCCTGGAATTCATTACGCTCACCCAAAAACTGGAAAGCGATGGCCTTTGAACTCAGTACTGAATTTCTAGAAGCTCTTGAGCAACTTATTGCCCAAAATAAACGCAAAGCCATTCGCGAGCGCTTCGAAGGGTTTCACTTTGCTGATGTCGCTGAAATTTTAGAGGCCCTTGATAGCGATCAGGCAACTTACCTGATCAAATCTCTTCAAAGTGACCTGACTTCAGAGGCCCTTATGGAGGTCGATGAAGACGTGCGCGAGAAAATATTGAGCCGTCTTTCTCCCAATGAAATTGCCAAAGAATTAGACGAACTCGACACCGATGATGCCGCGGATGTTGTGCTTGAATTAGATGCTGACATCCAGCGTAAGGTTATTGATCGCCTTGAGGACGAAGACCACGCTGCAGACATCATCGACCTGATCAAATATGACGAAGATACCGCGGGGGGGCTCATGGCTAAAGAACTCGTTCAAGTCAAAGAAACATGGACCACTGCAGGCTGCATCAGAGAAATGAGGCGACAGGCCAAAAATGTGACCAGAGTACACTCTATATATGTGGTGGACAAAGAGGGGCGACTCAAAGGCCGACTGTCTTTGAAAGATTTATTAACGGCGCCAGAAAAAGCCCGCATTGCAGATATATATATTCCAAAAGTAGATTCAGTTCATGTCAAAACTGAAGGGGAAGAAGTGGCCAGAATCATGCAGAAATATGACTTAGAGGCCATCCCTGTCGTAGATGACAACAGAGTCCTTTTGGGTCGAGTCACTATTGATGATATTGTTGATTTCATCCGAGAAGAGGCCGAAAAAGATTACCAGATGGCCGCGGGTATCTCTGGTGATGTCGAGGCTGATGATGGCGTTGGCAAACTCACCAAAGCCAGATTGCCTTGGCTACTGATTGGCATGTTTGGGGGTATTGGCGCTGCAAGCATCATTTCAGGATTTGGCACAATTCTCAGGGACTTTCCAAACTTATTTCTCTTTGTTCCTTTAATTCAAGCCACCGCAGGTAATGTAGGGGTTCAATCAAGTGCTATTGTTGTCCAAGGATTGGCCAACGATTCTCTCAAAGGCAATATGATTTCAAGGTTATTAAAAGAAACACTTCTCGCGCTGATTAACGGGCTGAGTATCGCCTTATTAGTTCTGGTGTTGAGTTATTTCTTTTTCGGCACCAGCCACCTAGAGTCACTCAGTATTGGACTTGCCGTGATTGTCGTGATTCTTATTGCGGCTTTAGTCGGCACATTTGTGCCTATTTTATTAGACAAAAATGGCGTCGACCCTGCCGTAGCTACTGGTCCTTTCATCACCACAAGTAATGATGTTTTTGGCATTCTTATTTATTTTTTAATTGCCAAGGCGATCCTTGGGTTCTGACCAAGCTAAATTCTATGGGCATTAATTCGCTTAAGATCCTCCACATTGACGCCAACCATCCTTGTTTGATAGAAGGCCTAGAAATGGCCGGTTATGACAATCAGGTCGGCTACAATCTCTCCAGAATTGAAACCCTCGATATCATAGATCAATTTGATGGTTTGGTGATCCGAAGTCGCCTCTCCATCGATCGAGAATTCATCGATCGCGCCACAAAGCTCAGGTTTATCGCCCGTGTTGGTGCGGGTTTAGACGCCATTGATGTGGCCTACGCCCAAAGAAAAAATATCACCCTAATTTCAGCCCCAGAGGGCAACAGCAATGCAGTAGGCGAACATGCCATGGGTTTTCTTTTGAGTCTCATGAACCGTCTCACCAGAGCCGATCGTCAGGTCAAATCAGGCCATTGGCAGCGTGAGTTAAATCGGGGAGATGAGCTCAAAAATAAAACTGTTGGCATCATTGGATATGGCCATATGGGGCAATCGTTTGCCAAAAAACTCAGTGGTTTTGATTGCCGGGTGCTGTGTCATGATCTTCTTCCAGATAAAGGAGATCAATATGCTGCGCAAGTACCTTTGGATGTGCTATTTGCCGAAGCACAAGTCTTGAGCCTTCACACGCCCCTGACACCGCAAACCAAAAACATGGTCAACAAGGCCTTTATTGATCGATTTGCGCACCCATTTTACTTGATCAATACCGCAAGAGGCCAAAGTGTTGTGACGCAAGATCTGGTAGAAGGGCTCTCTTCTGGAAAAATCCTGGGTGCCGGTTTAGATGTCATAGAGTTCGAGAAAACTTCATTCGAAGCCCTTTTTACAGAAGATCCCCCCGCTGCTCTCCAAGCCCTCATCGCTATGGATCAAGTGATCATGTCTCCACATATTGCCGGATGGACACACCAAAGTAAAGAGCGGTTAGGGCAAATTACCGTTGACAAGATCAAAGATCATTTTCCATTATGAAAACACTGGCACGAACCTTCGGACTTTATCAGTTCTTGACGGCTGTCATCCTATTTGCCTTGAGCCTAATAGGAACACACCAAGGAGACTACTCCTCATCTGAGATACTGGGCTATACGGCCATTTTGCTCTCGCTTTGGGGAATATTTCCAGGACTCAAAAATTACCGATCGGCGCACAACCAAACGTTAGGATTTGCCCAGGGCCTCGGCATAGGTCTGTTTCTCACTTCTTTTAGTGCGTTGGGTATTTCTTTGGTTGACTACCTCTATACCAGTGTGGTCAATCCAGACTTTTTAAGCGAATTTTTGACCAGAAGCTTAGCCGAAATGAAGGCCACTATGACTGCCGAAGAGTTTCGGATACAAAGCCTAGAATTCAAATCTCAAATGGAGGTCTTCTCATCGTCAGGAGCCATGGCGGGATTCATGTTCGTGACGGTCTCTTTGATGGGACTAGTAGTGAGTTTAGTCGCCACCTTAATTTATAAAAAATAATAGCTATGAGCGATGTTGGTACGACAGTAGAAGGATATATCAAGCAAGTGCCTGAGGACCGCAGAGCAGCGTTTGAGCAGTTGCGGCAAGCCATATTAAATCACTTGCCAAAGGGATTTGTCGAAACCATCAGTTATGGTATGATTGGTTATGTTGTCCCACATACCACTTATCCTGCAGGCTACCATTGTTCCCCAAAATTACCGCTGCCCTTCATTAATTTAGCCAATCAGAAAAATTTTATCGCACTTTATCATATGGGTATTTATGCCGACCCAGAGTTGTTAGATTGGTATGTGACGGCCTACCCTAGCCATTCTAAAACTAAACTCGATATGGGGAAAAGTTGTCTCCGCTTCAAAAAAATGGACCAAATTCCATTTGACCTTATCGGTCAGCTGTGCCAGAAAATGTCTCCTCAGGATTGGATCGCCAGATACGAGGCCAATTATAAACGCTAGTCACCGTTTGGGTCTGGTTTTGACTCATCATTCTGTTCGAGGTATTTTCGTTCGAGCTCTGCCTGAAATTCTTCCATAACGGGCTTTACTGTACTTTCTGGTAAGTCTGCAATACGGATATACATCAGGCCATCTATGGCATTATTGAACAAGGGGTCCACATTAAAGGCCACAACCTTTGCATTTTGTTTGATGTATTTCTTGATCAATACCGGCAAGCGCAGGCTTCCTGGTTCCACCTCATCAATAATTTTGTCAAATTTGTTCAGGTCTGCTTCGGTCTCATCAAAAATAAAGTCCTTGTCCGCATCCTTGAGTTTTACCTTATACTCCTTCTTTGGTTTCACATATTGGGCGAGATAAGGGTCATAATAGTTTGACTTCATGAATTCAATCATCAACCCCTTACTAAATTCCGAAAACTTATTCGAAATACTCACTCCACCAATAAGGTATTTGTGGTCCGGAAAACGCAGTGTAGTGTGCACGATACCTTTCCAAAGCAAAAACAATGGCATAGGCCTTTGCTGGTAGCTTTTGACAACAAAAGCTCTTCCCATTTCAATAGACTGGCTCATGAAATCATGCAATTCCGTTTCAAATCGAAATAGCTTTTGCAAATAAAAACCATCAATCCCGAAGGATTTATAAATGTCTTGCCCTAGCCCCATGCGGTAGGCTCCAGCAATCTTTTGTTGTTCACGATCCCACAAGAAAAGATGATGGTAGTGGAGGTCGAATTGATCCAAATCGGTCGCATTGTTAGTGCCTTCTCCCACCTCACGAAAAGTGATTTCACGCAATCTGCCAATTTCCTGCAAAACATTTGGTATGACATTGGCAGGAGCCAAAAAGACTTCATAATTTTTGCTCTCCAATAACCGGCAATCGCTCTGACGCAAGGCCTCTATTTCTTTCACAATGGCCTCGACAGGTGCTGCACCAGCAATTTTCTTGGGGCTCTTGGGCAGTTTGATCGTCTTGGGAAGTGAGTCGATGAGCTTTTTTTTGGCAAAAGGATTGGCCAGCACATAGGTCTTTTTGCGCAAAAATTCGGTGAGCAAATCGATAGTTTGATGCTCATTTTGGTCCTTTACGGGAATCGCGTTGCCAATACGGACCTTGATGACGCGTTGCTTTTGTGTCAATAATTCAGAAGGTAATTTTGCCGTACGCAAAGTATCACTGAGCTTTGCCAAACGATAAAAGAGCAAACTGTTTTCAGCATGAAAATAAATTGGGACAATGGGCACTTGAGCTTTTTTGATCAATTTCATGGCAGCAACCTCCCAAGGCTTGTCCACCAACAAGGCGTTGTCTCGATAAGTCGACACCTCTCCTGCAGGGAATATTCCCAGGCCATGCCCCTGATTTAAATGATTCAAAGCGCTCTTGAATCCGGCGATACTGTTGTGTGCCCCTTTGCGCCCTTCAAAAGGATTGACCGGCATCACATAAGGCTTTAATGGCGAAATCCTATGCAAGAGAAAGTTGGCAATGATCTTGAATTCAGGCCTTTGTTCTAACAGTAATTTAAGCAACAAAATACCATCGATACCGCCCAAAGGATGATTGGATATAGTGATGAAGGGGCCGCTTTTTGGAATTCTCTTGAGGTCCTCTGGTGGGATTTCAAACTTAATATCAAATTCCAGCAGCAGCGCATCGATGAATGCCAGGTCGCTCAAGTGCTTGTTGCGGTCGTATATTTTGTTGAGCACAGAAATCTTAAGAACCTTCATCAACAACCAGCCAACAGAGGTGCCCAGCACACCAAGGTGGTCCAAACGGATTGCCTTGGCAATTTCCTTTGCGCTGACTAAGCCTGTTGGAGATTTGATTTTGGTCGCCATAGGTCACAAATATACAACATGTCTCACTAGCTACTTCTGGGCCTTAAGGACCAATTGTAAGGTCTGGTTACTCTCCTGTCGCAGCAATACAGTTTTGCCTTTGGTCAGCTCTAGAGCTCCTTGGGTGGTCCCATAACGCAGGGTATATAAGGTCACTTTGGGATGGTACTCTACCCGAAAGTGTTGGCGCAATTGCCCCAGTAATTCATCAATTCGATGGTACTTATCTTGAATGCACACCGAAAAGCTTATTGCAGAGTTTTGGATCAATTCGACCTTCATTTGAGACCGATGAAGGGTTTTGAAAACCTCGCCGATGTGGTCTTCCATCATAAAATTAAAATCGAGCGCCGAAAGTTCAAGCAAGACCAATTGATCCTTTAAAATATAACACGGTATTTCAGGGCTTAAGTCTGGTCCCTTGCCCACACGCGTTCCCTCTCCGAGTGGATTGTTAAATGGTTTTACAAACAATGGGATCTCTTTGCGCTGCAGTGGTTGAAGTGTTTTGGGATGAATCACAGAAGCGCCGTAAAAGGCCAGTTCAATTGCTTCTCGATAAGAAATTTGATTCAGAAGTTTTGTTTGTTTGAAGTGTCTTGGGTCAGCATTCAATACCCCCGGGACATCTTTCCAAATAGTGACTTCTTGGGCATTGAGACAAAACCCAAATATGGCTGCAGTATAATCACTCCCTTCTCGACCGAGTGTAGTCGTAAAGTTATGGCCCACTTCTGAACCAATAAAGCCTTGAGTCACCAAAAAACCCGATTGTGGCAATTGCTGACTAATAGCAGCCTGAGTGGCCTCCCAGTCTACTTGTGCCTCGCGAAAAGTGGCGTCAGTTTTGATGTATTGGCGGACATCGACCCATTGGGCTTGAGTCCCTTGGTCTTGGAGGTAATGCACCACTATAGTTGTGGAAAGCAATTCGCCATAGGAAACAATTTGATCATAGACAAAGGCATGCTGGCGTGAGGTATTGCCGTCTACAAAAGCACGCAACTGTCGGAATAATAGGGTGATCTCATTAAAAACGGGATGAGACGTTTGGCCAAAAAGCTCCTGAGCAATTGTCCAATGATTTTGGTACACTGATGTAATTCTGGCGTCAAGTTCTGGCGAAGAGTCCAGGTAAGCCGCAACAACATCCTCTAGGGCGTTTGTGGTTTTTCCCATGGCAGAAACCACAATGACCAAAGACTTTTGTTTGGTCAATTCCAGGACGGATTGGATATTGCGCACACCTGCCGCATCCTTGATGGAGGCGCCACCGAATTTATAAACATTCACGACTCTAGATATTTTTTAAGGTTTTTTTCACTCATGGATACGGTTTGCCACTGATCCGAAACATGCGCCCCTGTTTTTTCATAAAATGAAATCGCAGGAGTGTTCCAATTGAGGACTTCCCAATTGACTCTTTTAACGCATTGGCCTTGAGCAAATTCCATTACCCGGCGATAGAGCGCAGTGCCCACTCCCATGCCGCGATAAGCTTCTTGGACAATCAAATCCTCTAGGTGTACCACTGGTCCTTTCCATGTCGAAAACCGGAAATATACCAGGGCCATTCCGATTAATCCATCTGGGCCCTCAGCCACAAAGCAACTGAATTGAACTGGTGCATGAAAGCCGCCGATTTCTAATTGTGAGACATCAATCTCCACCGCATCTGGTTCCTTTTCATAGAGCGCCAAGGCACGAATGAGTGCCAATACTTCGGGCATATCAGTCTTGACGGCGTCACGGATTTGAAAAGTCATTATTGGAGTTTAGGATACAAATATCGTTTCTATTTGTCAAAAATCCCGATATTTGACTGAAATTCATAGCCTTTACAGATGTCCCAACAGAAGAACATGACCCTCGGTGAATTCATCATTGAAAACCAAAATGAATTTAAATATTCTTCAGGTGAACTCTCACGATTGATCAACTCTATTCGTCTTGCCGCAAAAGTCGTGAATCACGAAGTCAACAAGGCCGGTCTTGTCGACATACTCGGAGAAGCAGGCGAGACTAACATTCAGGGGGAGGATCAGCAAAAATTAGATGTTTACGCTAACGAGGCGTTCATCAAGACCCTGACCAATCGTGAAATTGTTTGCGGTATTGCCAGCGAAGAGGAAGACGATTTCATCACCATTAAAGGGCGCAATGGCAAAAATGACAACAAATATGTTGTTTTGATCGATCCCTTAGACGGGTCGAGCAATATAGACGTCAATGTTTCTGTCGGCACCATATTTTCGGTTTTCAGACGGGTCACTCCAGAAGGTACGCCCGTAACACTTGAAGACTTTTTACAGCCTGGCCACAAACAAGTAGCCGCAGGCTATATCATCTATGGGACGTCCACAATGATTGTCTACAGCACCGGGCATGGCGTTAATGGATTCACGCTAAACCCTGCACTTGGGACCTATTACTTGTCCCATCCAAACATGGAATTTCCGGCAACCGGACATATTTATTCTGTCAATGAAGGGAACTATGTACACTTCCCACAGGGCATAAAAGACTATATCAAATTCTGTCAGAAAGAGGAAGAGGATCGGCCATACACCTCTCGCTACATTGGATCCTTGGTTTCAGACGTACACCGCAATATGGTAAAGGGCGGTATTTATATCTATCCCAATACTGCCAAAGACCCCAGCGGAAAGTTAAGACTCTTGTACGAATGCAACCCTATGGCTTTTCTTATCGAACAAGCCGGTGGCAAAGCCAGTGATGGTTATCGACGCATTTTGGATATCGAACCCACTGAACTGCACCAGCGCACACCTTTTGTGGGAGGCAATAAGTATATGGTAGAACAGGCAGAGGCGTTCATGGCAAAATACCCAAGAGCCTGAGTTTCTTGCTTACTTTTTAAGCAGGAACTTATAGTCCTCTAAATCTAATCCACCGGTAAAAATCTCTATCGATCGGTCAATTAATTTATTTGCCGCCTCTTCACTATAGCCAAGTGCAATAGCGTAGCGATGGATCATCACTTTTTCGTGTGCCTCGATAGCGTGATCCGCAAGGATCACCTTAAAAAGATCCAACATACGCTCCATCCGCTCATCTGACGAACTCGGGGGATTAATCGGGTAGCCTTTTGGATTCGCCATTATGGCGTCATACTCCTGATCGGTGATGTCCAATTTACGGGCAAATCGTTGCAATAATGCCTGTTCTGCATCGTTAATGGCCCCATGACTTTCTGCTAAGGTGACCATTGATGCAAAGTGTCCTACATTACTGCTGTGCGCGCCGTGTTGGAATAAATCTGTAAATGACATAGTTTGAGTTTATGACACAAAGCTAGAATTTGTCTGGACTATTTCTTTTCAATTTGGTCGAAAAAACTCAAGAGAAATTTTGCGTCAGATTTCGGATTACTATCTTTACCGCCACATGATTCCGAGTCGCATTTCCGACCTTTTTGTACAATCTTTGCCTTTGCAAAAATTGCAGGAATCTATTGCCGCAAATGAACGTGAAATCGAGTTGTCTGGACTCGTTGGCTCTGCCCTTAGCCTGGTATTGGCCAAAGTTGCCTCCGCACAGAATCGCCCTATGATGTGTGTGATGAACGACAAAGAGTCTGCGGCTTATCTGCTGAACGACTTAGAAAATATTTTAGGAGAGGAAGATGTTTTGTTCTACCCTGGAAGTTACCGAAGGCCCTATCAAATAGAAGAAACCGATAATGCTAATGTTTTGCTGCGCAGTGAAGTACTCACAAGGTTGAGTTCCAGAAAAAAGCCTGCATTTGTGGTCACCTATCCCGAAGCACTTTTTGAAAAAGTGGTGACCAAGAAAACACTAGAACAGCACACCCTTAAGCTCAAGGTCGGTGACCAACTCGATGTAGATTTTGTCAATGAAGTATTATTTGACTACCAATTTACCCGAACTGATTTTGTTACAGAACCTGGTGAATTCTCGGTTCGTGGTGGGATCCTAGATGTTTTTTCATTCAGCAGCGACACCCCTTATCGAATAGAGTTTTTTGAAGATTCTGTAGAGAGCATCAGGAGTTTTGACGTCGCATCACAACGCTCGCTCACACTGCTCAAAAAAATCACCATCATCCCCAATGTATCGCAGAAAGCCACGGCAACAGAACGCCACAGTTTTCTAGCCTTTAGCGCCTCCAAAACTTTGGTCGTAGTACAGGATCGTGCACTTACCTTGGACGCCATAGATAAATTATTCCAAAAGGCCACATCCTACTACAGCGCATTAGAAGGGCCTCTCTCTTGGGGATCACCCAAAGAGCTGTTTTGTACCCGGACGGATTTTGCTCAAGAATTGACCGGGTTCCAAACCATTTTTTTAGCGCATCGCGCACCATCTGATCGGTCTATTGAATTCAGGACGCGACCTCAACCAGCCTTTCAAAAACAATTTCCTCTTTTGATTGAGCATCTTAATGCCAATCATGATGATGGGATTGAAACGGTTATTTGCTGCAGTAGTGCCGCACAAGCAAAGCGTTTTCACGACATTTTTGAAGATGCTCAGCAGGACATCAAGCAATATACCACGATCATTTTTCCGTTGCACAGAGGTTTTATTGATTTAGATCAGCGTGTCGCGTGTTATACCGACCACCAAATCTTTGAACGTTACCATAAATTCCATCTCAAAAATGGTTACGCCAAAAAACAAGCCATCACCCTAAAGGAATTGACCCAACTCCAGCAAGGTGATTATGTCACGCATATTGACCATGGTATTGGCACCTTTGGCGGCCTCAAGCAGATTGAGGTCAATGGACGGTCCCAAGAGGCCATCAAGCTCATTTATGGCGACCGTGATATTCTTTACCTGAGCATTCACGCCTTACACAAAATTGCCAAATTCAATGGCAAAGACGGCGTCGCTCCCAAATTGCATAAGTTAGGCAGTGCTGCCTGGAAAACGTTGAAGCAAAAAACCAAAGCGCGGGTCAAAGAGATCGCCTTTAATTTGATTGAGCTCTATGCCAAAAGACGGCTTCAAGAAGGTTTTGCCTACGGACCTGACTCCTATCTGCAGCACGAATTAGAGTCGTCTTTTATGTACGAAGACACCCCCGATCAAACCACCGCTACACAAGACATCAAAAACGATATGGAGAGTGATCGTGCCATGGACAGACTGGTGTGCGGTGATGTGGGTTTTGGCAAGACAGAGGTTGCCATTCGCGCTGCCTTCAAAGCTGTGGACAACGGCAAGCAAGTGGCCATTTTGGTGCCTACGACCATTCTGGCTTTTCAACACTTTAAGACTTTTACCGCACGTTTGGCCAATATGCCTGTCACCGTCGACTACCTCAATCGCTTCCGAACGGCTAAAGAGCGCAAACATGTTTTAGAATCACTCAAATCTGGGCAACTCGACATTGTCATTGGCACCCATCAACTGGTTAATCCGTCTGTCTCATTCAAGGATCTTGGGCTGTTGATTGTAGACGAAGAACAAAAATTTGGTGTTGCCGTAAAAGACAAATTAAAAACCCTTAAGGCCTCTGTTGACACCCTGACCCTGACCGCTACACCCATCCCGCGCACTCTTCAGTTCAGCCTTATGGCGGCAAGGGATTTGTCTGTAATCAATACCGCCCCCCCTAACCGTTATCCTGTAGACACTCAAGTAGTGCGTTTCTCCGAGAGCATTATTCGGGATGCCGTGATGTATGAAATTTCAAGAGGAGGGCAGGTGTTCTTTGTCCATAACCGAATTGAAAACATCAGAGAAGTTGCCGGAATGATTCAGCGATTGGTTCCTGAAGCCAAAATTGGTGTTGGCCATGGGCAAATGGACGGCAAAAAACTTGAGACCCTCATGTTCTCATTCATGAATAACGAATTTGATGTTTTGGTATCGACCACCATCATCGAAAGTGGTTTGGATGTCCCCAATGCGAACACCATTTTGATCCAAAATGCACACAATTTCGGCTTATCAGATTTACACCAAATGCGGGGGCGTGTCGGGCGCAGCAACAAGAAGGCTTTTTGCTATTTCATCACACCGCCCTACTCTTCAATGACGGATGAAGCCCGCAAACGGATGACGGCATTGGAACAGTTTAGTGATCTGGGGAGCGGCATCCATATTGCCATGAAAGATTTAGAAATTCGCGGCGCCGGAGATTTGTTAGGGGGCGAACAAAGTGGCTTCATCAACGAGATTGGATTTGATACCTATCAAAAAATTCTTGCAGAAGCCATAGACGAACTCAAAGAAAAAGAATTCAAAAGTTTGTACGCCGGCACCCAGCACGAAAAGAAAGATTTTATTAAGGAAACGGTCATTGATTCTGATTTTGAATTGCGGTTTCCAGACGACTACATCAACAGTGTTTCAGAACGACTGACTTTATATACCGACTTGGGCGGCCTAAAAACTGAAGCAGAGTTTGAAAGCTTTGAACAAGGCCTTGTCGATCGCTTTGGTGCCCTCCCAAAACAAGCCATAGATTTGATGCATTGCACGCGATTAAAAATACTCGCCACATCATTAGGTCTTGAGCGTGTGGTCCTAAAAAACAACCGTTTGGTGGGTTATTTCATCAGTGATCAAGAGAGCGCCTTTTACCAAAGCAACCTGTTTGGCAGCATCTTAGAATTCGTGCAAATTCAGCAAGGACCCTATAAGCTAAAACAAAAAGAGACCAGAAACGGATTGCGTCTTTTGCTCACTATTGAGGGCATTAAGAGTGTCCGTGAAGGTCTTGAGCAATTGCGTCAAGTCAATGCCCCAAAAAGTCAATAAATCTCAAAAAGGATAAAAAGCATCTTCCAAGTGCTCGAGAGTTGTCTCAGGTCCGTCTCTGAGTATGGCAATAATGTCAAAGCGCGCTTCAAGGTCCTGGTGCCCACCAGACCTTATATAGGCATGCGCCGCTTTGGTGAGTATTTTTATTTTTGCAGGTGTGACAAATGTTTGAGGCGGTCCAAAGTCTTTGCTGCTGCGCGTCTTCACTTCTACCACAACCAACACCTTAGGTGATTTTTGGACGATAAGATCAATTTCTGCCTTACCGACTCGGTAATTTCTTGCCACAATTCGATAGCCAAGGCCTTCGAGATATTGCGCCGCGAAGGACTCGCCCCATTGCCCCAGTTGATTATGATTGGCCATGTCCCCGAAAAGCTAAAGAAGTGCTTTGGGGGGTGACTTCAAGTGTGCACGGCACGCCCAAAGGCAGTGCCTGGTTATCCTGCAAATGACCTGCTGGCATACCGAAGGATACGGGAAAATCATGCGCCGCTACAGCAGACCAAATAAGATCAAAAGCCTCTGCGCCAAAGGGAATTTTGTGGTCTTTCATGTCTGTAAATCCACCGATAATCAGCCCCGCAAGACCAGCAAACATCCCATTTCGGCCCAAATTGACCAGCATACGGTCAATATGGTAGAGGTATTCGTCCAAGTCTTCAATAAATAGAATCTTACCTTCAGTATTGATTGTTGATGGGCTGCCCAAAAGGCTGTAAAGAATAGATAAATTGCCGCCGACCACCATCGCCTCAACGTTGCCTGATCGGGCATAGTCGCTTTGATTGGTGTAGGCTATTCCGTAGGGTTGACCTGTCAGCACCTCGCGGATCGAGGAAGCAGTAAGCGGGGATTTGGTCTCTAACTGCAAGGGCATTTGTGCGTGGATACTGGTCCAATTCATTTGGTGTAGATGGTTGTGCAGCACCGTAATGTCACTATAGCCGATGATCCATTTTGGATGCTGCTCAAAACGACTAAAATCCAATGCATCAATAATCCGAACCGTCCCATAACCGCCACGGGCGCACCAGATCGCCTTAATTTCAGGGTGATCTAAAGCCCATTGAAGATCCTGTGCGCGAAGGTGGTCAGGACCAGCGAATTGGTGATGGACAGCGCCAATACTCTGGCCGACCAAAACGTTGAACCCCCATTCTCGCAAATGGTCTACAGCACACTGAATGTCTTTGTGTGCGACACTCCTTGCTGTGGCAACTACTGCAACAGTGTCTCCAGCCGACAAATACGGTGGTTGTCTCATATCTCTATTGTTGATTCCAAATTAATACTTTTATGTGTACTTTTATGCCTTGTTTGATCATTAGTATAACCACATGGCTTTCACCTCAACCGACCCAAAACGCTACACCATTACCGCAGCACTTCCTTACACCAACGGACCTGTGCATATTGGTCATTTGGCAGGGGTGTATATTCCAGCCGACATCTATGCCCGGTTTCAAAGACTGCAAAACCGAGATGTGGTTTTTGTTTGTGGCAGCGATGAACACGGGGTGCCGATAACTATTTCTGCCAAAAAAGAAGGCGTCACACCTCAGGCCATTGTCGACAAATACCATACTATTATCAAACAGTCTTTTGAAGATTTTGGTATTTCATTTGACAATTATTCTCGAACTTCTGCTAAAATTCACCACGAAACAGCATCTGAGTTTTTCAAAACTCTGAATGCTAATGGCGATTTTATTGAAGAGGTGACTGCGCAATTATATGACCCCGAAGCACAACAATTTCTTGCCGACCGATTTGTGCTAGGGACTTGCCCTAAATGTGGCAATGAAGGCAGTTATGGCGATCAGTGCGAGCGTTGTGGCACATCGCATAATGCCACGGACTTGATCAATCCCAAGAGCACCTTGTCTGGCAGCACACCAATAAAAAAAGAAACAAAGCATTGGTTTTTGCCCTTAGACCGTTATGAGGCTTGGCTCAAAACTTGGATCTTGGAGGAGCATCGCCAAGATTGGAAAACTAATGTTTATGGGCAATGCAAATCTTGGATCGATGACGGACTACGCCCAAGGGCCGTAACACGAGATTTGGATTGGGGAATCCCGGTTCCTGCGCCTGAAGCCCAAGGGAAAGTTCTATATGTTTGGTTTGACGCTCCTATCGGATACATCTCTGCTACCAAAGAATGGGGCGAGCAAAACGGCAAAGATTGGACCCCCTATTGGCAAGATTCTCAGACGAAATTAGTGCACTTTATTGGCAAAGACAATATCGTCTTTCATTGTATTATTTTTCCGAGCATGCTTAAGGCTCAGGGTGAGTTCATCCTGCCGGATAATGTGCCTGCCAATGAATTTTTGAATTTAGAAGGAGACAAAATCTCCACAAGTAGGAATTGGGCGGTTTGGTTGCACGAGTACCTTCAAGAATTTCCCGGACAACAGGATGTGCTGCGTTATGTCTTGACAGCAAATGCCCCGGAAACCAAAGACAATGATTTTACATGGTCGGATTTTCAAGCCCGAAATAATAATGAACTTGTTGCCGTGTTTGGCAACTTTGTGAACCGCGTCAGCGTCTTAACACAGAAATATTATAAAGGAATCATTCCTTCATTTGGCACTCTGACACCAGGAGATCAAAATACTTTGGCCGAATTAAGAGCCTATCCGCAGGTCATCGCAAGCTCCATAGAAAAATACCGCTTTAGAGAAGCCCAAACTGAGTTCATGAACGTCGCTCGATTAGGCAATAAGTATCTGGCCGATGCTGAACCTTGGAAATTGATCAAGACTGACCCTGAGCGGACCCAGACCATCATGTTCGTAGCACTTCAAATTACTGCTGCACTCGCCGTACTGGCAGAACCTTTTATGCCACATACTTCCAACAAGCTTAAAACCTCTCTGAACTTCTCTGTTTTGGAGATGACTCCGACTTGGCCAGAAATGAATTCAGATCAATTTTGGCTGCCTTCGGAACACCAAATCACAGCAACGCCACTTTTATTTAGCCGAATTGAAGACGAGCAAATGGCTTTTCAACGTGAAAAATTAGAGGCCACCAAATCTAAAAACACACTCACAAGCACCCCTATCATGGCCCAAAAAGAAACCATTGTATATGAAGATTTTGCGAAAATGGATGTTAGAGTTGGCACCATAACCGCGGCTCATAAAATGCCAAAAGCAAATAAATTACTCGTGCTTAAAGTAGATACGGGCATTGATGTCCGGACCATTGTTTCCGGTATTGCAGAGCACTTCACTCCAGAGGACATCATTGGCCAAAAAGTGAGTGTTTTGGTTAATTTGGCAGAACGAAATTTAAGAGGAGAAAACAGTCAAGGCATGATTCTCATGGCCCAAAATGACACAGGGGGTTTGACATTTGTCGCGCCAAAAGATCCAGAGTGGCCCAACGGCGCTGTCATCAGCTAAGCGCTAAACAGATTTTGTTGAAATAATGTTTACAGGGCAGGCTTTAGCGGCCTCGCTACAGGGGCCAAAAATCTGATCATCTGGAGATTTAATCGTAAAGAAGCCTTTTTTTTCATCTGAGTGCAGCAACACACTTTTGCCATCTTTTTTTGACATCTGAAATTGCTCAGGAGCCAACTCTACGCAGTAGTTGCATCCGATGCATTTTTGACGTTGAAGAGTAACCACGACCATAATGCTGTTTTAGTTTGCTGGCGCGACTTCCTGCTGCACGACCTTATATAACTTATCAGAGGGTCTGATTCTAAATGGCAGCGGTAAGGTAATGGAATCCCCTTTTGTCGCTTTTTGCGATTCTAGATCATTGACCAACATTTCCGTCAAGGCCAATTCTTGTGTTCCGGTCGTAGGCCCTTGAATCAATAGTGTGTCTCCGATTTTAATGTCGTAGGCCTCTATTTTAAATTCACCGATATTGGATTTAGGGAAAAAGTGCATTCCTTTGCCGACGTAGACTTTCTTTTGTGTCGCTTTTGACCCATTTGCCTCGCTCCACTCTCCCAGTTTCTGGCCCAAGTAATAACCCGACCAAAATCCGCGATTATAAACTTTTTCTAGCTCAGACATCCAGCCTCCAACCTTTTCTTTGTCAAAGGTTCCATTGGCGTGGGCATCTATAGCCTCGCGATAAGTTTGAATGACTTTAGCCACATATTCCGGTGCGCGACCGCGTCCTTCAATCTTGAGCACTTTAACGCCCGTATCAATTACTTGATCTAAAAAATCTAAAGTACAAAGGTCTTTTGGCGACATCATGTACTCATTGTCTAATTCAATTTCAAAACCACTTTCTTGATCAATGACCGTATATTTTTTGCGGCAATTCTGCTTACATGCTCCTCGATTTGCCGAAGAATTATGAGAATGAAGACTCAGGTAACATTTGCCAGAAACTGCCATACAGAGGGCGCCATGTCCGAAAATTTCGATTTCCACGAGCCGTCCTGAAGGGCCTTTGACTTGTTCCTTCTCAATTTGATCAACAATTTTTTTGACCTGACGCAAACTGAGTTCTCGACTCATGACCATAGTATCCGCAAACATGGCATAAAACTTTACAGTTTCAATGTTGGTGATGTTGATTTGAGTCGAAATATGTATTTCCATGCCAATCTGACGGGCATAAGAAATAACTGCTTGATCCATCGCAATTACTGCTGTGATCTCAGCGGACTTAGCCGCATCGAGTAGCGTTTTAATAATGGACAAGTCGTGGTCATAAATGATCGTATTGAGCGTCAAATAGGTGCGCACAGATTTTTTCTCACACCGCCGTACAATTTCAGGCAGATCATCTAATGTAAAGTTAATGCTCGCGCGTGCGCGCATGTTGAGTTGCTCAACACCAAAATAAACCGAATCGGCTCCATTGTCAATTGCGGCTTGCAGGGATTCAAAATTTCCCGCAGGCGCCATCAATTCTATTGTACCATTTTGAGTCATGACCGTGTCATTATTTTGTCGCAAAGGTAGTGATTGCATTATAATATCCTTTGTGATTGAAATGACATTTAATACCAGGGCTCTGGTCTTTGTCATCACTCAAATAATTGGGGCAGAAATACATCTGCCCCAATTGGCAAGTCACGACTTACCCAGCAACAGGACATGATTGCAAATCACCTCAGTGGCATAACGCTTGTTGCCCTGAGGATCTTCCCAAGAACGAGTCGTTAACTTCCCTTCAATGGCAACCTCTTTGCCTTTGCCCAAATAAGCCTCAATCAGCTCGGCTGTTTTGCCCCAGGCGACCACCTGATGCCAATGTGTGTTGGTCTGGCGTGTTCCTTTGTTATCCTTGTAACTCTCGTTTGTGGCCATAGAAAATTTGGCTAATTTTCGTCCTGACGCCAAGGTCAAAACTTCAGGATCACTTCCTAGGTTCCCGATCAACTGTACTTTGTTTCTTAGTGTACTACTCATAATTAAAAATTTAAATGGTGAAACAGTTAATGTTGCCTGCCATAGATTGGCTTGACGGATCAAATATGCAAACAAGCCCCTAAAGAATCCTTTAATAAACGTTTATAAACGTTTAATACGCATTTTGGTTAATCGCTGTTGCTGAAACACATCAAATGCCACAATTTTCTTAACTTGATTGCACGAAAAAAAACCCTCGAAACTTTCGATATTTTGAACTTGACCACATGAGCACGTACCACCTCAAGAATTCAGACGATTATCAAACGGCTTATCAAAACAGCATAAACGACCCTATTGACTTCTGGGCCAACATCGCTAAAAACAATTTTGACTGGCACAAACCTTGGGATACAGTTTTTGATTGGCATCAGGACACCGCAAAAATTCAATGGTTCAAGGGGGGGCGACTCAACATTACCGAGAATTTGCTGGATCGTCACCTGGCGCAAAGAGGCCAGAGCACTGCACTGATCTTTGAGCCCAACGATCCGAGTGAGCCCCATGAATGCATCACCTATCAAGCGCTTTATCTCCGGGTCAACAAAATGGCCAACGTGCTCAAAAGCCAGGGGGTCAAAAAAGGTGATCGCGTCTGTATCTACCTGCCAATGATTCCAGAGCTCGCCATTAGTGTATTGGCCTGCGCCAAAATTGGCGCAGTACATTCGGTTGTTTTTGGTGGTTTTTCTGCAACTGCATTGGCCACAAGAATTAATGACTGTGATTGTCGACTTGTGATCACAAGTGACGGAGGTTTTAGGGGGGCTAAAATTATTGATCTAAAGGACATTGTCGATGAAGCACTCGAAGCGTGTCCTGGAGTGGCCACTGTACTAGTGGTCGAACGCATCAAAACCAAAATCCGGATGAAAGAGGGCCGAGATCAATGGTTGGCACCACTATTTAATGCCGCATCCGACCAGTGTCAAGCAACAAGTATGGAGGCAGAAGACCCCTTATTTATTCTTTATACTTCTGGATCAACAGGAAAACCCAAAGGCATGGTGCACAGCTGTGGAGGCTATATGGTTTATACTGCCTACACCTTCAAAAATGTCTTCCAATACCAACCAGATGATGTTTATTGGTGTACCGCAGACATCGGCTGGATTACGGGTCATAGTTACATCATTTATGGTCCATTAGCCAATGGGGCAACAAGTTTGATGTTCGAGGGCGTCCCCTCTTATCCTGATTTTGGGCGGTTTTGGGCGATCATTCAAAAGCACAAAGTTCATCAATTTTACACCGCGCCGACCGCCATTAGAGCATTGGCAAAGGAATCCCTAGACTTTGTGCGGCCTTACGACCTGTCGTCACTCAAGGTTTTAGGCAGTGTTGGCGAACCCATAAACGAGGAAGCTTGGCAGTGGTACTCCGATCATATTGGTAAAGGAACGACCCCAGTGGTCGATACATGGTGGCAAACTGAAACTGGAGGCATCATGATTGCTCCGCTCCCTGGCATCACTAAGACCATTCCCACATATGCCACATTGCCAATGCCGGGTATAGAGCCCGTACTCTTAGACGAAAATGGCCATCTGTTAGAAGGTGCCACACAGGGTTTTTTATACATCAAGCATCCCTGGCCATCAATAGCGCGCACGATATGGGGCGATCATGATCGCTATAAAGCCACCTATTTTCCCAAGTTCAAAGACAAATATATGACAGGAGACGGGGCACTGAGAGATGCCGCCGGTAATTACCGCATTACGGGAAGAACTGATGATGTCATCATTGTCTCAGGCCACAACCTTGGTACTGCTCCAATAGAAGATGCCATAAATGAACACCCTTTAGTGGCAGAGAGCGCTATTGTCGGCCAACCACACCAGATAAAGGGGAATAGTCTCTTTGGCTTCATCACACTCAAAGATGAGCCTACTCCAGAAACCGAGGCGGTGCTCCACAAGGCCATTAATGAACTCATCACAAAGCGGATCGGAGCGATTGCCAAATTAAACGAGATGATTTTCTGTCCAGGGTTGCCTAAAACCCGCAGCGGCAAGATCATGAGGCGGATTCTGCGCAATATTGCCAATGGCACTACAGACCAACTCGGTGACACAAGTACACTGCTAAATCCTGAGGTAGTCGACCAAATCATAAGGTTGGCCAAAAAATAATCCAGCGCCATTAAGGTGATTTATCGGAGCACGATTCCCCTGCAGAGCAATTAAGGTATGGTTTTTGTAATGAGGCCAGCGTAATATGAACCCTATTTTCAATCTTTTGCCATTTTCACTCAAGTCACTGTACTTTCTCATGCTATTATTGGGTTATCTGGGACTGCATAGTCAAGTCCTGACAGTACGTGATTCAGAAAATCTCAAGCCACTCGACCTGGTGACCATTTACAGTCCAAAGGGGAATGTCTCTGCCGTCACCAATGCGCAGGGGCAAGCGGACATCTCGGCCTTTCAAGACGCTACGGTCATCATGATTCAAGCCTTGGGTTATGCCATTGAAAATCATAGCTTCGGGACTCTAAAGCAAAAAGAATTTATTCTTGATTTAGCGCCATCACAATTGGAACTAGATCAAGTCGTCATTTCAGCTTCGAAGTGGCGTCAATCTTCAGCAAAAATCCCTTCCAAAATCGTCAGCATATCCGCCCAGTCAGTAGCTTTTCAGAACCCCCAGACCGCGGCAGATTTACTGGAGCTCTCGGGTAAAGTGTTTGTTCAAAAAAGCCAACAAGGTGGTGGCAGTCCCATGATCAGGGGGTTTGCCACCAACAGACTACTTTATTCTGTAGATGGTGTCCGAATGAATACCGCAATATTCAGGAGTGGGAATATACAAAACGTCATTTCTATGGACCCCTTATCAATGGAAAGCACCGAGGTTTTATTGGGGCCTGATGCCGTGATTTATGGGAGTGATGCGATCGGTGGAGTCATGAGCTTTACCACCCTAAAACCCCAGTTTTCTGATTCAGACAAACCCCTTATCACTGGGGGTGCGATGACGCGTTTTTCGACAGCTAATCGTGAAGGGAGTGTTCATGCGGATGTCAAAGTTGGTTGGAAAAATTGGGGCTTTCTTTCCAGCACAACGCTCACCCAATACGATGACCTGATCCAAGGCAGTAATGGCCCACAAGATTATTTGAGGCCTTATTATGTCGCGCGCTATCAAGGACAAGACATCATTGTTCCTCACAAGAACCCGCGGCGCCAGGGGCCATCGGGTTATGGACAAACCAATAATTTGCATAAAATACATTTCCGTCCAAATGAGCACTGGGATCTGAGCTATGCTTTGCACTATTCCCAAACCACTTCCTACAGTCGTTATGACCGCCATTTAAGAACCAAGGATGGTTCACCGCGCTATGGTCAGTGGGATTATGGTCCACAGTCATGGATGATGAATCACCTTAGCGTCAATCACAAAAAGAGCCACGGCCCTTATTCGGAAATGGCCCTGCGCCTGGCCTTGCAAAATTTCGAAGAAAGCCGCATCAGTCGAGCGTTCAATGAACCAGTTCGTGAAAACCGCACCGAAAATGTGGCCGCGTACTCTGCCAATCTAGATTTCACCAAGAACTTATCTCCAAATAGCAGCCTTTATTATGGCGTTGAATGGGTTTTGAATGACGTCAATTCTCAAGGGGAAAACACAAATATTTTGAGCCATATCAGTACCCCTGGTCCCTCTCGATACCCTCAAGCCAAATGGCTGTCTTATGGGGCGTACGGATCACTCCAGCATCAAATCAGTAAAGCATTAATGCTGCAGAGCGGCCTGAGATACAACGGGATCAAACTCGACGCCACATTCGACACTAGTTTTTACCCTTTGCCGTTTGAAAAGGCACAAATTGATACTGGAAACTGGACCGGCAATTTTGGTTTGGTGCTCAACCCTGGACGGCAATGGCTTTTGCGTGCTAACTATGCCACCGCCTTTAGAGCGCCTAATGTAGACGACTTGGGCAAAATATTTGATTCTGAGCCAGGTGCCGTTGTTGTGCCCAATCATCAGCTCAAGCCGGAATACGCCCACAGCTGGGACTTAGGCACCGCCAAAATCATCAATAAAAAACTAAAAATTGATGTCAGCACGTACTACACGTGGTTGAAGAATGCTATGGTTCGCCGAGACTTCTCTTTAAACGGGGCCCAATTCATCCCTTACGATGGCGAACTCAGCAGAGTTCAAGCCATCCAAAATGCTGCAACTGCCTATGTATATGGCTTGCAAGCTGGCTTTGAGCTAAAACTCCCTGGCGGGTTTGAACTCACCTCTGATTTTAATTATCAAAAAGGGGAAGAAGAAATGAACGATGGCAATAAAAGCCCATCACGACATGTCGCCCCTTGGTTTGGCGTGACACGTTTGTGGTTCAGGGCAAATGACTTGAATATTCAGTGCTATTCTCGCTACAGTGGTGGATTTACCCATGCAGAACTGTCTGTTGAAGAGCAAGGCAAACCTGAAAATTATGCCCTTGACAATCAAGGCTTACCGTATGCACCAGCGTGGCAAACCATGAATATTAAAGCGCAATATACCTTTGATCGTACCTTTACACTTTCTGCAGGACTAGAAAATATAGCAGACGTGAGATACCGCCCTTACAGTTCAGGCATTTCTGCAGCAGGACGTAACCTCATCCTTTCGTTACGGGCGCAAATTTAATTTTCAAGATTGATCGACTTTTTCGTTTAAAAAGTTAACTTTCACGGGTATAAATAGTGCAATGCGGCAGAAAATTACATTAATCCTTGGTCCTTTGGTGGCCCTGATCATATGCCTTTGGCCTGAAGGAATTTTTACCCCACTTATGGACAAAGTCATGGCCAGCGCTCTTTGGATGGTCATCTGGTGGATCGGCGAAGCAGTTTCTTTGTCTGTCACCGCCCTCTTGCCGATAGCCCTCTTTCCATTATTGGGCATTGCTTCAGTTAGTGCCGTGACCCAACACTATGCCAATCCTATTGTTTTTCTGTTTTTTGGCGGGTTTGTCATCGCCCTAGCTTTAGAAAAAGTCAAACTGCACAAAAGATTCGCCCTGAACATTGTGCGCATTACAGGAACTAACGCCAACGGAATTGTGCTGGGTTTCATGATCGCTACAGCCATTTTATCTATGTGGATTTCGAATACAGCCAGTACCGTTGTGATGCTCCCCATTGCGTTATCAGTGATCTCCTTAATGACCAAAAGCAAGCAAAAAAACAAAAAGAAATACCGCCGGTTTGCCTTGTCTCTTATGCTGGGTATTGCTGCTGCTGCTAACATTGGCGGTATGGCGACCCTTATTGGCACACCACCGAACAGCGTGATGTTGGCATTTTTGAACCAACAATACCAGATTGATATTGGTTTTTTTCAATGGATGACCTTCGGCGTTCCATTTTCTATCGTGCTCTTAATATTGGCCTATGTTGTAATCGTCTATTGGTGTTACCCGAGTCATTTGGGTACTGTAGAAGAAACATCCGCAATAGTGAATGAAGCACTGAACAAGCTTGGAAAAATGAAGGCCAAAGAACGCATAGTCCTGCTTATTTTTTTATTGACTGCGCTACTTTGGATGCTGCGCAGTACCATCAACATCTGGTTGCCTTCACTTCATTTGACCGACACCTTGATCGCCATGATCAGTGCCGTTGCTTTGTTTGTCGTCCCGATACCTCGGAGTAAAAAACCCTTTATTTTGCAATGGGAAGACACTAAAAATTTGCCTTGGGGCATCCTAATTTTATTTGGCGGCGGACTAGCCCTTGCGGACGCATTGTCTCAAGCTGGATTCATTGAAGCCATCCAACAGTTTGTGGCGGCCAATGACCATTGGACAGCCACTATGACCACCATCGCATTGATCATATTGGTTCTTTTCATGACTGAACTCATGAGTAATGTGGCCTTGATTACGGTATTCCTGCCCGTCATCGCCGGAATCGCCTTAGGACTAGGCAGTCCCGTCCTTTCCCTCATTATTCCCATCACACTGGCCTCCAGCTGCGCGTTTATGTTGCCCATGGCCACACCGCCAAATGCAATTGTCTTCGCCAGTGGGCATGTCTCGGTGCCACAAATGGTGAAATCTGGTGTCTTGCTCAATATCATAGCAATTGTTTTGTTACTGTGTTTTTCTTGGTTCCTCCTTCCGTTAGTGTTCGCTTGATCAACCTTGACTGGTCATTGCTGCTCAAATCAGGCCTAAAATCAATAACTTTGCCACTGAACTACTCCAGATGAAGCAGACCAAAGAAGAACGATTTCAGAAACACGTACTCTCAAAGTACCAGATTTACAACAGTATTTTCATGACCCTCCCCTTCGATGCGATCAGCAATACTGGGGTCCTTCTGCCTCTTTTCCAGGAGGTTTGTCAAAAAGGTTTCGCAGAGCATAAAAACCCAACAGAAATTGTTGCCGCATTTTTTGATCAATACAGAAATCATTTTTCGGCTGAAGAACAAATTAATTTATTGTTCCAATTCATTCAATACATAGAGCGACAAGTTGTGCTTTTTGATGCCATTGAAGAGGCGACCTTTCCCATTATCAATAATATGGATGGCCGAGGAACACTGCGCAGTGTCAAAGAAGAAGCGGAAGCCATAAATCAGAAACCGGCTCTAAAGGAGTATTTAAAACGCTTTAAGGTCCGCACAGTACTTACGGCGCACCCCACGCAATTTTACCCTGGCTCTGTCCTGGGAATCATTACGGATTTGGCAAAAGCTATCGAAAAAAATCAGTTAGAGCGGATCAAAACACTCTTGGCCCAATTGGGTAAAACTCCATTCTTCAAGAAAACTAAGCCCTCTCCTTTTGATGAAGCGATCAGTCTTATTTGGTATTTAGAAAATGTTTTTTACCATGCTGCACATCATATTTATGACTACATCCAAAACAATATTTTTGATGGAGAACCCATGCCTAATGAGATCATAAACCTTGGATTTTGGCCGGGAGGTGATCGAGATGGAAATCCCTTTGTAACGGCAGAAATCACGCTCAAAGTCGCTGAGCGATTGCGCATGACTGTACTCAAGAATTACCACAAAGATGTCCGAAAAATGCGCCGCCGCATCACTTTTGCCAACGCAGAACCCATGGTGATCGCTCTGGAACAAAAACTAATGCAGGAATTGGCACACAATCCTGCAGCAAAAACAGACAGAACCGAAGAATTTATTTCGGATCTCCAAATACTCAAGGCACTGCTTGAACAAGAACATCAGGGCCTATTTGTTTTTTTAGTGACCGACCTTATCGGGAAGATGAAGCTGTTTGGCTTTTACTTTGCGACTCTTGATATACGGCAAGATTCAACCATCCATAGCCAGGTCATTGCGGCTATTTCTGCGACAGAACCGTCAATTATTACCGCTGAATACCATGCCCAAACGGAGGACGAAAAAATTGACTTTCTCACCAATTGTACCGGCATTATTGACCCTAATAAGCTTGAGGAGTCCATGGCTCGAGAAACCATAGAATCGATTTATGCCATGAAAGCCATTCAAGCACAAAATGGGGAACAGGCGTGTAATCGTTACATCATCAGTCATAACGGCAGTGCGCTCAATGTCATAGAAGCGTATACGATGCTTCGCCTGTGTGACTGGGAAAAGCCTAGCGCAGATGTGATTCCATTATTCGAAACTATAGAAGACTTGAGCGTGGCCCATCAGGTGATGGCCAAACTTTACAATTTGCCTGAGTACCGCAACCATCTGCGCAGAAGAGGGGATAAGCAGTCCATTATGTTGGGTTTTAGCGATGGCACAAAGGACGGTGGATACCTCATGGCCAACTGGGCCATATTCAAAGCCAAAGAACGATTGACTGAAATTTCTCGAGAGCATGGTGTCACAGCTTTGTTTTTTGATGGACGAGGCGGGCCTCCTGCTAGAGGTGGCGGAAAAACACATCAATTTTACGCCTCCCTTGGCAATACGATCGAACATGAGCAAGTCCAACTGACCATTCAAGGACAAACCATCAGTTCTAATTTTGGCACCATTGATTCGTGTCAATATAATATCGAACAATTGATCAGTTCAGGCATTGCCAATGAAGTCTTTGATCAAGAACAAGGACACCTCAATCAAGAGCAACGAGAAATTCTTGAACGACTAGCAGAACTGAGCCATCAAGCCTATCAAGACTTCAAAAACCACCCAAAATTCTTACCTTATTTGGAGCAAATCAGCACTTTAAAGTATTATGCCAAAACCAATATTGGCAGCAGACCATCCAAGCGAGGCAAAGCCAGTGAGTTGAATTTCAGCGATCTGCGAGCCATTCCATTTGTGGGCAGTTGGAGCCAACTCAAACAGAATGTTCCAGGATTTTATGGTGTTGGCATCGCCCTTGAGGCCCTCTCTAAAGAAGGGCGAATGGATCAAATAAAAAGTTTGTTCCAAGAATCATCATTTTTCAGAACACTGATGGAAAATAGCATGATGAGTTTGACCAAGAGTTTTTTTCCGCTTACTGCCTACCTTAAAGATGATCCCGAATTTGGCCTATTTTGGGAGCAGATTTTTGAGGAGTTTGAGCGCACCAAAACCCTTATTTTGGAGGTGTCCGGCCAGGATGATCTTATGGAAGACAGTCGTGCCATGCGGGCTTCTATCGCCGTGAGAGAAAGCATTGTTTTGCCCCTATTGACCATTCAACAATATGCCCTTAGAGCCATCCACCAAATCAAACAAACCGGAACAAACACCGAGCGCCTTGAAGTTTATGAAAAGATGGTGACAAGGTCATTATTCGGGAATATCAATGCGAGTCGCAACAGCGCCTAATGAAAAATCTGGTCAAACACTTCAAGTGATTTCGGTTTTCTAAACCCTTGCACATGGTATTGGTAATACTCAAGCAACAAGGCCAGTAGCGCAGAACGGCTGGTCCGATTCAATTCGAGTTGTCCACATGATTCAAATGAGGTCACGTGCAACTGAGTGAGGTCCTGAGACACAGATAATCCACTCAAGTCTAAGTCTTGATGAGTCCTCTGAAAAACACCATCAACGGCATTAAACAGCGGCCCGTCACTTTGGTTGAAATCGGGATAAAAACCCAAATATCGGGTCAAATCAAGCAAGATCTTTAAGTGATGATTTGTGGTCTTTTTGGCTTGGTCAAGACCCACGAGCGCCGAGGACAAAAATGAAAATAATTGAGGATTCGACTCGTGCTCTTGAATGCTCATTTTCAATATTTCAGACAAAAACATCACCTGAGAGCTTTTTGCTAAGTCGCTGTGCAGTGATGAATAATTTGCTGTGACTTTGGCGTCAACAAGACGTTCTAAAGTGCCTTTATCTTTGTGAATTGCTTCAACACTGAGTTGGGTCAGCGGCTGAAACATAGCCGGTCTAAATTTTCCTTTTCTCGACTTAAAAATTCCACGCAACATATAAGATTTGAGTCCTGCCGTTTGGGTAAAACAACTGACGATCATATCGGCTTCGCCGTATTTAACGCTGGTCAGGACTATGGCTTGCGTCGAGACACGCATTAGCGAACAATCATGATCTTAAGGACTTTCGTTTCAATGGCGTCTTGTGCCGTAATCAGCACAAAATAAACCCCCGAAGCCACTTTGTAACGGCCAAATGCACTGGTATCCCATAACACACTCCCGCCTTGACTGGTCGCTTCATGAACCAAATTTCCAGTGACGTCTGTAATTTTTACAGTAGCGCCTGAACTCAAGCCATCTATAGTCACAGAACCTTTGAAATCCGGCCGAACAGGATTAGGAAATGCATAGGCGCCTGCTAAATCATCACGTCCCTCTGTCGCTGTTCCTTCGTACGCAACCAAACCCTTAGTTGTGGCAAAATAGACACGGCCAGTACTATCGTCAATAGCAATATCTTGAACATTGTTAGAAGGCAATGGAGAATTGTCCTTGGTAAAACGCAACAGCGTTTCTTGGCCATTGGACGAAAGATAAAACACGCCCGAACTTGCCGTTGCTATCCATTTGTTATTGGATCCGTCCACCTCAATATCGGTCACGGATTGCTGGAAAAGCAGCTCTTGTGCCACCCCATCTTCAAGAATGATAATGGATTGGGCCTGAGCGGCATTGCCACTTTGAAAAAACCCTGTGACATTATACAACACCCTCAACCCCTCACGCGTCCCTATCCAGAGACGATTAGAAGTATCAAAAGCCAGTGTGCGCACATCTGTGGAAGGCAAATTGCCGTTACCAGCCCCTTCTGTAATGCGATTAAAGCTGCCGTTATTGGGATTGAATCCAATCAAACCATTTTGTGCAGAGCCAAAAAACACATACCCTTCGCGACTCACTTGAACATCGGTTAAGGCCAACTCATCTTCTGGGTTGATGATGTCTGTGAGATCGATACGCCCCATCTGACCAGAGGGTGACAAACGCACCAAGCCCTCTTCTGCCTTAGTTTGCACAAACCACATGTTATTGTCTCGATCAAAATCGGCGCCATAGATCCTCAATCCAGCCGCCGGATTGTCCAACGGAGGAGCCAGAGGACTGTTTGATTCATTATAAAGAATCTCCGGAACACCATTGGTGATTTTCAGTAAGCCAAATTGAAAAGAAGAGCAAAAAACCTCTTCAGGATTTTTTGGATTGATTTTGACATTGACAATATCGCTCGCCCCCAAAAGCTCTGTGGCCGGAATATTCAGCCACTCCTGATCCTGATAACGACTGAGCCCTTTGTAGCTCAGAGGGTAGGGATTAAAGCTCACTGTCACATCACCGAACCCGACCCATAATAGGCCCGGTGTAGCATCGATGGCAAAAGGATCGTTTCGGATGGGGCCTTGAGGGACAATAGCCTCCAACATAGTATTATCAGTCGTTTTACGAAATAAACCCCTCTCGTTGGTGCCTCCATATACCACATCTGCATAACCAAGTCCAACCGTCCACTGATCGTCAATATCACTCGAAAGGTCAATGGTCTGAAGCGGGCTGAAATCCCCTCCATAGGTATGGATGCGTTGTTCTGTAGTGATGGTCAGAACATTCAAGTGAACACGGAAGTCAACAATGGGATCAGAGCCAAAGTCTGCCATAACCTGAGCTGGCTCTGGGGCCAACCGCAAAACACGTTGATTGGTTCGGGCAAAATAAACAGCGTCATTGAGTGTCTGTACACCAAGAACGCCACCCTGAACGACCGACTCCCATGAATTAAAATTGATCAAATCTGGCCCCTCTAGCAACGCCCTTTTGATGCCCGTTTGTGCGGAAGATGCATAAATATAAGGCTCGAGAATCGTGGTTTGTGTGATGCTCATGGTCGTCCCCAGATCCCCAATATAATAGGTGTCTCCAAATTCTAAGGCGCTGAGATTGAATACTGAAATGCCGTAATCTGTAGCAATATACAGTTGCGTTCCAAACTCGTAAAAGTGATTGATTTTTTTGATATTCGGGGGTATGCTGGGCTTTTCTAGGATGTCAACCACCTGCACAACCTGGTCACTCCCATCGATTAATAGTTCAATGAGGCCATTGTCGTGACCGATGAGCAAAAGACCGTATGAGGGGCTGTAATGAATCTCCGTTATGGACTCACCACTCAAACCATTGATGGTTGTCAGGGTTTCAATATCGCCAGACCATATGTCGAAAGAATAGACCGCATTTTCGGAAGCCACATAAATCCGATCATCGCTCTGCGCGACATCTTTTATCGAGACAAAAGAAAAAAAACCTGTCCAAGTCTCCTGATAGTTTTGGGCATGTGTTTGCCCAACAAACCAAAATCCTATAACCCAAAAAAGATGTTTCATATGAACTCCACTATCCTTGATTAAGAACTGCGTAAATTACCATTTATTGTAGAAACCCCATAAGCCTGATCAAGAAATCTAGTGTCCAGAATAAAAAAGCCAAAAGAGCCTGCTCGAGGCTCTTTTGGCTTTTTAAAATAGTTAGGGCAGTGTCTTAAACTACGCCCTGAGCCATCATCGCTTCTGCGACTTTTACAAATCCCGCAACATTGGCTCCTTTGACATAGTCTGTGTAGCCATCAGAATCTGTACCATACGTCACGCAGGCCTCATGAATGGAATTCATGATGTGGTGCAGTTTTTCGTCTACCTCTTCTCTGGTCCAATTCAGGCGCAGAGAATTTTGAGACATTTCTAGTCCTGAAGTCGCAACTCCTCCTGCATTGGAGGCCTTTCCAGGGCTGAACAAAATTTTGGCCTTATGGAAAACTTCGATAGCCTCCGGCGTACATGGCATATTCGCTCCTTCTCCAACACAAAAACAACCCTGGTCGACCAGTTTTTGAGCTTCGGCACCATCTAATTCATTTTGAGTGGCACAGGGTAAAGCCACGTCGCAAGCAATTTCCCATGGTCGCTTATCAGCGACAAATTGTGCCCCGGGGTATGCCTTTAAATAACCACTTATTCTGGCGCGCTTTTCATTCTTTAGGGTCATGACAAAGGCCAGTTTTTCGGCATCTATACCATCTTTATCATATATGTATCCAGACGAGTCAGACATGGTGACAACTTTGCCGCCCAGTTGAGTTGCCTTTTCTGCAGCGTATTGCGCGACATTTCCAGATCCTGAAATCACCACAGTTTTGCCCTCAAACGATTGTCCTTTGGTCTTGAGCATATTTTGAGCAAAGTAAACGTTTCCATAGCCAGTGGCTTCGGGACGGATCAAAGACCCGCCATAACTCATGCCCTTTCCAGTCAAAACACCAGTAAATTCATTTCTCAGACGTTTGTATTGACCAAACATATAACCAATCTCACGACCGCCTACACCAATATCCCCGGCAGGGACATCCGTATTGGCGCCGATATGACGCGATAACTCCGTCATGAAACTCTGACAAAATCTCATCACCTCTGCATCACTCCTGCCCTTGGGATCAAAATCGCTTCCGCCCTTACCGCCGCCCATAGGCAGAGTGGTCAGGCTGTTTTTAAAAACCTGTTCAAATCCTAAAAATTTGAGAATGCTCAAGTTTACAGAAGGATGGAAGCGCAAGCCTCCCTTATATGGGCCAATGGCAGAATTAAATTCAATCCTAAAACCACGATTCACATGAATCTCGCCAGCATCGTCGGTCCATGGAACTCTAAAAATGAGGGTTCTTTCAGGCTCGACCATGCGCTCTAATAACTTTTTGTTTTGGTACCGCTCGTTCTGAACAATGAATGGGATCACTGTCTCAGCGACTTCGGTTACCGCTTGTATGAACTCAGGTTCATTTGGATTTTTACTGGCTACTTGAGCAATAAAATCTTCGATTAGGTTTTTCACAAATGGTTGTTTAAATGGACAAAAAAAGCTTTGTTTATTGGTTATTCACTAAAATATGCTCTATGATGCACTTTTATTTTGCGATAATTGTAAAAATTAACCGTCAAATTGGTTCATACAAATATATACGACTTCTCTTGATCTTTGTTCTTTTTTTAAAAAATAGTTAGCCCAAAATAAAGCCTGCAGTGTTGTTTCTATTTTTTTATCTTTGACTGCAAGACAATTCCTTTTTGGGCCACTTATGAAAATAAAACTTATCACTTGTCTGACTTTGTTGACTCTAATTTTTACTCCAAAAGTTTTTGGGCAAATTCTTGGGTCATTTTCAAGTGAAATAGGGATTTTGACTGGACCCGTTGCCTTTTATGGTGACTATGGGCAACGCAACGACTTCGCGACCAATATCGGCAACACGGGCTGGGGATTTGCTCTAACACATTATGTCAACTTTGCTTACCGGGCAGATTGTAAGTGTTACAATCAAGACACTTTTTTTAATGACCGTTTTAAGGTGCGCACCGAAATAACTTTTCATAAAACTAATTTTGAACACTTTGGGCAGTGGGTGCAACCCACTCAAACCTCTTTTACGGCTGATCAGCTCAGAGCAATGAAAGGATCCAGTTCAGTTTTTGACGTTGGGGCACAACTTGAATATCATTTTTTTAGCATTAGGGATTTTATGGCAGATGGCAAAAAATGGGCGCCCTATATCAGTACTGGTGTGCATTGGGTCGGTTTTGATCCCTATGCCTACAGCGACTTTGGACCACTTAATACCCCCATTACAACTCCAGACAAATACTATTATAGCTTTCAACAAGCCGGGGGCTCTACCTGGAGTATCGTGACCAGTGCAGGCACTCGTTATAAAATCAACAAATCAACCGATCTGCTTTTAGATTGGCGTTGGCAGTATTATTTTTCCAATTGGGTTGACGGACTCAACCCCCAGATTGAATTCAATACTCAGGCGCTTGGTTTAAATAATGGTGTTTCCGTACCAGAAAACAAGGCAAATGATTGGATTTTCTGGATCAATTTTGGTGGTGTTTTCTACCTGAACTGATGCTTTGACGTGGCCTTGTCAAAAGAGTTAGGCCAGTGCTTGAGCTAAATCTGCGATCAAGTCATCGGCATCTTCGATACCAACACTCAAGCGGATCAAGGAGTCCACAACACCTGTTTTCTCGCGCTCCTCTTTAGGAATACTGGCGTGGGTCATACTTGCCGGATGACCAGCAAGGCTTTCTACGCCTCCCAAGCTCTCTGCCAAAGTAAAAATCTTTAAGCGCTCTACTGTTTGTATGGCGCTTTCGTAATTATTGCCTTTAGTGACAAACGATATCATACCACCAAAATCCTTCATTTGCGTCCGCGCGACCTCATGGTTAGGATGGTCCTCAAATCCTGGCCAATAGACCTTTTCTACTTTGGGGTGGTTTTTGAGGTATGCGGCAACTGCGCGACCATTTTCGCAATGGCGCTGCATCCGCACATGTAAGGTTTTGAGTCCGCGCAGTACAAGAAAGCTATCCTGAGGCCCACAAACTGCACCACTTGCATTCTGAATAAAATAAAGTCGATCAGCCAGTGCTTTGTCGTTGACCACTAGAGCGCCCATAACTACATCACTATGACCGCCAAGATACTTGGTTGCACTATGCATGACCATATCTGCTCCAAGGTCTAAAGGCTGCTGTAAATACGGAGACGCGAAGGTGTTGTCTACAGCCAAAAGCAATCCGTACTTCTTGGCGATACCAGCACAGGCTTTGATGTCAATGACATTCATCATAGGATTGGTAGGTGTCTCAGCCCATATCAATTTGGTATTGGCCGTGATGTGCGCCTCTATGGTCGGCATATCAGCCATCCCGACAAAATGAAATTTTATGCCAAACGGCTCAAATATTTTGGTGAAAAGACGGTAGGTCCCTCCGTACAAATCATTGGTCGAAATCACCTCATCACCTGGCTTTAATAATTTCATTACTGCATCAATCGCAGCCAGACCACTCCCAAAAGCCAAGCCATAACCGCCGTTTTCTATGCTAGCAAAAGCGGCTTCTAAGGCAGCCCTAGTCGGATTATGGGTTCTAGAATACTCAAAACCCTTGTGCCCTCCAGGGGTGGTTTGCGCATAGGTAGAGGTTTGATAAATTGGTGGCATGACTGCGCCATATGCTGGGTCATGTTGTTGTCCGCCGTGAATAGTTTTGGTGTTGAATTTCATAGCTTTTGATGTCAAGGAAACAAAAATACATGATTCCTGATTCATTATAAAAACTATTGTATTTTTAACTGATGCCTTCACTGAAATACATTTTATTCTGCTTCAGCTTATTGCTCTTTAATGGCTGTCAAAACCCACCCCAGGTGACTCATGTTTTGAAGAGTCTTAATGCAGAAAGCCGCGCCATGTGTCGCGATGGCGGCTGTCCTGATCTGCAGGTGACTTTTCCCGTTTTTAGCGGAGATACTGTTGTGGCAAAAAAAATCAATCTTTTCATCACAGATTGGATCAGATCCACCTTATTTATGGGCGACGACAGCAGCCCTACAGCCACAGAGATCACACAAGCCCTTGATCAATATCTCTTAATGGCCAAAGACTATCAACCCGAGCTGACCCACCGCAATAACTATAGCGGAAGACTGGCGGCTGATGTCACCTTCAGTAATCACGCCATGGTCACACTCAAATTTACCGCGCAATTCAACACGGCGATTGATGCCAAAAAAAGTAAGACCGCGTATGTCTCAGTCGATACAAGCACAGGACATCTCATTTCTTTGGATGATCTTGTGGCACAAAAAGAAGCCCTAACGACCATACTGGGCCAACAAACCAACGCGCTTGAGCTGTTTTCTTCAATCGGTTTGGTCACTGTGCAAAAGCAATATGAGTATTGGCAACAAAATAAATCTGTCGGATTCAATACGTACGGTCTGGTGGTTATTGACCAATCCACAAGTGCGTCACAAGGAAAAAAATTTGTCCAACCAACCGGGCAATTGCCTTGGAATAAAATCCTGGCCTATTTAAACCCAAAATATTTTCCATGAAGAAAGTTTATTACCTGAGCAGTTGCAGCACCTGCAAGCGGATCATAAAGACTTTAAATCTCTCAAGTGATTTTGAATTGCAAGACCTCAAAACAAATCCATTGACTCCTGAAGATTTGGTCATGCTCAAAACGCTGAGTGGTTCTTTTGGCGCGCTTTTCAGTCGTCGTGCTAAGCTTTTTCAAGAACGGCAGTTGCAAAACGAAGTACTCGATGAAAACCGCTACAGGTCGTTGCTCTTAGAGCATTATACTTTTCTAAAACGGCCCGTTATCGTGGTAGGCGAAGCCCTATTTATCGGATCAGCAAAAAGCACTATAGAAAATTTAAAAGCACATCTTGAAGCGGAACATTGATTTACGGGCTTTGGCGCTTATGGCAGCCTCTGGGGCGAGCATTATTTATGGCGCTAATCACACCATCGCCAAAGGCCTGATGCCCGATGTCATCAGGCCGCATGCCTTCATTCTGCTGCGGGTAACCGGAGCGGCATTGCTCTTCTGGCTGATTGCTCAATTTTTTCCTAAGGAACGTTTAAAGAAAAAAGACCGATTGCTTTTTTTATGGTGCGCCCTTTTCGGCATGTCCATCAACATGACGTCCTTTTTTAAAGGTCTGGAATTATCCACGCCGATCAATTCTTCTGTTGTCATCACATTGGTGCCCGTAATCCTGCTTGTTCTGGGGCGGATATTTTTGAAAGAACGCATCAGTGCACTCAAGGCCACCGGTATTTTTATCGGATTAGTAGGGGCTATAGGCCTTGTGCTTCTGGACGTGCAAACACAGACCAACGCACCAAATATTCCGTTGGGCAATATTTATTTTATGCTCAATGCCCTGTCGTACTCCATTTATCTGATTCTAGTCAAACCACTGACCCATCAATACCACGCCATCACGCTGATGAAATATTTTTTTCTGATTGCTGTTTTTCTGAATATTCCTTTAGGGTATCAAGAATTTACAGAGGTCGCCTGGACGAGCTTGGATTTTGACGTTATTGGGCAACTCAGTTTCGTAGTCGTAGCAACGACGGTTTTGACCTACTTATTTAATATTTTTGCCTTAAAACAACTCAGCCCTTCGACCATCGGGGCATTTATTTATTTGCAACCCATTATTGCCACTATCGTTGCTGTGGCCTCTGGTGCAGACCACTTGAATGCAGTGCGCATTTTTGCCGCGCTTTTCATTTTTGCTGGCGTTTACCTCAGCAGCCGAAAACCTTTACGGGCCTAAATGCTTAAGTCTTCCGGATATTCACCAAAGGTCCTAAGGTCTTCTTTGGTGAGCTCTTTAAAGTTTTCCGCCTTTGGGATTTCTGCCAAAAAGGACCACATTTCGGCCATTGGTGGGGTCAGTTTACGGGATTTTAAATCAATCCAGGCCCCGAGCATCCGACAGCGTGCTATATTGCGGCCTTTGTCATCGTAGAAGTTGTGTACAAAGGAAAAGAAAACGCCATCTTTTGAATGGCCTGTGAGGGCTAACGACACCGTTACAGGACCTCCTGCCAAGGCTTCTTTGAAATAATGAATGTGTTCGTGCAAGACCACAGGCCCCAATGATAATTCACTAAGCTTGGCTTGAGAAATACCTTTTTGCGCAAAATAACTCATGCGCGTATGGCTCATATAATCCACATAAGCACTGTTTCTCAAGTGCAGGTTTGAGTCGATATCACTCCACCTCATTTCAAATTTTTTTGTGTACATGTCTTATATTTTGCCGTAAATTTAGACATTAATTTCTCGTTCAAAAAATGCCCCATATTCCCTCTTCGTATTGCTTAAAAGGCTGGCTCAAAAGTGGTCATTTATCGACTATTTATTCTGCCAAATTGAGACGGATGCCTCCTGTGGCATTCGATCGGGAACGGATCCGTTTATCGGATGGAGATTTTATTGATTTAGACTGGTCTTATACCCCAAAAAAAACTTTAGGCCTTGTGATTTTACTTCATGGCCTTGAGGGTAACGCCCAGCGCTCCTATGTCGTGGGACAAGCGCATATCCTATTGGCGGCAGGATACGATGTTTGTGCCATGAATTTTCGGGGATGTTCTGGCCAAATCAATGAACGCCTTGTGTCCTATAATGCGGGTAAAATAGATGACCTAGAAGATGTGATGCGCCACCTGATCACGACAAAAAAGTATACTCAACTCAATGCCATCGGTTTCAGTCTGGGAGGCAGTTTGCTGTTGAATTATCTCGGAAAGGAAATGGGGCACCATACGCACATTAATCGGGCCATTGCGATTTCGACTCCACTAGATCTTAGCGCATCTATGGAACGCCTGGCCAAACCTGACAACCGTATCTATCAAATTGCCTTTCTCCAAACACTCAAAAAAAAATACCGCCGCAAGCAGCGACAGTTTCCCAAAGCGCTGAAACTCCATGCCATGAGGTCTGTTCACTCCTTGATGGACTTCGATAATGTTTACACGGCGCCGGTCCATGGTTATGACAGCGGACAAGCCTATTACACGGCCAACAGTCCGATCAATTGGCTGCCTAATATCAAGTGCCCGACATTGATACTCAATGCCCAAAACGACACCTTTTTGTCCAAAGAGTGCTTGCCCATTGTGTTTGCGAAGGCCGCCAAAAATATTTATCTTGAAACCCCAAAACACGGAGGACATGTGGGCTTTTATACCCCCTCCAATATTTACTATAGTGAGACCCGTGCGCTCGAGTTTTTAACCCAAAAAATTTAAAATATGAAGTCTTGGTTCATTCTAATGTTAGCAGCAGTCACTTGTTTTTCTTGTGGTGAAACGCCTCAGAAAAAAGAATCCCTCAAAATAGGCGGTACCTCTGCCAAAGAAGTAACACAATCCAACACTACGGTTTTGGCCTTATCCGGCAATGATGCCATGCAATTCGACAAGAAGACCCTAGAGGCCACTGCTGGACAACCCATCAAATTGACCTTTCGCCATGTCGGCAAGATAGAAAAACGCATTATGGGCCATAATTTTGTTCTGCTCAAAGAGGGGACTAATATTGTTGCTTTTGCCAATCAAGCTGCAGCCGCTGGCGCACCAACTGATTGGATTCCTAATGAGGGTGCAGAAGTCATCGCCCACACCAAAATGCTAGGAGGAGGGCAAAGTGACATGATCACCTTTGACGCTCCTGAGCCTGGTGTCTACGATTTTATCTGTAGTTTTCCGGGACATTCCTCTATGATGAGAGGACAACTCATTGTGCGCGAAGCCGCGCAATAAAGTCCTTTGACCACGAGCCTCAGCCCTGAACTTTCTCACGACGCTTCGACGGAGCGTTCAAGAATGTGAAACAGCTGATCAGGTAAAAAAAAGTAAAAAAAGGAGCTTTTTCGAGCTCCTTTTTTTACTTGAACATATAAATTTTGTCTAAAGCGACATCACTTTTCCATTGCCTGCTTCGCTAGTTGGAATACAGCCCTGATAGACACCGGGCACTGGATCATACCACAGCACTTCTTCGCCAATAACCTCCATGCGTTTCCATGCCCAAATGGCCTGTCCGCGAATACTGGTGAGCAAACCATAGGTCAATTGCTCAGGGCCAGCGGCAGAATCACCTTCTGGCACCTTTTCTGACTTCAGATATTTTGCCAGTAACCCATCAAAGTCTTCGGAGGATCCCGATTCTAAATCCTTACCAAATTCTGCTTGAAAAACGGTCTGTAGTGCGGCAAATCCTTCGCGAACACTTTTTTGTTGACGGCTTTCGGGTACTTTAGTGAATTCATCTTCCAATTCGGGCAAGTCTGCTTCTGAAACCAAAACTTCATGCCAATAAAGATCCATGAATTTGTGAACACCCATAGCGACAGCTCCAGGAGAACCTGGTTCATCGGGCAAAATGAGATCTACCATCGTCTTTAAGGCGTGGCCTTGACCCTCGCTTAAGAACACCGGAGCGAATCCGGGATTCTGTTGACAACTTTGCAGTAAACTCAAGATGGCAGGAGTGGCCACTAAAGCACCACTTCCCCATCCAATATTTCGTAAGGCTTGTCTTCTATTCATTAGGCATCTTTTTTAAGTTGTGCCGCAGCATGAGCAGCAGCACGGGCCGAAAAGGCCATATAGGTTAATGATGGGTTCACGCAACTGGCAGAGGTCATGAAAGACCCGTCAGTACAATATACATTAGGCACAGTGTGCAGTTGATTGTGGCCATTACAGACCGAGGTTTTTGGATCATGCCCCATACGCGCAGTGCCCATCTCATGTATGCCCAATCCAGGCGCTCCTGGGTCGTCCCACGGACGGACATTCGTGTAGCCCGCACCTTCTAGCATTTCTATAGCTTGTTGCACCATGTCCTTGCGCATCTCGTACTCATTTTCTTTCCATTCTGCATCGAAAGTAATGGTCGGCAGACCCCATTGGTCTGTTTTGTCATAATTCAGTTCCATTTTGTTTTCGTGATAAGGCAAACATTCACCGAACCCCATCAGGGTCATGCTCCATTTACCTGGACGACTTACCACATCTTTGAGGTCAGCACCGTAGCCAATCTCGGCAATAGAATCACCATAGTTGCCACGAGAGGCACCGCCTTGATAACCGTAGCCTCGTTTGAACGTCGCCTGATCTGTGTTGCCCCCTATATTTCTAAAACGCGGAATATAGATGCCGTTAGGACGGCGTCCTTTGAAATACTGATCTTCAAAACCATCTACCTCGGCAAAGGCACCTGCTTTGAAATGGTGGTCCATGATATTATGACCTACTTCTCCCGAATCATTACCCATACCATTAGGGAATCGATCACTCTTGGACTGCAATAGAATACTTGCTGTGGCAATGGCCGAAGCGCAAAGGAAAATGACCTTAGCCTCAAAAACCATTTTTTCTCCTGTTTCGGCATCAATAACGCGCACCCCAGTTGCCTTTTGGGTTTGCGCATCATAAATCACTTCATGCACGATTGAATTTGGTCTCAAAGTCATGTTACCGGTACGCTCCGCAGCGGGAAGTGTCGAGGAAACACTGCTGAAATAACCACCAAAAGGACATCCACGAACGCAACGGTTACGGTAAACACAATTAGAACGCCCTTCATGCGCTTTATCTCCTGTGATATGGGCGACACGACCAATAGTCAAGACACGACCATCATCATAGGTGTTTTCAATTTTCTCTCTCAAATCACGCTCAGCACAATTGAGCTCCATCGGTGGCGAAAACACGCCATCGGGCAATACATCTTTGCCCAATGCTTCACCACTCACACCAATAAACTCTTCGACTTTATCATACCAAGGCGCGATGTCTTTGTAGCGGACTGGCCAATCAACCGCAATGCCTTCTTTCTTATTGGCCTCAAAATCATATTCACTCAATCTGTAGGACTGGCGGCCCCACATAATCGAACGACCCCCTACATGATAACCCCGAATCCAATCAAAACGCTTCACTTCGTTATAAGGATGCACGAGGTCATCTACAAACCAATGGGCCGAGACCGCATCTGTCGTATAACCCGTTCTGGCTTGCTTCACTTGTTTTTTCTGATCAGCAACCGACTGACGGCCTCTGAACTCAAGATCCCATGGATCCAGATTGGCTGTAGGGTAGTCTTCAATATGCTTCACCATTCTTCCTCGCTCGAGGACTAAGGTCTTTAGGCCGTTCTCGCAAAGCTCTTTTGCGGCCCAACCTCCACTGATTCCAGAACCCACCACAATGGCGTCGAACTGCTGATTTGGATATGTCATTATTAAGTTATTTGTTAAGGTCGTTATTCTTTCCTTTTTCAAGACACAAGGAGTATGCTCCTCAAATGGAACACTCGAATTTCATGTAAATTTCTCGATAATACAAGCAAAATGACCTTTAATGATGTTGATTTTATAAACGAAAACGTTTTCGAATAATGCTTTGACTAGTTCTGGCATGAGATTCAAACTTTTTCACCAAAAAAAGATTTATCTTAGAACACCTAATTAACCAATTTAATAATGAGACCTTATGACACATCGATTTATGTCCCTTTTACTTGCTTGCTTCATGTTGGCCAGTTGTAATAATCAACCCAACAAGCCCGCGGAAGAAATGGATGATACCGCGACAGTTCAAGAGTTTAATATCTCTCTCGCACAGTGGTCCATCCACAACCAGATTTGGGAGGGAAGCATGGATCCAATGGATTTTGCTGCTGTAGCAAAAGATCTTGGGTATACCGGCCTTGAATATGTCAATCACCTTTATGTCGGGGATCAAGTAAATTACCCCTTGAAAGAGCAGGGGCTTGAGGCCGTCCTGAAAGAACTCAAGCACAGAAGTGATTCTTTAGGCATGACCAATGTATTGATTATGGTCGACGGAGAAGGCGATCTTTCTTTAGACGACGAAGCCACTACGACTGAGGCTGTAGAAAATCACAAAAAATGGGTTGACGCTGCGGCTTTCTTGGGCTGTCATGCGATTCGTGTCAATCTTTTTGGCTCCGATGAAGCTGACGCCTGGGTCACTAACTCTGTCCGTTCTCTAAAAGCCTTGAGTACTTACGCCGCCGAGCAAAACATCTCAGTTTTGGTAGAGAATCATGGCGGATTTTCTAGTGATGCCAAACTGCTCACGCGGGTCATGCAAGAGGTCGGCATGGACAACTGTGGGACGCTCGTAGATTTTGGCAACTTTTGTTTGAGACGTGAAAATGATGCCCGCTGGGGCGCTCCATGTGTTGAGGAATATGACCGATATAAAGGAATTGAAGAGCTCATGCAATATGCTCATGGGGTATCGGCCAAGTCTTATGCCTTTGACGAGTCCGGCAATGAGACCTCTATGGATTTTCCACGCATCCTCAACATTGTGAAAGACTCAGGGTTCTCTGGCTTTATCGGCGTTGAATTTGAAGGTCCAGATGCAGATCCCTTACCAGGAATGGCTGCGACCAAGGCACTCATCGAAAAAACACTCATTCACTAATAACCGATCGATATGAAATCAACGACACGTTTTCAACTCTCGTTCATGATGTTCCTCGAGTTTTTTATTTGGGGGGGATGGTTTGTGACCATGGGTACTTTTTTGGGTAATAATTTAGGCGCAACCGGCGCCGAAACGGCAATGGCCTATTCTACCCAATCTTGGGGTGCCATTATCGCTCCTTTTATCATTGGTCTGATCGCTGATCGCTTTTTTAATGCCGAACGCATTTTGGGGGTGCTTCACTTGATTGGTGCTGTTTTGATGTATCAAATGTATTTGGCTACAGATTTTGCTGCGTTTTATCCCTACGTATTAGGGTATATGATTGCTTACATGCCGACTTTGGCACTTGTCAACTCCGTGTCATTTAACCAAATGAAAGATCCTGCAAAAGATTTTTCATTGATTCGTGTGTGGGGTACTGTAGGTTGGATTGTGGCAGGCTTATCCATTAGTTTCCTCTTCCACTGGGATCCAAACCCAGAAATTGCCGGAGACAAGGGCATGCTGCAAAATACTTTTCTTATGGTCGCGGGCGCCTCAGCAATTCTCGGGTTGTTTAGCTTTTTGCTGCCCAAGACACCGCCACAAGCCAATGACGGCAGTCGCTTATCCATAGGTGATATTTTGGGTCTAGATGCGCTCAAGCTCCTCAAGGACCGTAATTTTTTGATCTTTTTCATTTCCTCTATCCTCATCTGTATCCCCTTGGCGTTCTATTACCAAAATGCTAATCCATTTTTATCCGAAATTGGCGTAGAGAATGCCACAGGGAAAATGACAATAGGCCAAATTTCAGAAGTTTTGTTCATGCTCTTGTTGCCGTACTTTTTCAAAAAATTCGGCTTCAAAACAACGATTTTAGTCGGCATGTTGGCATGGACCATTAGATACATACTCTTTGCCTATGGCAATTCGGGGGAATTAGCATTCATGCTGCTCTTTGGGATTGCCCTGCACGGCATCTGTTATGACTTCTTTTTTGTGTCAGGGCAAATCTATACCGACAGTAAAGCTGGAGAAAAGGTCAAGAGTGCTGCTCAAGGCCTCATAACGCTTGCCACCTATGGGGTGGGAATGCTTATTGGATTCTATGTTGCTGGTAAAATAACAGACACACACATCGTTGGTCAAGGCCACGACTGGACGGCAATTTGGCAAATGCCAGCATTATTTGCCGTTGCCGTATTTGTTCTTTTTGCGTTGTTTTTTAAAAATGAATCGATCGATTACAAAGAATAAATTATGAGTAAAAAAATACGTTGGGGTGTCCTTGGTGGTGGCGGTGATTCATTGATTGGTGTGCTGCACCGCGTTGCGGCCTCTATGTTTGACGCTTATGCCTTGACCGGAGCTGTTTTTAATCCGGATTTTGAGGCCAACAAGGCTTTTGCCGAAGAAATTGGCCTACCGCTGGAGCGCATTTATAAAGATTTCGACAGCATGATGGCTGAAGAGCTCAAAAGACCCATTGACGACCGCATCCAAGTTTTCTCGGTACTTACGCCAAATTTTCTTCATTTTCCTATGGCCAAAAAACTCATGGAAAATGGCTTTCATGTGATTTGTGAAAAACCAATGACCATGACTCATGATGAAGCATTAGTTTTGGCCGCATTACATCAAAAACACCAAGTTCATTTTGCGTTGACCCATACCTACACAGGTTATCCTATGGTGCGTCAAATGAAGAGCATGATCGCTGATGGTGCCATTGGCACTATTCAGAAAGTTGATGCACAATATTATCAAGGCTGGATCAATCCGATCATTCACGATCAGCAAAAGCGGCAAGCCATATGGCGCTTGCAGCCGGATAAATCTGGTATTAGTTGTTGTATGGGAGACATCGGTGTACATGCCTATCAAATGCTCGAATACGTTACCGGTCTGGAAGTTCAGTCTATTTTGGCAGACCTTAACCATCTGTACGAAGACAATCAGATGGATATAGATGGTACTGTTTTACTGCGCCTCGGACCGCACACCAAAGGTGTACTGCGTGCAAGTCAGATTGCAACGGCCGAAGAAAATAACTTCACCATAGCCATCTATGGGCAGAATGGAGCGTTGAAATGGGCTCAAGAAAACCCAAATTATTTACACTTTCTCAAAGACGACCAACCGGCACAGGTTTTAAAACCCGGGCATTCATATAATTCAGCCTTTTCTTTAGACGGAACTAAATTACCTCCAGGGCATCCTGAAGGCATTTTTGATGCGATGGGCAATATTTATAAAGGTATGGCCAAAGCTGTGCGCGAGCAACAGTATGAGCCGGGCGAATTTCCGAGCATGACCGACGGTGTTCGCGGCATGAAATTTATTGAAACGACAGTGGCCTCTCACAGAGAGGGCAATATCTGGAAAAGCTTATAATACAACATGATGAAAACGATAAAAGGGCCTGCTGTATTTCTCGCTCAATTTATGGACGATAAACCCCCATTCGATAGCCTCGAAGGCTTATGCCAGTGGGCTGCTGATTTAGGTTATAAGGGGATTCAAATCCCCACGTGGGAATCGAGATTAATTGACTTGACATTGGCTGGTGAAAGCAAGATTTATTGCGACGAACTGAAAGGCAAAATAAACAGCTATGGCTTGGAGATTACTGAGCTTTCGACCCACCTTCAGGGGCAACTTGTCGCAGTTCACCCTGCCTATGATCTCATGTTTGACAATTTTGCGCCAGAGGACTGTAAAAACAACCCAAAAAAGCGTACTGAGTGGGCTCGAGCACAGCTCATGTCCGCCGCCAAGGCTAGTGGACATTTAGGCCTTAGGGCGCATGCTACCTTCAGTGGTTCTTTGCTTTGGCACACTTGGCACCCATGGCCACAGCGGCCAAATGGTCTTGTCGAAATGGGATTTAAGGAATTGGCTGATCGATGGATGCCGTTACTTAATACCTTTGAGGAAAACGGTGTGGCTGTTTGCTACGAAATTCACCCTGGAGAAGACCTGCATGATGGGGTTACTTTTGAGCGCTTTTTAGAAGCCACCGGAAATCACAAAGCCGTCAATATTCTCTATGACCCAAGCCATTTTGTGCTGCAGCAACTCGATTATCTGGCTTATATCGATCATTACCACGAATTTATCAAAGCCTTCCACGTCAAAGACAGTGAATTTTTACCCGATGGCAAGCGAGGGGCATTTGGCGGTTATGGCGACTGGAAAGATCGTGCTGGGCGCTACAGATCATTAGGTGATGGCCAAATAGACTTCAAATCGGTCTTTAGCAAACTCACCGAATACGGTTGTGATGTTTGGGCAGTAATGGAGTGGGAATGCGTGATTAAAAGTCCTGAGCAAGGGGCAAGAGAAGGGGCTAAATTCATTCAAGACCGAATCATAGAGGTGACCCATAAACGATTTGATGATTTTGCTGGAGCAGAAATTGACCACGAGCGCCTCAAAAAGATTTTAGGCCTGCACAATTAACCTGAAAAAATATGACCCTATTCAACTATACATTGATCAGTCTTAGCGCCTTGCTCATAGCCTGCGGCAAAGGTCCAGAACACGCTTCCTCAGAATCGCCTGGGGGCATTAAAGAGCCAACAACGCCTGAAGAAACAGAAGTTTGGAGCCCAGTCCCGGATCAAGTTGACCCTAGTGGACAAAATGGAGCGCCCAGTGACGCTATCATTTTATTTGATGGGAATCATTTAGATCGTTGGATTTCTGCGGCAGACAGTTCTGCAGCAAAATGGACCATTAACCCCGATGGCAGCATGACCGTAGCCAATGGTACTGGTGATATTCAAACCAAAGATGATTTTGGCAGTGTACAACTCCATGTCGAATGGCGCAGCAGCCTTGAAAATACCGCAAACGGTCAGGCCAAAAGTAACAGCGGTGTATACCTTCAAAATCGCTATGAAGTGCAGGTTTTGGACAATAATGACAATTCAACCTACGTCAATGGTATGGTGGGCTCTCTTTATAAACAATCCCCTCCACTGGTTATGGCCTCTGTGCCGACAGGATCCTGGAACACCTATGACATCATTTACCACGCCCCTGAATTTAACCCACAAGGCTTGATGAGTCTCCCCCCAAACATCACAGTTTTGCACAATGGCGTATTAATTCAAGATCATTTTCACCTTGAAGGAACCACAGAATATATTGGCTGGCCAAAGGTTAGTGCCCACGGACCAGGACCCATAAAACTGCAAGACCACAATGACCATAGTGGGGTCTCCTACAGAAACATTTGGGTGCGCCCACTAAACTGATTCAACTAAATTATCTTTATGAAAACTCTATTGTCGCTCTCATTAATCTTGGCTTTGACCGCTTCTTGCCAAAACACAAACAAATCATCAATGACCAAAGAAATCCCTTTAGAACAAGAGGCGCCTCAGAGCCAGTGGGAAACCCTTTTTGATGGGACAACTCTCGATCAATGGCGTGGATACCTCAAACCTGGTATGTCAGAGCAATGGTCTATTGTAGAAAATGCTTTGGTCTTTACTCCAGGTAAAGAGGGCGGTCAGAATATCATCACCAAAAACACGTATACAAGTTTTGAACTCTCACTAGAATGGAATATTGCAGAAGGGGGTAATAGTGGTATTTTTTGGGGGGTTCATGAAAACCCAGAATATCCAGAAGCGTATCAATCCGGGCCGGAAATTCAAGTTTTGGATAATGAGCGCCACCCAGATGCTTTTGTTGGTGAAGGAAAACACACAGCCGGAGCCCTATATGACATGATTGCGCCGAGCCAAGACTTTACCCATCCCGCAGGACAATGGAACCAAGTAGTCATACGCATCGATCAAGAAGCCAATCAGGGCACCAGCAGCATGAATGGCGAAGTGATTGTGACATTTCCCCTACACGGCCCTGAATGGGAGGCTATGGTCGCCGGATCAAAATTTGCCGATTGGCCGGTTTTTGGCCAGTTCGCCACGGGCCATATCGGCCTGCAAGATCATGGAGATATGGTGTCATACCGTAATATCAAAATCAAGCGCCTGAATTAATATGCTTGGACTATTTAAGTTGTTTGCTTTGCCTGCCAATGTTTTGTTGGTCCTTATTTCAGAAGACTTTTCACCGGAAAAACAACTGCTCTTTGGTGTGGGCTATTGCCTTTTCATGCTCGCTCTTTTTTGGGTGGCCAAAACATATCCTCCAAAAAAAATAAACGATTTTTATGGTTACAGAACTCAGCGATCTATGGCCAATCAGGACGTTTGGGATGCAGCCAACTCTTTCTCTATGAAAATCATGATGAAGGTGTCTCTTTGGAGTTTTGGCTTTCCTGTGGTTTTTTATTTTGTGCTTCCTGAATATAATTTTTTAGGTGTTTGTATTGGCAATACCGCGCTGATTTTGTCCAGTATTTTTTTCACTGAGCGCTATCTTAATCAGCACTTCGATAAAAAAGGGAATCGGAAATAAGCACAAAGTCCTATTTGATATTGTGTACCTTTGTGATAAATAATTTGGTGATATGATCTATTCTATGACTGGCTTTGGCAAAAGTGTTTTGCAATTGCCCTCGCAAAAATTGACTGTTGAAATAAAATCTCTCAACAGCAAGGGTGTTGATCTCAATACGAGAATGCCAGGTGCGTACAGAGAAAAAGAACTTCAAATAAGAGATCTAGTCGCCAAAAGTCTGCAACGCGGGAAGATTGATGTATCAATATTTATTGAGTCTACAGGCAGTTCGTCAAAAACAGGACTGAATAATGAGCTCATCACTTCCTATATGGAGCAACTCAAACACCTTGCCCCTGGTGAGGATATCGACTTTTTAAAGATGGCCATTCGTTTGCCTGATGCGCTCAAGACCGAACATGAAGAACCAGACGAAACTCTTTTTGTGCAACTTTTCGAGACTGTTGATCAAGCCATAAATGAACTGATCAAATACCGTCGAGATGAAGGACTTGTCCTCGAAAACGATTTCAAGCAGCGTATTGGTGCCATTGGTCAATTGTTGATCCATATCAAAGCATTAGATGGCCAACGGATTCCGAATGTAAGGGAGCGCTTGACTAAGGCCATGACCGATCTTGAGCAGAATATTGATAAAAATCGCTTCGAACAAGAACTGATTTATTATCTCGAAAAATATGACATTACAGAAGAACTTGTCCGATTGGACAACCACCTTAATTATTTCCTAGAAGCACTTGCTTCAGGAGATTCTAATGGTAAGAAGTTGGGGTTCATTACTCAAGAAATTGGCAGAGAGATCAACACCATAGGCTCCAAATCAAATTTTGCGCCCATGCAACAAGCTGTGGTTCAAATGAAAGACGAACTCGAAAAAATAAAAGAACAAGCACTAAACGTTTTGTAATGAGTTCTTTAGGCAGACTTATTGTGTTTTCGGCGCCCTCTGGCAGTGGCAAAACCACGATTGTACGCCAATTGCTCCAAGACAATGCCCTCAACCTGTCCTTTTCGATATCTGCGACTTCGAGAGCACCTCGAGCGAATGAGCGCAACACCATCGACTATTTTTTCTTATCCCCTGAGGAGTTTCGCGCTAAGATAGACTCTGGTGATTTTCTTGAATGGGAAGAGGTTTATCCCGAACACTTTTATGGTACGCTATTGTCCCACGTCAATGCCTTGAGAGAAAAAGGAATCAATGTCATTTTTGATGTTGATGTCAAAGGGGGGCTCGCCATAAAAAAAGCATTTCCACAAGAAACCCTCGCCCTTTTTGTCATGCCTCCCAGCATTCAAGAACTTCAGCGGCGTTTGGAATCTCGTGGAACAGATGCGCCCGAAAAAATTTCGATGCGCTTGGCTAAGGCCGCACAAGAAATCGAACAATCCGCTAATTTTGACCACTCCTTGATCAATGATGATTTGACAGCAACCGTGGCACAGGCCAAAACCCTCATCATCAATCACATTAACTGATGGCGGTCAACAGTAAAACCATAGGCCTATTCTTTGGCTCCTTCAATCCTATACATGTAGGTCATTTGAATCTTGCCCACTATTTTGCTGAATTTGGTGGACTGGACCAGGTCTGGTTCGTCATCACACCGCTCAATCCTATGAAATCCAAGCAGAGCCTACTTCCTGATATACATCGTGCAGCCCTTGTGGAGCAGGCCATTGAAAAATACCCCCAACTCAAAGCCAGTCGTGTCGAATTTGATCTGCCCCAACCAAATTATACCACAACAACACTCGCGCATCTTCAAGAGCGGTATCCTGAGCATCAGTTTGCCTTGATCCTCGGCGAGGATAATTTATATAATTTTCATAAGTGGAAGAATTACCAATGGATTCTTGACCATTTTCCACTTTACGTCTATCCGCGACGCGTCAGCGGTCTCAAGACCAAAGAGATTAATTTGACCGGCCAGATTCATCGATTAGAGGCTCCTATATTTGAGATTTCAGCAACCTTCATTCGTCAGGCCATAAAATCGGGTCAAGATATAAGGCCTATGCTTCCAGAATCTGTTTGGACCTATATCGACGAGATGAACTTCTACAAATAAAAAAACCGCCTCATGTGACTCAACACAAGAGACGGATTTAACTAACTAACCAAAAAAATTACAACTTTTAGACTTGCCGTAAAGGCAATATTTCTAATAACATAATGATAACGGCCATTAGTGGTTTGAGATTGTGCAGTAAATCACAATCAAATGTTAAACTTTATTTTGCCGCTCATGCAGCAACCCTCAGCCTATGGTAGTTTGAAAAAACAAAACCAAGTGTCTGTGTCAATGACTATTTGTGTAAATTTGGTTCCATGATTGATCAAACAACCAAACCTCAGCCCACTTTTGGCGTTATTGGCGGCGGTAGCTGGGCCACAGCTATTGTCAAAATACTTTGTGAAACTCAAGAATGTGTCGGTTGGTATATGCGCAATACTGCTGCCATCGAGCACATCACCACAGAGAATCATAATCCCAATTATCTGAGTTCCGTTGAATTCAACACTGATCAACTTCTAATGAGCGATGACATCAACGAAATTGTCGCGTGCACGCAAACCATTATTTTCGCCATTCCTTCTGCATTCATAGAGTCAGAATTGCAAAAAATCACGGTCTCTCTCAAGAACAAAGGCTTTTTTTCTGCAATAAAAGGGATTGTGCCTCAGAGCAATCTCATCGTCGGCGAGCACTTGAACAGTCGTTACCAGATCCCAATGGATTGTATCGGGGTGGTTACAGGCCCTTGCCATGCAGAAGAAGTAGCACTTGAGCGACTCTCTTATTTGACCATCGCCTGTATGGATTCAGCCCGAGCAATACAACTGAGTAATGCCATGAGTTGCGCCTATATCAAATGCACCACAAGCGACGATATCATTGGAACAGAATACGCAGCAATGCTCAAAAATATTTATGCATTAGCTGCTGGTATTGCTCATGGACTGGGTTATGGCGATAATTTTCAGAGTGTTTTGATGAGTAACGCCATCCGAGAAATGAAACGCTATGTCAAAAAAGTGCACCATATGAAACGCAACATAAACGGTTCGGCATATCTCGGTGATCTATTGGTTACAGGCTACTCCCTTTTTAGCCGCAACCGCATGTTTGGCACCATGATCGGCAAAGGATACACCGTCAAGAGTACCATGATGGAAATGAATATGGTTGCGGAAGGTTACTATGCCGTGAACAGTGCCTATCAGCTCAATGAAAATAAAGGATCGAAAAAGGCCAAGACACCTATTATCGATGCCGTGTACAACATCCTGTACCAAGGCAAATCCCCTAAGCAGGTTTTCAAGAAACTGGTTGACAAGCTGGACTAAGCCGTTTTTGGCTTAAAGACTGCTCTTGAATTGATCCAAAAAGCGGATGTCATTTTCGCTAAGCAAACGGATGTCTGGGATTTGGTGCAGCAGCAGTGCAATCCTATCAATTCCCATTCCAAAGGCAAACCCGGAGTATTCGTTTGGGTCGATGCCACAATTTTTCAAAACATTAGGGTCAACCATGCCACAACCCATAATTTCTAACCAACCTGTTCCTTTGGTCATTTTATAATCGGTCTCGGTTTCTAACCCCCAATAAACATCAACTTCAGCACTGGGCTCTGTAAATGGAAAGTAAGACGGCCGTAATCGAATTTTTGAAGTCCCAAAAAGCTCTGTCGTGAAATAAGACAATGTTTGTTTTAAGTCTGCAAAACTTACCTCTTTGTCTACATAGAGCCCTTCGATTTGATGAAAAAAACAATGGGATCTCGCAGAAATGGCCTCATTCCGATAAACGCGGCCTGGAGAAATAGTTCTGATCGGTGGCTTGTGCTCTTCCATATATCGCACCTGGACAGATGAGGTGTGTGTTCTCAAGAGTATGTCTGGATCAGTTTGGATGAAAAAAGTGTCCTGCATGTCCCGAGCGGGATGGTATTCTGGAAGATTTAAAGCAGTAAAGTTATGCCAGTCATCTTCAATTTCCGGGCCTTGAGAGACATTGAAACCAATGCGCGAAAAGATTTCAATAATGCGGTTTTTGACCAACGAAATTGGATGACGAGCACCCAGTGGCAAAGGCATTCCAGGGCGGGTCACATCACCATATTGTCCTTGTGGCACATCTTGCTTTTCAATAGAATCCTTGAGCAGTGCAACGCGCGACTCAGCCGCAGATTTTAATTCATTCACCGCTTGTCCAAATTGCTTCTTTTGATCATTGGGAACTGCTTTAAAGGCGGCAAAAAATTCATTAAGCACCCCTTTCTTTCCTAAATACTCAATACGAAAAGCCTCCAGAGCTTCTGAAGATTCTGTATCAAAAGAGTTGACTTTGGCAATATGCTCTTTAATCTGGTCAATCATGGTGTGAACAAGGTTTCGGGCGTAAAAATACGGATTTTCTAAGAACTTAATCCAGGACTTTGTGGTCTAAAAAATACTGCACTATAGCTTCTTTCATCAGGACAGATTGTTCCCCTGCTTTGAGTGGTGGGAGCTGCGCCAAAATTTTGTAATGAGGCCAGCCTTGGTCGTCGACATAATCAAAGGCATAGTAACCATAGGGTTCTAGCAATTTACAGATGGCAATATGCATCAGGTTGAGTTTCTCGTCTTTCTTAAAGCGTCGGTGAATTTGTCCGAGCTCTTGAACACCAACCAAATAAATGATCGCCTCTAAATCAAGGGGGTCACCATCAGAGAACTGAGCACTGAGCTTCTGAACTAACTGTTCCCAGCGGGACTTTAACAAGGCATCTCGAGACATAAGTCGACAAAAATAAGACGAATTAATGCCATTTACTAAGAAATCCTATCTTTACAAACAACTCCTTCTATGAATCAAGTTGATGTTCTTTTTGCGGTCATTATCGGTATCTCATTTGTTTGGGGATTCCGCAAGGGCCTAATCGCGACACTCGCCTCTTTGATTGGCTTGATTTTAGGCGTTTATTGCGCCTTAAATTTTTCAAGTTTTGGAGAACACTATTTAGCGCTCTGGTTTTCTTGGTCCGCGCGGACCATCAGCCTGGTCAGTTTTGTGAGCACATTTCTGGTTGTTGTCCTGGCTGTTAATTACATTGGTAAAGCACTCACCAAGATTTTGGGACTCATTGCTTTAGGTTTGCTCAATAAGATGTTAGGAGGGCTGGTTTATACCCTGCAAATGTTACTGTTCTTTAGCTTTTGTATCTGGTTGCTGAACACACAACATCTTATCGAGGGAAAACGACTCAGTGAGGCCACTCAGGCTTCACGGCTTTATCCCATTGTTGAAAAATTAGCCCCAGCGTTGTGGCCAAAAATCAAACAACTCGTCAATAAGGAGCATGGCCAAGAGCAAAAAGCCACTGGGCCCATTGAATAAATCTTGGCCCTTTTATAATTCCCGAATAGATTCTGCCAAAATCCAACCTTCTCGACCATCTTCACTCATGACCAATCGCCAAGAATCGTCTGTTGACATGATTTTAACTTTCGCTCCTTCATGCAATTCAAATAATACAGGGTCACTAACTCTTGGGCCGGAACGAAGTGTCAATTCCTGGTCAAAAACAATTGCCCAATGATTTTGCGCCATAAATTGTTCGGATTTATAGGCCAGTAATCCAAAGGAGAGGCTCAAAAATAAGCCAAGCATTGAAAGGCTAAAAAAGACGCGCTTGAACCCCGGTGCTATGGCCCATGAATAGACCAAAAACAGCAATACAAAACCAATCATCCCTAAGACCGAAGCCACAGCCCACTGTGAAGTGGTCATGAAGTTAGTAATGCCTTCGTTCCACTTAGCCCATAGGGTTTTCGGCATTGGTTGGATGATGTCGACAAGCGCATTTTGAACGAAACTCCTGTTGGACAAAATATCTCTATCATTCGGGGCCAATATTAGTGCTTTCTCATAATAGTAAACACTTGGCCCTAACTCATTGAGTTGGTAATGCGCATTACCCAAATTAAAGTAAAGCGCCGCTGAATGCTTATTAAGCGTTATGACCGCCTCCCATCGCTTGATGGCATCACGGTAACGTTCTGCTTTATATAGCTCTTTCCCCTGATCAAAATAATTATCCGCCTGCGCATATATGGGCGCTGCAGCCAAGAGCAATAAAACCAACATTAATCCAAAAGAAATTCTTGCTTTCATGGTCAGTTCAATTGTTTGTCAATTAGGGTAATGAGTTCTTTTGCGGCGTCAAAATCACGATCCGCAGCGCCTTGAGCACTTGGGGCATACCGCGCCATGTCACAACGCTTGAATAGACCGATCCAGCGTACAATAAGCTCCTGATCCAGCCCTTTCTGAGTCAGAAGATGAGCAGTATTTTCTTGTGACAGTTCACTTGTAGACAAGTCCAATTTTGCCTTCAAAAAGTTGTGAAGTGCCCGCTCCAAGGCTTCATAAAACTTGGCGTGATCTTCGCGTTTTGCTTTGGCTTCAGAAAGGTATTTTTTGGCCAAGCGCTGGGTCTGTCTGTAGGCGTTTTTCGCTGAGTTGCCGTAATATTTGGCGTGCCATTTTTTATAGGCAAACCATAATGGAATCAAGACCAAAGGCAAAAATAGCCACAGCCAAAAACGCATGGTATTAAAGAATGGTGCTGATTTGATCGATTTCCAGTCCGTGACGAGTTTGATGTACTTGAATCCCGTTTGGGTCGGCAGATCCCTTTGCGTTGAAGAGGGCTCCTTGTCTGCCAATACAATTTCAGTGCTGGCTACAGGTCCATTAGCAACCTCAATCGAAACGGGTTCAGATGTTTTGGTGATGTAGGTCTGTTTTTTAGGATCAAAATAAGAAAAGGTCAAAGGTTGCACAGTGAACGCGCCTTGAGCCTGAGGAACAATGGTGTACTCTTGACCAAAAAACCCTGTCATTCCTGACGATTTGGTTCTGATTTTATCCTGCCGTGTAGGCTCATAAACCTCGAGAGCTCCTGGGAAATTTGGCTCAGGCAATTCAAAAAGCTTGAGGTTTCCAGATCCAGACACGCCGACTTTAAGTGCCAGAGACTCTCCGACATCTAAAGTTTTCTTATTGGTATTTACGGTAAAGTCAAATGATCCGACAGCCCCAGAAAAATCCTCTGGTTGACCTGCCAATGGCAATTCCTTCACTTTTATGGCTTGTCGGCCCGCAGAAATAGTTTTATTGACTCGAGTCATCATGAAGCGTCCGATAAAATCTCTTTTATTTGAACGGACATCTATCGGGACATCTAAGGTGAGTGGTTCAATTTCTAACGTTCCTGTTTTTTGAGGATACAGCACGGTAGTTCTCAATATAACATAGCGATAGGGCGCGCCATTGTATTGGCCTTCATAGATTTTCATTTGACCTTTTTGGTCAATTGATTGACTCCAAAAATCAGCGTATTTGGGGGCGTCTATTTCTCGCCAATTGGCTGTAATACTGACCTCGTTTGAAACATAGAGCTTATAGACCACTGTAATGGCCTCGTTCAAATAAGGATTTGTATTTGACACTTCGGCCACTAAATGAACATTTTCACTGGCCAAATAATCTGCATCACCGCCGTCGCCAGATCTCTTGACGGCCTCGGTGATTTCGACACTGATCGGCAAGGACTTGTATAGGGCGCCGTCAATTTCTATGACGGCTTGTCCGATCGTTAAAGCCCCCTTTTTTTGAGGTGCCAAGAAAAAGCTGTAGGTCTTGGAATAAGTCCTGCGCCCGTTGATCCAAGAATTGCTGATTGATTGATTAGGCCCTCCCAACACTCTAAAGCCTTCAAAGCTTGGTGGCCGAAAATTATCACCGTCTTCATTCATTTCAAAATCCACACGCAACCGCTCGTTGATGCCCAAGCGTTTTTTGCTCACTTTTGCTTCAAAACTGACTTGGCCAGCTAATGGTGCAGCCATAAACAATAAAAGCAGTAGTGTTAAAATCCTTGTCATCTGCATCTTACCAGTCTTTAGCCGAATTAACTTTAGCGCCTTTTAGCTTTTGCAAATTCATTTTATCCTGCACTTTTTTCTCCTCGTTATTCATGGCCTCCAGAAGGTTCTTGACCTGCTGAGGAGACAGTTGTCCTGGTGTATTTTTTGGTTTGGGGGGCGACTTGCTGTCTTGATTCGGGTCATTACCCTCCTTATCCTTTTGATCCTTTCCTTGATCTTTTTGGTCCTCTTGATCCTGAGGGTCCTGTTGATCTTCTGAATCACCATCTTTATCACTCTCCTGGTCTTGATCCTGATTTTGCTCTTGCTCCTGTTCTTTATCCTTTTGGTCATCTTGATCTTGATCATCCGATGGTGGTGGCGGATTTTTTTCCAATAACTCCTTGGCTAAGGCCAAGTTGTAACGACTTTCGTCATCAGTAGGATTTCCTCTTAACGCATTCTTATAAGCCTCGACAGCTTCTTGATATTGTTTTTCAGCCATAAATGCATTGCCCAAATTATGAAAAGCACGATGCTTTTCTTGATCCGTAGCGGCATCACGTGCAGATGCTCTGTACCGCATCAAGGCCTCCTGATTCTGGCCTCTTTGATAATATTCATTGCCCAAATTATAGGCTGCTATTTTCTTATCGTTCAGCGCTATTGCTTTGCGGTATCCCACTTCACCATCAGCAAATTCACCATTATATAGTGCTGTAGCTGCCGAAGACAAGGCATCTTGAATGGCCGGGGATGATAGTTTTTTGGCTTGATCTTGTGCCTGCATCTGGGCCAACATCATTCCAAAGCTCAAGATGAATATGTTATAAGATCTTTTCATGCGCTACATCTTCATTAAATAAATTCAATTTCTCAAGCCACTTAGTCTTGCGCTCAAGCAAGAAAATATCTGCTATGAGTAAAAATAATGCTGCGGCCAAAAACCATTGAAATTGATCCTTAAAATCGGTAAACTGCTTGGCCTCAAACTCCTTTTTGTCCATTGAATTGAGGATCTCCTTGACGCGAGACACCACCTCCTTAGTGTTTGATCCGTCTATGTATTGGCCTCCTCCCCATCGGGCAATGTCCTGAAGGGTTTCCTCTCCCAGCCTGGTAATGACTTGTTCGTTATTTTGGTCCCGCTTATAATACTGCAAGATACCGTTTCTTTTTATGGGTATGGGCGCGCCCTTGGTTGTGCCTACCCCTATGGTATAGACACGGATGCCTTGGGCCACGGCTTGTTCAATGACCGATTCGTCATTGCCCTCATGATCCTCACCATCACTGATGACGAATAAAACTCGGTTGGTTTGCTCTTGGTCATTGTAATAAGTTTTGGCTAGGGATATTGCCTCGGTAATTGCTGTACCTTGGGATGAGACCATATCTGTACTCATGTTAGCCAGAAACAATTTGGCCGAAGAAAAATCAGTCGTGATCGGCACCTGTGGGAAAGCACTGCCCGCATAGCCAATAATGCCAACACGATCACCGACAAGGTTATTGATGACCTGAGTGACCAATTGTTGTGATTTTTCCAAACGATTAGGGGCAACATCTTCCGCCAGCATGCTCTTAGAAACATCCACGGCAAAAACAACATCAACCCCTTGACGCGTCACCGTTTCTAATTTGGTTCCAACCTTTGGGTTGACCAAGGCCATGGCCATGCAAAGGATCACCAGCACGAAAAGCGTGAATTTTAGCCACGTCTTAAACCGTGAATAACTAGGAGTGAGCCTTTTAAGCGAGTCTGCTGTTGCAAAACGCTGTTGTGCCCTTTTTTGCCACAATAAACGCCACAGGAAGAGCGCCAAGCACACCAAGGCACTTGCCATCACATAAAAATAAATTGGTTCCTCTAACTCGTACACGCTGCTTATATAAAACTTTTAAACCATGTTTGTCTCATGACAAAATCAAACAATAGCAAACCAAGGGCCCACAGCACTAATGGTCTGTATCCTTCTTCATAACTCTGGTATTTGAACTCTTCGATTTCAGTGCGTTCTAATTTATTGATCTCCTCGTAAATTTCTGAAAGCTTGGAATTACTGGTCGCCCGAAAATACATTCCAGAGGTCGTCTCGGCGATTTCTTTGAGTAATGCTTCGTCAATTTCTACTTGAACATTTCCATACTGAAATTGACCTCCAGGACGCATCCCCACCGGAGACAGGGCTAATCCATTAGTGCCAAGTCCAATGGTGTATACCTTGATGCCAAATTCTTGTGCCAATTCACTGGCTGTACGCGGATCGATAAATCCAGAATTGTTGACCCCATCGGTCAACAAAATGATGACTTTACTTTTGGCCCGACTGTCTTTGAGGCGATTAACGGCTGTAGCCAGTCCCATCCCAATAGCCGTTCCCCCTTCAATAACAGTATTGTACTCAATAGATTTCAGGGCCGATAAAACAATGGTCTTGTCACTTGTCAAAGGCGTTTTGGTATAACTCTCCCCTGCATATTCGACCAGCCCTACACGATCATTTGGTCGATTTGTGATGAATCTTCCTGCAACCTCTTTGAGCGCCTCAAGTCGATTAGGTTTTAAATCGCGAGCCAACATACTGGCAGAAACATCGATCGCGATTACAATATCTATGCCTTTAGAGGTTTTTACTCTTGTGCTCTCGTCTACATATCTCGGACGCGCCAGTGCCACAATAATGAGACAGATGGCCGCAAGGCGACAGGCCACCAAAAACCATTTTAGCGCACCCCATAAGGTGTTTGTCCGCTGAAAACCGGCGGTACTTGATATGTGCAACTCCGCATTTTGCTTCCTGCGCTTGAGCACAAGCCAATAGATCAATACTGGAAGTATCAGTAAGATCCAAAAAAACTCGGGATGAACAAATTCAAATGTACGGGTCATCGCTCAGTATTATTAAGGTCAACACTTTGCTCAGGAACCTGGATAGCAATTGAATTCACAATGCGGTCTTTAACTACCTGGGCATGTTGTTCATCATCTTTGTAGGCGACTAACACCGTTTGCACACCACCTTCTTGACCAAAAACATAGAGTTCATATGTACTTTGGTCTTGACTCGAATGCCCTGGCTCATCTATAAAATAAAAAGTTCCGTGTGCTCTTAGCCCCTTGAGGCCCTCAGGCGTTTCGAAAGACTCACTCTTGACGAGCATGGTTCCTGCGCCTTGTTTTTCTAATCGGTTAAGGGCCATGTCTAGAGCCTGCTCGAGTCCCTGATTTTCTGCATTTGGCCGATGGGTTGTAGACACTGAAATGTATAAAGGATCAAGCAGTGTATAGGCCTCAAAAACACTTCTATCACGCAGAGCGATCGAATCTTCTGCAGTAGAGGCTAATTGGCGTTTCAAAATATCAGGGGTCTCTAATTCAATGGCAGGCACGCCATAGGCACTTTGGTACCAAGGCCCTTCTACATGGTCTCTCAATGTATTGCCAAAAACATAGTCTTTGGTGTTTTCAACGCCAAAATAAAAAACAATACCCGCCGAAGAAAGCAGCAATACCAATATTGAGGCCACAATCACGCGCCTCTTGTGTCGGCGTCTTCGCTGGGCAACGGCCAAAGCCAATTGTGCTTCTTCATCTTCATTATGTTCTTCTTCAGGGAGTGCTGCTTTGGTATCGATAATGATTTGCTCGATCCCCTGGCGATCCAATTGAATTTGATCAGCGGCACTACTGCCCTTGGCAAACTTGATCAAATCAGAGCGCTTAAGGATGTTGCCTAAGTGTGTGATCGTTGCCGTTTTTAGGCTAAGGTGTCCGGCGTTTTGATGGAGATAAAATCGTTGAATGAGCTCATCTGTTGTGCTTTCTAAGGCACGGTCATCGACCTCTCTCGCGACATAACACTTGACGATGTCTACCAATTCCGAATAATAGGCTTTGATCTCGCCCTGGTCTAATAAATTTGCTTGGTCAACCTGTGACAAGCGGTGCATCGCCTCTTCAAAAGGAGGCAGAATCGGGGCTTTATTCTGCTGTAATCTTCTTTTTTTCCACCATCGTAATCCCAAGTAACCCAAAGTCAGCAAAACAAGACAGGCCAATATCCACAGCCATAGACTGGTCTTTTCTAAAGGCACTACCACAGATGTTTTAATGTCGAACAGTTTTTGTTTGGTCGTATCAACCACAACCGAATAAACCACCACATTTAATGAATCCGATTCGAACTTTTGGTCCCCAAGAAGAACACGTTGTGGCGGTAATACATAAGTTCCGGAATCGAATGAAGTAAGACCATAGCGCTTTCTGAGCCGCATTGTTCTGGCGCCAGATTCTGACTTGAGGGTGTCTATTGGATAATTTCGGATCACTTCAAAACCTCCGAATTTTGCACCTTCTGGAAACATCACTATGTCTGCTGGATCAGCCTCAAGCTCTAAAGACCAGAGTAATTCCTCGCCAATCCTCATTTGTGTCGTATCGATAGTGGTCTTGAGTTGTGCCATGCACAACGGCCCCATTAGAAAAAGCAGAGCGACTGCAAAATTTCTGAAGGGCTTTGAAAGCGCTATGGAGCTGAAGATGTACTGCATTATCTGCCGCGCGTTTTAAAATACCCTAATAACTTTTTGACATAACTTTCATTAATTTCACAATCGATTGTGCCCGCCCCACTTTTGTTGAAGGTGCCATGGAAGCGCTCCACAGTCTCACGGTAATGATTTTCATATGCCCTTTGGGTCTTTTTACTGCCCGTCTGTACCAAAACACGTTGTCCTGTTTCTTGGTCCTGCATTTCAACCAAACCTATATGTGGCAACTGGGCTTCGGTCTTGTCATAGATCCGAATCCCTGTCACGTCATGTTTTCGTGAGACAATGCGCAAGGTATCCTGATAGTCTGGTGTCATGAAATCCGAAAGCACAAAAACAATAGCCTTCTTTTTCATTACATTAGAAAGGTATTTCAATGCCTGGGCAAGGTCTGTTCTTGTGCCGGTGGCCCGGAATTCAAGAAGCTCTCGAATCACGCGCAATACATGTGACTTTCCTTTTTTTGGCGGAATAAAAAGTTCAATTTGGTCGGTAAATAGGATCAATCCGATTTTATCATTGTTTTGCAAGGCAGAAAAGGCTAAAGTAGCCGCAATCTCTGTCAGCGTTTCATTTTTGAAGGTGTCTTGAGTCCCGTAGGCCTCAGAAGCGCTCACATCTACCATCAGCATCAGGGTCAACTCACGCTCTTCCTCAAATACCTTGACATAGGGCTCATTATATCGTGCGGTCACATTCCAATCAATCGCCCTGATGTCATCACCGTATTGGTATTGGCGGACTTCACTAAAAGTCATCCCTCGGCCCTTGAATGTACTATGGTATTCGCCACCAAAAACATGATCGCTCAAGCGACGCGTTTTGATTTCGATTTTCCGTACTTTCTTAAGAAGTGCCTTTGTATCCACTTTGAATCAACTGATTAAACAGACGTTAATGGGCCCCATTAAGGGACCTCAATAACATCAATAATGCGATGGATGAGTTCTTCCGAAGTCACGTTTTCTGCCTCAGCTTCGTAAGTGATGCCTACTCTATGACGCAAAACATCATCAACTACTGCCCTAACATCTTCTGGAATGACATACCCACGTCTTTTGATAAACGCGTAGCTTTTTGCCGCCATTGCCAAGTTAATGCTTCCTCGAGGTGAGGCGCCATAACTGATCAGTGGAGCCAGCTCTGCTAATTGATACTGGTCTGGTTGCCTTGTGGCAAAAACAATGTCCAGAATGTATTTTTCAATTTTTTCGTCCATATAAACAGAACGCGCAACACTCTGAGCCTGCTTGATTTGGTCTAAAGAGGCTACGGCCTGCACTGACTGAAGTCCTCCGTTAAGATTTTGCCTGATGATCTGTTGCTCCTCCTCCTTCTGCGGATAACTGATCACCGTCTTGAGCATGAATCGATCAACTTGTGCTTCTGGCAAGGGGTATGTCCCTTCTTGTTCAATTGGGTTCTGAGTGGCCATTACCAAGAAGGGTTTGTCTAAAACAAAGGTCTCATCACCAATGGTGACCTGTTTTTCTTGCATCGCTTCTAGGAGTGCTGATTGTACTTTAGCCGGTGCTCTGTTGATCTCATCGGCCAAAACAAAATTCGCAAAAATAGGTCCCTTCTTGATGCTAAAATCATTGGTTTTGATGTTGTAGATCATTGTTCCCACGACATCTGCAGGGAGCAAATCAGGAGTGAATTGAATTCTACTGAATGACCCTTTTACAGCCTTTGAAAGGGTATTGATGGCAAGAGTCTTTGCTAAACCAGGCACCCCTTCGAGCAAAATGTGCCCTTGTGACAAGAGGCCAATCATCAGGCGCTCAATCATGTGCTTTTGGCCCACTATGACCTTATTCATTTCTAGTGACAACAAATCCACTAAAGCACTTTCCTTTTCTATTTTTTCATTCAGCGCACTGAGATCTGTAATGATTTCATTCGGTTCCATATAGGGTAGTTTGAGTTGGCAATAAACTTGGCCGCAAATTGATATTTTTTAATTGATTCTGATGTTAATAGTTGGTTAAAAAATATCTGAAATAATGGGCCTAGCGACCGATTTACTCTAGTTTAATGGCTAAATTTAATCATCAAATATAGAGTTATGAAATCTAAATTTTCTTCTGTTATTTTAGGCTGTATGGATTGGGGAAGCTGGCGCCGCAGCTTTAGCGCATCAGAAATGGCCGATCTGATGCAACACGGGCTCTCCGAAGGCCTATCCACCTTCGATCACGCAGACATTTACGGCGATTACTCGGTAGAGGCACAATTTGGGGAAGCTTTCGCCCAAAGCAAGATAGACCGTTCCGCTATTCAAATCATCACCAAATGCGGCATCCAATACCCCTGTCAGAGCAGACCCCACAGTGTCAAGCATTATCAATACGACACCGATTATATCATTCAAAGTGCAGAATCGTCAATCAAGGCACTAAAATGTGATTACTTAGATGCGTTTTTGCTCCACAGACCCAGTCCGTTAATGGATCCTGAGGCAATCGCCAAAGCCGCAGAGCACCTCCAATCACAAGGCAAAGTAATTGATTTTGGCGTCTCAAACTTTACCCCGTCACAAACGGACCTCATCCAAAAAACCACCAAGGTCACCATCAATCAAATCGAAGCCTCTCTGACGCATCTGGATCCCTTTTTTGATGGCAGCCTAGACCATATGCTCACGAACAATATCCGGCCTATGTCTTGGCGACCGCTTGGTCACGTTTTTAAAGATAAAACTGAGCAAACACATCGGATACACGCTTTGCTAGGAGCGCTTTGTGAGCACTACGGCGCGTCAAAAGACCAACTATTATTGGCTTGGTTGCTCCACCACCCTGCTGGCATCATTCCTGTCGTTGGAACAACAACAAAAGAGCGGATGAGCGCTGCTGCTGGGGCAGCAAAAATTAATTTGTCACAAATGCATTGGTTCCAATTGCTGGTTGCCAGCCAAGGCCATAAAGTCCCTTAATCCCCATCAAAATAAATGACTGCACAAATCAAAACAGTTTTAATCACAGGAGCGACCTCAGGTATTGGCCGAGCTACTGCCAGAGTACTGGCCCAACACGGATATCGTTTGATCCTTACCGGTCGGCGTCAACAGCGCCTCGATGATCTACAGGAAGAGCTCGCAGGAATGACTTCAGTGCACACCCTCTGCTTTGATGTTCGGGACAAAAAGGCGGTAATGCAGCATTTAACAGCATTGCCCCAGCCATTCGATCAAGTGGATGTGTTGATCAATAACGCAGGAAACGCTCATGGCCTGGACACGATTGACCAAGGCTCTATTGATGATTGGGACGCCATGATCGATATAAATGTCAAAGGATTGCTTTACGTTTCTAAAGCTGTTTTACCGCAGATGATCCAACGTGGCCAGGGCCACGTCCTGCATATAGGGTCCACAGCGGGCAAAGAAGTCTATCCAAAAGGTAATGTTTACTGTGCCAGCAAACATGCCGTTGATGCCCTGAATCACGGCATGCGCATCGACTTGAATGGGACAGGGATTAAGGTCGGGGCGATCCATCCTGGTTTGGTAGAAACAGAATTTAGCGACGTCAGATTTAAGGGAGACACAAAGCGAGCCAAATCTGTTTATCAAGGTTTTCAGCCTCTACAGGCACAGGATATTGCAGAAATTATTTGGTTCATTTTGAGCAGACCATCACATGTTAATATTGCAGATCTTATGGTCATGTGTCTTGACCAGGCATCAAGTACTATAGTGCACAAAACTAAACTTTAGCCATTCATATGAAGACTTATGTCGTCGGAGATATCCATGGTGGACTACTCGGATTGGAGCAAGTTCTTGCCAAAGCACCGATAACACCCAAGGACCTGGTTATATTCCTGGGCGACTACATGGATGGATGGAGCGATGGTCCGCAAACCATTGATTTTTTGTTAGCACTAAAAGAACGTCAAAACTGCCTATTTCTGAGAGGTAATCACGATGAGCTATGCCTTAATTATCTCCAAAATGGCATTGCCCCGGAGCTCTGGGTAGCTCATGGCGGCCGCGCAACGCAATTGGCTTACCAAGGGATCTCAAAGGACACAAAAGAAAGTCATATTGCCTTCTTAAATGCATTAATTAACTTTCATCACGACGCCCATAACCGTTTGTATCTTCATGCAGGATTTACACACCAAGAAGGGCCCAGCAAAGAATTTCATGACCATACCGTGTATTGGGACCGTACACTTTGGGAACTCGCCTGTGCGCTTTCGCCAACTCTTTCAAAAAAAGATTGGAATTATCCTAAACGCCTGGCCTTGTTTGAAGAAATTTTTATTGGCCATACCCCGGTCACCAGAATCAACCGAACAACGCCTACTCGATGCGCCAATGTTTGGAATATTGATACTGGTGCGGCCTTTAAAGGGCCTTTGTCTATTATTGAAGTGGGCAGTAAAGAAGTCTGGCAAAGTGCCCCTTTGCCATCACTATATCCTAATGAAAATGGCAGAAACAATTAGGGCTATCCTTATAAAAAGGACAGCCCTAAATCTATCAAATCATTGGGTTACAGGTCAAATTTTATCCCTTGTGCCAATGGCAGTTCTGTCGTGTAATTGATGGTATTGGTTTGGCGTCTCATGTAGACTTTCCAGGCATCACTGCCAGATTCGCGGCCACCACCGGTTTCCTTTTCACCGCCAAAAGCGCCACCAATTTCAGCCCCAGAAGTGCCAATATTGACATTGGCAATACCACAGTCACTTCCTGCGTGACTCAAAAATAACTCTGCCTCTCGAAGGTTGTTGGTCATAATGGCACTCGAAAGCCCTTGTGCCACGCCATTTTGTAGGGCAATGGCTTCTTTGACATCGCCTTTATATTTTATCAAATACAGAATCGGGGCAAAAGTTTCGTGCTGGACAATTTTAAAATGATTCTGTGCTTCAGCAATAGCTGGCTTTACATAGCATCCACTCTCATAGCCTTCACCACTCAATACGCCTCCTTCCACCAAAACAGAGCCTCCCTCTTCGACCACTTGACGCAGTGCAGATTGATACATCTGAACGGCATCCGTGTCAATAAGCGGACCAACATGATTATTTTGATCTAATGGGTTGCCAATGCGCAATTGTTTGTAGGCACTGACCAAGGCGTCTTTGACTTTGTCATACATAGATTCATGAATGATCAATCTTCGGGTTGAGGTACAGCGCTGTCCACAGGTACCAACAGCGCCAAAAACAGCGCCGATCACAGTCATTTTGAGGTCTGCATCAGGGGTCACAATGATCGCATTGTTCCCTCCAAGCTCGAGAAGGCTTCGGCCCAGTCGCTCCGCGACTGTTTGGGCCACAATCTTACCCATTCTGGTCGATCCTGTAGCAGAAACTAACGGCACACGAGGATCAGCGGTCATCATCTGGCCAACCTTATAATCACCATTAATCAAGCACGAAATACCCTCTGACAATCCGTTTTCTTTAAAAACTCTTGCGGCTATATTTTGACAAGCCACACCACATAATGGGGCCTTTTCGGATGGCTTCCAAACACAAACATCACCACATATCCAAGCCAGTGCTGTATTCCAACACCAAACTGCTACAGGGAAATTAAACGCCGAAATGATCCCAACAACACCCATAGGATGATATTGTTCGTACATACGGTGTCCTGGGCGCTCGCTATGCATCGTGAGCCCATGGAGTTGTCTTGATAGGCCAACAGCAAAGTCACAGATGTCAATCATCTCTTGAACCTCACCAAGTCCTTCTTGTAGACTCTTGCCCATTTCATAAGAAACCAACTGGCCAAGTGGCCCTTTTAGTCGTCTTAATTCATCCCCAAATTGACGGACAATTTCTCCTCTCAAAGGGGCAGGCTTAACGCGCCAATCCGCAAATGCACTTGTGGCAGCAGTCATGACCTTTTGGTAGTCCTCTTGGGTTGTGGCCGTGACTTTCCCAATGAGCTTTCCGTCTACCGGAGAGTAAGAGGCGATTTCTGTCTTACTGTCCATCCAGTGACTTCCTGTAGAGGTTCCTGAGTTGATGGCATTAAGTCCCAATTGTTTTAAGGCGTCTTGAATGTCAAGAGATTCTGAATTCATATTCATGTTGTCAATGTTTAGTCGTCGGTAGAGCCGCAAAAGTACAACTTTATCTCCCCTTGAAGCAAATGAGTTTTGCTTAAACCCATTTATCCTGGGCTACTTCTGTGTGAAGCGTGGGTCAGTCTCCATGACTTCTCCGCAGTTCGAACACGTGCGCAAAGCCTCAGAATTGTAAAACGCTACAAAATGAGGCAAAAAGTCTTTTTCAATATTATTCAGTTCAAAGAATACTTCGTGCAAAGGATTGTTGCAGTGGTCACAAAACCATAAAAGGCCGTCTTTAAAACCTTTCCCCGCTCTTTTGCGTTCAATTACAATGCCTATTGATCCTTCTTGACGGCTCGGAGAATGAGGCGTCCTTGCAGGATGGAGATACATATCTCCTGGCCCCAATGGCATTTCTTTGCGCTTACCGTCTTCTTGTATGACTACGTTAATATGGCCTTCAAGCTGATAGAAAAGTTCTTCTGTTTCGTTGTAGTGGTAGTCCTTTCGGGCATTTGGACCCGCCACAATCATTACGATATAATCTCCTGAATCAATATAAAGATTTTTATTCCCTATCGGGGGCTTGAGTAACTCCCGATTCTCGGCAATCCATTGGGTCAGATTAAAAGGCTTTGCAATTCCCATGACGATATGTATTTTTTACAATTTCGTCAAAATATGGGATACTCACAAATAAAATCAGACCACTATTTTTTGTAAAATAACTGAGTAAAGTAATAACGACCTGTGTCAGTCTGCATGACACCAAAACCTGTATGCGTAAAGTTGCCCTCAATATTTTCTCGATGTGAAGGGCTATTGAGCCAGGCATTAACGACACTCTGAGCAGTATCAAAACCAGCGGCCACATTTTCGCCAACTGAAATAGCACCATTATTCTTCAAAGCACGAGCGCGATCCGCAAAACCATCATGACTAATTCTTTCGAGATCGATCATATACTTAGTATGGTCAACTGCATATGCAGAGGCATAGCCATGGTCAGCAGTCAAACCGCACAGCCCAAGAGTATTACGGTGTTCATTGATGAGTTGTAAGACCTCATCGGCCATCGGCCAATCTGTTTCGTTAGCCAGATTAATATCGATTGATAAGTCCGCAGTCTCTATTGTTTCGATGGCGTCCTCAGTGGTACATGATGCATTGAGTAATAAGAGCAATGCCAAAAGGCTAGTGGTCATCAGTTTCATAAGTTGGGGCATCAAATTTGGGGCTTGATACAGGACAAATGTACGATTAAATTTCACCCATGCAACACTTTATCCGATTTATATGCGTTTCATCGTGTTTTTTAGGCCTTTTTTATTTAAACAAAAACGAACTTTTTAAATGTAATGCCCTGATTTCAAATACTTTATTTGTATATTTCTCTTCTAAAAAAATTCATGAAAAATTTCAAAATATTTTCAGTATTTGTGTCTTTAATCGTTTTTTCTTGTATTTCATCGGATAAATCGGGGCATATTTCGACAGAAATCCCATCAGAATCCTTAGAAAATTTTGGTATCGCTATTCACGGAGGAGCGGGAACAATTCTTAAAAATCAACTTTCAGATTCTTTAGAACTGGCGTACAAATCCAAACTAGAAGAAGCCATTCGTCAAGGACACTTGTTATTAAAAGAAGGCCGATCGGCACTAGAGGCTGTTACCGCAACCATCAACATCTTGGAAGACTCGCCATTATTCAACGCCGGCAAAGGCGCTGTCTTTACCAACCGAGGCACCAATGAGCTAGATGCCTCTATTATGGATGGCGCAACCTTAAACGCCGGAGCCGTTGCCGGCTTGACCCACGTCAAGAACCCCATAAATCTTGCGCACAAAGTGATGACCCAGAGCGAACATGTGTTTTTATTTGGCGCAGGCGCAGAAGCCTTTGCTGCAACCCAAGATATCGAAATGGTCAGCACAGATTATTTCTACACCAAAAACAGGTACAATGCCCTACTGAACATGCAAACAAAAGAGACCACAAAAAGCGCTCTAGAAAACAAAAGTCCATTCTTTGACCCTTACATCCGGGCTTCCAAATTCGGAACAGTCGGCTGTGTCGCGTTAGACAAAAACGGCAATTTAGCCGCCGGAACCTCAACAGGAGGGATGACCAACAAACGATTTGACCGCATTGGAGACGCCCCAATCATTGGTGCTGGCACTTATGCCAACAACGCAACTTGTGCAGTCTCCTCTACGGGATGGGGCGAATACTTTATTCGTGGGGTAGTGGCTTATGATATCTCTGCTTTGATGGAATACAAAGGCTTGACCGTTAAAGAGGCTTCAGAACTTGTGATTCAGGAAAAAATACCAAAGCTTGGCGGGGATGGCGGCGTCATTGCTATAGATCGCCACGGCAATGTTTCGATGAGTTTCAACACTCCAGGCATGTATCGTGCACACATGGATAAAGAAGGCCAACTAGAAGTAGCGATTTATAAATGACATGCATTGTTAACAAAATCCACTGCTATTGACGGACTGTATATTGCTGTCGCGCCAAAGAAATAGTAAATTAGCACCATAAGTTTAACAGATAAAATAATGACTATGAGCAATGAAAAAGACGCCAAATTAAAAGCACTCAAGCTGACCCTCGATAAACTAGACAAAACTTATGGTAAAGGGGCCGTAATGAAGATGGGCGACAGCCCTGTTGAAGAGGTGGAAGTCATTCCAACAGGCTCATTGGGACTTGACCTTGCCTTAGGAGTAGGCGGATACCCAAAAGGTCGCGTCATAGAAATCTACGGACCTGAATCTTCAGGAAAAACAACCCTTACACTTCATGCCATCGCTGAAGCACAAAAAAAAGGAGGCATCGCTGCCTTTATTGATGCGGAACACGCCTTTGACCGCTACTATGCTGCTAGCTTAGGCGTGGATATAGAAAATTTGATCATTTCACAACCTGATAATGGCGAACACGCCTTTGAGATCACCGACAACTTGATCCGTAGTGGGGCCATCGACATTATCATCATCGACTCTGTCGCAGCGCTTACTCCCAAAAGTGAAATTGAAGGAGAAATGGGCGACAGTAAAATGGGGCTCCACGCGCGATTAATGTCTCAAGCCTTGAGGAAATTAACTGGCTCCATTAGCAAAACAAAGTGCACCGTGATTTTTATCAACCAACTACGAGAGAAAATCGGTGTGATGTTCGGCAACCCCGAAACCACTACTGGCGGAAACGCTCTGAAATTTTACGCCTCCATAAGATTGGACATTCGCCGCTCAACTCAAATTAAAGACAACACAAGCACAGCAGTGGGAAATAAAACCCGCGTTAAAGTCGTTAAGAACAAAGTGGCTCCGCCATTTAAAACTGTAGAATTTCACATCATTTATGGTGAAGGCATTTCCAAAATTGGCGAAATCATCGATCTCGGTGTGGATTATGAAATCATCAAAAAGAGTGGTTCGTGGTTCAGTTATGATGAAACCAAACTTGGACAAGGCCGAGATTCTGTCAAATCATTATTGATCGACAATCCAGAATTAATGGAAGAGTTAGAGCAAAAAATCAAAGTAGCTATTGCCACTATTACGGCATAATTACTTTCATACCCGCGCAACCTGATCAACAAATAAGCATCTATGTTACAGAAAGTCAGGTCCGGGCATTTATAATGGTGCCATTAACACCTTTAATTACGTTCGTGTTTGACTTTAGAAGAGCTCATAGTAGATTGTCAGAAAAACGATCGAAAAGCACAAGAAGCGCTTTATCATAAATACGCTTCTATTCTTTTTGGCTTGTGTTTGAAGTACTCTCCTAACAGAGTAGAGGCTGAAGACAATTTGCAGGATGCCTTCGTGACGATATTTGCCCGTATCAACCAATACAGTGGCAAAGGATCTTTCGAAGGGTGGATCAAAAGGGTTACGGTCAATACAGTATTGCAAAAATACCGCAAAAAACGCGTCTTGACATTGCCCGAAGATGACATATTAGAATCTATAGAGGAAGTCACAATGGATGATGCCGATTTGCCCCTGTCGTTTCTGCTGTCAATTATCCAAGAGCTGCCTGAGCGCTACCAACTGGTGTTCAACTTGTACGTCTTAGATGGCTACACACATAAAGAAATTGGTGCACTTATGGGCATCAGCGACGGCACGTCAAAATCAAATTTAGCTAGAGCGCGCCTCTTATTACAAACAAAAATTGAAGCGTTCCGTAACAAAAGGGACCATGAATAGATAAACGTGAAGAAAAAGACCGACGACATATTTAAAGCAAAGCTTGGCCAATACTCAGAAGTGCCTGGGCCAGAAATGTGGTCGCGCATTCAAAAAGAATTAGATCAGCGCGACAGACGCCGTTTTGTGATTCCGCTCTGGTATCGATATGCCGGAGTTGCTGCCGTAGGCCTGCTGCTTTTAACTTTAGTCCTTAACCAGAGCCTTTCAACTGATGGTGTTGTCCTGCAAGAACCATCAAACATTGAGCGTCAAGAAACCCCTGTCTTGCCCACAACTCCTGAGCGCAGTTCAGAAAATTCGGTCGCGAACCAAAATGAAATTGTCGAAGACCTGACTGAGGCTATCGTGGCGACCTCCAGCGCTAAAACAACAGCAACTGAGTCCTTATATGGTGTGTCCTCAATACAGAAAGACAACCCTACTCAAGCCCCACAGGGCGGCGATTCAAAAAGTCCTCCGCCAACAGATGCATTCATTGAGCGTGCCCCAAACACCTCTAACACAATTGATCAGTCTGCCACAGCAGTTGCCGTACAGAACACAGAAACGATCGATGGACAAAACCTAAAACCTATTCAAGCCGGCGATCAAGAGGCCGATTTCGTAAACAACACAACACCTGAAGAGTCTACAGTAGTGGCTTTGACTCAAGAGAAAATAGAAACGGAGCATGATGCTCAAGAGCCAGAAAACACCTTCAACAGAACGCTCATAGTGGCTCCGATGGCGGGCCCCGTCTATTACTCTAGTCTTTCTGGTGGCTCCGCCATTGATCCGTTTCTCAATGACAACGCCAAGAGTGGTGATGTTTCGTTCAGCTATGGAGTGCAGGTGGCCATGCGCTGGAATGAAAAACTCACCATACGGACAGGAATCAACAACATCAATGTAGGCTATGCCACGCAAGGAATAGAAATCGCAACAGGGCCAGAGTCTTTTGGCCTTTCAGCGGTCAATTATGCTGATTCGGGAAGAATCATTAGTGTATTTGACAAAGGAACCTTCCCCTCTGGCCCGATGAATGACCCCACGAATCCTTACGGCCAATTGAGCCTCAAGTCCTCTTCCGGGAATCCAGAATTACGGTCCAGCATCAGTTATTTTGAAATTCCCCTAGAAGCACAGTATCAATTGATTGAGGGCAGAGTTTCCTTGTCTCTGATCAGTGGTCTGAGTGGTTTATTCTTGAACAACAGCGAAGTTACTGTTTCGGACAATGTCAATCGTTATGTGTTGGGGGCGCTCAACAATTTAAACGATTTCAGCTTTTCAACGAATATCGGCTTAGGTATAGATTATCGACTGTTTTCTCGGGTTCTTCTCAAGATAGAGCCCACATTCAAATATCAAATAGGGGCCTATAGTGATCCATCTATTGATTTTTCGCCCTATCAATTAGGAATATTAAGTGGTCTGCGCCTTAATTTTTAGACACTGCATCTGCCCTTAGGGCTTCCAAAATAACTGTACGGGTTTGGTCCTTTAAAACTCGGCGGTCCTCTATTTCTAGATGTGCCGTGGGCAAAAATTCATGCATAATGACCCGCATCCGTCCCACACTTCCTTCAAAAAACGCATAAGGGAATCTCTTTTTATTATCCAAAAAAGTCATGGGCGCAATCGGGATTTTGTGCTCGATTGCCAAACGAAAAGCACCATCTTTAAAAGGACTTAGCTCTATGGATGGATCCGGGACGCCACCTTCGGGAAAAATACAAATACTCAACCCTGCCTTGAGTCTTTTTTGTGCCTGAGCATAGACATCACGACGGCTCGAAGGGTCGCTTCTGTCCACAAGAATACAACCTCTTTTGTAAAAATACCCAAAAAGCGGGATTTTTGAAAGTTCCTTTTTTCCAACAAAAACAAAAGGTCTATTGGCCGCATAAAGCATCAACATAATGTCCATCATCGAGGTGTGATTGGACACAAACATATAGTTTTCACTCTTTTTGTATCTGACTTGCCTGTCAATTTTTGGCCAATAGCCCATGCCAAAAAGCACAAATATGCCCCACCAACGCGCACCAGAAAAATAAATATTGTACCAGGATTCCTTTAGGCTTCCAATCATCAGAAAGGGGGAAAAAATCGTTATCCCCACCATCACTAAAAGGTAAAACCACAGTCGATAAACGACCATTAAAAGTCCTGAGATTATTTTCATGGATTCAAAAATAAGCAATTGAAATAAGCTAATGACACAAAAAAATTACCTTTGCATTAAAGCCTGCGCTATGTCGAGAATTTTAACTGGAATACAAAGTACTGGAACCCCACACTTAGGGAATATCCTTGGCGCAATTATGCCTGCTATAGAAATGGCGAACAACCCCGTCAACGATGCTTTTTTGTTTATTGCTGATTTACATTCTTTAACACAAATAAAAGATGGAGATTTGCTCAAGAGCAACACCTATAGTACCGCTGCGACCTGGTTGGCTTTTGGTTTAGACATCTCAAAAACAGTATTTTATCGCCAAAGTGATGTGCCAGAGGTTGCGGAACTTTCCTGGTACCTGAGTTGTTATTTCCCTTACCAGCGTCTGACCCTGGCGCACAGTTTCAAAGATAAGGCGGAGCGTCTCGAAGATGTAAACGCTGGTCTGTTCACCTATCCCATGCTGATGGCTGCAGATATTTTGCTTTATGATGCCGAACTCGTTCCTGTGGGTAAGGATCAATTGCAACACATTGAGATGACCCGTGATGTGGCCTCAAGAGTTCATGCCAAAAGTGGTAAAGAACTATTTGTTTTGCCCGAGGCGCGCGTCTCAGAGTCTACCCAGCTCATCCCTGGGACAGACGGCGCGAAAATGAGTAAATCCAAAAATAACACCATCAACATATTTTTGCCAGAAAAACAGTTGCGCAAACAAATTATGGGGATTCAGACCGACAGCACCCCTCTTGAGGCGCCCAAAGATCCTGACTCATGCAATGTATATGCCTTATATCAATTGTTGGGCACTGAGGCACAAACGCAAGAGTTGCGCGGCAAATATTTGGACGGAAATTTTGGTTATGGCCATGCCAAGCAAGCCTTATTTGAGCTCATCCTAGAAGTGTTTGAAAGTCCAAGAAGCCGCTATAATCACTATATGTCCCATCTGCCCGAAATTGATCAGGCACTAGCGATTGGCGCAGAAAAAGCCCGCCACGTGGCTCAAGGGGTTCTGGCTAGAGTCCGCGAACATTTGGGTTATTAATGCGATAAATGCCTAACACATCTCTCGAAACCAAACCAGAGAGTTCTAAGTGCAGGAGTGCCACTTGGAGCTGTCCCACCGTAATTGCGAGTTGATCCTGCAATTCGGCACTGCTCATTTGTGGTTCGAGACTCATCAAATTTAGAATTTGTCGCTCCGTTTTTCCAAGCTCATGTATTGGAATTGCTCTTGCCTGAAGAGACCAATTCATCGCGGCACACAATGATGAGGCGTCAGTCAAGAGATGGGCTTGATGGGTCCTAATGAGCTCGTTACATCCTGCGCTTTGACCGTCTGATGGCGCACCTGGTATTGCAAAAACCTCGCGGTCATAGTCATTGGCCATTTTTGCTGTGATCAAACTCCCCCCTTTTGCACCAGATTCTATAACGATAGTGACCACGCTCAAACCCGCAATAATTCTATTGCGTTGCAGGAAATTTGATTTGTAAAAGGGATCCGAGAGCCAAAACTCTGAAATGAAACCACCATTCTGAACTAAGTTTGCCGCATGCCTCTGGTGTGCTTGTGGATAAATTCTGTCTAATCCGTGGGCCATACAACCAATTGACTGAAGTCCTAATGTCATGGCCTTCTTGTGGGCTGCAATGTCGACGCCATAGGCAAAACCCGAGACGATGGTGGGTTTGAGCGGAGCCAAGTCTTCGATCAATTGCTCACATAAGGCAATGCCACGCCGTGTTGCTCGTCTGGTGCCAACAATACTCACTATAGGGCTTTGGCCCCAATCCAATTTACCCCGCACAAAAAGGACTGCAGGCGCATCTGGGCAATGGGCCAATAACACTGGGTAGTCGGGCTCTCCATAAAATACCGGCCTGATCTCTAAATGCTGCAACCGTTCGTACTCCCGCCGAGCCTCTAGGAGGGCTCCAGGTCTGCTGGCCTTTTGCCTGATCATCTTTATGGGACCCGAGGCCTCTTTGCATTGGCCAAGGGGACCGTCAAAAACAGCATCAAGGCTGCCAAAATTATCAATGACTTTTTTAATGGTTCGGACGCCCCATTTTGGCTCACGCTGCATCACCCGCACGCGCAGTAGTTTTTGCTCTATCGACATATTGTCAAGAATATTTGCTGCGGGGAGCACACTAAATATAGGGCAATATTTTTATTGTTAAAAATTAATTCCGTCTGGAGTTGATTGCCGCCAAAAAAAAAATTAAGTTTGTTTAAATGGAAGTTTTCAACCACATTCAGTCCTTATTATTTCGCTATGAATGCGTTATTGTGCCCGGTTTCGGCGCCTTTTTGACCAGGCATCATTCGGCTGTCGTTGATGCGGCAGGACAATTTACCCCTCCGGGCAAATCTGTTTCCTTTAACCGTCAATTGCAAACCAATGATGGTCTCTTGGCCCATTACTTATCAGATGTCGATGGCGTCCCTTACGAATTGGCCCTTCAACGCCTCAGAGCGCTCAGTGCAGAAATGACCCAGCGTCTCCAACAAGGTGCTGTGTTAGATTGTGGCGCCTTAGGCGGCCTAAAAAGTACCTCTGACGGTATCGTCATTTTTGAACCATCGGGGCAGATTAATTTTGCCACTTCCTCATTCGGCCTTGGGCCAATAGTTGTCTCACAAGTTAATCGTCAGGGCCAGGCCACCAAGGTCAAACCACTTTTCGATGGGCCCGCCAAGTCGATCCCTATTTGGCGTTATGCAGCAGTAGCGCTTATTGCGCTTAGCATTGGTGGTTTCGGTGCCACCCAAAAATACAACCAACAGGTCGCGTCATTTAATTTGGATGCCCAGCAAAATGTGTCCCATCTGGTCACCAAAAAACTCCAAGAAGCTACCTTTGAGGTCAGCAGTGCAGTTCCAGTCATGGAGGTCGTCATTCCTCAGCCGGCAACCCCATACCACGTTGTTGCTGGCGCCTTTAGAATTGAGCAAAACGCACACAAAAAAATCAATCAACTTGCGGCAAAAGGCTATAACGCAAAAATCATCGGCGTGAATACATATGGTTTGCATCAGGTTGTTTACCAATCTTTTTTGGAGCGTGATGACGCCATTAACGCCTTGAGGCGCATTCAAAAAGAAGACAATAAAGACGCCTGGTTATTGGTCCAATAATCTAGTTTAGATGGCCGAACCTCCTTAGTCGGTCGCCAATCATTTTAATCCCAATCTCATTATGGAATATAAGACCCCTGCAGATTCGAGAACAATAGTCACAGATCTCGTGCTTCCAAGCGAAACAAATCCTATCGGCAACATGTTTGGCGGTGAGCTTTTGGCCAGAATGGATCGGGCGGCAAGCATTGCCGCGCGTCGTCACAGCCGGCGCATCGTCATGACGGTTTCTGTCAATCATGTGGCGTTCAATAAAATGATCCCATTGGGCAGTGTGGTCACAGTCGAAGCGCAAATCTCGAGAGCTTTTAATAGTTCTATGGAGGTGTATATCGATGTTTGGCTTGAAGACCGCGAAAGTGGCAAAAAAACAAAAGCCAACGAAGCGATTTACACTTTTGTTGCTGTGGACGAAATGGGCGGCCCCGTCTCTGTGCCTGGCCTAAAGCCAGAAACGGAATTAGAAAAAAGTCGGTTTGAATCTGCCTTGCGCAGGAAACAATTGAGTTTGGTTTTGGCAGGGAAAATGAAGGCTCAAGAGGCTACTGAGCTCAAAGCACTGTTTATGGCCGCCTCTTGAGGCCCTCCGCAGTGATTTATTAAGGCGCTTGGTCACAAGCAAAAAGAATACCTTTGTTGAACATAAATTGATGAAGTCATGCATATTGAACAAATTTACACAGGATGTCTTGCACAAGGGGCTTATTATATTGAAAGCAATGGGGAAGTCGCCATTATTGACCCTCTAAGAGAGACCAAACCCTATCTTGAGCGCGCCAAAAACGCGAAGGCTTCCATTAAGTATATTTTTGAAACACACTTTCATGCAGACTTTGTGAGCGGTCATGTGACCCTTTCCAAACAAACAGGTGCCCCCATAGTTTTTGGTCCCAATGCGCACCCTTCATTTGACTGCGTCATCGCTCAAGACCAGCAGCATTTTTCTTTAGGTGACCTCACCATTGTTGCACTGCACACACCCGGTCATACCATGGAAAGCACGACTTATCTTTTGCGCGACAAAAACGGCAGGGATCACGCTATCTTTAGTGGTGACACTTTGTTTTTGGGAGATGTTGGCCGACCCGATTTAGCACAAAAAGCAGATGATATGACCCAGGAAGATCTCGCTGGCATGCTGTTTGACAGTCTGCGAAACAAGATCATGCCGCTCGCTGACGATGTTATTGTTTATCCTGCGCACGGCGCTGGCTCTGCTTGTGGCAAAAATATGATGAAAGAAACTGTCGACACGCTGGGCAATCAAAAACAAATGAATTATGCGCTTCGCGCAAACATGACCAGAGAAGAGTTTATCGAAGAGGTGACCGATGGATTGCTGCCGCCGCCTGATTACTTCCCACTCAATGTAAAACTCAACAAAGAAGGTTATGACGATATTGCACAAGTCATTAATCGAGGGATCCAGCCCCTGAGTCCTGATGCTTTTGAAGTTGCCGCACAAGAGACCGGGGCAATTATTCTGGATGTACGACACGAAAGCGAGTTCGTAAAAGGACACATTCCAAGGTCAATTTTTATTGGCCTTGACGGCTCTTTTGCGCCCTGGGTGGGGTCGCTAATCGCAGACATCAACCAGCCCCTATTGCTGGTGGCGCCCGAGGGTCGTGAAGAGGAGGCCATTACCCGTTTGTCTCGGGTTGGCTTTGACCAAACGCTGGGATATTTGAACGGTGGTTTTTCTGCATGGCAAGCAGCCTCAAAGGAGTGTGACGCAATAAAATCTATCTCTGCTGAGGCCTTTGCACAAGCCCTGAGTCAAGAAGACCACCCTGTATTTGATGTGCGCAAGCCCTCTGAATATCTGTCTGAGCACTTGCAAAATGCACAAAATGCACCCCTAGATTTTCTCAACAATCATTTAGCTGAATTGCCACAAGACACCCCATTTTACCTCCACTGCGCTGGGGGATATCGCAGCGTAATTGCTGCTTCTATACTCAAGAGTAGAGGCATTCATCATCATATTGATGTGGCGGGAGGCTATAAAAGTATTGCCGCAACACATCTACCACGCACAGAATATGTTTGCCCGTCAACACTCTAAAACAGCTTACAACACCAACCTAAATCTATGATGAAAAACATCCTCCTAATCGCCTTGATGACCGTCTGTTTCGGAACGCTCAACGCCCAAAAGACTTCAAGTATTCATCTGATTGATCCTGCTGCTTTACGTTTGGCTATAGAAAAAACAAGCCCTTTGATCATCGACGTCAGAACCCCTGAAGAATATAATGGAGGTCATATTGCTCATGCCGTAAATATTGATTTTTTAGCACAAGATTCATTTGTGCAAAAGATTGCTGCTCTTGACAAAGCACAGTCTGTCTATCTTTATTGCCGATCAGGAAATAGAAGTGGCAAAGCAGCATTACAATTGGACTCATTAGGATTTAAGCACATCTATGACTTAGAAGGAGGCTACACAGAGTGGCAAGAGTAATTCCTTACATTTTGTAGATCCAGGTGGCAGGATTTAGTTTCTGGGTATTCTGATAAATAAAAAACTTCAACACTGTCTGTCCTGTTGTCGGATGTGTAAATACAGTCCCGAGTGGCTGCTTGGCATATACTCTTTGCCCTTTTTTGACCAAAACTTGAGCCAAGTTATTGTAAATGGTGATGTAATTTCCATGGCGCACATAAACGGCTTTATTGGCTCCTTTGAGTTGCTGTATCTGTAGGACTTCCCCCGAGAAAACTGCCCGAGCCTCTGCATTGTTTTCCGTTATGATCTCGACACCGTTATGGTCTTGGGTGACATTTGGAAATTGGGGATGCTGTCTTTTGCCAAACGGCGTCATGACTCTACCCTTTGCCACTGGCCAAATAAGTTTGCCTTTATTATTCTTAAAATCCGCTGCCAATGCTTCTGCCTCTGGTGTCAAAGCAAATACAGTAGCTTTAGCCTCAGACCCGCCCTTGGCTTTATTGGCCTCAGCAATCGCCGCCTTAATCAGTGCATCAATGGCCAATTCGATTTTACGCGCTTCTTTTTGCTTCTCTCTGATTTGGTTACCATAGGTCTGTTCTTCTTTCTTTAAAGCGCGCAAAAGAACTTCCTGCTCTGCTTTTTCCTGACCCAATTGGGTCTTCTCTTGGCGGCTTTGAATGACCAAACGTTCTTTGTCTTTTTTCTGGTCAATAAGAAGCTGGTTGAGGCGATTGAGTGCTAAGGTCCGCTCTTCTATTTCTAGGCCTTGCTTTCTTCTGAATCGACTGTATTGCTGCATGTACTGCAAGCGCTTATAAGCTTGTAGAAAGTTTTCAGAAGAAAGCAAAAACATCAATCGGCTTTGTTGCGATTTGCTTTTATAGGACTTGAGGATCATGGCCGCATAATCCTCCTTAAGGGCCGCTAATTCGTCCTTGAGTTGACTGATACTGCTCAGGTTTCCGTTGATCTCTCGCGTCAATAAATTAGCCTGTTCGTTGGTAATTCTGATCAAATTTTGACGCACGCTGATTTTTTGATCCAAGCTTTGTACAGTCACTAAAAGCGAGCTTTTTTCGTCCTTTGTGGCAAAAAGCAGTTCATTGATGACTCTGATCTCTTCTAGGAGCTGCTGACGTTGCTGTTCAAGCGCCTTTTGTTTGGAAGTTTGCGCCCCAACACTTAAGACACTTGTCAAGAAAAACAAAACCACTGCTGTAATATGCCGTCTCCTCATAGTGCTAAATTAAGGCGCTTGAATCCTTCAGGCACCAGATATGGAAATCTTATTTTTCGTCCGTATTCGATGTTTTTTAAAGACAACATGATCGTGGTATTCACCTGTGCGCCTTTAGACGTCAAAACGATTTCTTCTGGACTAATATGTGTGTCCTTATGGTAAGACGGATAAGTGATCCGAAGCGATTGATTCGGCACATTCATCCTTAAATCAGCTTTGCCGATTTTATAATCTTGAGGGCGAATTTCGGTGCTGAACACCAAGTTTTCATCAAGATTGACCGGGCCTAGTTGGTAGTGCTTATCATGAATTGAATGCCCCATCTCTTTGGTCAAAGGCACAATGGACTGTCCTAACAAAAGACGTTCGACTTGTGCATAATCCAGGGGCAATCCCAGCCATTGTCTCAGGGCCTGAAAAGAACCATCATAGTACGATTTCGTCAGACTTTCATAAAACTGGACACGGTCAGGAGTCAAGACGCCTTTGGCCAACGTCACGCCAAACACAGAAGCCTTAACCCATATTGTGTCTTGATGGAGCATGCGCAAACTCAAGCTGATTTTTTGTTTTTTTTCTTGAGTATCAATAGTCAACTGAGCCCGCGCAGAGAGCGTTTTGAAATCGCTTTGGGCCTGATTGTGCGCCCGAATGATTTGAGCTGTAGACCACTTCTTGTCTGGACCCTCCATGCTGATTTCGGCACTTTTACATCCGTACAACACTGACACCAACCAGATCAATACCAGCCACTTATTAAAGGTTATTTGTTTATTCATCTGTATTGATTTGTCCCAATTTTCGCCACGATGCTGCTTGATCGGATTGACCGAGTTCCTGATATATGGCCGCTCCTTCCTGATAAATCAATCGGCCCTCTTGTTCAAAATCAAGGACATAATCTAATCCCATCTCCAAATAAACCAATGCCTGCTTATTGGCTCCTTTGGCTCTGTAACCTTTGGCCATCAACAAATAAAATACAGACTGTGCAGGAAATAAATTAAGGCCTTGCTCGGCATACTCAATGCCCTGATCATATTGATGCTGTTGGTAGTTTAGGGCGGCCAACTGCGTATAAATATTGTGATTGTTCGGGTCTATTTTCTGTGCGCGCTGCAGGAATTCTATGGCTTGAGTTCCCCCTCCTTTTACCGCAAAATACTGCCCCAGTAATTGATAGATTTCGGCATCCTGACGTTTTGAAAACTCCGTAAGATAACGATTCAATGTCCATTCATATTGTGGTTGCGCATGTATAAAGGCCAAATAATCCTTGACCACTTGATGCACGGAAACATCTTTGACTATTGGATCTAAAAGCACGACATTCATGCTTTCTAAAGCTTTATCATGACGCTGTTGGTCTCTATAAAATTTGTAAAGGGCTAAATTCGCTTGCCCTGAATTGGGATAGTTTTTTTCCCATTCGAGCGCGGTTTTGAAGGCCTCTGCAACCATATTCTTTTGACTCAAGGCATATACTTTGTTCAGGTAATGCTGCTCTGAAGGCACCTCACCCTTAGCCTCCTTTTGAAGTAACGCTAAGGACTGTTCGGCATCATTGGTGTTTTGATACACCTCTTGCCTCAAAACTTTACGCACAGGGCTTTCGCCCCACTTATGGTCCAAGCTATCCAGTAATTGAATCGCGAGCATAAAATCTCTCTGTTGGATGTGTATTTTGACCACATCTATGAGATATTCTGCATCCCCGCGAGCCAATTTCTTGACCACTGGCAAAGCCCTACCGTAATCCCCTTGCTCATGATAGACAGAGTAAAGGCCTTCCTGAGCAGCTCTTTTATAGTCCTGGGATTTTGTCGCAAAAAGAAAAGCTTCTTCGGCTTGATGATACTGTCCCAATGCCAAATTGTTTTTTCCGCGCTCAAAGGCTAAGGCCGTCTGTTGTTCTGCTGTCAATTGAGGCAATTCTTGTGCCTGGTCAATGGCCTTTATAGCCAAGTTATGGTTTTCGATACCACGCTGCTTGATGGCCTCAAAAAATAAGTTGTCAAATATCTTCTGAGCAGACCTGTAAGAGGTCGTGTCGACCGAAGTCGGTGTTTGGCTTGCCAGACCGGCGCTGTTCAGGCCGATCACTAAGAAGATGTAAACAATTGACCTCATTCCAACTTGCTATAATCCCCTAGGCTTATTTTGGTGAAATTACCGTCAAAGACCACATGATTACCGATCATCGCCTCGCGCAAACTGGCATTAACGATGTGGCTATCGGCCTGTACGATACTGTGGCTGATCGTTGTGTTTTCTATTACCGTGCGCGGCCCTACAGAAACAAAAGGGCCTACAGTGGCCTCACGGATGACCGCTCCAGAGGCAATGAAACATGGCTCGATAATGGTCGCGTTGGTCAATTCAATGTCCGATCCTCTCAGGGGGGCGTCATCATCCTGCATAAACCCGAGCATTTGCGTGTTGGTTTTAAGGGTAATTTCTTTGTTGCCACAATCCATCCACTGATCAACAGTGCTTGATTTGAATATTTTGCCCTGTGCCATGAGCGCCTTGATGCCATCGTTAATCTGATATTCCCCCTGATGCATGATTCCTTGATCCATCACGTTTTGCAGCTCGTGCTTGAGCAATCCTATCTCTTTAAAATAATAAATACCAATAACCGCCTCGTCACTGACAAAATCTTTGGGTTTTTCAACCAGCTCAGTAATGTGTCCATTTTGATCGAGTTTGACCACGCCATACGCCTCTGGATGGTCCACTTTTTTGGTCCAAATGACGCTATCTGCATCTTTGTCCAGAGCAAAAGTTGCGCGTATCAGGGTATCGGCGTAGGCCACAACTGCAGGGCCGCTCAAAGAAGGTTCTGCGCACATGATCGCGTGACCTGTACCCATGGGTTCAAGCTGGCGATAAATGGAGCCCTTAGCGCCCAGTCCCTGGGCCAAATCTAAAAGTTCTTGAGCCACTTCTGGACCAAAAAACGCTGGGTCACCAAGAATAAAAGCGACCTCTTCAATGGGTTCATCTAAAATTTTTGCAATATCCCTGACAAGTCGATGAACAATGGGTTGTCCTGCAACAGGAATAAGAGGTTTCGGGACTGTAAGCGAATGAGGTCGAAGTCTAGAACCCCTGCCCGCCATTGGTACAATTATCTTCATAAATTCAATTTCAACAGTTAATTATTTTTTTCCTGTGCTTCCAAAACCTCCAGCACCTCTTTTGGTCTGAGACAACTCCTCAACTTCTCGCCACTGCGCACGTTCATGTTGCGCAATAACCAGCTGTGCGATACGCTCTCCGTTTTCGACGACAAAGACATTTTCAGACAAATTAATCAAAATCACTCCAATCTCTCCACGGTAATCGGCATCTATGGTGCCAGGAGCATTAAGCACTGTGATCCCAAACTTAGCCGCCAGTCCACTGCGCGGCCGCACCTGTGCTTCATAACCTACAGGAATCTCTATATAGAGCCCCGTCTTGATGACGGCCCGAGCCATAGGCGCCAAGATCACCGGTTCATTAATACAAGCCCGCAAATCCATGCCTGCTGAAGCCGATGTTTCGTAGTGGGGTAATTCTTGGCCCGATCTATTGATTACACTTATGGTCATTTATAAAACTTTAGTCATTTGGATTATTTGAGGGATAGGCTAATAATGGCCGCAGTTCAATATCACTCACTAGGGCCAAATTTGGCCTCTTATTTTTGAGATAATAAACCATAGCTTGCGACGGGCTTAAAGAGAACTGCTCCATGTTTGGCACTTCTATGGCTGTTGTGTAAATTTCAGTCTCGGTGTATGCTGCCTTATAACGCTCCGGCTGCCCCAATGTCGTTGTAAGATCTTGCCAGCGTTCATTAAAATATACCATGACCAACTCAATCCCAGGCTCAGGTTGTGCCAGTAGAATGGTGAGTATGGTGCCTCGGCCACCCAATTGAGTGCCTGCTGCCCATGGCTGGCTATAGGCCACCGCTACCTCGAAGGGTGGTGGTGTCTCTATCGCCATTTCGCGACCACCAGCGCAGCTCAAGGTCATGATCAAGAGACCAAAAACGCCGGCAAATAAGAAATTTTTTTTCATAAAAACCCAAAGCCATTATTCATTTATAAAGGTATAAAAAAACCTCCCGTTACTGGGAGGTTCTGCATACTTTCATAAATGTTGAATAGATCGACGGCATTACCCTGCTAAGGCTTCTGCACCACCAACGATTTCCAAAATCTCATTGGTAATGGCCGCCTGTCTCGCTTTGTTATACTCAAGGGTCAATCGGTCTTTCAGGTCTTTGGCGTTGTCTGTAGCCTTGTGCATGGCGGTCATTCTCGCTCCATGCTCACTGGCCACACTGTCTCTCAAAGCTTTAAATAATTGTGTTTTAAGGCTTTTAGGGATCAACTCAGAAATGATTTCTTCCTTCGAAGGTTCAAAAATAAAGTCAGCAGCAGGCCCTGACTCTTGGTTTTGTCCATCTGTCGCTTCTATTGGCAAAAATGACTCATGCATCACGATTTGTGTTGCCGCATTCTTGAATTTATTATAAACCAGAACAACTTTATCGTAGGTCCCATCAGCAAAATCTTGCATGATTTGTTCTGCAATGGCCGCATTGGCTTCAAAATTCAAATCATCAAAAATCTCATTGTTGTTTAGGGCCACACGTCCCGTTTTATGAAGGATGTCATTTCCTTTTTTACCTATGGTCAGAAAACTCACTTCCATTCCATTGTAGGCCACTTCTAGGCTGCGCTTACACTCTTTAATCACATTAGTATTGAAGGCTCCAGCCAGTCCTCTGTTAGATGTAATGGCGACCATAAGCACTCTTTTGACCTCACGCTGCACAGCGTATGGATTTTGTGCATCACCATCCAGATTAGCGCTTAAGTTCCGCAACAAAGCAGAAAGTGTTTCAGAATATGGGCGCATGGCCACAATGGCGTCCTGTGCCTTTTTCAACTTTGCTGCAGAAACCATTTTCATGGCACTAGTGATCTGCATGGTAGAACCTACCGAGTTGATTCTATTCCTAATTTCTTTTAAGTTAGCCATAGAGATTGGTTTAGCTGTTAACGACGTCGCACGTCATTTACAGTTTGTGATTCCTAGTTATAGCGTGATGATAAATCTTTTGCTACTGAGGTCAAAACATCAATAACTTCGTCTGTTAATTTACCCGCCTTCAAGGCATCTAGAGTCGTGCGGTGCTTGGTGTTCAAGAATTCAATATAATCTCTTTCGAATTCCTTTACCTTTTCAACAGGCACCTGACGCAATAAGTTCTTAGAACCCGCGTAAATGATCGCTACTTGATCTTCTACAGTAAACGGATCGTTTTGTGCTTGCTTGAGGATCTCAACATTGCGTTTTCCTTTTTCAATCACATTCATCGTTGCGGCATCAAGATCACTTCCAAACTTAGCAAAGGCCTCAAGCTCGCGATATTGAGCCTGATCAAGTTTCAACGTTCCTGCCACCTTTTTCATTGACTTGATCTGAGCAGATCCTCCAACTCGTGACACAGAAATACCCACATTAATCGCCGGACGCACTCCAGAGTTAAACAAATCACTCTCTAAGAAAATTTGACCATCCGTAATTGAAATCACATTGGTTGGGATATAGGCCGAAACGTCTCCTGCCTGTGTCTCAATAATCGGCAATGCCGTGAGTGACCCACCTCCTTTGACAACATCCTTCAAAGAGTCTGGCAAGTCATTCATATTCTGCGCAATAGCATCATCAGCAATCACCTTCGCAGCACGCTCTAATAATCTCGAGTGTAAGTAGAACACGTCACCAGGATATGCTTCACGTCCTGGAGGACGGCGCAACAACAAAGAAACCTCACGATACGCTACGGCTTGTTTGGATAAGTCATCATAAATGATGAGTGCTGGACGACCAGTGTCTCTAAAATATTCGCCAATTGCTGCCCCGGCAAAAGGAGCGTAAACTTGCATTGGCGCAGGATCAGACGCATTTGCAGCGACAATCGTTGTATAGGCTAAAGCACCTTTGTCTTCAAGAACTTTGGCAATATTGGCCACTGTTGAAGCCTTTTGGCCAACAGCGACGTAAATACAATAAACTGGCTCACCCGCATCGAAAAATTCTTTTTGATTCAGGATGGTGTCAATACAGACTGTAGTTTTACCCGTCTGACGGTCACAAATCACGAGTTCACGCTGGCCGCGCCCTACTGGAATCATCGCATCAATCGACTTGATTCCTGTTTGTAATGGTTCGTTTACCGGCTGACGAAAGATCACCCCTGGCGCCTTACGCTCAAGTGGCATCTCATAAGTTTTACCGTCTATTGGTCCCTTACCATCGATAGGCTGACCTAGTGTGTTGACCACACGTCCGACAATACCTTCTCCAACATTAATCGAAGCGATGCGCTGCGTACGTTTGACTGTAGCGCCTTCTTTGATTTCCTTTGAGGGCCCTAAAAGCACGACACCTACGTTATCTTCTTCCAGGTTCAAAACAATTCCTTCAAGTCCGTTTTCGAACTCAACCAATTCGCCATATTGCGCATTAGACAGGCCATACACACGGGCAATACCATCACCAACGGTCAATACCGTTCCGACTTCGTCTAAAGACATACTGGCTTCAAAGCCTGTTAGTTGTTGCTTTAAAATTGCTGATACTTCAGCTGGTTTTACTTCTGCCATTGTTTACTATCTATTATGGGCAAAGCCCATGGTTTTATACACTCTTACTAAATTCTCTTTTAATTTGACCTAACTGATTGGCGACACTTGCGTTGTATTGCAAGTCCCCGATGCGCAACACAAAACCACCAATAATACTTGGATCAATCTCCAAATCTAAGGTCACTTCTTTGCTGCCGGTCAATCCTTCTATTTTCTGACGTATTTGCTTTTCTAGGTCGGCCGACAAGGCAAAAGCAGTCACGACTTTGGCGCTTTTTACTCCTTGAGCCTCATGATGCAAACTGATATAGGCTTGTGCCACATGAGCCAATAAGTCGGTTCTTCTATTCTTTGCCAGCACGCGGATCAAGCCTAAGGTGTCTTCTGTTGATTTGGCAAAAACTTGCTCCAACACTGCTTGTTTGTCCTCGACCTTAATGATGGGGCTCTTCAAGGCCACTTGCAACTCATGACTAGACGCCAAGGTTTCTGCTACAGACTGCATGTCGCCAAAAACGACCTCAGCATGACCATTGTCATGAGCCTTTTGTAGCAAGGCATTCGCGTATCTGATTGCGGCTCTACTTCCGTTCATAGAATTAGTTTAAGGTCGTATCGTCCAAAAGGTTCTTGACCAATTTTTGTTGCTGGTCGTCTTTAGATAAAGCTTCTTTAATGACTTTCTCTGCAATATCAAGAGACAAGCTTGCGACTTGTTCTTTGATTTCCGCAATCGCAGCCTTCTTTTCACTTTCAATTGCTGCCTGAGCTTGTGTCATTAGTTTATCCGCTTCAACCTTGGCCTCGTCTTTGGCATCACCGATGAGTTTGCTTTTGATTTCTCTAGCCTCCTTTAACATGGCGTCGCGTTCTGCACGGGCTTCCTTGAGCAACTTTTCGTTGTCCGCATTCATGTTGGCCATTTCTTCTTTGGCCTGTTCTGCAGATTCTAAAGCCTTTTTTATGCCTTCTTCACGCTCATTAACGGCATCAAGTATTGGCTTCCACGCATATTTCTTGAGTAAGAAAAGCAATGTGACAAACAAAAGTGTTTGCCAAAAAAACAAGCCTACTGAAAATTCTCCAATTAGTTTTTCCATAATTATTACCCGAATACTCGGGAAATCATTTGATGAATCTTATTGATAAATCCGACTGGATTCTTGATTTAATTTAAAATACACACGGAGGCAACCAACCGTTGCGTCCGTGTGCACTAGACTGATTTATGCGGCGAAAATTGCTGCAAAACCAATACCTTCTACCAAAGCCGCTGCAATAAGCATCGCTGTTTGGATTTTTCCATAAGCCTCAGGCTGACGGGCGATAGCTTCCATAGCTTTACCACCAATTTGACCGATACCGATACCGACACCAATCACTACTAAACCTGCTCCTACAATAGTTGGAATTGTCATACTCTATTTATTTAAATTAAACATTCAACTTATCTTACAAGTGCTGCACTTCTCCGTCGTGTTCTACGGCGTGATCATGTGTCTCACTAGCGAATCCAAAATATAAAGCCGACAACATCGTAAAAATGTATGCCTGAAGTAATGCTACCAACAGCTCAATAAGCGAAATAGCAAAAGACAAGCCGAACGCTAATGTTCCGCCAAGCCAATTTTGAAAAACGTAAATCAATCCTATCAAACTTCCCAATACAATGTGACCCGCCTGCATGTTGGCATAAAGTCGGATCAAAAGAGAGAAAGGCTTGATGAAAATACCCAATACTTCGATGGGCACCAAAATGATATAAATCGGAAGTTTTGCCACCCAAGGCATTGCGTGTCCGAGTGGGTCAAAGATATGTTTCCAGTAATCCTTTGTTCCTGTAAAATTAGTGATCAAAAATGTGATCACCGCCAAAGCTGTTGTGATGGCAATATTTCCAGTGACATTGATCCCTAGTGGGGTCAAACCAAATAAATTTAAGAACCAGATAAAGAAAAACACCGTCAATAAATAGGGCATATAACGCTGGTATTTTTCTGGGCCAATGTTAGGAATGGCAATGTCATCACGAATATATAAGACTATGGGTTCGAAGAAGCGACCCACACCAGAAGGCAAACTTTGATTTTTGGCATAACTCTTGGCTAGGCCCATAAAGATCATGAACAACATCACACTCACCAGCATGATCATGAAGACACTTTTGGTGATTGAGAAATCTAACGGCGCCACATTGGTCACGTGGTGGTCTGCATCATAATTCAAAACGCCTGAGGCATCAGTCTCGTAAATCTTGTAAGAATGAGTGTCTAAAGCGAAGTATTTGTCTCCTGAAGCCACCACAGACTCGCCATGATGCAAAGCCCCTGATGAAAATACATGAAGGCCATCAGCCCAAAGAATAACAGGTAAAGGAAACCCTATTTGATGATGGGCGCCATCTGCACCTGTGTAAGAAAAAAGGCCAAAATCGTGTGTGTCCAAGTTGTGGTGCTTGACATAAGCACTCACTTCAGTTTTTCGGTCTTGAGGCGTAAGCGCTCCCTTTTTTGGATCAGACGCGTAGGCTGAAAAAGAAGCGGTCAAAAAAGCGATTCCGAAAAGTAAATGAATAAGTCGTTTTCCTTGCATTCTCGATGATTGATTGAAACCTATTAAAATCGGTGCAAAAATACCATTCTTACGGAGAAACCAAAAAGAAAATCACGGGTTTTTTTAGGACCCGCTCACTGGGCGTCGCTTATAGGTTATTGAGGCGTTTTGCCAGAAACAAAACTTCTGCCAGCAAACAAGTAAAATACGGGACAAAAAAAGCCAGAAACGCTCCGCCGTCGAACCCCTCATCCACCTTATATCCGGGCCTTAAGAGCGCGTAAAACAAGGTGAATTTCAATGCGCTTGCCGAGAGGAAAACAAATCCTAAAGCCGAAGATTCTGGAGGCAATAATTTTGAAATTACCGATATCAAAATGACGCCAATACCAAAGTTCAAGAGGTAGGCGGTGATGATTTGATGCGACCAAGCCCCTGAGCCAAAAGCCGATTGCAGGCCAGAATGTATGCCAAAACTGATCAAACCGAAAGATAGAAACAGGATCAAAAAAGGCTTTAAGTCGGTGGGAAACCTCATGGATTGAGTCTTTTGGTTTGTTGCACTACCAAAAACATAGCGATGCCCACACCAACGAGCGTCAAGGCCGTCGCCATTGTTTTTTCTCCAGGAAAATATTGCTGGTCCAACCATTGTCCGACCTTATTGCCAGCATAAATAATGACCCCCATTTCAACAGCAATGGAGGAGAGCACCAACCACCGCTTCCAACTTTCAGGCTTTTGGGTCATGATGCTTATACCGTGGTCTGTTCTGATGTGCTTGCTTTTTTGAGCCGGTTTTGTCGGTCAAAAAGACTCCCCTTTGAAGAAGATTCTAAAGGAGGGGTTGTTTTTGCCTCGGCATGCATGCTGCAAGTGCCGTTGAATATCGCTCCGGGTTCTACGGAAAGTTTGCCGACCACGACTTGTCCTTGAATTCGGGCAGAAGACTTTAGTGTGAGGGTGCCTGAAACATGCAATTCTCCTTCGAATCGACCTTCTAAATCAGCATCACCACAAACCAGCTTGCCTTTAATTTGCCCTGTTTTGCCCAAAACAACTTTGGACGGCTTTTCAATTGTGCCCTCTATCACGCCGTCTATTCTGAAGAACCCTGAAGATTGGATGTCTCCAATAAGCTTTGTGCCTTCATTAATTCTGTTTTGACTTGATGATGGTTCCATGTGTTCTCTTTGTTTTTTTTCGCTAAACATAATCTGCTCTATTTTTGAAGGGGCGATGGTTCTGCGACGGCCTGATTTCTTTGATAAGACTCTAGGTTTTTATGCAATTGCACCACTCGGTAATTTTCCGTGGCGATGACAAAAAATGGAGCCTCTAATTTAAAGGCCTTTAGCCCCGCTAATGTTTCGCCAAACCCTTGAGCACCCATTGGCGATTTTAGGCCATGAACCACCACAAAAAACTGATCACTCGTGTAGTAGTCGCGACTTGCGGACAGTTTTTCTCTAGGATAGCCCGCCAAAGCTTCTTCTAGACGTGTCAAATAATCTGATCCTTTCTCTGCGTCATCAATGGAAAATGGATAAACAATCTTATACCCGCTGCCTTCACTTGTAAATGCAGGCGAAGAAATATTGGGCAAAACCTTGGTGTAAATATGTTGCGCCTGCTTCCCCTCTAATGACTGAGGATAAGTGAGGGCCACGAAATTAATGGCGTTTCTGTACGCTTCAAAACCTTCAGTAAAAGAGAGGGTTGTGGCCTTCAAAAGCTCAAGTTTCGGTATGATGTCATTTCCTTGATAGCGGTTCATGTACTCATCACACAAACGCAAGACCTCCGCATAAGCCCCATTTTCAAATTGACGGTAAAGCGCCTTGTATTTGAACTCAGGACTGGAAGCGTCTGTCGCCAATTGTGTTTGAGGGTTCCTCAGAATTTCTGCATACCGCGATTCAGGGTGGTTGTTGATGATGTCCGTCTTCCAGCGTTCGGCCATTGGTGCATTTTCCAAAATCGCATAGATCTTGTATAGATTATATTTGGACGGCAAAATCAATCTTTCTTGAGGTCCAAACCCCAATAATCCTTCCAATTTATCAATGGCCCGTTGGTATTCTCGAAATTTTTCTTTGTAGACCACGCCAAGCTGATAGTAGGCGAAATTTCTGGTGCGTTTTAACGAATCGATCTCTAAAGAATCTGTAGGGATCCTCGAAATATAAGTGGCTGGATCCATGATCGTTCTTGACGCAATGCTGCCCTCTTCTTCGATTGCAGCCAGTTCATCAGCCCCAATGGCGGCGATGGCTTTAGAAGCATTTCTCCAGTCGTCTTCGAGCTTTCTATTGCCCCATATCTTTTTGAATTCTTGACGACCATAAGCCACTGCTGTACTGTTATAAAAATAAAAGGTTTCGCCCCCTTGATTATTTTTACTGGACTGCTTCTGGTAAAACTCATTGTTTTCGGTGCGCTTTTTGCTTTTTGCGGCAGCAATAGAATCTTCTTTGGCTTGCGCTATTAACGCTTCAGTAAAGGTGGTGAAATAGGCGAGGCGATCGTCGTCACTCATGGCCACAAACCGCAAAATTGAGTCGTTTCTCGAAGCGATGTCCTCATACTTGATGACGTCCGCCAGGTTATCTAAACGCTTTTTCATTCGGCGCCATGGCCGAGAATTTTCTTCCAAAAACGTCAGGGTGCTGTCGTAATATTTTCCAGCCGTTCTGTAGTTGGCTTGTTCAAAATTAATGTCTGCTAATGTTCCGTAATTGGCGGCTTGAAGGGGTTGATTTTCGTTATAGTTTTCGACCGATCGATTAAAATAAGCCACCGCACTATCTGTGCCTTTCATGATGCGGTAAGCATTCCCTGTTTCGTGAAAAATGACATCCTTGAATGGTCTATTTTCGCGATCCTGCCCCAAAGCCATCAAAAGCTCAGTGAGGGCCAATGTATCCCCTTGACGGTAATCAAAATTGCGGATTTGAGACAAAAAAGAGTGTACGTAATAAGTGCGTGACGTAGCGCGTTTCAAATCAATGACCTCCTGAAACGCCATATTGGCGCTATCACTCATCTGCAAACGGTCATATATTTGTCCTTTAATAAAGGCATATCGGCCTTTTAATTCTTTATCCTTGACAAGCGCTGCGGCTATTTTGATTTGTGGCAATGCTGCTTGAAGTGTGTCTAAATTGATATAAGCCTGAGCCATGATTGCCGCAGCATCGGCGAGGTCCTCCTCAGACAAACCTTCTTTGCTGACCAATTCATTGAGTTCTGCCAGGGCCCCTTCTTCATTGCCCATTTGGATATTGGTCTTGGCTTTCCACATCCGCGCCTCATTGATGCTATTACTTGTCGGATATCGGTTAAGGATGAAATTAAAGGCATCCAGCGCCGGAACGAATCGCTGCCCGTAATAACGAGCCTTACCCAAGAGCATATAGGCTTCGTCCATTTGTGGATTGTATTCCTTTCCATTAAGATAAATCGCATGTTTCTGAATGGCCTTCGCTGCCTTTTCTTCAGCACGTTTGAAATGCGGATTGCCCTTTTCATTTGGCTTGAGTATCGCTTCCTTGAGTTCAAAGCGCTCAACAGGAAGAATCTCCCAAAAATTATCTCGATATGTTGTCGAAAGCTCTTGGTTTCCGCTCAATAAGGCGACGTCTCCATTAAATATGGCGTTGTACTCTGCTGTAACAGCGTGCACATTTCTGGTCACAAAAGTGTTTTTCTTTCTGGAGCAAGAAAGAAGGATCACTACAGATAGCAATGCAACAAGATATTTATAAAAATGCTTCACTCGACGCTTGTTATTTGGTATGGTAACTTAAAAGCTTTGCTTTTAGTATTTGACCAAAAGCTTAGGAGGGTAAAAATACCATTCTTTTTGATAAGTGGCTCTCTTTGGCCTAAAAAACAGCCTAATATCCTGCAGTTACACCCTTGTAAACAGAGAAGGATTTGTATTTTTGAAAAAAAAATAATGAAAAATGAATTTTACTTAAAGGTCTCTCGAAAAACCTTTATGACGCAAAACGCTCTTGAGCTTGAGTTCGAAATGCCTCAGGCACTGACACAGAAATTCCAATTCGTTGCGGGACAATACATCACCCTGTGTCACGACATTAATGGTCAGGAAGTGCGCAGATCATACTCTCTTTGCAGCGCACCTAGCAGCCAAAAATGGTCCGTCGCCATCAAAAGAGTGTCCCAAGGCATCTTTTCTAATTGGGCCCATGACGTGCTTTCAGTGGGCGATAGCCTAAAGGTCTTGCCTCCCGAGGGCCGCTTTACCCTCGAGACACAAAATAATGACACAAATCATTATTTGGCCATTGCCGCAGGAAGTGGCATTACTCCAATCATGAGCATGATTCAAGAAACCCTGACAAAATCGCCTAAAGCAAAATTTTCCTTGATTTATGGCAATCAAAATCAAACAGAAACCATGTTTGCCCAAAATCTTAATGATCTTGTGGCGCGCTTTTCTGAACGGTTTGATCTGGTCTCATTTTTCAGCAGGGAAGATGTTCCCGGAGCACGATTTGGGCGTATCGACAATGGCGCCTTACGGCATCTTATGAGCCAGCAATTAGCGGGAACCACATTCGACCAGTTTTTCTTGTGCGGACCAGAGGCCATGATTGAAACCGCCAAAACAACTTTGACCGATTTTGGGGGGACCTCTCAAAACACGCATTACGAACTGTTTTTCTCCGCCCCAAAAGAAAGTGCCACATTGGCTTCGGGACAAAGCACCATTACGGTTGTTTTGGATGGTGTTTCAGACACCTTTGTGATCGATAAAGAGACTCCTGTCCTAGATGCTGTTCTGGCCAAAGACCTCGACCCACCATACAGCTGTCAAGGTGGTGTGTGCAGTTCTTGCATTGCCCGTGTTTCAGAAGGCAAGGCCACGATGATCAAGAACCAAATTCTCACAGACGGAGAGGTTGAAGAAGGTCTTGTATTGACCTGTCAAGCTTTGGTTGAATCGGACGCAATTGTTATTGATTACGACAACGTTTAAGCCTACGGTTGGTCTTTTTCTAGAAGGGTCATTATCCGATTGATTATTGTCTTTGGGACGATGGTTGACATCACCTGATCATAGCCTTTGGGCAGTGTCTTGCCATAAATGGAGGTCGGTATTAGAGGGAATTGGCGGCGATCTGCACACAACTGATTTTCAATTGGCTGGGCAAAAGGGACGAAACCAAAACAAGGGTGTGTCACCCCCCAAAGGGTGATGACCGGAACGCCAAAATTGGCCGCAAGGTGTCCGTTTCCACTGTCCATAGCAACCATAATATCGAGCTGATTCAAAAGGTTCAGCTCCTGAGTAAATGAACCCATCCCAGCGCAATTCAATATGTCGTCTCCAACCAAAGCCCATTGGTCTAGTGTTTTTTGCTCTGCTCCAGGGGCACCAAACAACAGAACAGTTCCTTTGAATTGCGCTTTGATCTTGCTGATCAGTTCTTGCATCAGGCCTTCAGGGTACACTTTTCCTGGAAATGCTGCAAAAGGAGCGATCCCGATAAACGGCCTTGCGCGGCCTTGGAGAAAGTCAGCAGATCCATCTGGTCGCTTTGAAGAGGTCGCAAGCACATCAGGGGTGAGCGCCACCGTCAGCCCAAGCGATCGAAACACTTCTGCATAACGCTCATGTGACGATTTGAACCATGGTTGTTCCGGGTCAAAAGATTTCACGGCATGCTGCTTGGCCTTACGGTCTTTGAATATTGTGGCTACAGGCAAACCACTCCATTTCAAAAACAAGCTCAAAACATGACTGCGCAAAACATGGTGCAAATCCGCTACGGCGTCTACAGAAAGGCCTTTGATTGACTTGGCCAACCGCCAAAGACCAATGATGCCCTTGTGCTTGCCATAGACCTCAGCCCCTAAAAATTGAATTTGATCAATGCCGGCAAAAATAGGCGCAAAACGATCTCGAGAAATCAGTGTGATTTTAATGTTGGGCTGTGCTTTGATCACCGCCAAAAGCACAGGTAACATCATGGCCACATCGCCCATAGCCGAAAGTCGGATCACAGCGATATGTTTTGGACCGGGTTTCACTGGTTATTTTTGGGCGCGAAGAACAGGGTTAAGCTCATCGTCATTATACATCTTCATTTGCTTATAAACTTTCATGTACTTGGATCCCGAAGCGATGTCGTTCAGAAGCTGCTCTATTGCTGTGGTCAAATCAAGTCTTTGTGTCAGTAATACCTCTAGTTTTGTTTGACAGGTATTTTTGTGTGCTGCTGAGGCGTCTTGGCGGCTGGCTTCTTCTTGCATATGGTATATTTTCAATGCCAAAATTGACAGCCTGTCTACGCCCCAAGCGGGACTTTCCGTATTAATAGTTGCCTGGTCAGAAGGCGATACCTCCTGATACTGTTCGAGAAAATAACTGTCGATGTATTCGACCATGTCCGTTCGGTCCTGGTTTGAAGCATCAATTTGTCGTTTCAAAGTAAGGGCCGCAACAGGGTCAATTTCTGGATCCCTAATAATGTCCTCGTAATGCCATTGAACCGTATCAATCCAACACTTGCGATAAAGCAAGTGGTCCAAGAGGTCGGTAGTGCGGTCGTAAGGATTAGTAAAGGACTGGTATGGGTCATCTAAGACATGATACTGATCGATCACTTCTTCAAAAATGGTTAACGCTTTTTGGGTAAACATAGATAGAGTTTGGTGCTGTGGTTGATACGGGTTTTCGATATGTTGTGCAAAGATACTTTATTTTAAAAGGATTTCAATCAAGGGCAAAATGAGCAGGGCGAGCAGTACCAGCTCTTTGATGGCCATGCGCCTCTGTCGCTCTATCAAACCGACCAAAATGATCGTCGCTTGAGGCGCTACCAAAAGCAAAAATACTCCATAAACGGCTTCAGGCATCAGCCCCATCAATACCAGTCCCAAAATCAAAATATACAGCGTCCATTGCAGATGAATCTTGCTGGCGCGTGAGGTGTCTTGGCGGGCTTTCGGCAGGTGTAATGCGCCAATTAATAGAGCGACAATACCCAACACATATAGTGCCAAAAGCCAAGTTTGCTGTGGCCATTTGAACGCTAAAGGCGTGCCGCTAGGCAGGGCCAAAAGTGCCACACTCATTGAAGCATCAGGGTCCAGAACGCTATAAGCCGCGGTCATCAACACCACGGCAATTCCGGCCAGAAGTGGCGCCACGGCGAAGCGCCACGAAAATTGATTCAAACTGCCGATGGCTATGGCCAAAGGCGCCAAAAGCAAGAGTGCCCAAGGATACACCAAGGCCAAAATAAATACCCAAAAGCCCGCATCCCATATCTTCTTTTCTATGGCGACTTCATTGGTCAGGCTATAGAGTCTGCGATAGAAGAGCAGCGCAACGATCAATGTCAAGAATACCTTTAGGTTTTCGATCAAGGGCTGGGTCAGCACCAGACATGTGAAGATCAATGCGCCATAAGTGTTGGCCTGAGTGAGCTTGTTTTTTCTAAGGATAAAGTCAAACAACAAAAACGCCAAAACGATCACCAGTGCGACAAGCGTGCCCAAAAGCAACGAGCTGATTTTAAGATTGGTGCCTTCTAGGTAAAAGCCCTTAGCAATCAATACCAAAGGAATCGACAGTGCCAGAAGCAGATAATTTATTGTGCCAGATTTAGCAAAAAAGCTTGTCAGCATGGGCTTGAATTTCTATTTTTACACCCTAAATATAGGACATATGACATTTAAAGCTTTTTTTGAAGGAATCGAATCTTTAGCCAACACACTATTGTTTGCGCCACTGGATGCTTTGCGAAACTTTGAACTACAGTCTTGGTGGGGCGCCAACTTTATGTCTTGGCTATTCATTGGTGTCTTTTTTGCTGCATTTTACTACTGGATGAAGCAATTGGCCCAATTTAACGCTAGTGGAGAGGAAGACCGCAGCCAAACATCGCACTCGTTTTTGGGCGATTCCTAGAGATCAAACCCAATGTCATGACGGTAATAGATCTTATCAAACGAAATTTGTTCTAGAGTTTGATAAGATTTTTTTATGGCCACTCTGAAGTCCTCATCCAAAGACGTTACCGCCAATACTCTACCGCCACTAGTGATTACATGTGCTTCTTGATCAGTAGTTCCGGCATGAAAAACAAATCCTTCATGTGCTTTGTCTAATCCGTTGATCCGTTTTCCTTTTTCATAGGTCTCCGGATATCCGCCAGAAACTGCCATAATCGTGGCGGCAGCGCGTGTATCGATCTCAAGTGGCACACTGTCGAGATTGTGGTTTGCCGTAGCCTCCAGCAAGGTGACCAAGTCTGTTTTGATTCTCGGCAAAACGGCCTCAGTCTCAGGGTCACCCATCCTGACGTTGTACTCAATGACAAAAGGATCATCTCCTACTTTTATCAAACCAATAAAAACAAATCCTTCGTAGGTGATCCCTTCTTTCTTAAGGCCCTCGACAGTAGGTTTGACGATTTGAGAGTCAATTTTTTCCATAAAAACTGAGTCGGCAAATGGCACAGGAGAAATCGCGCCCATACCTCCAGTGTTAAGCCCTTTGTCCCCTTCACCAATCCGCTTGTAATCTTTCGCCGTAGGCAAAATTTTGTATGAAGAGCCGTCGGTCAGGACAAACACGCTCAATTCAATTCCGTCCAAAAATGCCTCTACCACGACTTTTTCACTCGCCTTTCCAAATTTGGCATTAGCCAGCATCAACTCCAGCTCCTTTTGGGCCTGCGCCAGGTTGTCTAAGATCAACACGCCCTTTCCTGCCGCCAAACCATCTGCCTTCAACACATATGGTGGGTTCATTGTTGCCAAAAATGCCTGACCCTCTTTGAGCGTTTCGGCCGTAAAACTTTGGTACGCAGCGGTCGGTATATGGTGTGTGGCCATAAATTCCTTAGCGCGCTCTTTTGACCCCTCAAGTTCAGCGCCTATGGCCGAAGGGCCAATGACCATAACACGATTGAGTGCTTGATCTGCTTTAAAAAAATCATAAATTCCTTCAACCAGCGGGTCTTCCGGGCCAACGACGACCATTTCAATAGCATGCTCCAAAACAGCGGCTTTGATGGCATTAAAATCAGTCACCGCCAGCTGAAGATTTGTTGCCAATAAACGGGTCCCCGCATTGCCGGGGGCGACAAAAAGTTGGTCGCATTGAGGGCTTTTGGCCAGTTGTGTCGCGAAAGCGTGTTCGCGTCCTCCAGAACCTAAGACAAGAATATTCATATTTTTGCAGTGTTTATCGTGACAAAAATAATGGTTTGCCTGCAGAAAAAAGGCATGACACGGCGCGGTTTTTCAAAAAATCTCATCACCCTGTCATGGCTTTAAGACGATTTAAATGTTTAATTTTCAATCTGAAATAAGTTGATATGAATTGGTTCAATTGGTCGCTAGAACGTCAAGGTTATCCACTAAAGCAGGCGGAAAAAGATTTGGCACACCTTTCAGGTATGGATGCTGAAGCTTTTGTCGTTTACCAAAGACGGGCCAAGCAAGACATCGTTGCACATCATCTCCAGCACACGCCCTATTACCAAAAAATAGTCGGCACAAATCCCAATCCTGCATGGGATGAGTTGCCCATCATGACCAAGGCAGACCTTCAAGCACCTCTCAAAGATCGATTGAGTCAACACTTTACTCCTTCTAGGGTACACCAGCACAAAACATCGGGCAGCAGTGGCCATCCTTTTGTTTTTGGCAAAGACCGCTACTGTCACGCCAGAAGTTGGGCCTTGATCAAGAGGTTGTATCTTGACCATGATTTGCGCATTGGCCAAGATTTAGAAGCCCGATTCTATGGGATTCCTTTAGGATCCATTGGCTATTATAAAGAACGGCTTAAAGATGCTTTAGCCGCGCGTTATCGCTTTGTGATTTTTGACCTTTCAGACCAGCGATTAGAACAAATACTTCACGCTTTCAGCAAAAAACCCTTTGTATTCATCAACGGCTATACTTCTTCAATTGTCCGTTTTGCGCAATACGTCCACGACCGAAAACTTATTTTAAAAAACGTTTGCCCGTCCTTGAAGGCCTGCATTGTCACCAGTGAAATGTTGTTTGATCAGGACAAAGATCTGCTGGCCGTCGCATTTGGTGTGCCCATTCTTAATGAATACGGGGCAAGTGAGCTTGGTGTCATCGCATTTGCACACCAACAAGGACGCTTTGAGGTCCAACAGCACAACCTCTTTTTGGAGCTATTGGACGATGACCATAAGCCTGTGCCAAATGGGGTCCAAGGCCGGATTGTTGTGACCGATCTCTATAACAAAGCCCATCCACTGATCCGCTATGATATTGGGGATCTCGCTATTGCGCATGCTGATAGCACGCCTGAGCGGCCAGTAATCAGTAAGCTTGTTGGGCGCACTAACGATATGGCTCGGCTGGCAGATGGCAAAGTCATTCCAGGACTCACCTTCTATTACGTCACTAAAGCTGTTATTGACCAACAAAGTCCCGTCAAAGAGTTCGTTGTAGAACAAAATGACTATGACCGCTTTACCATCGTTTATGTCGGTGAGCGTCCTTTAAATCACCTGGAAGAATTGACCATAAAAAAAGCTATGGAACGCTATGCAGGCGCGGGATTAGTTCTGGATTTTCAGCGCTGTAATGTTTTGGACCGCAGCAGGCGGGGCAAACTCAAACAATTTATTTTGAAATTTTAATTTTCTGAGTGCGGACAACAAAAAAGTGCCAAAAAAACACGAGCATCCAGAGGCTTGACAACACCGCGTTGTAGCCCAAGTAACGGCGATAAAAGTTATAGTTGTGCTTGATCAGGCCGCCTTTTTTGTAACTTAAGGTCTTGGTGTTGCCCACACGATATGAGGCCAGCACCTCATTGATCCCCATGGCGGACTGACAAGAACGCTTGATCGCTTGGTGCCAAAGCGCCCAGTCTTGTCTTTTTGCCAATTCTGGCGATTTAATTTTGCCCACTTTTTCGACAGAGTACATGCCTGTTAGGTTGCCAATATAATTATTGCTCCGCTGTAACCGTTCGGTAAGACGGTCAAAGACATAGACACAGATAGAATTTCTCTGACCCGACGCATAAATTTGCTGATAAGCGGTATAGCTTACGGCCAAATCATTGGTCTGCATGAACCCAACCTGTCGCTCTAATTTCTGAGGCAGCCATAAATCATCAGCGTCCAAAAAAGCAATCAATACACCTTGGGCCTTATCTGTAGCCAGGTTACGCGCAACGCCAACACCTTGATTTTCGGCCATCGCCAACACCTTTATTCTGGAGTCCCATTTTTGGTTGTGGTACGCAATCTCCAAAGTATTATCTTGAGAGGCGTCGTCGACCAGAATGAGTTCCCAGTTGGAGTAGGTTTGCTGCAAGACACTGTCTAACGCATTTTGAAGATAGGATGCAGCATTGAAAGCTGGAACGATAACAGAAACCAGAGGCGTGTCCATGACTAATACGCTTTGTCTTCTCCACGTAAGGCATTAAAAATCGTTTGAAACACGATTTTAACATCCAGAAGGAGCGACCAGTTTTCTAAATAAAAAATATCGTATTTGACCCGATTAATGATGTGGTTGTCGTCTTCTACTTCTCCTCTAAAGCCACTGACCTGAGCAAGTCCGGTAATGCCTGGTTTGATAAAATGTCGGACCATGAACTTATCGATTTTTTCGGCGTACATATGGGTGTGGCTCACCATATGGGGCCTTGGGCCCACTGCAGACATCTCGCCCTTTAGCACATTGATGAATTGTGGCAATTCGTCGATACTGGTCTTGCGGATGATCTTCCCTATTCGGGTCACGCGCGGATCATTTTTTGAAATCTGATGAAGGTGGGCGTCAGGATTTGGCCGCATCGACCGGAATTTATAACAATAAAACTCCTTGTAATCTAAGCCATTACGCTTTTGCTTGAAAAAAATTGGCCCTTTAGACTCGAGTTTAATGATCAGCCCCAAAAGTGGTGTCAACCACGACAAAATTGCCACGATGATAAAAATAGACAACACCACATCAAAACTCCGTTTGATGAATTTATTAAACGGCTCATCTATTGGAATTTTGCGCATAGAAATAATGGGCAAATAACCGTAATAGGTAAAATCTAAGCGTTTGCTATAGACGTCTTTATTGTCCGGCAAAAACTTTAAAATCTTAAGGTTATTGTCTGCGTAATCGATGAGCTGATTCAGATGCTGGTTATCTAATTGAGCGACTGACGTATAGATTTCATCAATATTGTTTTGATCAATAAAAGCAAAGCAGTCCTTGAGCCGCGTCTTGTCTGGGCCGTTGAGGTCAAATGTTTTGAGCAACACATAGCCATACTCCGGGTTTTCTTCAAAAAACTTCCGGAGCTGATCTGTCTTTTGATTGAGGCCCACAATCACCACGCGTCGCAAATTTCCCTTGAGCAACACCCTGTATTTTTTTAGCAAATAATAGATGCCGATCTTGCTCAAAGTGATTGCCGTCATCACTTTGGCAGTGTACCAAAGGATCTCCCAAGGCGTCACCGTGATGTCTCGATAAAACCCAAAAAATGCGAAAACCAACAAAACAAACAAAGCGCCTTGCTTTAGGCCTAGGGATAAGATATTGGTCGTGCGGGTAAAACGATAAATCTCATAAAAATTAGACCGAAACGCCGTGGCCATCCAAGCAAAAGAAACGAACAAGATATAGTTGAGCAGCACCAGGCTATCGGCAAAGAAAGGTGCCGCAAACAGGTGTATGATGCCCAGATCAATTCCGTAAGAAATCGGCCTCAAAAACCCTGAATATCGTCCTGTTTTATAAATCATATTTACCTCTTGATGTGGCTAGAAAAGTCCTTGTGTTCGCTTCGGTATAATTCTTCTTCAGAAAGGCCTTTAAAGTAGTCAAATGTTTTTTTCATGCCCTCCTCTCGATCGACCTTAGGAAACCATCCTAATAAATCCTTTGCCAGGGTAATGTCCGGCTGACGTTGCATAGGATCGTCCTGTGGTAATGGCTCAAAAATGATTTTTTGACGCGATTCCGTCAATTTGATGATTTCTTGCGCAAAGTCCAGGATGCTGATTTCATGCGGATTGCCAATATTCACAGGGGCCGTATAATCGCTCATCAATAGCCGAAACAAGCCCTCAATTTGATCCGCCACATAACAAAAAGATCTGGTTTGTGCCCCATCACCAAAGACCGTAAGGTCCTCTCCTCGCAATGCCTGACCCATAAAGGCTGGGATCACCCGACCATCATTCAGGCGCATGCGTGGCCCGTAAGTATTAAAAATTCTGGCGATGCGGGTTTCAAGGCCATGGAATCGGTGATATGCCATGGTGATGGATTCTTGAAAGCGCTTAGCTTCGTCATAGACGCCACGCGGCCCAATAGTATTGACATTGCCATAATAATTTTCGTCTTGAGGGTGCACTAATGGATCGCCATAGACTTCAGAGGTAGAGGCGATAAGGATTCGGGCCTTTTTTTCCTTGGCAACGCCCAATAAATTGTGCGTGCCCAAAGACCCTACTTTAAGTGTTTGTATGGGAATTTTGAGGTAGTCTATTGGGCTGGCTGGAGAGGCAAAATGCATGATGTAATCAATTGGGCCATCAACTTCAACATATTCCGTAACATCATGCTCAATGAAGTCAAAATGCGACTGCCCCAGAAGGTGCTTGATGTTTTTTCGGTCACCAGTGATAAGATTATCCATGGCGAGTACTGCACAACCCTCGGCCATAAAGCGGTCGCAAAGATGGGACCCCAAAAATCCAGCAGCCCCAGTGATTAAAACCCTTTTTTTAGTCAAGTCGGTCATGACGTTACCGTGTTGCGGCCAATGGAAACATAGTGAAATCCTTCGTTAGCCATATCATTGGTGTTGTATAAATTACGCCCGTCAAAAATCACAGGGGCGCGCAAAAGAGATTTGACCTTGGCAAAATCAGGAGACCGAAAAATACTCCATTCCGTGCAGATCACTAGGGCATCTGCGTCTTCAAGGGGGCCATACATCTGTTGCGCGAATTCAATTCTATTGCCAAACTGCTTCTCAATATTGGGCATCGCCTCTGGATCAAAAGCCACAATTCTGGCCCCCCGCGCCAATAAAGCATTGATCACATCAATTGCGGGTGCCTCACGCACATCGTCTGTTTCGGGTTTAAAAGCCAGTCCCCAAATGGCAATTTTCTTCCCCGTAAGGTCCTCGCCCAAATGCCCTAAAATCTTAGGCACCTGAATGGTTTTTTGTCGTTGATTGACGCCGATCACGGCCTCCAAAATCTTAAAATCATAGCCCACATCACTTCCGGCTTTTTGAAGGGCCTTAACGTCTTTAGGAAAACATGATCCGCCATAACCAATGCCTGGAAAAAGAAAACGTTTGCCGATACGCGAGTCTGTGCCCATGCCCACACGGACTTTATCAACGTCTGCACCAACCATTTCGCAATAATTAGCGACTTCGTTCATGAAGGTGATTTTTGCGGCCAAAAAGGAATTGGCTGCGTATTTGGTCAGCTCGGCAGATTTCTCGTCCATGATGATGACCGGGTTTCCTGAACGCACAAAAGGCGCATATAATTTTTGCATCATTTCGGTAGCCCTCGCGCTTGAAGAGCCCACAACAATTCGTTCTGGCTTAAGAAAGTCATCTACCGCATACCCCTCCCTCAAAAACTCTGGATTTGAGACCACATCAAAATCGCAGGAGGCGTTTTTGGCAATAGTGGCGCGCACTTTTTCTGCAGTACCTACAGGCACCGTACTCTTGTCGACAATTACCTTGTAGCTAGAAATCTGCTGTCCGATTTTGTCCGCAACACCCAAAACGTATGACAAGTCTGCCGAGCCATCTTCATCCTCTGGTGTTGGCAGTGCCAGAAAAACAATATCTGCATGGTCTAAACCCTGGCCAAGGTCTGTGGTAAAATGCAACCGATTGGCCTTGATGTTGCGCTCAAAAAGAACGTCCAAGTGCGGCTCATAGATGGGCACGACGCCGTTTTTCATCTGGGCAACTTTGGCATGATCGATGTCGACGCAAATCACCTCATTGCCTGTTTCGGCCAAACATGTTCCTGTGACCAATCCTACATATCCTGTTCCAATTACTGCTATATTCACTTTGTCTATTCTTTTTCTAAGTGTGCAAAAATACGATTTATAGTGCTAACGCCTATGAGGCTATCGGCTTTTGTGGTGGTGATGCAAACAGCAGCAGAGTCCATATGAATCCCATATAATAAGCTCCTATTTGACGGTGAAAAACATTTTCTGCCATTAAAAACACCATAACGGTGATGCCTAGAGCCATAGGAAATAATGCTCGTTTCTGCCGCCAAAACAAGACCACAAAGCTCATGACAAAAAGCACAAAAGCCACGACGCCATTGCCCAAGTATATCGACAAAAACTGATTGTGAACGTTATATTTTCGGGTCAAAAACCACTCCCTCTTGATGTTGTTGGTAATGTGTGCGCCATAACACGCCAACATGCGTGCATTGGTTTGTGTATAGCCTAGCCCTTTCCAGAACACTCCCGGGTCTTCTTTGATGCGCCAGGCGCAATCCCAAATCACCATGCGGGGCTCTAAAGCGGTGGTATTGGCCAAAAGGCCTTCTTGATGTTCTGGATTGTTGTTGTAAAAAAATTGTTGGCGCAGATCGTTGTTTAAGACAAAAGCCAAAGCCAATACAAGCCCGAGAATACCGCCAAAAAACAACAGTTGCGGCCCCCTCTTTTGGCGATAAAAGAGACTAAGGACAAAACAAAGAAGCAAGACGATAATGGCAATGCGCGACACAATAAACAAGACAAAACAAAGCTGTAATATGATGTTGGCCAGGTAATAACCATTATTCGGATGATACGTTTTTTGCAAATGTCGGTAAGAGACAATGACCGATAGAACTGACAAAAGGCCCAGATAAATACGGTCCATAAGCAGTGCTTCAATAATTCCGGCAGAAGCCAAAAAAGAGATCTCTAGTCCCTCATTAAGCAAGAGGATCAACTGAACCATAGAAAACAGGATGGCTGCTATGGAAGAATAAATGATCCCATGATGCAGTGTCCGGTTCTCCCGCACCGGCAATAACAACAAGGCAAGGCCAGCCGCCAAAAGCATTTTTTTGATCACCACAAAGTCTTGCCCCCAACGGCCTAAAAACCAGGCCTGTAGGACCACAAACAGCAAAAACGCCAAAACCCAAATGACCGGTGATTTGTGCCAATTTTTGAATTCAGAACGTTGAATAACAAATGGAAACAGCCCCAAAAGCAACACTAAGAGCAGGTTGGGCAACGCCCTAAAGTAATCGTCAAAAGGCAGTGTCAAAAACAACAGAAAGCATAGGTAAGGATATATGGAAGAGGCTAATACTTTCACAGTGTCAATTTAAAAGAGTAAGATATAAAATATTCTCTTGGCCTAATTTTTATCGATGGCCTAATTTATTGTTGTTTGGGCGTCGCTTTTATGGCTTCTGCCAGAATTTGCGCCGAATTCGTCCATTGATATTTGTCCCGCACAACATTTTTAAGGCCCTGAAGGTCATAATCCTCATCGTGTATGGCCTCATTAATCGCTGTGTCTAGGGCATCTTGATCCGTCGGATCAATATGATATGGGAAAAAGTCAAAATCTTTCATGGCTGTGGCAGAAGAACAGACCACTTTGGTCTGGGCGATTGCCGCCTCGAGCGGAGGAATGCCAAAGCCTTCTGCAAATGACGGATAAACAAAAACCTCAGCACAGCGATAAAACGCCTCCAAATGAGCCAAATCTATGTCCTCTATTATCACCATCGCATCGACTAATGCCGATTGGTGTTGCGCCACAAAATCTTTTGTTTCTTGAGATTGCCATTCATTTTTGCCGATCAAGACAAGTTTATAGCCTTTGTCCTTTAGCCCCAACGCAACAAATGACCGATAAAGCGCTAAGTGGTTTTTTCTGGGCTCTACGCGGCTCACCAGCAATAAAAATCGGTCAAGGCCATAGCGCTCCATCACCAACTGATCAAATTCATTGTTGGGGTCGTTTGATTTTACAGCATTTGGCGTGACCACAATTTCCCCTGGACTCTTTCCGTAATATTGCACAATTTTCTCCTTAGAATACGCCGAAACGGTGCAAAGTATTTTGGCTTTGCGCGCAGATCTTCGGAAAAGAAACCCATTGAGCCAACGGTAGGTGAATGGGAAAAAATGCCTGAAACGTTTTTCTTCAAAGAGTATGTCGTGGGTCGTCACAATATAGGGCGATCGGGCACCCATTGGCGTGATGTATTGAAAATGAGCGTAATCTGGGTTTTCTTGGCGAAGAATTTGGGGCATTTCGACCATCATCCGCCAAAAACGACTTTTTGCCTTCAAAAGACGGTAACGCACATGAGGCCCTTGTCCAAAAACACCTTGCATCGCTTTTTGATGCCTGCCCACAAATACATATTCCCATTCGGGGTGCAATAGCATCAAAGATTGATAAATTCCTGAGAGGTAAGTACTGGTCCCTTCGTGCTTTTCTCCAAACTTATGGGCGTCAATCAAAATCTTCATAGCGCTCTATTTTTCGGGGTGTAAACATGCACCAGCAAACCATAAATCAACAAAAAATGGATCATACCGCGTTGGCGCCACAGGTAGGTTTCGGTGACAAAAAGAGCGGCCATCAACACCGTAAAAAACAAAATCATTCTTTGGCGTGATGTGCAAAATAACCACATCAAATAGGCCAACAAACCCAGCACCAATAAGCCTCCAAAAACACCTAATTCAAATACGGTCTGCCAATATTGATTGTGAAGATTGTACGTGTTGTAACCACAGTAAACATAGTATTGATTTTGCCGCTCGGCAATTTTGGCCTGACCCGCATTGATCCCATACCCCCTCCACCAGGCTTGATCATGGTTCAATTGCTCATAAAAAACCCGCGTAAAAAAGACCCGTAAAGTGGTGCCTGTCCATGGATAAACATCTGTAAATCCTTCGCATTCTAAGGCGTCTGTCCAACTTGCGTTCCACTCATCACTCCAGCGTTGTTGCCATGGTGTTTTTTGCCAGGCCATCCCCAGAACCGCCAACACCAGGAGCATCAGACCATAGTGCTTGATACTTTTGCCCTTATGGAAAACAACTCCCAGTAACGCCAATAGTCCTGTGGTCGCAATGATATTCTTTGAAGACAATAATACCAAAAAGACCGTGAGTACAACACTTGTCATCGTATTGCGCTTATTCCAAGGTTCTGTAAACCACAGGTACAAGACAAAAAATGCCGTAACCCCCGACAGGTATATCGCATTCAAATCTGCGACCGCCACCAACGCGTGGTAAAAAAAGACGGCAGATGGCGCCCCTTCTCCCCAAAGCAGTAATGCATGGCCCATAAAGAGTAGTGCCATCACGCCCATAAATCGACTGCCCAAGCGCAGGCCCTTTTTTAGTGTACTCTGGTCCATAGGCGGCCAAAAAATAAATGCTATCGGCACCAACAAAAAGGGCAGCTGCCGGACCAATCCTCGCCAAGATTTGGCCATGTCCTCGCTCCATAACAGCGACAAAAGCATCAATAAAAACAGTGCTATAGGCAGCGCATGGCCCATATTCCAGGATCTATAGCCCTTGGCCAAACCAAAGAGCCCGACCAGCAACAAAAGACCTGCGCCAATGGTGCTGTAGACGTATGGTAGGGGAATACTGATCAGCACTAGGGCAATGACCCATGGCAAAAATCGCTCAATATTGACGGTCTCAAACCTGCTCATCATGCGCCTTTTGAAAAAAATCTAAATACTGTTGATTGATGCGGTTCCAGTGGTATAAGGTTTTGATTTTTTGATGATTGCGGTCGACAAATAATTGGTCCTGCTCAGGCGCTCTGGGCTGGTCCAAAAGGGCAGCTACATCGGCTGAAGTCTCGAAATATAGAGCGTCATCACCTAAAATATAGCGATTAAAATCGTTATTGTGCGCCGCAATCAAAACACCACTACCCATAGCCTCGAGTAATGACGGATTTGTACCCCCAACGCTATGACCATGAAAGTAAACGCGGGCATGGTGCCTCAAATTGTCCAAAACCCCTTGATTGTAAACGCCACCAACAAATTGGATGTCCGCAACATCTTTAAATTTTTGGGTCAAATAACGACCAAAGGCGGTGGCTTCGTTTTTGCCTACCACAACGCAAGGGTGTTTGGTTTTAGCGGCAACGACACCATCCAAAATGGTTTCAATGTTGTTTTCTGGCTCCATCCTTGCGACGATGAGGTCGTAAGTTGACGGTGTCAGGCCGTATGGTTTGAGGTCTTCGGTATTTGGGTTTTCAAACGCCTGCGATCCATACGCTATATAGTGTGATGGTTTATTGTAGCGCTCGCTCAGGTAGTTTTGGATTGCTGGATTGTCCGCAATAAGGTAATCACTGCTTTTGACCGCCCACTTTTCGGCTTGTGCCAAAAACCGACGCACCAGTGCATTATATTTGGCGCGCTTCCATTCCAAACCATCCATATTCGTGATGATCACAGGCTTTTTAGGCAGCAATCGATACCATACAGAGCTGCTGGTGTAGCCCAGTTGTAAGAAAATATCAAACCCTCGTTTGCGTGCATCGCGCATGCAGTTGAGATCGTAAACAAACTGGCCTACAGTACCCCACTTATTTTCTGGGTCGTGACAATGTATCAAGTGTGCTCCCTCAAAGGTCTTTTCTTGATAGGGGTGGCTATGAGAACAATAAACATAAACCTCATGACCCGCGCGCACCAAATACGGCGCAAACATTTCGGCAAACTGCTCAAATCCGCCATGATGGTTGGGAATCCCCCTAGTGCCAAAAATTGCTATTTTCATGGTGCGTATTGTTTGAGCGCGAAAGTGCCTCCCGCCAGATAACAAATCATCATATAGGGTTTGAATATCCCTGTAACAACCATGCTCGCTGCCAACATATAAAGCCCTACAGCCACCAGAACATTATGATACTGCTTGGTGCGCTGTGAAGATGCCTGTCGATAGGAGTGGAGGTAGAGCAGAAGAATGATCGATCCGTAGAGCAATAAGCCCAATAAGCCCGTCTTCATGTAAACATAGGTAATGCCATTGTGCACCGTCGGGAGGTGCTGCATGAGCTCTCCGTTGAGGCGCACCTCAAAACCCACATCGACCGTAGAACCAAAACCTTTGCCTTGGACCCACTTGCGTTCTTGATCGACCTCCTCCAAAACCAAGCTCGCCTCGTAAGCCCTCCAACGTGGCCAAAGCTCTCTTCGATCTAGTCGATATCGGTCAAACTTGATCGGTTCGAACGCTTCTGTATAAGAGTTTTTTACCTTTTCTAAAAAGCGAGAGGCCACTGTCGGTTCTTTGACCTGGGCAGGATCATATTGGTCAAGAAAAAAGACAAATCCAGCCCCAACAATAGCCAAAATAGAGAGCATAACCGCTCCTCTAGCATTGAGTTTCAAATAACCCTTATAGGCCAAGACCATTAAGAAGAATACCACGATCATGGTCCGTGAAAAATAAAGCAGGAATGAAAAAACGAGTGCGGCAACACAAAGCTGATAGATGATTTTGAATCTGGATTTTTTGACGGGCAATGTTTTGACACAGGTCACTAAGAATAAAGCCACCATCTCAACATGATTAAGTTTGCCAAATAATTCTCTGAATTTTTGAAGGTTGGGTTTGTAGCGCAACAAGCCAACGCCAATATCAAGCAAGTGAAAAAGAGCAAAGCCAAACCCTGCCAAAACAATAAGGTTGTAAAAGTCTTCTTTACGGTCCAATCGCTGTACGCTATAATAGGTGGCCAACAACACCGTAAGGGGGCGCAAAAAATAAACGAGATCTTTGACAAATCCATAGAGGCCTGCCTGCATCGACAATAATCCAAGGCTGCCAATAGCAATCAAGGCCAGAATAAGCATGGCCATTTGAGAAAGGCCTTTAGATAAGCGTCCATTAAAATGCCATAGCAACACCACCAAGGCGACCACAAAGCTCAGTTCGACACTCTCCGCCCATAAGGCCAAGATCATGGCCACTAATCCAGATTTTGTCAGTAATTGATTCATGATTTGCCTGTTTTAAGTCCCATAATTAAAGGCATCAAAATCCTTGTGATACAATTCGGCTATTGCTCTTTTGGCTTTAGGGGTCAAGGCAACAGTTCTAGGGGCCTTGTCTTGACCAAGCTTAAGATGGAACACCATTAACGGCTGTCCCCACAAAACGCGCAGCACGCGCTTCCAAGAGCCTTTTTCTTTGTTTGTATGTGGCAGTACTGCATTAGGGATGCCACACTGCTCCTTGATGACCTCAATATCGTGGGTCAAATTTTCTAATTTCCCAACAAAATCTATCAACAATTGCCCGCTTTGGTCATAAAGATAGTCGTATTGTGGCTTGAAAAAAAACTCATTTTGGCGGAGTTTTTTGGGCAGCACCCTGGTCGCAAAAGCTTCAAAACTCATGATGCGCGAGTACCCCAAAAAGTGATAACAAGACAAGCTGCGCTGGTAGGGATCGCGAACTAAAGAAAACTTATAATACGCATCGAATTTTTGTTGGTCGATATAACCCAGTCCAACATATTGCTGCGCCGTGAGGTGAGCTAGGCGTTCTGGGCCCTTTTCAGTGGTGGATTTTCGTCTCAATAAGAGGGCTGAGCGATCTTCCCACCCAAGACCAAGCTGAGATAAAAACATGTGTTCCACACTCTGTCCTGCAACCTTCGGTACATGGATAAAAATGGCGTTATGTTGGTGACTGATCATCCTCTAAAATACTTTAAAATCCCCATAAATCCCTAAGCGACCTGCCGGTAAGCTGTTCAATTAACCGTGCCTCTGCCTCAAATTTCGATTCCATTTTCTGCTGCAACATCAATGGCAGAGTCTCCTCTGTTGGTTTTCCACCAAATAAAATGGCCTTTGCGCTGTTTCGCAGCGGCTCTGAAAACAAGCCATGCAGCACAGTTCGCGCCCATTTGACCCGAAAAAAGTTCAGTGTTTTTTGATGCTTATAGGACATGGTGAGGTTGTGCTGGTCCGCCAAGTCAAATCCGTCAAAGGGGCTAAGGTCTAGGAAGGACGCTACCTGGTTCATGGTTGACTCTTGATTTTTGATCCAGTGCTCAAAAAATAACACTTTGATTTGATGGGCTGGAAACGCGTCATAGTATGCCTGAAGCGGACCAGCATATGCGCTCCACTCTAAATAGGCGTTGCCCCCTCCCCAGTGTGGTTTGATCGGCGCCTCAATGGCCTTTTCGAATGATGTGCTGTGGTCATAGCCCACGCTTTTTGCCATTAAATAATGGCTGAACGCTCGCTTTACAGGGTGCCGGAGCGTCACCAAAATTTTAGCGTTTGGATTATGTTCAGCAATCCTTTTGGCTGTCTGATGGTGCCATAAATAAGAGGGGCTTACATCCCCTTTGAGCAACCCTTCACTGGCGCCCTCAAAAAGCCGGTCATAGGACTCTGCACTCTGAATGATTTTTGTGTGGTATGTTTTGTTGGGCAAAGGTTCTTCATAATCTTGGTATTGATCTGACGTGACCTGAGAAAAATAATTCAACTCTTTTACCGGGGGTAAATACACCTGCGGATGTTGGCTCAAGTATTGATAGAGCGATGTCGTTCCTGAGCGCGCAGCACCCACAACAAAAAAATCAATACGCTTTGTGGTTTGGTCTACCATGTCAGAAATGTTGCGGTTTTATCTTTCCAATAAACATAGAGCACGGCGGTGACATTCCACATGATCATACTGGCGCTCGTTGCAATAGCCGCCCCTTGCATCCCATAACGAGGAATCAACATCCAATTCAAAAATACGTTGACCACAACGGCCGATGCAATGATCCATTGAAAAGTAGTTTGCTTATTGGTCATGTTCAGGTAAACCCCCACAGAGCCGCAAAATGCATTGATCATTTGACCCGCAAGTAAAATTAAAAGAGGGGTATTTGCCTGCTTATAACCCGCCCCAAAAAGCTCTAAAATAGGGTCTCCCAATAATGCCAACCCAATGATGATTGGTGTTGTCGAAATGAAAATCAATCTGGTGCTTTTTTTGATTTTCAGGCGCAACGCTAAGGTGTTTTTTTGATTAAAATCTTTAGCTATTTGTGGACCTAACACCGTGTTGACAGAAGATAAAACTACTGAAACCAGCAGTGTCAGTTTTACTGCTACACTGTAAATCGCTACTGATTCATAATCCGTAAACTGCTTAAGCATCAAAACATCCAAGCTCTGCATGAGCAGAAAAGACGTGGCGCTGATGGCCATAGGTGCAGAGCGCTTCAATATAGAAATGGTATTGACTTTTTGGGATCGGTCTTTTGGCTGGAAGCGGGGAGTGGCAAAAAAATAAACAATCAGTGCTCCTGATGCCAATGCCAAAACGCCAAAATTCAATAAGAAAACCGTAACAAGATGGTGGGCTTGATCGGTCACCACCAACACCACTACAGCGACAAATAACAGCGCATATCTCAGAATATTTCGGAAAATTTCAGATAAATAGATTTTGCCCAAGGCCCGCAAAACATCGATGTGCAACATGGTTAAAGCATAAAATGCTAAACCAAAAAAAGTCTGGTAAGCAATCTCGTCAATTGGCTTTGAGGTGAATTTATTGAGCACGGGCGCTGCTCCATAAAGACCAATGTTCAGCAATAATGCCGTTGCCAAAACCAGCAAAACCATTTGCTTGTATACTTGGCGCAATTGCCCTAGGTTGTCTTTGGCCGCAAAAAATCCTGAATAAAATATCACAGATTGTTGCATGCCAAACAAGGCAATTGCCCCGACAAACAATAACAAAGCACGGCTAAAATCATATTGACCAACAATAAAGGCTGGCACTTCATTGGTCAGATATAACGTAAGTCCAAAAAACAAAGCCACGCCCAATAGCCGCAAAGCGAGCACGCCAAAGCTCTTTCCTGTTAGGGAGCTCGTCTTAAGTTTTTGGCATAGTTGTTTTGTCATGGTGGGGTTTAAATTGCTGCGCAAGCAGAAATGCTTTGTGGCGATTGCGGCACGAAACCCGATTTATTCCGCAGCGTCCTCAGCAAAGGCTTTGCCCTTTAAATAAAGGCCTTTTATCCAAAAATACCCGAAGAACAACAGTAAAAGACCTACTGGAACCAGGGTCTTTTTCTTGTCCAAAAAGTCTGCTGCCATATAAAGCTTAGGGCTGTTGATCACTGTGACCACAGCACCATACTTAGTGAGCTCTGTCAATAATTCAGCATTTTCTTTAATGAGCTCTGTCTTCTTTTCTACGAGCTGGTGAAGATTGTTGTTTTCGATCTTCATGATGATGTCTGAGCGTTTGAGCGCTTCGCGATCATTTTTGCCTGAATACTCCCGAAAGAGCGCATCAATATCTGCAATCGTTTGGTTATTGCGCGCGACACGTAACTCTGTCTCGGCCACAACAACCTCTTGAATAGTGCTAAAGGTTGTGTTGGCGTTGAGGTAGGCCATGATTTTATCAATGACCTTTGGGTCTTTGCTGTTGCTGCGTAAAGTGATTTTATGGTAATGATATTGTGGGTAGAATATCTCTGAAACCATTAAGTCCTCTTCGATTTCTATCTTCGAAATATAGGTGTCAATATTGCGATCGTTCGGCTCACTGATCTTCAGAAGATCCATAACACTCACTACGGGCTCTATGGTGATGTCTTGAATTTCTGGTGCTTCTGCGTTAAAGCCATATTGTTTGAGAAAATCTTCATCGACTTGCTTGCATTTCGTGTTGAGCACCTCGACGGCGTTATACACATAACTGGAGCTGCCGAAATTGTTTTGAACGATGATGACGGCCTCTCTTTTTGGTCGTAATGATTGTTGCCAAAACTGACCCGCAAAAAACCCGCCAATAATAATGACCGCCAAAGCAATCCAATGCTTCTTCAAGAATTGAGCAGACCTGTAGAGGCGTGCGAGCCATCCCAGATAAACATTTTTCACCTTTTTAAGAACAAAAAACAAGTCGACTTCTTCAGAATGCTTTTCCATATGAATTGAATTATAATAACGTCATGACCTCTGAGAGCGCTTCACGCCAGTGGCGTCCTGGAATCCCGAGGGTTGATTTAAATTTATGATTGTCCAATACGCTGTATTTTGGACGCTCTGCAAAAGTAGGATAATACTCGGTACTAGCAAGTTGCACCGTGTCAATTTGACCCGATTGGGTAAAGATTTCTTTGGCAAATCCATACCAAGTCGTGGGGCCCTCGTTGCTATAATGATAAACCCCATAAGGCGCTGTTTCTTTGGAGATGAGGGCCATGATGGCGCGGGCCAAGTCCAAAGTGCTTGTCGGAACGCCTATTTGCTCTGTTGTTATGGTCAGCGCCTTGTTTTGGCCCGCCAAACGCAACATTGTGGTCAAAAAGTTGTTGCCAAAAGGTCCGTAAAGCCAAGAGGTGCGTATGATATAGTGCTCCTTTAGGTGATTTTGTATGGCTTGCTCTCCTTCCTGTTTGCTCTTGCCATAAACGCCGATAGGGGCCGTCGGGGTGGATTCGTCATAAGGCTCAGTTGCTGTGCCATCAAAGACATAGTCTGTGGATATATGGACCAAGGTCACCTGATGTGCGGCACAAATTTTAGCCAGATGCTCTGGGCCCTGGGTGTTGGCTTTGAACGCGGCTTCAGGGTCCTTTTCTGCTAGATCTACAGCAGTATACGCGCCAGAGTTAATACAATAATCGAAATTGTTTTGGGCAAACACTGCCTCTAATTGGTGAGGATCCCCTAAGTCACACTGCGCCCGTCCCATAAACATCATGGCGCATTCAGCATATTGATCTGTTATGTGTTGCAAGCTTTGGCCAAGTTGTCCATTGGCCCCAATTACCAAAACGTGTTTCATGTGGTTAAATCTGTAAACAACGGCAGTTCCTTGTCTTTTTCTGAAATCAAAAGAACCTCTTTTGGTAGATGCCAATCGATGGCTAGGGTTGCGTCGTTGTATCGAATGCCACCCTCTGAGGTTTTGTCATAAAAGGCATCACATTTATAGCAAAAAATCGCGGTTTCGCTCAGAGTGACAAAACCATGCGCAAAGCCCTTTGGCACAAAGAGCTGTCGCCCATTTTCGGCAGAAAGTTCAATCGTAAAATGCGCGCCATAGGTCTTGCTATTTGGTCTTAAATCCACCACAACATCCAACACAACTCCATGCGCCACGCGCACAAGTTTGGCTTGGGCCATCGGCCCTCTCTGGAAATGAAGCCCTCTCAAAACCCCATACTGCGACACCGATTGGTTGTCTTGAACAAAATCGATTTCTAGGCCTGTGGCTTTCTGAAATGCCTGATGGTTGTAGGTCTCGCAAAAAACTCCTCGGGCGTCTTTAAATTGTGGGGGGGCGACATAAAAACAATCTTGTAAAGAACTCTCTATTCTTGTCATATCAATCCAAATGCATGAGGTGTTTGCCGTAACCACTTTTTAGAAGGGGTTTGGCCAATTTTTGTAACTGCGCCTTGCTGATGTAGCCCATTCTGTAGGCGGCTTTTTCAATAGCGCCAATCTTGAGTCCTTGACGGGCCTCAATGACTTGAACGAACTGGGAGGCCTGCATTAATGAAGCAAAAGTTCCGGTGTCCAGCCACGCGGTTCCTTTGTCCAGAATCCTGACACTTAATGCGCCCTTTTTCAGGTAAGCATTATTGATCGCGGTGATCTCTAACTCGCCACGCGCGCTTGGTTGGATTGTTTTAGCAATGGAGACTACTTCGTTATCATAAAAATAAATGCCCGGCACCGCGTAATGAGATTTTGGTTTTTTGGGCTTTTCTTCAATAGACAAGGCGTTGCCCTGTTGGTCAAATTCCACGACTCCATAGCGCTCAGGATCTTGAACGTGATAAGCAAAAATAACTCCGCCATCTGGATTATTGTTTTCGTGCAATAATTCTTTGAGGCCACTGCCGTAGAAAATATTATCGCCCAAAATTAGAGCAACCTTGTCTTGACCAATAAATGATTCCCCAATGATAAAAGCCTCCGCCAAGCCGTTGGGTTTTTCTTGTACCGCATAGGAAAAAGAACAGCCCAATTGCGACCCGTCGCCTAAGAGTTTTTGGAAAAGAGGAACGTCCTCTGGTGTTGAAATGATCAGAATCTCACGAATCCCTGCATACATCAGAGTTGTGAGGGGGTAGTAAATCATGGGTTTGTCGTAAACAGGCATCAACTGCTTGCTGACGGCCAAAGTCAGTGGATGAAGTCGGGTCCCGGACCCTCCTGCTAATATAATTCCCTTCATAAATTTTTATTTAGCGTCGCTTGTTAATCCAAGTCTTTCTGGGTGGTCAAGGTACCATTGTATGGTTTTGACAATCCCTGTTTCAAAAGTTTCCTCGGCGCGCCAACCTAATTCTGTTTCAATTTTGTCCGCATCAATAGCATACCGAAAATCATGCCCTGGGCGATCAGTGACAAATGTAATTTGATCTTTATACGATCCATTGTCTTTGGGGCGTAAACGGTCTAGTTCGCCACAAATTAGTGCTGCAATGTATAGATTATTTCGCTCGTTCCGTCCACCAATGTTGTAGGTTTCGCCAAGACGACCATTTTCGAGGGCTTTAAAAATTCCTTTGCAATGATCTAAGACAAAAAGCCAGTCTCTGATATTTTGTCCATCGCCATAAATTGGAATGGGAGCCATCGCTAAAGCCTTACGGATGATGGTAGGAATGAGTTTTTCTTGGTGTTGGTTGGGGCCATAATTGTTGGAACAATTGGTCGTGACCACTGGCAACCCATAGGTGTGGAAATAGCTCCGCACCAACATGTCTGAGGCTGCTTTTGACGCACTATAGGGGCTGTTAGGCGCATATGGCGTGGTTTCTGTAAATAATCCGGTCGCGCCTAAGGTGCCATACACCTCATCTGTAGAAACATGCAAAAATCGGGCGTCACTATAGGTTTCCCGCAAAGCCTGAGGACCGGTCATCCACAACTTATAGGCCGCTTGCAGCAGCTCAAAAGTGCCGACAATATTGGTTTGGACAAATGCACCTGGCCCGGTAATTGAATTATCGACATGGGATTCGGCTGCAAAATGAATGACTTTGGTGAATTTATATTTATCAAACAACTCTTTGACCCTTTGTGCCTCACAAATGTCGCCTTGCTCAAAAGTATAATTGCTGGCCTGGTCAAGTCCCGTCAAATTGCGCATATCACCAGCATAAGTCAGTTTGTCTAGGACCACAAAGTGATCGGCCCTATGGGCCACAAAATACTGAACAAAATTGGCGCCAATAAATCCAGCACCGCCGGTTACTAATATGTTTTTTGAGGTGCTCATATCAAGTCGAGAGAATTTGTTCCATGATTTTTTCAGTGATCAAATAGGTGGGGCGAACACCAGTTGTGCCCAATCCACCAGAGGCTAAAGTACTGCCTGTTTCTAATGGATTGTCTGAAGCATAATAGGCATACCGCACGGCAACACTTGGGCTAATGCTCCCGCGAATTTTCGAGGCCGCTTGAATTGCCTTTTGATAGTGTGCGCCTTCCATTTCTAGTCCAATAACATCCCAAGAAGAATTGTGAAAGAAAGACAAAATGTCCTTGTTTTGTAAAGACGTTCCGAGCACTGTGATCATGGCGCCGCCATAAGCATTGGCTTGGCTAAAGTGCTTTAGTTTTAATTTGTTTTTGAATGGGTAGTTGTCTGCTGTGCCCTCAAAAACATGAGATTTTGGGATCATGATGTCTCCCTTGCCTCCTTGAAGAATTCCTGCTTTGCCCATAATTGAAATGGAGACAACGGGCAGGTAATATGATTTTCCTGCATGGACAAAAGGCTTCAAAAGCTCGTCCATCGTCTCATACGCTTGTTCGCCAAAGGCATAATCCATGACGATCAATACTGGCGCTTCTGCTGTCTTGTTGCTATAGGTGTCTGGCATCACTGCCGCCATATCAAAAATCTGCACGTCAATGTTGGCTTGGCTGGTGTCCTCCAGATATGTCATGCCGTTTTTTTGTGCATGGGCCTTGACCTTGTCTCGAGCGGCCTGATTTTGGGATTGGCTCAAATACTCATACCACTCGTTTTGTGTCTTTTCTTTAAGTGCTTTTGGCAAAGTTTCCTCGGCAAAAAGAGTGTTCATCACACTATGCATGTTAGCGCTAATAATGTGCAGTGGACGACTCAATTGCCCTTTGATAAAGAGCTCTTCTTTGATGCGTTTGGCCCAACGCTCTCCGTGAATGTGATGACCCAAGCGCTCCCGAAGTACAGGGCTAAAGGTGATTTCTCTGTCGGCCTCCTTAGTGACCTCGTCGACGGCTCCCTTGCCCAAAAAATAGACCAGTCGCAAGAAACGATCTGTATCTGTGTCAACAGCAAATTCGTGATATATAGCCTGTACTTCTTCAAAGGTTCTTCCCAAAAAATTTGCCGCATGCATCACTGCAACCTCTCTTTGCGTTTCGCTTAATGTTCCTTTTTTGAGTGCCGCCTCAGCCAATTTATCCCAGTCTCTATTCAACACCCATTGCGTTCCTTTTTTTGAAAGCACGCGGTTTTTAATCTTATGGGACTCAATATAGAGAAACGTCAGGTGGGTCAGAATGTCATAAATCTCACTGCGCCCCCGAGTGATGACAATGTTCATTTGTTGGTCGTCTATACGGTAACAATGGCGGCGGCGTTTGGGGGGAATGATGGGCTTCACATGTGATTTGGCATAACCCTCATCACTTGTCAAATTCACAAATTGACATTCCTCGATGCCGTAAGGCAGGCGGTCCATAACATAAACCAAGCCACGAAGCTCAATTTTTTCTTCTGCAATTGAACCATATATTTCAGGACGCAGCGTCAACAATGCTTCACGCAACGCTGCGCCACTGACGCCCATGGGTTTATAAAACCCTCTATTAAAGAGGTGGCGCATCGTGATATAAATGCGTTCAATAGCGTTAGAGCTTTCTTGAGCTCTGGTCCTGGTGTGTCCTTGAAGTGAATTCATTATAGGGCAAAGATACGACTATTTGTCTTGAAGCTTCAACAGGGCTTCTGCAATAGTGCGGTCGTTAGACAGTCTCGGGACCTTGTTTTGGCCGCCAAGTTTACCGGAGGCCTTCATGACTTGGTTAAAGCTGTTTGGGGCTAGTGCTGTTATTTTCAATGGTTGCAACACCTTGCCTTGAATCAAGTCTGCATAATAGACGTTTTGCCCTTGCAAGTCTGCGTCAATGACCTCAGCAAATTTCGCCATATTTTCTGGCGCGGTGTCGAATTCAATCAGCCATTGATGATACGGCAGTTCTTCGTCCTCTGGTGTGATTTGAGGCGCTACAGTAAACTCTGTAATAGAGGCTCCTGTGGCGCTCAAGGCTTTTGTCATGGCTTGCTCTACCTCTTTGCCGATGACATGCTCTCCAAATGCCGATATAAAATGTTTCAGCCGACCCGTAACACGAATCTTGAATGGCTTGAGGCTTGTAAACGCGACCGTATCTCCAATATTATACCCCCACAAACCGGCATTGGTCGAAATGATCATGACATAATCTACTCCCTTTTCAACAGACTTCAAGGTCTGTCTTGTTGGTGATTGGTCAAAAAACTCTGATGTTTTGATGAACTCATAGTAGATTCCTGAATCCAGTTGCAACAAAAGTCCAGCATCACCTTGTTGGTCTTGGAAGGCAAAAAACCCTTCTGAGGCAGGGTACAATTCAATGCTGTCGGTTGTTCTGCCGATTAACGCCTCAAATTTTTGCCGGTACGGCGCAAAATTAACGCCACCATAAACAAACAAATCAAAATTTGGAAACAGCTGACCTACAGTTTTTTGAGTCGTCTGATTGAGCTTTTCGAAGTACATTTGGACCCAAGACGGTATCCCGCTGATCAATCCCATGTCCTGATCCTTGGTTTCCAAGACTATCGCAGCCACCTTAGCCTCCCAATCTTCCATACAATTAACCGGCCATGAAGGGAGTCGGTTGCTTTGCAAATAACTCGGGACATAATGAGCGGCAATTCCAGAGAGTCGGCCAAGTTTCACACCGTTCTTATCGGAAAGTACTGGAGAGCCTTGAAGAAAAATCATTTTCTTGTCTACGAACTGTGTTTTCTTTGTTTGGTGTATGTAGCACAATAACGCATTTTTTGCATTGGTGATGTGGTGTGGCATCGAAGCCTTTGTTATTGGGATGTATTTCGCCCCAGATGTCGTTCCACTTGTTTTGGCATAATACAGCGGCCGACCTGGCCACAAAATGTCCGCTGCTCCATCAACCATCTGATCGACATAGTGTCTTAAGCCCTCGTAGTCACGCACAGGAACCTGCTGCGCAAAGTGTGCCGAAGTACGGATCTGATCAAAATTATGGTCACGCCCAAATTGTGTTTTCTGTCCTTGACGGATCAGTTCTTTAAAAACACGCTCTTGCGCCACAAAAGGGTTGTTGGCCCATTTGGATATCTGCCTGTGTGCCGCCGCCGCCAGTATTTTGGAAAGTAACCTTTTGAGCCTCATGTTAGTTAAAATCTATAAAATTCGTTGGATTGATCGGGTAGCCATCACTCCATAATTCAAAATGCAAATGAGGCCCTGTGGTCAATTCTCCTGTATTACCCGAAGTCGCAATAACCTCACCGCTTTTGACCAGGTCTCCTTGCTTGACCGAGATTGTTGCGCTGTGTTTGTATACCGAAATCAGGTTGTTCTTGTGGCGCAAGACCACGACATAGCCCGTATCAGCCGTCCACTCCGCCAAAATCACAGTCCCATCAGCAGTGGCTTTAATGGGGGTGTTTTTAATGGTCACAATGTCCACAGCATAATGTCTTTGTTCTGGGTCATATTCGGCAGAAACCATGCCTGAAGCAGGAGGGAAGAGGATAAAATTTTGATCTGAATTATCTGTCAAAGGGTTGTATTTGTCCTCTTGCAAGACCAATTCTCGCAACAAAGAATCTTCTCTGGACGCGGCCAATAGGTTTTCGTCTATTTCTCGTGCCACTGCCTCAATGATGGAGTCCTTATTCAGGGCGGCGGGCTCTAAGTTGCCCGTAAGCACGTCCTTTATAGAGTTGAGATAAAATGAATTAGTCGCCAATCGTTGCTCTAATGAATCGGTCAAATAACTCAATTCCGCCGCCTGCTTGTTGAGCTGAGTAGACGAGTATCCTGGTATGTATTCTTTGAGAGGCGTGAAGGCAATGAGTATGGTCGTCCCGGCAATCATGAGCAGCGCAAAAACCACCCCAAAAACATAGACATTCAAGCGGTTGAGCCTAAAAGAAAACCGTTCTTCAAAAGTCTCCTCATTCAGGACCAAGAACCGATATTTATGCACCAGTTTCTGGCGGAGGTTTTTTTTATTTTTTTTTGATTTGGTCATTTCATCGTCTTGGTGTAACAAATGTACATGGATTCTGTGAAACTTAATCTCAAAACGCCGTATGTTCGATTTTCTTGTTACCTTTGTTTATAAATTTTTACGACTATGACTGCTTCCATCTTGCCTTTAGTGATTGGCGCCCCGCAAATTATCTTAATGGTTGTTGTTGTTTTACTATTGTTTGGGGGCAAAAAGATTCCAGAACTCATGCGTGGTCTTGGTAGTGGAATCAAAGAATTTAAGGATGCCTCGAAGGAGGACAAAAATGATGCCTTAGAAGACAAAAAATAAGCTGCTTTCTTTAGTGGCGTGATATAAAAGAGGCTTTAGTGGCCTCTTTTTTTATTCATTATTGAAACTCTACGGTCCTGAGTATCGCCTCTAATTCAAATTGTAGATCCCGCTTAGCCATTGAGGGCGCGTAGGTAAAGCCTTCCATGATCAAATAGCGGTCTCGAGACTCATCACGAACAGCAAACGACACGAAAGGTCCCGCCATATAGGCATCGTCGATTGTCCAAAGGCCTTTGGTGACATAACAGAGGCGGTTTTGGATCGTGGTTTGTTCTGTAAGCAATTCATAACTCGACTCTGTGATGAATTTGGAACCATCCTCCACAGGGAGGAGTGCAGCACCAATAGAATCTCTAATTTTTTGGATCGAAACAATGGGGCTGATGCCCTCAGGAAAAGACGCTAATGGCACCTGATAAATCAAAATATTAGTGGTGCCGTTGGCTTTAAGCTCTTTACGCAGCCAATAATATTCCTTGGTCTGAGCAGCTGCTCGGTATGCTGAAGGAATTTTGAGGTCAATCCCAAAATCACCTTGTAAACCATGATCTCCAAGCGGGGAAATTAAGGTTCTGCGTTGTCGTTCTTTTAACTCCCGATCCAAAAACATCTGGGTCAGTTCGTTTTGTGTGTCGCTGAGTTGCCGGATAATATCTTCCGGTTGTTGGCCTTGAACAAAAACAATTGTTTGTGGTTGGGCATATGCATTTTGACGAATGGCTACGGTGTCTCGCTCTGTAAGTGAAATGTGCAACACATTGCGGTAGGTCCTGGCAAAGTCTGAAAATTGGGCCAACGGCAATTGATTCAATGTAAATAAAGGTTCTTCTTGAGGCAGCCCTTGAACTGGTGACGCAAAAACTGCTCTGATGGAGTCGCCCAGAGGCCCTTGCCAAAGCGCATCTGTGATGACCACCTGAAGCCCATTAATGCCGCCCACTGAATCTGGTAAATAAGATTGATTTTTATCGCTGTTTTCACCACAGGACAAAAAGATCACGGCGGTGATAAGGAAGAAAAGTTTTTTCATCGAGCGTTGGTTTTTTATTTAGGATTCCTTTTTTATCCGCAAGCTCATGCCTGGTTTGATGGTGTTACCACTAATATCATTCCACTTTTTTAGATCGTCGATAGAAATCTGGGGGAATTTCTGTGCAATACTCCAAAGGGAGTCTCCTGGACGCACGACATACCTCCCGTTTGTTACTTGGCCCTTACTTGCTGTGGGGGGATTATTTTGTGCCACTGGGATTCTTCTTGGAATGATTGTCAATCGCTGCCCAATAGAAAGGCGGTTGCTTTTCAGGCTATTCCATTGCTTAATTTTCTGGACACTCACACCAAATTTTTCTGCGATTTTGCCTAAATAATCTCCACTGCGGACCCTATACCTAATGCGGTTATTTTGGTTCATCAACTCAGGCAAGGGCTGTTCTCTTTGGTCGAACTCATTTTGAGCCAAAGCATAAATAGAGTCTTCATGGGCCACAAAAACACCTAAAACATCTAGTGGTAAACGCAAATAATATGGGTGGTCTTTGACTACGGGTATCAGACCCAGCGAGTAGGAGGGGTTCAAGAACTCAATCTCAGAAAGTTCTATTTGACTCACACGAGCAACTTGTTCTAAAGAAATCATTTCTCTGACCCTAACAGTATCTGTGGTCATATAAGGCAAGCTGGGTGTGTCGGTCTTTAGGCCGTACTCCTGCGCATACTCAAACAAATACATGGTCGCTAAAAATGCAGGCACATATCCCGCTGTTTCTCGCGGCAAAAAAGACCGAATGTTCCAGTAATTAGTGCGTCCTCCTGAGCGTCGAATGGCCTTAGAGACGTTTCCAGGGCCGCTGTTGTAAGCCGCTAATGCTAAATCCCAATCCCCAAGGGTGCGGTACAATTTATTCAGGTATTGCGCTGCAGCAATGGTTGATTGTAGTGGATCACAACGATCATCGACATAGCTGTTCACTTCTAATCCAAACATCTTACCTGTCTGAAACATAAACTGCCAAAGGCCTCTTGCACCGACGCGAGAGGTCGCGGTTGGGGCCAATGCAGACTCCACAATAGCCAAATACTTCATCTCTAAAGGCAGTCCATATTGCGCCATGACCTCTTCAAACATAGGGAAATAGTAATGGCTCAACCCAATCAGGCGAGCCATGGATTCTCTTCTGTTTTTGAGATACCCGCGCACAATTTGCTCTAATGATGCGTTATAGGTCACATGAAAAGGCGTGCGCGCGTCCAGATCCGCCAAGCGTTCCTTAAAAACTTGTGTTGACCAAAGTGAATCATGAAGCGCAATACTGTCCCATGGATTTTGGACGGCTTCTTGTGCTTCATCATAACGAGAGGTGTCGTAGAGTGCCGCCAACCAAAGAGAATCAATTTGACGCGTCCTTGCCATGTCTTTTAAAAGAATCTCTGTGCTGTCTCTCAATACTGTAACGGCCTGAGACGCCTCCTCCGAGGCCTCTGTATTTTGCCCTAAAAGGGGGTTACAAGCAAACAAAAGAATGCTGAGAAAAAGAACTTTTGGCCTTATGTAAGGGTTTGACATCAATTATTTTGTCTGTAATTTAATCGTTGAGAATGGCTGCGATTCCTGGCAAGGTTTTTCCTTCTAGCATTTCAAGCATTGCGCCGCCTCCTGTAGAAACGTAGCTTACTTTTTGCTCAAAGTGAAATTGCTTAACAGAAGAAACACTATCGCCTCCCCCAACTAAAGAAAAGGCACCCCGTTGAGTAGCGCGCGCAATGGCCTCACAAATCGCAACAGTACCTTTGGCAAATGTGGGCAGTTCAAAAACCCCAACAGGACCATTAAACAGAATTGTTTCTGATTGTTGAATTACCTCAGCAAACAAGGCTTGTGTCTTTGGACCAGCATCTAACCCCATCCAAGTCTCTGGAATGGCATCGGTGGGGGCCATCTTAGTCGGGCTTTCGTTAGAGAATTCTTGAGTGATACAGCTGTCTATCGGCAAGTGCACCAACACCCCTTTTTGTTTGGCTTCAGCTAAGATCTCGAGCGCCAGTTGTTGTTTATCGTCTTCCACTAAAGACTCACCGATACTGCCGCCGAGGGCTTTGACAAACGTAAATGCCATACCTCCACCGATAATCAAATGATCAACTGTGTCTAGAATGTTTTTGATGATGGTGATCTTAGACGATACTTTTGCGCCACCAATGATCGCTGTGATGGGTGCTTTTCCGTCGCGCAGAACCTTGTTGACATTTTCAATTTCAGAGGCCAATAGCAAACCAAAGCATTTGTTTTTTGGAAAAAAATCAGCAACAATTGTGGTTGAGGCATGAGCCCTGTGTGCGGTACCAAAAGCATCATTGATGTAGATATCTCCCCATTGAGCCAGTTGGCCTGCAAACGCCCTGTCTCCTTGTGTCTCCTCTGGATAATACCTCAAGTTTTCCAAAAGCAAAACACTTCCTGGCTGAAGCTCCTTTACCGCATGCTCCACTTCTGGCCCAATACAGTCCGAAACAAAGGCCACTGGGACACCCAAAACCTTTGAGACCTCAGGGACAATATGCTTTAAAGAATACTCTGCTTCATTTGACTTTGGCCGTCCCAGGTGTGACATCAAGACACAGGATCCTCCTTGGCGCAATACTTCATGAATTGTTGGCGCGGCGGCCTCAATTCGTGTGTTGTCGCTCACCATACCATTACCCTCTAAGGGGACGTTAAAATCAACCCGAATCAGTGCTTTTTTGCCTGAAAAATTAAAATCCTTTATTGTGCTCATTTTTTTGATTTGTGACACAAATATAAGTTTTTCTCAGGTCCCTCCCTTGTGAAAAATCCTTAGATTTGTTTGTGGATTTTTCGCAAATTATTGGACTGAGACACCTCAAAAATCACCTCACAACGACTGTTGCAGAAGGCCGCATCCCGCACGCTCAACTGTTTTCTGGATCAAGCGGAAGCGGCTTGTTGCCACTGGCATTGGCTTATGCCAATAGCATACTCTGTTCTTCATTGAATCCGGCTGACAAAGCTTTTGAGCGTTGTGCCCGACAAGTTGGTGCCTTGTCCCACCCTGATTTGCACTTTGTTTTCCCAGTCAACACCACCGCCGAGGTAAAGAAAACACCGCGTTCTAATGACTTTATATCTGCCTGGAGAAGTTTTGTCTCCCAAACTCCTTATGGCTCATTATTTTCTTGGTATCAACACTTAGGAATTGATAAAAAACAAGGGAGCATCTCAGTGGCTGAAGCAGAACAAATGGCCAAAACACTCTACCTCAAATCATATGAAGGAGGGTTCAAGGTTGTCATCATCTGGATGGCCGAAAAAATGACCACTGAATGCGCCAACAAAATGCTGAAACTACTTGAGGAACCGCCAGCGCAGACTGTTTTTTTACTCTTAACGGAGCATGAAGATCAAATCTTGCGCACCATTTACTCGCGTTGCCAAAAATTAAACATACCCCTGCTCTCTGAGCATGATTTAAGTCAGGGGCTTATGGCCCACCATAATTGCACAACCTCTGAGGCTTTACGCATAAGCAAGATTGCTCATGGCGACTACTTCAAAGCCCGACAATTATTAGCCAATAAAGAAGAAGACGTCCCGTTCGAAGCATGGTTCTTGGCTTGGGCGAGAGGGGCGTTCAAAGCCAAAGGCAACAAGAAAGTTATTCAGGACCTATTGGCTTGGAGCGACCAAATGTCTGGCTTGGGCAGAGAGACCCAAAAAAGTTTTTTGCTATACTGCAGTGAACTTTTGCGGCAAGCCTTCTTGGCCCACTACGGCGTAAAAGAGTTGGTCTATTATCAAGAACACGACGAAGGGTTTTCACTTGACCGATTAGCACCCTTTATCCATCAAAACAATATCCACGCGATTCAATCAGCTCTAGAAACTGCACACTACCATATTGAACGCAACGGCAACCCAAAATTAATCTTTACCGACCTCGCTGTGCAAATGACTCGGCTTTTGCATAAAAAACCTTAGCCATAGAATTCATTTATTTACAAAACAAGAAACCATATATACACTCTATTTAAAAAAACAAGATTAGAGTGGTTTTAAAGGATTAAATAAGTTTTTAAGGCCTAACACCTTGCTAGAGTTGTAAAAATGCGAAAAACGCGCTCTATGGCTTTTTTTGGTAGATGTATGCGATAGAAGAGCACTCTCCGTCCCACAAAGTTCTTAGGTTAGACCATAACGCCACAAAAAAAGGCGTCACAGATCGTTTGTTGTTTGTTTTATAGTAATGAGAAAGATAGCTGACGTAAAAAGAATCAAACCACATGAATTTCTTGTCTATCAAATCAAACTGATCAACAAACAAATGATGCATGCTTGCTTGCTCAAAATGCCATAAATGGCGCGGCACATCATAGCCGGCCCAAAATGCCTTATAATGACGGGCGTCAAAAGAACGGTAGTTGGGCACTGCGACAATTAAAAATCCATTTTCATCGACAAGACTGCCCAAATCAGCAATACGACTCTCCAAATCGTCCAAATGCTCTAAAACATGCCAAAGGGTAACGGCATCATATTTTTCGCCCAACACGCCCGCCCATTGTGCATGAACCACATGTCCCTTAGCTTGTGCTATAGCTCTTGGGCGATCCCCAACTTCAATGCCTTGAACATTCCAGCGCCCAGCGCGCATAACATCTAAAAAATGACCAACGCCGGTGCCCACATCCAAAAGACGTCCCGGAGCGTTGACATGATCTTCCACCCATTTCTTTTTAGTCCTCAGGTTAACCCCTCGCACCAATGCATATATCCGAGAAAAAAAAGACCTATGCTGGTCAGAATGCGACAAATATTCATCGCTCTCGTAGTATCCCGCAATCTCGACTAAGGATGGTTTTGGCGCTGTAGCCAAAGCATTAAATTGCTTGTTGTGCACTAAAGAGAACTCTTCTCCACTAACCAAGTGATCCTTCACCCTGCGCAAATGCACTTCGCTGTGTTTGATTTGTTTTTGACTTTCGGGTTTCACGTGGAACATTTAACGACCCATATAAACAAGTAAAACAGAGATGTCGTTTGGAGAAACACCACTGATTCTCGAAGCTTGAGAAATACTTGTCGGCTTGATTTTTGTGAGCTTCTCACGGGCCTCGAACGATAAAGATTTCAATAGAGAATAATCAAAGGCCTCTGGAATTTTTACTCCCTCAAGCCGCGTCAATTTATCCGCATTGTTCTTTTCCTTTTGGATGTACCCGGCGTACTTGATTTGGATTTCTGTTTGTTCTAACACCTCTGTGTCGAAGTTTTCTTTACGCACTAATTCATCCACAACCAGCAAAGACCTCATGTCCTCCATAACAATATTGGGCCTTGAATAAAATTTATACAACTTATCACTCTGAGAGGCCAGTGCAGAAGACCTGCGCTCTAAGATTGGATTGATGTCTTCAGGAGGAATACTGGTTGTTTTAAAAAACTCAATCAGCGCATCGCTTTGGGCATATTTTTCTTCCATGCGGTGCAATCGCTCTGCGCTCGCCAAGCCTAGCGCATGTCCTTTGGGGGTCAATCTTTGATCGGCATTATCTTGACGCAATAATGTGCGGTACTCCGCGCGTGACGTAAACATCCTATAAGGCTCTTCTGTGCCTTTAGTGATCAAATCATCTATCAAGACACCGATATAAGCTTCATCTCGGCGCAGTGTAAAAGGCTCCCGCTCCTGCGTCTTCAAAGCGGCATTAATTCCAGCCATAAGGCCTTGCGCCCCCGCCTCTTCGTAACCGGTGGTGCCGTTGATTTGTCCCGCAAAATACAAGCCCTCTATGAGCTTGGTCTCTAGTGTATGGCGCAATTGAGTTGGGGCAAAAAAGTCATACTCGATAGCATACCCTGGCCGAAAGAAACGCACGTTTTCAAAACCCGCACAAGCCCTCAAAGCCTTAAACTGAACCTCCTCTGGCAGAGAAGTACTGAACCCGTTGATATAATACTCAACCGTACTCCAGCCTTCTGGTTCTACAAACAACTGGTGCCGGTCTTTATCTGCAAAGCGGTTGATCTTGTCTTCAATTGAAGGGCAATATCGTGGACCAATACTTTCTATGGCTCCATTAAACATCGGACTCCTGTCAAAGCCTTCCCGAAGCAAATCATGGACCTCAAGACTGGTGTAGCTCATGTGGCATGACCGCTGCTTCGTCAGGGGTTTTGTTGCCTCTGAAAAAGAAAACTTATGCGGCACCTCATCTCCAGGTTGTTCGATCATCTTGGAAAAATCTAACGACCGTCCATCCACCCTTGGCGGGGTTCCTGTCTTCATTCTGCCGGAATCGAAACCAAGATCAACAAGTTGTTCCGTAATGCCCATAGACGCTCTTTCTCCTGCGCGACCGCCGCCGAACTGCTTCACTCCAACATGTATGAGTCCGTTCAAAAAGGTTCCATTAGTCAACACCACCGACTTGGCTTTGAATTCTAACCCAAGAGTAGTCTTGACGCCTTTAATTTTTCCATTCTCGACCACAACCCCAGAAACCATATCCTGATAGAAATCCAAATTTTGTGTGCCTTCAAGAAGCATACGCCATGTTTCAGCGAACCTCATGCGGTCACTTTGCACCCGAGGGCTCCACATCGCAGGGCCCTTAGACTTGTTCAACATCTTAAATTGTATCGCTGTTTGATCAGAAACAATACCACTGTAACCCCCCAGGGCGTCTATTTCTCTAACTATTTGGCCTTTGGCGATGCCTCCCATTGCTGGATTACACGACATTTGCGCAATAGTCTGCAAATTCATAGTCACTAAAAGGGTTTTCGCCCCCATATTGGCCGCAGCCGCAGCCGCTTCAGACCCAGCGTGCCCAGCACCCACAACAATCACATCATATTCCTGATCTACCATAACATTGTTCCACGTGAAACAAACACTAACTACTTAGTAGTCAGTAAATTAAATTGATTAATATAGAAAGATTCTTTATTCCGCATCTCAGCCTTTTCGTGATCAGCAGCGTCCTTATACCCACATAAATGCAACAAACCATGCACCATCACGCGCGCCAATTCAACATCAAAACCCACACAAAACTCCTTACTGTTCTCTTCAACCCGCTCGGTCGAGATGTAAATTTCTCCATGAACAGACCGCCCAATTAACTCGCCAAAGGTAATGATATCTGTGTAGGTGTCGTGGTTCAAAAACTCTCGATTGATGCCCAACAAAAATTCATCATCACAAAACACATAACCCAGCGCCCCAATAACAAAATCCTCTTGGGCACAACAATCTGTAAGCCACTGATCCCATACCTCTTCTTGAGCTAAACTAAATTCATTCTGCTGACTAAACTCTATCATTGTCTTTTTTAAAGTAACGCTGCACCTCGTTTTTAAAATACGGCTGCAAAGGTAAGGCCTCTTTGTTTAATATCTCAAGTTGTTGAAAATAGTTCTTGGGGCTGTCGATTTCCTCTCCTTTTAGTGGGTCGTGATTCGTTTTATTCGACCGGGCCTCTCGCGATTCTTCTTCTCCTTGCTTTAATTCAGCATCCTGTAATTTTAATAGTTCGTGCTTGATTTGCCTCATTTGATCAATGGTCTCACGGTTGTATCCATTGTCTAAGATTTTTTGTTCTACGCGCTCAAGTTGCTCCAAAAGGCGATTTTGGTCTTGAGACAACCCTAGGGCGCGCAGTTTATTTTCAAGAGCCTGACGCAGTTGCTGCTGTTGCTTATAAATCTCAAAAAGTTGACCATTCATCTCCTCGCTATAATTTTGTTCCAAACCACCATCGCCCTTGTCGTCACCAGATTGTTGGCCTGAATCTGTGTTGCCTTTAGCCCCCGACCCCTCTTGACCACCCTCACCTGTTTTCCCTTCTTCTCCAGAACCTTGTTCTTGGCCTTCTTGGCCTTTTTGGCCCTGACCGGGCTTGGGCATGCCCTCTCCTGGGCTTAATCCTTGCTCCATTTCTTGTTGTAAGGATTCTTGTTTTTTGATGATGTCCGACAACTGAAAACCTTGTCCGCTCTGCCCTTGGCCTGATCCTGAGCCCGGCATATTCATCGCCATTTGCTCCATCTGAGCCAAAACAGCATCCAAAAGTTCCGCCAAAGCGTTGGCGTTGGCAAACACATACTGTTGGCTGCCTGAAGCCTGGCTCAATTTGTTGTCCGCAAAATCATCCAAGCTCTTATCTAAATAAAACTGACCGTCTGATATATGTTTATTGATTGAAGCCCCCATCAAAGGCTGTCTCAAAGACAAGGCAAACAAGCTGTCATCAATGTGTTTAAAGTTTTCTTTTAGTGTATTCTGGCGGTTGATCCGCTTCCCGAACTGAACACTGCTCGGCCCTTCACTGATCATTTGCTCCATCAACGACTCTTGTTCTGTTGAAAATACAATTAGATTATCCAAGATCTCGCGCAGCATCTCAGCATCTTCTTGTACAGAATCCATCTGCATCATTTGCATCTGAGCCCCCATCTTACTGCCCATTTCCTTCATTTTTTGTCCGGCCTTTTTTTGGGAAGATTTTGCCCCCTCTTGGTCCTCTTGATTGATTTTTTCAGCAGCGCTATTTTGTTCGTTGCTGATCTGATCTTCCTCATACTTATCGCGAGGGACCTGCATGGGTTGTGTGAGTTGCTCATTCTCCTTTTGGAGTTGCTCCATTTGCTCTTGCAGCTTTTGAAACGATGAGTTCAATTGGTTCTGCTCTTCCAATTGGTCTTCTTTAGTTTCGTGGCTCCGCTCAGCAGCCTCTATTTGTCTTTCTCCCAATTCCTGCAAGGCCTCAGCGATCTGCTGGGTTTTCTTGGCTACGTAATACCGACGGGTTTGTTCCACCAACTGCTCTAAGCTCTTTTTTTGATTTTTTTGCCTTTGGGCGAGTTTGTCGAGGTCTTCTTTGAACTCCTCCTCATTGATCTTTTTTTGTAACTCTTGAAGTTCTTTAAGGCCTTGCTCTTTTTCTTGAATTGATCTTTGTTGCTCCTCTAAGCGCTCTTGAAGGGCCTCCTCGTATGGATCTGAGCCCGAATCAAGCTCTTTGACCTGATCAAGAGTCTTCTTTATTTGATCGGTCGCTTTTCTGATGTGATCGTTAGTCTTTTGTTCACGATTAAGCATTTCTGCCGCGGCCATTTTTTGCTGCCAATCCACCGACTCTGTTTGTGATTGTTGGTTTTGAATCGATTTGTTCTGTGCCTCCTGCTCACGAACTTGTCTCAACACTTGGTCTAAACCCAGCAGTTGCTCTTGCTGTCGCCCTAGTAATTCTGCCCTCTGCTCTGCCGTCGTATTGGTTCTTACACCAAAAACTTGCGACCGGGTGACTTTAAATCCATTGGGTTGGTCGTTGTCTATCGCTTCAAAATAGTATTGATAATTCTGGCCGGGCGCCAGCTCAAAACCTGTTGGGAAATCATAAAAAACCTGCTGAACCAATCCTCGTCCAATAGGCACCGCATAGCGCCTTGTATCAGACAGATCCTCTGCGGTAAAACAAACAACCGAAAGTTCGCGCAACCCAAAATCATCAGAGACCAGCAGTCGGTGGTGCATCACTTGGGTGTTGATGGAGTCCACAATGCGCTCTATCTCTAGGGTTGGCGGTTCATCTCGATACACCTCTATTTGATAGGTCAGTGGCTCAAAACGTCCAACAGATTGATTCTCTGGAATGATTTGGTAACGAAAGGATGATTGGCCTGGAGAAGACAAGGTGTAGGTGTCGTTATTTTGGTTGTCAAACAAGACTGTATCGGCTTGCGACACAAAACCAATAGCACTAGTGTTTCTAGCCAGAATCCGCCAATCAATTAACGTCCCCTGAACCACCCTTGCATTGCCTTCGTTCTGCAGCACCTCATGGCGTAACTGGGTGTGTTTTGGATAACGCATGCCCATTGAAAAACTGGTCAGCATAGGGGTTTTCAATACTTCCAAAGTGAATAGCTCTGAGGAAACGGTCTCGGTTTTGATCTGAAACTGCAAGGATTTTGTTTGGGGCTCAAATTCAAATTCAAACAAGCCTGTGCCTCTGGGGGTAAGCACATACTGTTGATTGTTAAAATGGATCTCAACCTCTTCTGGGGTTGAAGAACCAATGGTTTGCACTTTAAGCCTAAAGACCTCTGTGTCCCGAACAGCCAAAGAGTTGTTCGTCACAATAAATTGGTATGGCGCCGGGGGGGTATAAACTTGAGTATAATGAGAGACGCGCTGATAACCCTCAAGGAATGTCAAAAGATCTCCGAAAACACCAATCAGTAGAATTGATAAAAAAGGAATAATGATGTATTTGGTATAGCGCAGGTTTTTGGTGTAATCGATCGCTCTTCGGAATGAAACAGCCTTAATCTCAGATGCCTTTTGTTCTATACTGGCCAACAACAATTCAGAAGACCCGTCCGCTTGCTCTTGAAGCTCTAAAGTGTTGATGAGTTTGTCGTCGATCTCTTTAAAATGTCGGCCAATGATTGTGGCTGCCGCTTTCGGCGTCAAGCCTTTTTGGAGTTTTAAGAGTCTCAAAAGGGGCCGAATCAAAAAGATGAAACACAACAAAAGCTCTGCGCCAACAAACAACCAAAACAAAACCGCACGCCCTGTTGACGGCAACCATAAAAAATATTCAATTCCCGAGACCAATAAAAAATAAAAAACTCCAGCCGCCAAATAAAGAATAGTGCCCCTAATCAACTCATTGATATAGAATTTTTTAATAAATTGCTGTAGTTTGTTTTCTACGACTTGAAAATCACTCACTTAACACCTGGTCTTTGATTGAAACTAATGTACTGTAAATATAAGGTCTGTGACTGAATTTTTTAAAGATTTGAAGTATTTAACCGCCTACAGCATTCCCTTTGTGTTGGGTGTGGCTTTTTTATTCAAAGGCGTATATGCCTTTGCTACACCAATATATGTTTTTGTTGTTGTTCCAATCTTTGAGCTACTGCTTCCGGTTATCCCCAAAAACCTCAGTGCTTCACAGCGCTCAACAAAGGCCAAGAACATCTTATTTGATGGCCTACTTTATGTCAATATTCCTATTGTTTTTGGCCTATTGTTCCATTATTTAAGTATTGTCGCCACAGGAAAATTTTCTTTATTCGAGTTGGTTGGCTTCACTTTTTCGATGGGACTGGTTTTGGGTTCTAATGGCATCAATGTTGCCCACGAATTGGGACATAGGAAAACGTTTTGGGAACGCACTTTATCCAAAGTTTTGTTGTGCCCTTCTTTGTATATGCATTTTTACATTGAGCACAACTATGGCCACCACCAGCACGCCGCGACACCAAACGACCCTGCCACAGCCCGCTACAACCAGTCGGTTTACTCTTTTTGGCTGAGCTCTATATGGGGACAAATCAAAAACGCCGCAACCATTCAAAAACAACTCTTAAAGCGCGAAAACCGCTCTTTTTTTTCTTCTCACAACGACCTGTTGTGGTACCTCATATTCCAGAGCACCTATTTGGCTTTGGTAGGGTTTGTTTTTGGGCTCAATGCCGTTGCTTTAGCCGTTCTTGCGGCACTGGTGAGTGTTTTGCTTTTAGAATCTACGAATTATATTGAACACTATGGTTTAGTCCGCCGACGCCGTCCCTCTGGCCGATATGAGCCTGTGGCAGAAATACATTCTTGGAACAGCAACCATGTGATGGGTCGGATTTTGTTGTACGAACTCACACGGCATAGTGACCACCACTACCGCTCTAGTAAAAAATACCAGCTGCTGGACCACCATGAAACCAGTCCAGAAATGCCTTTTGGCTATCCCACGTCAATTGTGCTTAGTTTGGTTCCGCCGGCTTGGTTTTTTATCATGAACCCGCGGATTCCTTCGGAAATGAAGCCTTAAATTGTATCTTTGCCCTGCTTAAAAAACATGTATGACACCGTCTGTTCGCGTCCGATTTGCCCCTAGTCCTACTGGCCCCTTACATATTGGAGGAGTCCGTACAGCCCTCTTTAATTATTTGTTTGCCAAACAACACAAAGGCACATTTGTTTTGCGCATTGAGGACACAGATCAAACACGCTATGTTTCGGGTGCCGAGCCCTATATTACAGAAGCCTTGAATTGGCTGGATATTCCTTATGATGAAGGCCCTGAAAAACCCGGCTTGTATGGCCCCTATCGCCAAAGTGAACGTAAAACCCTTTACAATAACCACATCACACAATTAATTGATGCCGGTCATGCCTACTACGCTTTTGACTCTGCCGAAGATTTGGCAAATTTAAGGGCCTTGGCAGAGTCTCAAGGTGAAACATTCACCTATGGCGTTACAAACCGAAAACACCTTAATAATGCGCTTGCCAAAACTCATGAAGAAGTACAGCAGCTCATCGCACCTGGTTTGCCTTATGTCGTGCGCTTCAAAACTCCAGAAAATCGCACATTAACCTTCACCGATTTAATTCGTGGAGAGGTCTCAATCCAAACCTCTGTCTTGGACGACAAAATTTTATTCAAGAGCGACGGCATGCCGACCTACCACTTCGCCAACGTCGTGGATGATCACTTAATGAAAATCAGTCACGTGATTCGGGGTGAAGAATGGCTGCCTTCCCTGGCACTACACTTGTTGCTTTATGAATCGTTTGGCTGGGCTGCCCCTGAGTTCGCCCACCTTCCTTTAATTTTGAAGCCTTCGGGAAAAGGCAAATTAAGCAAGCGCGATGGAGACTCTGGTGGTTTCCCTGTTTTTCCATTGGCTTGGAAGACGCCCAACTCTGTGTTCAGTGGATATCGAGAACAAGGCTATCTTCCAGAGGCTGTGCTCAATATTCTGGCGTTCCTGGGTTGGAATCCAGGGACTGAGCAAGAAGTTTTCTCCAAAGAAGAGCTTGTTCGTGATTTTGATTTGACTCGTGTTCAAAAATCTGGGGCCAAATTCGACCCCGAAAAAGCGCGTTGGTTTCAGAATCACTATTTCCAAAACCAACCTAAAACAGCACTAGTGGCGTCTTTTGTTGATTTTGCTCAAACAAAAGGGGTTTATCTTGCTGGTGAAAAGGTGCCGGATATCATTGAATTGATCCAAAACAGAGCCTCTTTTGTGGTTGATCTTTGGACGGAAAGCCAGTTGTTTTTTCAGGCGCCCAAAACATTCGACCCCCAAGGAATTAAAAAAGCCATCAAACCCGATACTGTTGCCGTATTGACTGAACTACAAAACCTTCTCAATAGCATAGACGATTTTACTGTCGAAACACTGTCTGACATGGTTAAAACTTGGGCCAAAGAGGCCAATCATGGGCTAGGTAGTGTCATGATGCCTTTGCGTTTGGCGCTTGTGGGCTCTATGCAAGGCCCCGATGTCTTCGCAATCATGTCATTGCTTGGGCCGTCAGAAACTTGCGAGCGCATCGCTTTTGCACGCGCCTTCCTCAGTTAAAAATATAAATACACCCCTATAGTGGTCCATGCGAGTTGGCCTGAAAAGCCATTAACTGGGCGCTCTAGATTTGTATTATTGATTTTTCTTAAAAAATTTGAAAATCCACGCTGGTATTGCGCTGTAAGTTTAAGTCGTTCCAATCCTCCAGATAATCCAATCAAAAAATGCCCTTGCACCGGAGAAACCCCTGATAAATCCTCCACCACTAATTGATCATACCCACTCACCTGCCAAAGCTCCTGATCCTTTGATTGAGCGCGCCAAGGCCCATTAAAACTCAATACTGGACCCATGTCAAGACTCAGATGATGCCGAATGATTTGGTACCCCCCTAATAGTTGAATTTGGGCGCCCGACAGCTCCATTATGACGTCACCACTGATATTGTTGTTGCGCCCTTGTATGGTGCATTGGTTTTGAAAAAAAACCATCGCATAAGAAATGTCGAAGTTGTTATAGACATCACCTCGAGAGATATAGCCTCCCGTGAGGCCTTTGCCCGGAGCGACAGCAAGATCTTGGGTAATCACTGTTGGTGTTGTCGCGCCAAAAAACAACCCCTTCAAATTATAGTCGTTTCGCCCGTACTGTGCGTTTGCCATGGGGGCCAAAGCAAAAATAAGCACTAGAAAAATCGTTGGTGTGTTGGGCATTACCATATAATTTAACCCCTTAAATGTACGTTTATTTTGTATCTTAGGGGTTCACCCTAATCTTTGTTCTTATGAGTTCTTTTTTGGTTTATTTCCTCATTATTTTGGCGATCATAGTGTTTGTGGCTTTTGTTTTTACAGTCAAACAACAGACCGCAGCGGTTATCGAGCGCTTTGGAAAATTCCACAGCACACGCACCTCTGGACTGCAGTTTAAAATCCCATTTATCGACCGCATTTCTGGAAGAATCAACCTCAAAACGCAACAACTCGATGTTTTAGTAGAGACCAAAACAAAAGACGATGTTTTTGTTCGGTTAAAAATTTCTGTGCAATATCAAGTCATTAAAGAAAAGGTCTATGAAGCCTTTTATAAATTAGAAAACCCTCAAGACCAAGTCACTTCTTATGTCTTTGATGTTGTGCGCGCCGAAGTGCCGAAAATGAAATTAGACGACGTATTTGAAAGAAAAGATGATATTGCTATCGCTGTCAAACGCGAACTCAACCAAGCCATGATCGATTATGGCTACGACATCATCAAGACGCTTGTGACAGATATTGATCCTGACGTACAAGTCAAGGCTGCCATGAACCGCATCAACGCCGCAGAACGCGAAAAAGTTGCTGCCGAGTACGAAGCAGAGGCAGAACGAATTAAAATAGTCGCCAAAGCAAGAGCAGAGGCTGAGAGTAAAAGACTTCAAGGGCAAGGTATTGCGGATCAGCGGCGTGAAATTGCTAGAGGTCTAGAAGAGTCTGTTGAGGTGCTTAATAATGTGGGCATTAATTCGCAAGAAGCCTCAGCGTTGTTGGTGGTTACTCAGCATTACGATACACTTCAATCTGTTGGAGAGTCCACACAAAGTAATTTGATTTTACTCCCTAATTCACCACATGCCGGAAGTGATATGTTGTCACAACTCATCACTTCATTCTCGGCGGCCAACCAAATCACACAAGGGGCAACTTTTGGCATCAAACCAAAAGCGCAAAAAAACGAGGATAACGAATAAAGGGTAGAGCATCCCAGCGGGTTGGATGCTCAATTATTGGTTGTTTTGCCCCATGAATCTCTCAACGGCACCGTGCGGTTGAACACCAAATGGTTTTCGGTTGTGTCGGGATCGACAACAAAATATCCTGTCCTTTGGAATTGAACCTGTTTGCCCACTTGGGTATTGGCTAAACTCGGTTCTACTTTTGCTGTAATGACTTCTAGAGATGAGTTGTTGACAAAAGTCAAAAAGTCAATTTCCTTATTGGCGTCTGGCGCTGCCTCTGAAAATAATCGGTCATACAACCGCACTTCTGCATCCAACGCTTGTTCTTGAGAGACCCAATGTATGGTTCCTTTAACTTTCCGCAACGAAGCCTCACTGCCGCTACCGCTCTTGCTGTCTGGATCATAAGTCGCGTGCACCGCAATAATTTCACCATTTTGGTCTTTTACCACAGCTTCTCCTTTGATGATGTAGCCGTTTTTGAGCCGCACTTCTTTGCCAATGGTCAGTCTAAAGTATTTCGCATTGGCCTCTTCTTTGAAATCACTGCGTTCAATAAAAAGATTGCGAGAAAAAGGCATTGTTCGGCTTCCCGAATTTTCATCCTCGGGGTTGTTTTCTGCAACCAATAATTCATGTTCGCCCTCTGGATAATTGGTCAACACCAACTTAATTGGGTCCAAAACCGCCATTACGCGATCGGTTTTTTTGTTAAGGTCTTCTCGAGCACAAAACTCCAAATGCGCAACATCTATCATATTTTCTCGTTTGCCCACACCGATACCATCAGCAAAAGCTCTAATAGACTCAGGGGTGTATCCCCGTCTGCGCAAGCCTGATATTGTCGGCATGCGCGGGTCGTCCCACCCTTGAACCACCCCCTCTTCAACAAGGCGCATGAGTTTGCGTTTACTCACCACTGTGTGGCTTAAATTCCTTCGTGCAAACTCCCGCTGTTTAGGTCTGGTGTTTTTGGTTTCGTACACTTGATCCAAAAACCAATCATATAATTCTCTGTGTGGAAGGAACTCTAGTGTACAGAATGAGTGAGAAACTTGTTCAATATAATCGCTTTCTCCATGCGCCCAATCATACATCGGGTAAATGTGCCAGTCATTGCCTGTTCGGTGGTGTGCTTTGTGCAAGACACGATACATAATCGGATCCCTCATAAGCATATTGGCAGAAGACATGTCAATTTTAGCCCTCAAAACATGACGCCCAGGCTCGGTTGAGCCTTCTTTCATTTGGCTAAAAAGTCGTTTGTTTTCGTTAATACTTCTGTCACGAAACGGGCTAGGCACCCCGGGTGATGTTGGGGTTCCTTTCTGTTGGGCAATGTCATCAGAGGATTGTGAGTCTACATAGGCCTTACCTTGGTCAATGAGCAGGACTGCCCAATCGTACAATTGACCAAAATAATCAGAAGCATAGCACTCGTTGGCCCACTTGAATCCGAGCCAAGCCACGTCTTTTTTGATGGCATCTACGAACTCTTGCTCTTCTTTAGCAGGGTTTGTGTCGTCAAACCGCAAGTTTACTGGAGCGTTGTAGCGCAGACCCAGGCCGAAGTTCAAGCATATCGCCGATGCGTGGCCAATATGCAAATATCCATTTGGTTCTGGAGGAAACCGAAAACGCAAGTCTTCTTTTTGAAACCCATTGCGCAAATCATTTTCAATAATATGCTCAATAAAATTTAAGCCCTTTTCGTCGCTCATGTCTTGTCTAATAAGCTGTAAAGATATCAAAACCGATGCAAAAAGAGGACATTATCCATAAAAGTAGGCGGCCCATATGATTGATAGAAAACCCCTTCAGAACCGCGCCTTTTTATTATTTTTACACCTCAATTAATTTCGTTTTGGGCAAAATACACCTACATGACATTCGCCTTTATGCACGCCACGGCTGTTTGGCAGAAGAGACCATTATTGGCAGTGACTATTTAGTTCAGCTCTCTGTCGAGGGGAACCTGACACGCTCTTCAGTATCTGACGACTTGAGCCACACCATAGACTATGTGACCCTTCAGTCTATAGTTAAGCAAGAAATGAGCGTCCCCTCACGACTCTTAGAACATGTGGGTCAGCGCATTATCGACAAGGTCTTAAACACATTGCTTTTGGTGGATAAGGTTTGTGTGACCATTACCAAATGTAACCCTCCAATTGGAGGTGATGTGGCAGGTGTTAGTGTTGTTATAGAGCAGGCACGATGATGAATAACGCAAAAGCCGCATTATTGCTATCAGAATCTAAAGAAACTTATTATATTTGACCCCGTGTTCAAGGCGTCTTGGCCGAGTGGCTAGGCAGAGCTCTGCAAAAGCTTGTACAGCGGTTCGAATCCGCTAGACGCCTCTCAAACCCCTCTTGTGGAGGGGTTTATTTTTTGATCTCAATACCGATTGGAAGTGCCTTTATACCCTCTTTCATTTGTTTAGGAAAAAAACCCTGAACCAACAATAAACCACCAAAGACGATGATCGATATGCTCACAAACTTTTTGGTCTTATAAATCACTCTTGGTGTCATTTTGCTTTTTAGATTTTTAGCCAAAAGTATTTTTAGTAAATCTGTACAGAAAAACGTCAGCATGACGGTCGTTAAAAAAGCCACAACACCATGATCAGATGAGGTTAAGGCATTGGCTAAAATTATCGTGCCAATCCAACCAGCCAACACGCCAAAGTTCACAAAATTCAACAAGAAGCCTTTGACAAAAAGACCTGCTAAATTTTTCTTTGTGTTGACGGCATAATGCTCTCGTGCTATTTTAATGAAAGACTTGGCTGTACGCACATAGGAGATAATTCCATAACTCACCAAAACACCTCCGCCGAAAATGATCAAGCCTGGTTCGTTTCTGAGGTTCTCTAGTATTTTACTTGTACTGAAGTAAGCAATAATGATAAAGACGCCATCGGCCAGTAGCGCGCCGAGGTCAAAGAATAATCCCGCTTTAAAACCCTTGGTGATGCTCGTCTCGATCAGTGTAAAGAAAACAGGTCCTATGGCAAAAGCCAATAAGAAACCATATAGCGCGGCATACCATAATCCTTCAAACATGCGCTAAATGTACAAGATTTGAAGAACTATTAGGCTAATCTACCATCAAGAAATCCAGGTGTCGACGCGCAAGATCGGCTTTTTTCACCCTGATGCGAACAGTGTCTCCTAGCCGATAAGTACGGTGGGTTCTACTGCCTATTACAGCATACTCATCCTTGTTAAAAACATAATGGTCGTCTCTGAGGTCTTGCATTCTCACCATGCCCTCACATTTGTTTTGGTTGATTTCGACATAAACACCCCAATCTGTGACCCCCGAAATCACCCCCTCAAACTCTTGATCTTGGTGGTCCGCCATAAACTTTACCTGCATATATTTGATGCTGTCCCGCTCAGCATTAGAGGCTAATTGCTCTTGATCGCTTGAATGTCTGCATTGGGCCTCGTAGACATCATTCGATGGACTTTTACCGCCGTCTAGGTAGTGTTGTAATAACCGATGAACCATGACATCAGGATAACGGCGAATGGGCGAAGTAAAATGTGTATAATAATCAAACGCAAGTCCGTAATGACCAATATTATTGGTGGTGTAAATCGCTTTACTCATACTCCGTATGGTCAAGGTGTCGATCATGTTCTGTTCTTTGGTACCTGCCACATCTTTTAATAATTTATTTAAAGATTGCGAGGTGCGTTCTTTGGTTTGCGTGTCTATAGAATAACCAAAACGCTTAATGATCTGTTGTAACCCTGCAAGTTTTTCATCATCGGGCTGGTCGTGGATGCGGTAGAGAAAAGTTTGTTTTGGGCTTTTTTTACCAATGAATTCAGCAACACTGCGGTTTGCCAACAGCATGAATTCCTCTATGAGTTTATTCGCGTCCTTACTCTCTTTAAAATAAACACCAACAGGATTGTTTTGGTGGTCTAACTTAAATTTTACCTCGAGTTTATCAAAACTAATAGCGCCTTGTTTCATTCTTTTTTGACGCAGCTGCTGGGCTAAGACATTAAGTGTTCTTATGGCCACACACATTTTTGAATCGATACTTCGCGATTGGTTTGTTATAGAGACCTCGGCCGGAATCGTTTCTTGATCCGTTTCAATAATATACTGTGCCTCCTCATATGCCAAACGCAATTGACTATAGATCACAGTGCGACCAAACCATTGATGAATGACCTCTGATTGGTCATTAATGTCAAAAACAGCAGAGAATGTCAGTTTTTCTTCATTCGGTTTTAAAGAACAAGCATCATTACTCAGAATTTCCGGCAACATTGGTACGACTCTATCCACCAAATAAACAGAAGTGGCTCTATCGTATGCCTCTTGATCCAGCAAGCTGTTAGGAGTAAGATAATGTGATACATCGGCTATATGAATCCCTACCCGAACAACATTATTCTCTAATGTCTCAAATGATAAAGCATCGTCAAAATCTTTAGCATCACGAGGGTCTATGGTAAAAGTCAAAATATCTCTGAAATCCCGTCTTTTTGCGCACTCGTGTTTGGTGATTCGTGTATCAATATTTGAAGCAAAATCTTCGATTGCCTTCGGAAACTCATACGGCAGTCCGTATTTTGCGAGTATGGCATGTATTTCTGTTTGGTGATCACCAGGTGGGCCCAGAACTTTCACTACCCGAGCTATAGGGGAATCATTTTGCGCTTCCCAAGAAACCAGTTCAACCACTACTTTTTCTCCATCTTTAGCATTATTAATTTTGGCTAAAGGCACAAAAAAGTCAGTATATAAGTTGTATCCCATACACTCTACGAATGCAAACTTTTCTGAAAGAGTAATAACGCCTACAAACTCAGTCCTCTTGCGCTGTATGATTTTTGTGATTTCTCCTTCTAACTTGTCTTGTTTGCGTCGTTTGAATAGATAAATCTCTACGCTATCTCCATGCATACCTGTATTGAGGTATTTAGGTCGAATAAAGACATCTTCTTCAAATCCATCAACGATAACATAACCTTTACCTCTGCTGGTGACCTCCAACCGACCAACATGGTAGTTTTTTGGCGGTGTTTGTTTGTAAAGCCCACGCTCTACCTCTATCAAACTACCAGAACCACGCAATTTACTGATTATTTTTATGATTCTATTCCTGCTGCTCGCATCGCTGGTGCCTAATACAGCGGCGACTTGTTTGTAGGTTAAGGCCCGGTCTCTCGCATTCCTGAACACGTTCACAACACCTTCTTCCGTAACTGATGTATTTATTTTTTTATTCCTTGATTTTTTAGCCATAGCTTTTGCGCAACGCAGTTATTTCTTGTAAAGGTACATCAATACTTATAGGTTTACCCTTTAGTGCTTGAATCCTTTTGATCACGAGTTCTTTTGACTTTATCCACAAAACATATTACTATATTCATTTTTGATAATTCTAAAAAATAAATAATGATGTTTATTATAGCTTGTTCATAGCATGAATAAGTATTGATTAATATCATAGGATAAATGAGTTGTGGTTTGTTATAGACATGATATGAACAAATAATTTTAGATTATAACCTTATAAAACAAAGAGATATATTTTTTAATTAACACTGTCAATAACACAAGACACTCATAAAAACCTCTCCAGAAACCTCTATAATCTTGTTATTAAAACACTAAATCAAGTCAAAAAGTTTTTGATAAACACCAATTAAAAAAAGGGCATATTTTGGATTTATTTTTAGGTAGGAGAAAAAATTATTGAACCAAATAAATTAACCAAAAAATAACGCAACTTTATAAACACACTTATTGACAGCTTGTAATATTTATACTTAATAAATATTTATTTCATTCAGTCGAACAAGAGTAAAAAGTATATTTGTAAAAAACAGACAAGATGACTATCGCAATTGGGAATGATCACGCAGGAACAGAGTACAAACAAAAATTAACCGAATATCTTAATAATCGGGGGTTTAAGGTAGAAAATTTTGGTACTGATGGAGACCAAAGTGTGGATTACCCTGATCATGTGCACCCTTTAGCAGTCAAAGTTGGAGATAAAACCGTTGATTTTGGGGTGTTGATATGTGGGAGTGGCAATGGCGTTGCTATGACGGCTAATAAATACCAAAATGTTCGTGCCGCTATATGCTGGGAAAAGGAAATAGCCTCTTTGGCCAGACAACATAATGATGCTAATATTATTTGTATTCCTGCCCGTTTTGTTTCTCTGCAGAACGCATTAGAAATGTTAGAAGTTTTTATTGATACTGTTTTTGAAGGAGGACGACACGCCAATCGAGTCAATAAAATAGCTTGTGCTTAAAATGATTGTGAGCGTCAAAATTTTTGATGAATTAAACACTAGTGAGCTCTACGCTATTCTTCGTTTGCGCAGTACTGTTTTTGTAGTAGAACAAAATTGCGTTTATCAAGACATGGACAATAAAGACCAACAAGCTTTACATGTTTTGGGTTATATAAATAAGCAAATTGTGGCCTATACACGTTGTTTTGGTCCTGGTATCTATTTTGATCACAGTTCTATTGGAAGGGTCATTGTATGTCCGACCAAACGTGGTTTGGGTTTAGGCCACCAGATCATGAGCCAGTCTATTGAGGCCGTAAAAATGCAATACAAGCAAACAAATATCACTATTTCTGCACAATCCTACCTTCGTGAGTTTTATCAGGCCCACGGATTTTTACAACAAGGCTCAGAATATTTAGAAGACGGGATTCCTCATATTAAAATGAATAATTTTTAATATTTTATAGATATTAAAGGGGGTTAAAATGAAAAATTAATACTTTTACAACTATTACTGGTAAAAAAAAGGGGGTAATGGGAAAAAAAATTAATTTTATTGTTTTAGGACTTATTGTCTGTTTTTGTTTTTTTAAGGGCGCGCCCTACAAAGCATGGGGAGATTTAGGGGCTATTGATAAAGGGGACACTGCATGGATGTTGGTTTCTAGTGCCTTTGTCTTATTGATGACACCAGGGCTTGCTTTTTTTTATGGAGGAATGGTTTCGCGCAAGAGTATTATTTCGACCATGTTACAGAGTTTTGTGGCCCTAGGAGTAATCAGTGTGTTGTGGGTGTTTATTGGTTTTAGTCTTGCGTTTGGGGAGAGTTATTACGGTATTATTGGATCGCCATTGACTTATTTTGCGTTCAATAACGTGGGCTTAGCCCCCAACGCTGAGTTTTCCCAAACCATACCATTTTTATTGTTTGCACTTTTCCAACTCAAATTTGCCATCATCACCCCGGCGCTAATTACAGGCAGCTTTGCAGAGCGCATAAGGTTCAGAAGTTATATTCTGTTTATGGTCTTATTCTCCATTCTTATTTATGCGCCTTTAGCGCACATGACCTGGCATCCACAAGGATTATTGCGTAATTGGGGTGTGTTGGATTTTGCAGGGGGCACTGTGGTGCATATGTCTGCCGGAATGGCTGCACTTGCCGGGGCGTTATATCTTGGCAAAAGAAGGGAGGCTATTGAAAAACCAGCCAATATACCTTTTGTAATATTGGGCACAGGTCTGCTTTGGTTTGGTTGGTTTGGTTTCAATTCTGGCTCTGCTCTTGGCGCCAATACAGATGCAGTGATTGCTTTTGCCAACACCAACTTAGCCTCGGCTGCTAGTATGTTGACTTGGATCTTTCTCGACCGTTTTCAAAACAGAAAAATGTCTGCCTTGGGTGCTTGCATTGGTGCAATAGTTGGCTTAGTAGCCATTACTCCAGCCGCTGGATTTGTCGGTATTGGCGATAGTTTGCTTATAGGTTTTGTAGCCGCTATTGTCAGTAATTATGCCATCCGTTGGAACAAGCGATCACAGATAGATGATACCTTAGAAGTATTTCCGAGTCATGGCGTTGGCGGCATTGTTGGCATGATCTTGACCGCGGTATTGGCAAAGGATGTGGGCTTGGTCTACGGCCAAACCACAACCTTTATGTACCACATGTTGGCTTTGGCTCTTGTGGCGGCGTTTACTTTTTTTGGAAGTTACGCCCTGTATAAAGTAACAGATGTTTTGCTCTCGATGCGCGTGCGCGAAGATCAAGAGTATCGTGGTTTAGATGCCTCACAGCACGGAGAAAACATCAACGATTAGGGTTCAGTAACTCTTATTTTTGATGGTTTTATCAAATGGAGCACGGAGCTGCACTAATAAATCTTGGTCGTCAACATGTGCGGCACTATCAACACCAAAAACAATGTCCTTTGGATTTCCATAAACAAAGGTGCCAAACAAACGATCCCAAATAGAAAGCATATTGCCAAAGTTCATATCTGTCCACGGTAATTCATTGTGATGGTGGAACTTGTGCACGCCAGGGGTCACAATGACATAGGATAAGGCACGATCTATCCGTCCAGGCAACTTGATGTTCGCATGAGTCCAATAGGTGAATAACACACTGAGAATACGGTAAAACAAATAAAAGGAGAGGGGCATACCCATGACCACAACAGCAATCAGAGCGAATACTTCACGAATCATAAAATCAAAAGGGTGGTGTCTGGTTCCTGTTGTAACATCTACATGTTGATCTGTATGATGAACCAAGTGCAGGCGCCACATCCAAGGCACTTTGTGCAGTAAATAATGAACCCCATATTGGGCGATGAAATCTAATACCAATATTGAAATAAATAACGAGGCACCAATGGAGAGGTCTAACAGAGGCAAGAGCCCGAAACCTGTTTGGTCCAACCACACAAATACACCAGAGGCTAGCACACCAAAAACAACGTTTATGATCATGACCAAAGCCAATAAGCTGAGGTTGACACGAGCGTGTTTTGTTTTTTTGTAAGGCTTTGTGACATCCTGATAATAACCCTCTAACACCCAAAACAAAGCAATACATAACACCACCCATAGCAGTTTTTGCCAGACGGGCATGGTTTCGAAAAAGGTCAAAAAGTGATTCATGGTGTCAGTATTTTAGCATAGCGCTTGGGATCAGACAACACCGCTAACGCTTCTATAATTTCGGCGTTGTTTTTTAATTTGTATTGGTACAGTCCGTCACTATAAAAATAACGAGCAAGCAAGTCATCCACAATGAGGCTTGTAATTTCACCCCGCTTTTCTTCTAATAAATCGAGCTTTGCTTGCTGTATGGTGTTTTTCAAATCCTCGATATGGCCGTAAACTTTGTGGTCTAAGCCTTCTTTTTGTGCCAAAAGATAAACCTCTTGGAGGACTTCCTCTGTTTGTGTGTTGATGCCGAGGCCTTGTGAAGAGACAAAATTGACAAATGTTTGATAATCTGCCCGCCCAAAACGGAACTCATCCCAAGAACTCAAATCATTTTTATCATAATATGCTGCGCCAAAATCCAAAACCGCAGTAGTTTTAAGCAGCGCAGTAGTGATGGGGCTAAAATCCGAACTGCTCAAAACAACATCTGGCAACACCCCACCGCCGTCATAAACCGTTCGCCCGCCCTTGGTTTGGAATGCGCTATAATTTTTAGGGAGTGTTTTTACAGGGTCGCCATTCTCGTCACGATTCCAATAGTCCAGAGCTTGAATACAGCGACCACTTGGTGTATAATATCGAGAAATCGTGACCTTGAACTGTGTCCCATAACTCAGTTTTTTTGGGCGTTGTACCAAACCTTTACCAAAACTTCGCCCCCCAATAACCACTGCGCGATCAAGATCTTGAAGTGCGCCTGAGACAATTTCACTAGCGGACGCGCTGCGGCCATTGATCAAAACAACCACGGGAATATTTAAATCTACAGGACTGGTATTGGTGTTGTAGCTGATGTTGTATTCTTCTACTACAGATTTTGTATAGGTCACAAGAGTGCCTTTAGGCACAAATAAGCCGACCATATTGACTGCCTCCGAGAGCAACCCACCAGGGTTGCCGCGCAAATCAAGAATCAAAGATGTTGCGCCTTGTTTTTTGAGTTCGTATAAGGCTTTTTTTGTGTCGGTTGTTGTGGTATTAGTGAAGGCCTCTAAAGCGATGTATCCAGTGGTTGGGTCAGCAAGACCAGAAAACACAACAGGGCTTTTTGTCCGCTTTTCGCGTATCAATAAAGCCTCATTGATGCGGCCCAGGCGCTCATAGGATATCGACAAAGAGGACCCAGGGCTGCCGTTAAGCAGTTGGTCGATCTGTGTTGTTGTGCTGTCCACCACTAGGCCATTTAACGCAACGAGCGCGTCACCAGGCTTTAACCCCCCGATGTCCGCAGGACCACCTTGATCAATATGTGTCACATGCCATCCATTGTCATAACGCCTTACCTCCGCACCAATCAGGGCCAAAGCCCCACCAGTGTTCATTCTAGCATCATTGACCTCTTGTTCGGTATAGAAAACCGTGTAAGGGTCTAAACCGTCAAGCATCCCTGTAATGGCTTTGTCCATCAATGAACCAGGGGTGGTTTGGTCCACATAATTAAGGCTCAACTCCTTAAACAAGGTATTGAAGATTTCTAATTGTTTGGTGATCTCAAAAAACCTTGAGGCAAACCCAGTCGCTGTAAACACGACTACAACAAGAGCACCTATAGCAATAAAGCGTTTGTAATTGACGTATGGTTTTTTCATAAAGCGGTAGCTTGAGAGACTTCTAAAATAAGATTTTTTATGGCTTTTTCTATTTGTTGATAAGGCACAAATCCCCGGCCTAAAAAAACAAACAACACCGTAAGGTGTTTGGTGTTTGATTGAGGAAGTAAAGCTTTATTTAATCGATAGGCTTCTCTCATCTGCCTTTTGATGCGGTTGCGATCAACAGCGCTCTTGATCTGCCGCTTAGGCACAGAGAAACCAGCTTGATGAACCGTTAACTCATCTTGTGTTAAATATACCGCCTTGACAGGAAAGGATTTTTTGGTTTGCCCACTAGAGAACAATGCATCAATCCAAATCTTGCTTTTGAGTTTTTCTTCTTTAGGAAAACATTGCATCATGATGTAAAGATAAAGAAGCCTTTTCAATAGTGATGAAAAGGCTCTAAAATCTTAAAACCTTGCGGTGTTTAATCAACAGCATTTAAGGTGTTGTTTTCTTGGTCGCGGTCTGCCATGCGTTTTGAGGGGTCTATAACAACTTGCGCAACAACTTTGTTGTTATCTGTGCGCACAACATAAGTTGGCATCGCCCAAGCCCAATCTTTAAGAGTGGTCACGTTTTGCCCTTTTGCAAACAACTTTTCTCCACGCATCATTTGGAGCGGGATGTAAAACAACTCTGTTGACCCATCCTGGTACGTCACCAATAGGTCAATAGGCATAGGCATGAGACCGAGACGTTCTAACATGATGTCGCTCCCTTGTTCGTTGGCCTCAATGGATTTTATAGAGTAATCTATAGTGTTGGTTGTTTGCGCAAAATCTTGCAGATACCAATCTAGCTCTAGGCCGCTCACCTGCTCAGCAATCCGAATAAAATCATTGGGTTGTGGGTGTTTGAAAGCCCACTTTTTGAAATAAGATTGGATGGTTTTAGTGAGGTTTTCATCACCAATGACATAGCCGAGTTGAGCCAAAAACACAGCACCCTTGCTATAGGCAGCGATACCATAGTTGCGGTTGGTATTATAGCGATCTGCATGTGTGCTCAATGGTTGCTCTTGTCCAGAATTAGCCAAAAAATAATACCCTCTATATGCCCCAGCTAAAGGATCTGCGCTATTTTGTTCCAAAACCACATCTTCAGCAAGGCTTGAAATATAGGAAGTAAATCCTTCATCCATCCATTCATGTAAGCTTTCATTTGTGGCCAATAAAAACTGGAACCAAGCATGGGCCATTTCGTGTGCTGTAACGCCAACAAGACTTTCTAATGTTCTCTGGCCGGTAATTAGGGTGCACATTCCATATTCCATTCCACCATCTCCCCCCTGAATCACAGAATATTGGTCGTAAGGATACGGCCCAATAGCGTCATTAAAATAAGCCATTAACTCAGCGGTAAGGGGCTGGAGTTTTTGCCAATTTTCAATAAGCTCTGGGTTGTTTTTGTAATAGAAATTTAATGTAACACCATTTGGCCCAGGATAGGTGTCGTGAATATATTCAGGGTCCGCTGCCCAGGTAAAATCATGGACATTTGGCGCCTGAAACACCCATTTTGTTTTGCCTTTGCCGGCGCGTTTTTTGTTTTTCAAGTAGCCTGTACCACCAATGACATAATCAGAGTCAATAGTAATAGCCACCTCAAAATCACCCCAAACACCATAAAATTCTCGAGCAATATACGGGTCGGCATGCCACCCATCTTGATCATATTCTGCTAATTTAGGATACCATTGTGCCATAGATAAAGCAACGCCTTCACTATTGTCACGACCACTTCTGCGGATTTGAACAGGAACCTGGCCTTTGAACTTCATATCGAAAACAGCCTCTGCTCCGGGCGGTATAGGTTGATCCAATGGGACCACCAATACAGTGCCTTCTACCGTTGGCTCGAGAGCAACGCCGTTTTGGGCCAAAGATAAAGGCACCAATTGACCTTGTTCCTCTGGGGCAAGCCCTGCGATTCGATCACCAACACGGCGGTCTGGATCGGCGATGTTACGTGACCTGACATCCATTTCACTTCCAGGCTGAAAAGCATTAAAATACAAGTGGTAGTAGACGCGAGAAAGCGTGTCTGGAGAATTGTTTGTATAAACAAGTTTTTGTGCCCCCGTAAATTGAGCGCTTTCAACATCTACATCCACATCTATGGTGTAGTCGACGTGTTGCTGCCAATACCCAGAAGGGTTTTGACCATAAACAAATCCGCTTATGGTCAAAAATATCAGAAGAAACCGGGCCATTTAGCGAGACCTTTGGTCTGCCATAATCAAGGCGTTATACAAATTAACCAAGCGTCCTGATTTTGAAATCTGACCAAAACTTGCAGTATTCGACGGGTCCCCACCCAACACGACATTATCAGGGCCAGTCAAACCACTGTCCATTAAAATCTGCTTGACCTCTTTAGCGCTAAGTTTAGGGAAATACGAGCGGATCACCGCAGCAACTCCCGCTACAGCTGGTGCAGCCATAGAGGTTCCTTGCAAATAATCGTAGGTATTGAGTGGTGTGGTTGACCATATTTTCACACCAGGAGAAAACAGGTCTACATTGGCTGTTCCGTAATTAGAAAAACCAGCAACAATGTTCTCATCGAACGTTGGTCCAGAGGCGCCAATAGTGATAAAAGTATCTCCAATTTCTTCTGTTTCCCCAGGTCTAAGATCATTAGGATAAGTCTCATTGACATCCAAATCCATACCATCGTTGCCAGCGGCATTCACAATAAGTACATCATTATCTGAGGCGTATTGTATGGCATCCCAAACCCATTCTGGATGCGGCGAATAACCCTTACCAAAACTTGTGTTCAATACACGCGCACCGTTATCAACACAATAACGAATCGCTAAAGCGACATCTTTGTCATACTCATCACCATCTGGCACCGTGCGCACCACCATGATTTGCGCATTATCAGCAACACCATTCATGCCAATTCCATTGTTGCGTTTTGCCGCAATAATTCCAGCCACATGTGTTCCATGGGTAGCATCCTCCTTTTTTGGGTCTGGTCCATCAACATCATTGTTGCCGTAATACTTTGAAGAGAAGTCGTTTGCATCATCTCCTAAAACATCACGGTAATCCCCATCAATATTGAAATGGCTTTCAAGACGCCCAGTGAAATAGGCAACACCACCCATAAGACGCTCCATAACCGCAGGGATTGTTGGACCAAAACCCAACATTCTGCTCAATCCATCTACCATAGCTTGTTGTTGGTCCGTCAAATCAGTCAGCGCAGCCAACTCAGCAGCACCATAATCCTCTTTACCTAAAGCCTCAACAGCAAAAGCGTGGCCTTCTACCAAACCGTCATGCATGCCTTGATAGCGCTCTTTATTGCTTGCCGCCTCGGCATAATCATTTTCGTAATCGGCTTTCACCTTAAGGTATAATTGGTAACGCTCTTGGTCGTTATCTGAAATACTTGAGGCGTCTTTTCCTTCAAACTCAGGCGCCAAATCTTTCATGATACGGATGTATTCTAGGTTTTCTTTGACAATGTCACCAAGGAAATTCCAACCGTGTACATCATCAACATAGCCGTTATTATCGTCGTCTATACCATTATCTGGAATTTCATCTGTATTCACCCAAATAACCTCTTTTAGATCTTCATGTTCAATATCGACACCGCTGTCAATGACACCAACAATCACGGTTTTGCTTTTTCTACCAGCAAGGAGTTCGCTGTAGGCCTTGTCAACACTCATTCCCGCAATAGTATCTGTAAACAAATCTGCAGCACCCCAAGTTTCAACCTGTGTTTGCGTCAGTTCAGAGGATTTTTTGGAAATTGGCGCAGAGACCGATAAGGGGTTTGCGTTAAATGGTGCTGATCCGCAAGAGCCCAAAATAAGACCCAAAGCAGCAACAAACAATGTAATTGATCGTGTTTTCATAGATGGTTTAATTAAAAAATTCTTCGATTGTGAAAGTTTGGTTCAGCCGTACGCCTTTATCGGTGTGTTTGACTGTAATGATGGGATGATGGACATCGTGTTCGAGCCACAAATAATAACCATTATCCGCTGCTAAATTTAAAAAAAAATCTTTTTCTTTTAGTGTTTTTAAGGGCCTGGAATCGTAACCCATGACATAGGGCAGAGGCAAATGCCCTGCAGTAGGCAAAAGGTCCGCCATAAAAACAATTGTTTTACCACGATAATTGATGTGTGGTAACATTTGTTTCTCAGTGTGTCCGTCTGCAAAAAAAACACCAAACCCCAGAGGGGTTTTCTCGACAAAAACACCGTGATCATTTTCGATATATTGTAACTGACCAGAATCGGCAATAGGCTGAATATTTTCGGTCAAAAAAGAGGCTTTTTCTCGCGCATTCGGCTTTGTCGCCCAATCCCAATGTGCTTTATTGGACCAATAAATAGCGTTTTTAAAAGCAGGCACATAATGCGTTCGGTCTTTGCTCCAATCAACACTACCGCCACAATGGTCGAAGTGAAGGTGTGTCAAAAAAACATCTGTAATGTCATCTTTGTGAAATCCGTGCTGGCTAAGAGACTTGGTTAAAGTGTGGTCGCCCCACAAGTGGTAGTGCTTGAAAAATTTTTCATCTTGTTTTTGGCCAAAACCATTATCAATCAAGATCAAGCGATTGGCATCTTCCACCAACAGGCAGCGCGTGGCTAACTCGATCATGTTGTTGGCGTCCGCAGGATTCGTTCGTGACCACAGACTTTTTGGCACAACACCAAACATGGCGCCGCCATCGAGCTTAAAATGACCAGATTCGATTGGGTAGAGATTCATTAGGCTGCAAATTAATAAAAGCAAGGCCAATAGGAGAATGCCTGTGGGTTTATTTTAGGTGTTTCACCTGTATTCTGCGGCAATATTTGGTCTCTGAGCAGAAGAATCACTCGGAGTCAAAAGATTCTTGTATTTTTATGTTTAGAAAAAAGCAAATGGTAGAATTAGCGGGCATTATTATTTTAGGCATTTTGGCGCAGTGGTTTGCGTGGAAATTTAAACTACCAGCAATACTACCACTAATCCTGATTGGCCTTTTAGTAGGCCCTATTGCGACACTAATTTCGGCCGATGAGACCTCTTACATTCAACCTATTTGGGATGGAACACGTGGTTTGTTTCCTGGAGAAAACCTTTTTTATTTTGTGTCTCTTGCTATTGGGATCATACTTTTTGAAGGTGGGCTGACGCTCAAGCGCGATGAAGTCTCCAAGGTGGGGCCTGCCATTATTAAACTCATCAGTATTGGCGCTGGCGTCACTTTTGTGGGCGCGGGTGTCGCGACGCACTACCTGATTGCACTCAATTGGCCTTTATCTTTTTTGTTTGCAGCACTCATTATTGTGACAGGCCCCACAGTAATCTCACCAATTTTGCGCAACATTCCACTCAAAAAAGATGTCTCTGCCGTGCTCAAGTGGGAAGGCATTTTAATTGATCCAATCGGCGCGCTTGCAGCAGTTTTGGTCTACGAATTTATTGTTGTTGGCGGTGATTTTGGGTACTCTAAACAAGCGGTTATGGAGTTTGGCAAAATTCTATTGATCGGTTTTTCTTTTGGCCTCTCCGGTGGATATGCGTTGTATTTTTCTATCAAGCGGCGCTGGGTGCCGCATTATCTTTTGAATGTTGTGGCGCTTTCTGTTGTGCTCATGGTGTTCATACAAAGCGACTTGTTTGCGCACGAATCAGGCCTTTTGGCGGTAGTTGTAATGGGCATGTTTTTAGGCAACAGTAACCTGCCGAACCTCAAAGAGCTGCTCTACTTCAAAGAGTCGCTTAGTGTTTTATTGATTTCAATTTTATTCATATTGTTATCGGCAAATATTCAAATAGATGATTTGCGCCTTATCTATAATTGGCAAACAGCTGCTCTGTTAGGGGTTGTCATCTTTGTCTTGCGGCCGTTATCTGTTTTTTTGAGCACGATGGGATCGACCTTAAAATTTAACGAAAAACTTTTCATCAGTTGGGTCGGCCCAAGAGGAATTGTGGCTGCAGGAATCGCTTCTTTATTTGGCACCAGACTTGTTGTATTAGGTGTGCCCAACGCCGAGTACATCACACCACTTGTGTTTTCTGTGGTTTTGGTGACGGTGCTGCTCAATGCCACGACCGCCCGTTTTTTTGCCTCTTTGGTTGGGGTGTTCTTAAAATCTTCAAATGGTGTTTTGATTATTGGCGCGTCCAAATTGTCACGATTGATCGCGAGTTATCTGCAAAAAAATGGACGCCAAGTTGTTTTGGTGGATTCAAATCAAGCCAATATTATCCAAGCGCAAGCACTTGGACTAGAGGCTTTTTCGATCAATATATATACAGATGACTTGACGGCAAATGCTGAACTCAATACCATAGGTTATTTGTTAGCGCTCACAGGAAGTGCTGAAATTAACCAACAAGCCATCAGTCGTTTGTCCCCAAGTTTTGGGCAAACAGGCACGTTTCGCCTCATGTCTCCGGAAGAAAAACAAAAGGGCGTCAACCTCGACAATCCTCAATATTTTTCTAATGCACACGATTATGTCACACTGGATGAGGTTGCGCGACAACACCCCTCCATTCAGGAGATTCCGATTTCTTCTCAAAAACAATTCCTAAACATTTGGGGTATTTTAAAAAACAACCAACAAACCGTCCCGTTATTTTTGAAGCGTAGCGATGGGTTTTTAGATTTGATCAACGCGCCCAACAATACTGAAGTCGGTCCTGGGTCCCACCTGGTTTATTTGGGCAAGCCTCAAGATGTTGAGGAACTGCGCCAATTGACCTCATCAAAGCCAGTTTAACAAAGGCTAGTCATTCAATTTCAGGACAGCCATAAAGGCCTCTTGCGGAATCTCAACATTACCCACAGCACGCATGCGCTTTTTACCTTTTTTCTGTTTTTCAAGAAGTTTGCGTTTTCGGGAGATATCACCACCATAACATTTTGCAGTAACATCCTTGCGCAAAGCTTTAACCGTTTCGCGCGAAATAATTTTGGCTCCGATAGCGGCTTGTATTGGAATGTCAAATTGTTGACGAGGAATCAGCTCGCGCAACTTTTCGCACATCTTTTTGCCTATAGTATAGGCGTTGTCTTGATGAAGCAGAGCAGACAAAGCATCTACAGTGGTTCCATTCAACAAAACATCAACCTTGACAAGTTTTGAGGCTCTTAAGCCAATCGGGGCATAATCAAATGACGCATATCCTTTAGAGACCGTTTTGAGGCGGTCATAGAAATCAAAAACTATTTCTGCTAAAGGCATGTCAAAGCTCAACTCTACACGATCTTGCGTGAGGTATGTTTGGTTGGTGATCTGCCCGCGCTTTTCGATACATAAAGACATGACAGATCCTACGAAATCAGCTTTGGTAATGATGCTTGCTTTGATGTAAGGTTCCTCGACACGATTAAGGGTTGAGGGCTCAGGCAAGTCACTTGGGTTGTTGACCAAAATAGGAGTTTCAGGGTCTTTATTTGTGAATGCTTGGTAGGACACATTGGGGACTGTCGTGATGACGGTCATGTTGAATTCTCGTTCCAACCGCTCTTGAATGATTTCTAGATGGAGCATCCCAAGAAATCCACAACGAAAACCAAAACCTAAAGCAGCGGAACTTTCTGGTTGGAATACAAGGCTGGCATCGTTGAGCTGTAATTTTTCCATTGAACCACGCAATTCTTCATAATCCTCTGTGTCTACAGGGTAAATTCCTGCAAAAACCATAGGTTTTACATCCTCAAAACCAGCAATCATATTGGTTGTTGGTTGTTTGGCATCTGTGATGGTATCTCCAACCTTAACTTCGCACGCATCTTTTATGCCTGTAATCAAGTAGCCAACATCTCCAGTATGTACTGATTTGCGGACTTCTTGTTTCAGTTTTAAAGTGCCGACCTCATCAGCAAAGTATGTTTTGCCGGTAGCCATGAATTTAATTTGTTGGCCTTTGGCGATAGAGCCATTCAAGACTCTAAAGTAGGTTTCAACACCCCGAAACGGGTTGTAGACAGAGTCAAAAATGAGTGCTTGAAGAGACTGCTCAGGATCCCCTTTGGGATGAGGTATGCGGTCAATAATAGCCGTCAATATATCTTCTATGCCCAAGCCTGTTTTGGCGCTGGCAGGAATAACTTCCGAAGGGTCACAACCAAGTAAATCGACAATATCGTCGATAACTTCTTCAGGTTTTGCCGAGGGCAAATCAACCTTGTTCAATACCGGAATGATTTCAAGATCGTTCTCTAAAGCAAGATATAAATTAGAAATTGTTTGGGCCTGAATACTTTGTGCCGCATCAACAACCAAAAGCGCTCCTTCACAAGCGGCAATGGAACGCGAAACTTCATAAGAAAAATCAACATGGCCAGGAGTGTCGATCAAGTTCAAAACATAATCCACTCCTTGATGTGAATAATTCATTTGAATGGCGTGGCTTTTTATGGTGATCCCTCGCTCCCTCTCCAGATCCATATTGTCCAGCAATTGATTTTGCTTTTCTCGGTCAGTCACTGCGCCGGTGGCCTCTAAAAGACGATCAGCCAGGGTGCTCTTGCCATGGTCAATGTGCGCAATAATGCAAAAGTTTCTAATTTGCTTCATAAATGGTGCTCTACCTCAATACGCTGCAAATATAGAGTAAAAATGAAGGGAACAAACACCTTATCTGATGCAGAACATGATTTGTGGCCTCATGGGGTTTGTTATGGGGCATCATGTCAATTATTTTTCGTTATTTTAAATATGTCAAACGGAAAATTGAACAAACTTTTTGTTTTTTTAGCCTGCCTAATGCCGCTGTTGCTTACCGGTCAATCTATGACCATAAAGGGATCGGTCCAAGAGGACAATGGGTTGCCAATTTCTTTCGCAACGGTTTTGCTTTATGCGCCAGAGGGCCAAGAGGTGGTCTTGGGGACCATTACTAATGAAGAAGGGTTTTTTATCCTAGAGGACCTGCCGGCCCAAACCAACACAATTAGTATAGAGATGCTGGGTTTTGAGTCAATAAGCAAGATAATTGACCCCAATTCAGAAAATGTTATAGATATAGGCACAGTGGTGTTGGCGGCAAGTACAGAAACCCTTGGAGAAGTCACCTTAGAGGCTCGCGCCCCAAAAATAAAACGCAGCCCTGGGCGACTGGTTTTTGACATTCAAAATACCACACTCTCTTCAGGAAGTGGTTATGGCGCAATAACCAAAACCCCAGGGGTTGTTGTCATCAACAACCAAATCACCATAAAAAACCGACCCACAACTATTTTTGTAAATGGCAGGAGGCTTTACCTGTCTGCACAAGAGGCACAGACATTTTTACAAAACCTTGATGGAGCATTGATCAAGTCTATTGAAGTGATCACTAATCCGGGTGCGGATATGGATGCAGAATCATCGACAGCGCTAAACATCAACACAACCAAGTCGTTGTCGCCAGGATACAAGGGCAGTATCACTAGTCGCTACAGACAGGCGATTTATGCAAAACACCAATTAAGCACCACACATTTTTATAAAAATAATTGGGCGCAATTTTATGGCAGTTACACAGTGAGCCCTGAAAAAAATAACAAAGACCAATCTTCATACATCCGATTTATAGGCCCAGGAATCCCTGAAACCCTTTCAGTATGGAAAAGCGATTTTAATCGCGTGACAGATCAAATCACGCATCAAGGTTTTGTTCAAGGGGCGTTTACTCTAAATGAGAACAATAAGGTTTCTATCTCATCTCAATGGTCGCTCACGCCCAAAAAAACCTTTACAAACCAACAAAACACCACGATTTACAACCAACTTTTTCGGGTAGACTCTTCGTTTGTCACCAAAAGTAATACCGAGCATGACATTATAGAGCATGTAAGTGCCTTGGACTGGTCTCATGATTTTGGGCCCAACACACAATGGTCTACAGGAGGACAATACATCAGCTTTGTCAACAACCAAGATCAATCTTTAGTCAGTAATTACTTTGATACTTATGGCGATTTCCTGCAACAAGTTGGCATAACCACAGCCTCTAAACAGAGGACTCATATTGTGACAGGACATACAGATTTTGACCATACTCTGACAGCAGGAAGCATTAAATTGGGCGGTAAGTACTCTAACATTAACACCAACACCAATTGGCTCATTGATGCAGCGCAAAACAGCACCGCCACCGAAAGTGTTGCGGCAAATTTTGATTATGAGGAAACCATTTATGCGGGATATGCCCTTTACGAAGCTTCGTGGGACATATGGGCTCTTGACCTCGGGTTGCGCTACGAAAACACTGAGGTCAATAGTTTTGCTACAGACGCCCAAAACAATCAAAACCGCACCTATGGCTATTGGTTCCCAAATATTTCGTTAACCAAGCAAACCACACCAAACAATACTATAGGCTTATCTTATGCCAAAAAAATACAGCGACCACGCTATCAAAGCCTGAACCCTTTCCGATATTACCTGAATGAAAATAACTTTAACCAAGGAAACCCAAACTTAGTTCCGGCAATTGAAGACAAAGTGACGTTAAGCTACAGCCTTAATGACGAGTGGTTTTTTGAGGCGTATTACCAGCAAATAAATCAAGCCCTGGAGGTTATTTCTTTTCAAGACAACACAAATTTCTTATTGCGCCAAACGGATGTCAATATAGAAGATTACAAGCAACTGAGTCTGGACATGTCTTATGCTAAAGAATTGAGTCCTTCTTGGTTCACAAGCTTAATGACCTCAGCCTACTATATTTCTAATGAGTTTATTGCTCAAGAGAGCGGCGATGAGCTTGTGGTCAATGCCACACCAGGTGTGTTTTTTCAGAGTTATAATCAATGGACTTGGGGGCAGGATCAAAAACACTTGATAGAATTGACCACCTCATATATTTCTAATTTGGTTTCAGGATCACTCGATTATAATAATTTGTTTGAGTTTTCCACCTCATACCAACACACCATAATACCAAAAATTGCCGCACTGACTTTTGGTGTGGACGACCTTTTTAACACCAAAAACGTTGCGGTCACCTCTCGGTATTTAAATCAAGACAACCGCTACATGCCTCGCCCAGAGTCTCGTATGGCATGGGTGTCATTTAAATATGGCTTTGGCAGCCACCCGTCATTCCGACGCAAGTCCATACAGAATACCCAAGAACGCGACCGCTTGAACTAAAGCACCGGCTTATCAGATTATTCCTTATTTTTGGCCCATGGCAAAAATCGGTTCTATAGAACTTGGTGAATTCCCGCTGTTATTAGCGCCCATGGAGGATGTTAGTGACCCCCCGTTTCGTGCTTTATGCAAAGAGCAAGGTGCAGATGTGGTCTACACTGAATTCATCTCTAGCGAGGGCCTTATTCGCGACGCGGCAAAAAGCGTTATGAAGCTCGATATTTACGAGAAGGAACGCCCAGTAGGCATTCAGATTTTTGGCGCCGTGATGGAGTCTATGCTCAGAAGTGTTGAAATTGTTGAGGCCAGCGGACCAGATTTTATAGACATTAATTTTGGTTGCCCAGTGAAAAAAGTGGTTTCAAAGGGTGCGGGAGCAGGAATCCTAAAGGATATCGACCTTATGGTGGCGCTGACCGGAGCAATGGTCAAGCACTCTAAACTACCCATTACAGTCAAAACCCGCTTGGGCTGGGATCACGATTCTATTAAAATAGTAGAGGTTGCAGAGCGTCTTCAAGACGTGGGCTGTCAGGCGATTGCCATTCATGGGCGCACAAGGGCTCAAATGTACAAGGGTAGTGCCGATTGGCACCCTATTGCTGAGGTCAAAAACAACCAACGCATGAAAATCCCTGTATTTGGCAATGGCGATGTCGATAGTCCAGAAAAGGCGATGATCATGAAAAATGAATTCGGACTAGATGGCGCTATGATTGGCCGTGCGAGCATTGGTTATCCGTGGTTTTTTAGAGAAGTCAAGCATTTTTTTGAAACAGGCACACATTGCACCCCGCCAAGTCTGCAGGAGCGACTAGAAGTCGCCCGACGTCATTTGCAGATGTCGATTGACTGGAAAGGAGAACGCCTTGGTGTTTTTGAGACGCGACGCCATTACACTAATTATTTTAAGGGGATACCAGATTTTAAACCTTTTCGGACTCGCTTAGTCACTAGCGATGATTCTGCAGATGTTTTTGCGGTTATGGATGAAATCGAACAGGCTTTTGCCTCAGGCATTTATTCTTAATTATTGCAATAAGCCCTCGGTAATGCGCCGAGAGCCGAGGAATGAAGCTAGAGCGCCAAGGCTGGTCACCGTGGCCAAAACAATCAACAGATTGGTCAAAGACAAGACGACGGGATAAGCCAATGTTGGGGTAATCGGTACCCAGCCAAAAGTGGCTTGCCCCCAGACAATAACAATTCCCAGACCAAGACCAATGACCAATCCTAGGCCGGTCATCAAAAGCCCTGTCACAAAAAATGTTTGGCGTAAACTCTTCAAAGGACTCCCCAACATATAAAGCGTCTTTAGATTTTGTCGCTTTTCTAAAACCAGCATAATGAGCGTTCCTGTTAAGTTGAAAATAGCAATTGCGGCAATAAGGCTGATAAAAAGGTAAGTAAAAAGGTTTTCGGAATTAAGCATTTTATAAAGGGCGTCATTTTGCTCCATGCGTGTTTTGACGGAAATAGGCTGCCCAAAGGCAATATTTAATTCTGCCTTTATCTGATCTAGATCAGCGTTTGGGGCTACTTTTATGGCTAAGGCAGATATTTGACGGGGGGCCATCTGCAGCAGTGCTCGGGCAGTAACTTGGTCGGAAAACAAAAACCGATCATTGACCTGATCATTGATTTCGTAGATGCCAGAAACCACTGCAAGTTCTTTATTGAACGCGCTTGAGGGATTGATCATCGCACTGATGTTTTTACCTGGTCTCGGCGCATAAAGTGTTACCAAATTGGCGTAATCCCTCGGAGGCAAGGCAAGATCCGAGGCGATCTCATAACCAATGACCAATTCATCGCTTTTGGGCCGCAACCAAGAGCCGGCATAAAGTAAGCTGTCTAAAGGGGTGACCTCAGCAAATAAACTATCGACACCGCGCAGCATTGCCACACGACTTTTGTCTTTGTATTGCATAAAAACACGGTCCTCAATAATGGTGCTGACTTGAGCAACGTTAGGGATTATTGCGACAGTGTTTTTTTGTTCCGGGCCAAACTCAAGACGCTTGCCTTCGACGGGACGCACTAATAAATCACTGTCAAAATCGTTAGTGAAGGCTAAGGCATATGTTTTAAGTCCAGAAAAACCAGATAAAACCACGAAAAGCGCAAGTGATGCCACCGCAACAGCACTAATGGCAATTTTTGAGATTAAACCAACCGCATGTTTGCTGTGGTGGGCCAGCAAATATCGTTTGGCAATAAAAACAATAAATCTCACTGTTACTTTTTCTTTCTGCGTTCTAGTAAAGAAGGGTCTTTTATGGGGTTAACCTCTCCTTTGACCGCTTTTTCAATGCGGTCAATATACTCTAACGAGTCGTCGTTAAAAAAGGTCAAACTGGGCATTTTGCGCAATTGATTTTTTGTCAAAAGCGCTATTTGGTGCTTGATGATCGGCTTGATCGTGTTGAGTTCCTCTACAACGGCATCAGCTTTGTCTGGTGGAAATACACTAGCATAAACTTTTGCAACGGTTAAATCTACAGTAACACTGACTTTAGAAACCGAAACAATAATGCCTTTTGTGCCACCATCACGTAATAGTTTGTTGATGATTTCTGCAAGGTCTTTGCGCAAGACACTGCCTATTTTTTTTTGCCTTTGACTTTCTTCCATAGTACAAAAGTAGCATAAATACGACTTAAGCGCGGGTTTTTATTACTTTTGAGGAGATAAGTGATATTGTCATGATAAAAATAGAGCATATTGGGATTGCTGTCGCGGATTTGGCACAAGCGACACCGCTTTACGAAGCGCTTTTGGGCACACCTTGTTATAAAACAGAATTAGTCGCCTCAGAGCATGTGCGTACAGCCTTTTTTAAAATGGGTGATCAAAAAATCGAACTGCTCGAAGCCTCAAAACCCGAAGGCGCTATCGCTAAATTTGTGGCCAAAAAAGGAGAGGGCGTGCACCACATTGCTTTTGCGGTTGAGGATATAAATCAAGAAGTCCAACGCCTCAAAAAACTTGGATTTCAGGTCATTAATGAAACCCCTAAAGCAGGGGCAGACAATAAGATGGTTGTATTTTTACACCCGAAGTCCTGTGGCGGGGTGTTGGTAGAATTGTGCCAAGAGCGAAAGGACATATGAATTGTTTTGCGCTACGAAATAACTGCTTATATTTGCAGCCAATTTTGGTCCTATAGCTCAGTTGGTTAGAGCACCTGACTCATAATCAGGTGGTCCCTGGTTCGAGCCCAGGTGGGACCACTACTAAAATTAAAGCCTCACAGTGATGTGGGGCTTTTTTTGTCTTAACACATCAGGCCAAGGGCTTTAAAAATATACAAAGGGAAAGATTTTTAAAAACAGGAGTAGATTAAATGTGATATAAATTAGAGTTTTTTTCAACAACAACACATCTTGACGGGTTGGTTTTGATGGAGGAAGAATTAGTTCGAAGAAAGCAACAAGCCCTTGTATCGTGGCTGCTCAACACCATCAATATAATGCTTTTTGAGGGTCAAATTACCAGAGCTATCGAAATAGGAAAACACGCCATGTGCTGCCCCATGGACATAATATTCTTGCCATCCGACCTGGCCATTAGGATGAAACCATATCTCTGGACCATTTAATAAGCCCTTTGTGTAGGTTTTTTCACTGCGCACCGCCCCGTCAGGAAAGAAGTAAATCCATAAACCTTCTTTTTGGCCATCCATTATAAGGCCCTCAGATTGGACCGCCCCGGAAGGAAATTGATTTTGGACAAAGCCATTAGCAGTCGATTTAGATGATTGTCCCAGTGAAAGGGCCGGAACCAGGATCAATAAATAAAGGAAATTTTTCATAACATTAAAGATATATTTTTTTGTTCGGGCATGGAGCGCCCGCTAAAAAATAAAGGCTATTTGCTCCATCGAAAAATAAACTATATTTGCTAGATATGAAGCAACCCCAAGTTTTGTCAAAATTAGTATGCCTGGTGTTATTTTTCACCCCCGTTCTTGCATTTGCCCAATTTCCGCCGCCGCCGCCGCCAGATGGAACCCTGCCCATTGACGCAAACATATACATACTCATCCTTGCGGGTATTGTCATAGGGGTGTACGCCCTTTTGAAGTATAGATCACTTAGCGGTAAGCCTGAGTAAGTTTAGCGACATATTTACCAATAACATCAAACTCTAAATTAACTCCTTGGCCCGTAATTAAGCGGTGAAAATTCGTGTGCTCGTGTGTGTAAGGTATTATAGCCACACTGAACCCACCCTGATCACTATCGACCACAGTAAGACTTACTCCATTAACCGTTATAGAGCCCTTTTCCACAGTAATATTGCCCTTTGTGGCGTCAAAACTAAAATGATAACGCCAACTTCCTTCTTCTTCAGAAACAGAGGTGCAAAGCCCCACCTGATCGACATGACCCTGAACCAAATGGCCGTCAAGCCTCGCGCCCATGGGCATTGCACGCTCAAGATTTACGATACTTCCTGGCGCCCAAGACCCCAATGTTGATTTTTTGATGGTTTCATCAATAGCGGTTACCGTATAGCAGTCACCATTAATAGCAACAACCGTTAAACATACGCCATCATGCGCTAAGCTCTGGTCTATTTTTAGTTCATGCGTAAACGCACAACGTAGCGTAAGGTGGACATTTGACCCTTCTTGCGCAACACCAACAATTTCTCCAATAGATTCTATTATACCTGTGAACATCTCTACAATTATTTACCTTTGCAAAAATAACAAGGCCATTCGTCATATGGGTAAAAATGAAACAATTATTCTTGGCATCTCAATTGGAGATCTCAATGGCATAGGTCCAGAAGTTGTATTAAAGGCTTTTGAAGACCCTCGCATGCTAGAGTTTTGTACGCCAATTATTTTTGCTTCGAGCAAACTCTTGTCTTGGTATACAAAGCACTTTGAAACGACCTTAATCCTCAACAGCATTGATCGCCTTGATGCGGTGGTTCCAAACAAAGTCAACGTATTCAATTGTTGGAAGGAGCCCTTTGTGGTTCAGTTTGGCACAACAAATAAAGAGGCAGGCCGTCTGGCTATCGCCTCTCTCAAGTCGGCAACAAAGGCCCTTAAGGACGGCCAAATTAACGCTTTAGTTACGGCGCCTATTGAAAAGAAAAATAGTCAATCGGAAGAGTTTAGTTTTCCAGGGCATACAGACTACCTGGCCAAAGAGCTAGGCGGCAAAAGCCTGATGTTCATGATTTCAGAATCACTAAGGGTTGGTCTTTTGACGGATCATGTGCCTGTAAAAGACGCGCCAAATCAAATCACCGCGGCACTTATTGAATCCAAACTCAACCTAATGGAGCAGTCGCTGATTCAAGATTTTGGTATTGTAAAACCAAAAATAGCCGTGCTTGGCATCAACCCCCACTCTGGAGATCAGGGCCTTATCGGCAACGAGGACCAGGTTGTCGTGGGCCCAACCCTTGAGCGACTGCGCGAAAATGGCCTATGGGCGTTCGGGCCATATGCCGCAGATGGATTTTTTGGCTCAGGACAATATAAAGAATTCGACGCAGTACTTGCAGCGTATCACGATCAAGGACTTATTCCTTTCAAAACACTGTCTTTTGGTGCTGGAGTAAACTTCACTGCAGGATTGAGTCATGTACGCACCTCGCCAGATCATGGGACGGCTTTTGCAATTGCAGGGCAAAACAAAGCAGATGCAACGTCGTTTAAAGAAGCTGTTTTTGCAGCGATCAGCATCTATAAAAAACGTACATCATTTGCGCTGCATGCCCAAAACCCTTTAAAGGTCTCAAAACGAAAACCTTCATCCAAAAAGAATTTCTAATTCAAGAGACCAAATAAAATTATTTATTATCTTTGCAACCGCCTTTTTTAGGGGCGAGTGTTAAAATAGAGTAGTGAAAATGAAGGATCTGAAAGACTTTACCATTCCTTTTGTGGGATTGAAGTTGGGCACTCACCACTACGATTTTGACATCGATCAAAAGTTCTTTACACATTTTGAGTACACAGATTTCCATCACTCTGCTATTCATGTAGATGCGGTTTTAGAAAAGAAAACAACATTGCTTGAATTTACAGTGACATTCAAAGGAACGGTAAACGTCTCATGCGATCGCACAAATGAGCCATTTGATTTGCCTGTAAGCGGCCAATATCATTTTGTGGTGAAGTTTGGAGAGCATTATGACGATGAACAAGACGATTTATTGATACTGCCCCACGGGAGTTATCAAGTCAACATACAACAGTTTGTTTATGAATCGATTGTATTATCGTTGCCTGCCAAGAGAATTCATCCTGGCATTGTGGACGGAACACTCGATAGTGATGTACTCAATAAATTAGAAGAACTAAGCCTCACAGCGGATCAAGACCTTGAAGCACCAGAAGCAGATCCTAGGTGGGATAATTTAAAAAAACTATTAACGGACAAATAATATAGAGCCATGGCACATCCTAAAAGAAAAATCTCAAAAACCAGAAGAGATAAGCGACGTACGCATTATAAGGCTACGATTCCTCAAATTGCAACAGATCCAACAACGGGCGAAGCGCACTTGTACCACAGAGCGCACTGGCACGAAGGAAAACTTTACTACAAAGGCCAAATTGTTATTGATGCTTTAGAAACTGCTGAAGCCTAAATATAATTGGTTAATGACCTGAACAAACTCTCACTAACAATTGCGGAAGTGAGGGTTTTTTGTTTGTCCAAAAATGAATAATAACAAGGCATTTAGAGCGGTTTTTGTTCAGAATTTAGTAATTTTCACCCCAAAATTGTAGATTTTGGCCGTTTTTGAGCTATTAGAACTCGGAGTATGATGACAAAAATTACAGCTGCCATTACAGCCGTTGGCGGTTATGTGCCAGATTTTGTTTTGACCAATGAGATTTTGTCTACAATGGTCGACACTAATGACGAATGGATCGTGGCGCGAACAGGGATCAAAGAACGTCGGATTCTGAAGGAACCAGGGCAAGGCACTTCCTACATGGCCATAAAGGCTGCAGAGGACTTGATCAAAAAGGCTAATATAGACCCAAAAGAAATTGATCTTCTGATCATGGCTACAGCAACACCGGATATGTTGGTGGCACCAACAGGCTGTTATGTGGCAAGTGCTATTGGGGCCACCAATGCCTTTTCTTACGATCTTACAGCCGCCTGTTCTAGTTTTCTTTATGGCATGTCTACTGCCGCGAGCTATATCCAATCAGGCCGGTATAAAAAAGTGTTACTAATTGGCGCCGATAAAATGTCATCAATCGTGGATTATACGGACCGCACAACATGCATTATCTTTGGCGATGGTGCTGGCGCGGCTCTTTTTGAACCCAATAACGAGGGCCTTGGTGTTTTGGATGAATACCTCCGCTCTGATGGCGTAGGACGTGATTTTCTTAAGATGGATGCAGGAGGCTCGATGCGCCCACCATCACAAGAAACAGTCAAAAACAAAGAACACTTTCTCTTTCAAGACGGGAAGTCGGTATTTAAATTTGCCGTGACCAATATGGCAGATGCCTGTGGCAAAATCATGGAGCGCAACAACCTTACAAGTGACGATGTACAATGGCTAGTGCCACACCAAGCTAATAAACGAATTATTGATGCGGCCTCAGGGCGCATGGGGGTGCCTGACGACAAAGTGATGATGAACATTCATCGCTATGGCAATACCACTTCAGCAACCCTACCTTTATGCCTCAAAGATTATGAGGGAAAGCTTAAAAAAGGAGATACGCTTGTCTTTGCTGCCTTTGGCGGTGGATTTACTTGGGGGTCGATATACCTAAAGTGGGCTTATAACGGAAATTAATAGAGTATTTAAATAAAGTAATATGGACATTAAAGAGATTCAAAATTTGATCAAATTTGTCGCTAAATCAGGGGCAAGCGAGGTAAAACTCGAGATGGAAGACATCAAAATCACAATCAAGACAGGGTCTGATGGTGAGAAGTCTGAAACCACATTTTTACAACCCATGACCGCGGTAGCTCCTCAGGCTCCAGTGGTGATGGCTGCACCAGAAGCACCAGTTGCTGCATCAGCAGCGCCAACGTCTGCTCCAGCGTCTGCTCCAGAGCCAGAGCACAATTACATCACAGTCAAATCACCAATCATCGGAACATTTTACCGTAAACCATCTCCAGACAAGTCCAATTTTGTCGAGGTGGGCACAGAGGTTAAAGAAGGAGATGTCTTGTGCGTGATTGAAGCCATGAAACTATTTAATGAGATCGAAAGTGAATTATCTGGAAAAATAGTCAAGATATTAGTCGACGACTCATCTCCAGTTGAATTTGACCAGCCTCTATTTTTGGTAGACCCATCGTAACGATTTAAAACATTAAAGATGCCTTCAAAAAAAGCACCTGCTCCAAAGCAACCGTCTATGTTTAAGAAAATTCTTGTCGCTAACAGAGGAGAAATTGCCTTACGCGTGATCCGGACGTGTCGCGAAATGGGAATCAAGACCGTTGCGGTTTACTCTACCGCTGATGCGGAAAGTTTGCACGTCAAATTCGCCGACGAGGCTGTTTGTATTGGGCCGCCAGCCAGTAGCGAAAGCTATCTCAAAATTGCTAATATTATTGCCGCAGCAGAAATCACCAATGCTGATGCGATTCATCCTGGTTACGGGTTTTTGTCGGAAAACGCCAAATTTTCAAAGATTTGCGAAGAACACGGCATCAAGTTTATTGGGGCAAGTGCTGATATGATTGATCGAATGGGAGATAAAGCGTCCGCTAAGGCCACCATGAGAGAAGCAGGCGTGCCTTGTGTTCCTGGAAGCGAAGGGGTGATTGAGAGTTTAGAACAATGCAAGAAAGTAGCCCTCGAAACAGGTTATCCGGTCATGTTGAAAGCCAGCGCCGGTGGTGGAGGAAAGGGCATGCGTGCGGTTTGGAAGAAAGAAGACTTACAAGAGGCATGGGAATCTGCGCGTCAAGAGAGTAAAGCGGCGTTTGGTAACGACGACATGTATATGGAGAAGCTCATTGAAGAGCCCCGCCATATCGAGATACAAATTTTGGGAGACAGCAGCGGTAAAGCCTGTCATTTGAGTGAACGAGATTGTTCCATTCAGAGACGACACCAAAAATTAACAGAAGAAACACCAAGCCCATTCATGACGGATGAGCTGAGAGAGGCCATGGGTCAAGCAGCGATAAAAGCGGCTGAGTATATCAATTATGAAGGCGCAGGAACCATCGAGTTTTTGGTCGACAAGCACCGGAATTTTTATTTCATGGAAATGAATACCCGTATTCAGGTCGAACATCCCATTACAGAACAAGTGGTGGACCACGATCTGATCCGCGAGCAAATTATGGTTGCGGCCGGGATCATGATTTCGGGCAAAAATTATTTACCGCAATTACACTCTATTGAGTGCAGGATCAACGCTGAGGACCCGTATAATGGATTTAGGCCATCACCGGGACGCATTACGACCTTACACGCCCCTGGAGGCCATGGCGTGCGCTTAGACACACATGTTTATGCAGGATATGCCATACCTCCAAATTATGACTCAATGATTGCAAAACTCATTACAACAGCCCAGACGCGTGAGGAAGCGATCAATAAGATGAAAAGGGCTTTGGATGAGTTCGTGATCGAAGGCATCAAAACCACAATACCATTTCATAGGCAATTGATGGACCACCCAGATTATGTTGCGGGTAATTATACAACTGCATTCATGAATGACTGGAAAATGGATGATCGTTAAGCAACAAGATATAGAAAACATATTGACTAACCTCTTCCGCGCTTATGGGCCAGAAGAGGTTTTTTTATAGGAATTATGGGCAAACTAAATTCATATTGGGAGCAAAACCAACTTAAGGGAATCGATTATACTATTATTGGAGCGGGGATCACTGGCCTAAGCTGTGCTTTAAGGCTAAAGAAAATGGACCCTTCTAAGCGCGTTGTGGTTTTGGAAAAAGGCGTGATGCCCATTGGGGCAAGCATGAAAAATGCTGGATTTGCTTGTTTTGGGAGTGTTTCTGAAATATTATCGGATGCCCAGCACCATACCGAACAAGAGCTTATTGATTTGATCCGCAGCCGCTCAGCGGGATTAGAGGTTTTAAAGTCCCTTGTTCCTCCGCAGGCAATGGATTTTAAAGTCCATGGTGGATTCGAGTTTTTTACAACTGATCAAGAGCAACTGGCAGCGTCATGTATGGCCAAGTTAGATTTTGTTAATGGCATTGCACAAGAGGCCCTATCGAGTCAGTCCGTAATATTTCAAGAAGTCAAGAACAGATTTGGCTTTGGACAGGTTTTAGGTACTGGTTTGGTGAACGTGAAGGAGGGACAATTGAATGTGGGCAAAATGATGCGTCATTTGTTGCAACGATGCGCTCAGGAGGATATATGGATCATTCCTGGTGTTGAGGTTTTAGGCTATCACGAAGGGCCGAACTCCTGTATTGTCCACTGCAAGGCGTTAGGTGATCTGTCAACTGAGAAATTATTGCTCGCGACCAATGGTTTCACCAATGGTATTGCTGCAGGCCTTGTGACGCCCGCACGGGCGCAGGTTATGATTACCGAACCCATCCCACAACTTCAGGTCAAAGGAACCTTTCATATGGAAGAGGGGTATTATTACTTTAGAAATATTGACCAGCGGTTGCTTATTGGAGGAGGCAGACATCTAGATTTTGATGGAGAAACCACAACAAGCATGGAGACCACAGACAACATACAAAGTGCTTTGGACCGGATGGTGCGCGATATTGTGCTTCCAGGAGTTACGGAAGTAAAGATTGCTGCCCGATGGGCAGGTGTTATGGGGGTTGGGTCTCAAAAGAGGCCCATCATTAAAGCCTTGTCGGACCGTGTGTTTTGTGGTGTGCGACTTGGAGGCATGGGCGTTGCCATCGGCAGTAGTGTCGGTGCCCAATTGGCGGAGCTGAGTGTTAAATAAAAAAGGGAGCCTCAAAAATGAGACTCCCTTTAACCTTAAACTATTGAAAAAAAGATTATTTCTTAAGCAACTTGATAGTTTTTGAACCAATAGATGTTTGAACTTGTGCAAAATAAACACCTTTGCTCAAACCTTGATTGTTGATCGAAACAGAAGCGCCTTGAGCTTGGTATGAGGCGACAGTTTTGCCTAATACATCCACTAAATTAACCGAGACGATATCGCTGTTAGCACCACGGATGGTCCATGCAACATCAGAAGGGTTTGGAGACACACTCAACGATACAGCGTCAAATGAACCAACATTCAAGCTCGCTGGCATGACAACAACACTACCAAGTGCCGCTTCGTCCGCAGGGTTTGCGTTTAGTCCAGTAACCTGAAAACCATATTGTACAGTGGTGTCAGGAGCCTCAACATTTGTGTAGTTGACCTCGAAAGGCTGTCCCGCTACTAATTCTACAGTCTCAATCTTGAGTACAGAGAAATCAACGTTGAAAACTTTGATGAACGCTAAACTGGTGTACGCGGCATCCAACGTATTACTGTCTACAAATCCTGTAAAAGTCAATTCTGATCCTGCTAAACTTGAATCTTCGATGTATGAATTACCTTCGAAAATTTTTGCGCCTTCACCAGTCCCTTGATCAACCCAGAATGGATCCGTTCCATCACCATAAGTGTTGAAGTTTGGCTGAAGCGTCACTGACATTCCTGACACATCTACGACAGATTTGATGTCTGACAAGCCCCAAGGCTCACCAAAAACATACCCGCCTGTTGCAGGGTCAAAAATATTCGCATAGCCAACCCATTGTGCGTTAACATCTACAGTTACGGTGTTTTGGGAGACTCCTGATAGAGTCATCCCAAATACCGCAATAATCATTAAAATTTGCTTTTTCATTTCTTTTTTTGTGAATAATTATTGTTTGATCAATTTGTAAGTTCCTTTTTGACCATCTACAGTGACTTCCATTAAGTAAGCACCTGCAGCCAAGTGGGCAACATCTAATTGAGTTGTGGTCGCATCAACATTAAGGCTGATGAGTTTTTGTCCTAGGATGTTGTAAAGAACAACAGTTTCGATGTTCTGAACAGAAGCAAGGTTCACGCGCTCGCTTGTTGGGTTTGGAGAATACACAAATCCTTCAATCTCGTTGCTCGCTGTACCTAACTGACAGTTATCAAAAACGATATCAGTAGCACCACCTGTGTTCACAACAAAACAATAGTAAGTCTGGTCTGCAATTACTGGAATCGTAGCAGTCGTACTTGGCAAACATTGGTTTTGGTAGTAATCTACGTGTACCAAATCAGTCTCGTCAGAGGCTTGGTCTGGAGCTGTATAGAACGTCACAGAACTCACACCTGATGGGGAAGAAATGGTTCCTGTAATGAATCCATT
>JAQWJJ010000010.1 GCA_029248405.1 Flavobacteriaceae bacterium | reverse complement strand
CCTCTTGACTGCCAGTCAAGCGCTCTAGCCAACTGAGCTACATCCCCGAAAGTGACAGCGAAAATAATAAAAAATACTGAGTATTGAGCTTTGTGATTCTAACATTCGTTCGGTCATGTTTTTTATGCGCCAGTCCGCTTTCGTCCGCAGGCTTTTGTATTTTTGAAAGATGATCCGTCCCGCTCAGACCAGTGACCTCGATGTCCTTTTGTCCCTCACAAAAGCTTGTGCTGCTGACCTGTTGAATCGTGGTATTGATCAATGGAACGAGCACTATCCTAATCAAGAGGCTTTTGCCTCAGACTTTGACAACAGGGTGTTATTTGTTTATTGTGTCGCAACTCGTGTGGTGGGTTGTGTTGCTTTATGCACCGAAATGGATCAGGAATATCGTTCTATCGAGTGGTTGACCAACACAACGCAGCATCTTTATGTGCATCGTTTGGCCGTACATCCCGAACATCAAGGTCAAGGCATCGCGCGGCAATTAATGGATTTCGCTGAAGATCATGCTCAAAAGGCCGGATGTGCTTCTGTCCGACTAGATACCTTTAGCGTCAACAAGCGCAACCTGAAGTTCTATAAAGCGCGTAGTTACCGCATTACGGGTGAGATATTTTTTCCAAAACAAAGTGAACATCCGTTTGTCACATTAGAACTGGTCCTGAATCAGCGCACTAAAGAAAAGTAGCCGGTCACGAAATCACCATCCTTGGTGGTCGCACGATACCAATAACCATCCGAAGGCATAGGTCTGCCCTGATAGGTGCCGTCCCACCCAGTATCTTCGGGTCCAAAAAGCATTAAAATTTTTCCGTACCGATCAAAAATCACCGTTTGCACCACAAGTAGCGGGTTGATCAGGGGTTTTTCATAACGCCAAAAATCATTAATGCCATCGTCGTTTGGCGAAAAATAGGGCGGAAACCCTTTTTGTGGAAAAGTAATTCTCAAGGGATATTGGGCGGTGCCGCATCCGTTCAGGTCGTCGATATAAAGGGTATACAATCCATCAGAAAGACCAGTAAAAAAGGCCGAAGGCTGGTAGTTTTCTCCATCTAAACTAAACACATAATCGCCAAATCCAGAAACCACAACTTCTAGGTTAAAATTCAGGCCAACACGCGTGATGATGACCTCGTCGACTTGACCAATTCCCGAAAAAGACACCTCAAACTCTTGGCTATAAACACATTCTATAGTTTGACCCAAGTCAGAAACTGTATTGAACGCCTCAAAGCGATAGGTCCCTGTTTCGTAAAGTATGAGGTCTTGTGCCTCAGCCAAAAAAAGTTCGTCAGACCCTTGAAGCCTATACCACCGATAACCTTCAGCGCCATCCGGTGCACGGATCGTTTTGGGCACTTCGTTATTGCACAGCCCTATTTGTGACGGAAACTCAAGATCAGGGTAATAAGAGGTCAACAATCCTGACTCTGCATCATAAAATGGACCACATCCCAATATGGTTGAAAATGATTCTTGACTACAATCCAAGGCTTGCCCCGCCTCATTGAAAGGTGTAATGGTCACGTAATAAGTATTATTCGACTCAAAATTCAAAACAAAAGTTGAGGTACTGGTAAAAACACCCTGATCCAAAATATCAGAATTAAATGGGGTACTGCCAATCGAGAGGATATAGCCTTGCGCATTGGGCACTGGCATCCATTCTAAGAAGGGAGATAAGCCCACGTTGATGGCGCCATCGGGCGGTGTGATCAAGAAAGTGCAATCGGGAGGGGCGCCTTGAGAGGCCGTTTCGAAAGCGTAAGTTGCGCAATCGAGTGCTTCGCCTACAGCATTGTAAGGATCAATCTGCACATAGATTGCACTGTCAAAAGGCAGGTCCGATGGCGGGTTATAAGACAAGGCCTGTCCGATGTCCAAACGGTCCAAAAGATCCACCCCACCAGCAACTGTTCCCAAAGACAAGCGATATCCAGTGGCCTTAGGAGCGTAATTCCAGCTCAAATTAGTCGCTACATTGACCCCAGTTGCGCCATCATTCGGTAATGCCAATGTACTGCAGCCAGGTGCTTCAGTAATGAGTTCCGTAGTGAATGATTGGCTTGGGCAAACAATATTCTCTTGGTCAAAGAAAAACAAAGTAAGGGTAACATAAACCGTAGTCAATTCGGGCAGTCCATTGGGAGGCATAAACGAGGTGTCGTTGCCTACTTGCTGTTGGTTGATCAGGTCAATACCCCCTGGAGTTGTTCCAAGTGAGATGATGTAACCCGTGACGCCCACTACTGGCTCCCAGCTTATGGAAGTCTCTACTGGAATATTCGTCTCCCCATCGAGAGGACTAGTCAAATTTGGGCAGTCTTGCCCGAAAGCAAATCCGCCAAAACCGATCCAGAGCAACACTATGCCAATAAACAAACATCTCTTCAAAATCTTTCTATTCGAGTGGTCTAAAGATACATATTCCCAATTCATTATCCGGATTGTGAATCCCTTCTCCTACCTTTGCTTAAGTGAAAGAGGTCTCCTTCAAAAATATTCAGTCACTGGCCTTGCCAGCGATCATCTCAGGCATCACTGAGCCCATACTATCGGCAACCGACGCTGCTGTTGTGGGCAACATTCCTATCAATGGTACCGAAGCACTTGCCGCTGTCGGTGTTGTGGGGTTATTTCTATCGATGCTCATATGGGTTTTGGCACAAACACGAAGTGCTATTTCTACCATAGTTGCCCAAAACCTCGGCGCGGGCAAGGTAGAGGACCTGAATCGATTTCCCGGGCAAGCAATTGTTTTTAATGTCGGACTGGGTGTATTGATTTTGGTCATCACTTCCTTGTTCATCAAAGAAATTTTCATACTGCTCAACGCAGATGGCCTTGTGTTAGATTTCAGCATGTCCTACTACAAAATTCGTGTATGGGGCTTCCCCTTAACCCTCTTTACGTTTGCACTGTTCGGTGTTTTTAGAGGCCTCCAAAATACCTTATACCCCATGATTGTTGCTGGGTGTGGCGCATTATTAAACGTAGGACTAGACTTTCTGTTGGTTTATGGCTATGGCAGCCTCATTCCCGCCTTGGGTGTGGATGGTGCCGCATGGGCAAGTCTTATTGCGCAGGCATTCATGGCTGTTTTTGTCCTGGTCATTTACCTCAGAAAATCTCAGATAAGCTTGGCTTTTTGGGGGCCAATACATGTCGAAATAAGCAGGTTGATCACCATGAGTGTTCATTTATTTTTCAGATCTATCGCGCTAAACGCAGTCTTGATTATGGCTGTTCGAGAAGCTAATGGCATCAGTCCCGAGGCCATGGCAGCCCATACTATTGCCATCAATATTTGGCTTTTTTCGGCCTTTTTTATCGACGGATATGGCGCCGCAGGAAATCTCATTGGGGGCAAACTCTTAGGAGCCAAACAATACACTGCGCTTTGGCAACTCACCAAAAAAGTCAATCAATATAACCTTGTGGTGGCCGTCGGACTGATGATTTTGGGCGGTCTGCTTTACCAGCAAATTGGTCAATTATTTGTTCGAGATCCTGCTGTTTTACCCTTGTATTACAGCATGTTTTTCCTCATTGTCTTGATACAACCCTTCAATGCCATTGCCTTTACCATGGACGCCATATTTAAGGGCTTAGGCGAGATGGCCTTTTTGCGCAACAGCCTAATTGGTGCGGCGCTTTTCGGTTTTGCCCCGGTGCTCTTGTGGTCGCATTATGTCGATGGCGGATTAAATGGCATCTGGTGGGCTTTATTATCGTGGCTCGTTTTTAGGGCTGCTGTCTTGGTTTTGAAATTCAAAAAGTCCTATTACCCTTTGGCCATAAAAAATCCTGCCCCACAGAATTAGCGATGCCTCACCTGCAGTTTGAACCCCTCGTTTAAAAGCAAAATACTGTATCTTTACCGCATGAGTCAGATCCGCATCACCAAGATGTTCACCTTCGAAACAGGTCACGCCCTTTATGGGTACGATGGCAAATGCCGCAATGTACATGGCCACAGTTATAAGCTTTCTGTGACTGTTATTGGCTCCCCAATTGCCGACAAAAACCATGTGAAATATGGAATGGTCATCGATTTTACTGATCTCAAACGGATCGTCAAAGATGAAATTGTCGATGTTTTTGATCACGCTACCGTATTCAACAAAAACACACCGCACGTAGAGCTGGCACATGAGCTGGCCTCTAGAGGCCACAAAGTTCTTCTGGTGGATTATCAACCAACAAGCGAAATGATGGTCATTGATTTCGCAGACAAAATCGCCAAGCAATTGCCCCAAGACATCAAACTCTTTTGTCTCAAACTTCAGGAAACTGAGTCGAGCTATGCCGAATGGTATGCTGATCAAAATCTTTAAGCCCACTTGTCTGTCACCAAACACCATATCACAATTGCTCCAGACAAAAAAGTCTATTTCTCTAGTGACAACCATTTAGGGGCGCCCGACGCAGCTTCTAGTGCTGTTCGAGAGCAACGCTTTGTGCGTTGGCTAGACGCCATTAGACCCGATGCCGGAGCCTTGTTTTTGCTTGGAGATTTATTCGATTTTTGGTTTGAATACAAAACGGTCGTGCCAAAAGGATTTGTTCGTGTTTTGGGCAAACTCGCCGAGATCAGTGACTCTGGTATACCGATTTACTTCTTTGTCGGCAACCATGATTTGTGGATGCGCGACTACCTCAAAACTGAATTAGGCATCACTGTATTCCATAACCCACAGGTTTTTGTCATAAACGACTGCGCTCTTTTTATTGGTCATGGTGATGGAAAAGGGCCACATGACAACGGGTACAAGCGCATGAAAAAAGTTTTTACAAATTCCTTTTTTCAATGGCTTTTTCGTTGGCTGCATCCCGATATTGGCGTGCGTTTGGCACAATACCTCTCTGTCAAAAACAAACTAATTTCTGGTGAAGAAGATCAGGAGTTTTTGGGCGAAGAAAATGAATGGCTGGCACAATATGCCCTGCGCAAGCTCGAAGATGATCATTATGATTATTTTGTGTTTGGTCATCGGCACTTGCCAATGACCATTGACCTCAATGGCCAATCAACTTATATCAATCTCGGTGATTGGATCACGCACTTCACTTATGGTGTGCTAGATCACGGAGATTTGTCTTTAAAAACTTTTAAAGTTTAATATCCTTAACCATCAATTGGATAGAACTTTGACCTTGCCACTCATTTTGGTCAATACTATAGGCCAAAGAGCATTTTTGGGCTGTATTTAGCGCGGCCGCCTGAGGCCCAAATCCAAAAGCTATTCCGGAAATAGAGAGACACTCGCCTTGGGCAACAACCATCTTTAGATGGGATTTATCTGCCCCAACGGGCTTTGTTTGTGGCAGCACTGTGACCTGCTCTGAAGCAAAGACAGGCCTTCTGTTCCCTGGGCCAAAAGGTGCAAATTGCTCAATAATGCGGAACAATTTAGGAGATATCTGCGCCAAATTCAGATCGGCATCAATAGTCAACTCCGGCGTCTGTAATGCGGCCGGTAAAGTTTTTTGGACCACTTCTTCAAAGCGGGCTTTGAAAGCCCCATAATCTTCTGGTCTTATTGTGAGTCCGGCAGCATATTTATGTCCGCCAAACTGGATCATATATTCTTGGCAGTGTTCCAGGGCCTCGTATACATCAAATCCCTTAACTGAGCGGACTGAAGCCGCTAAGACGGCTCCGCTTTTTGTGAAAACGACCGTGGGCCTGTAATAAGTCTCGATCAGTCGTGAGGCCACAATACCAATCACGCCTTTATGCCAATCCTCTTGATAAACTACAGTTGCAGCATTTTGTTGGGCAGAACGGGCTTCGATTTGCGCTAATGCCTCTTGAGTGATTTTTTGGTCCAAAGACCTTCTGTCCAAATTAAACGCCTCAATACCCTGAGCCATTTCACTTGCCAATTGTGGGTCGGCCTGCATCAATAATTCAACAGCATAAGCGCCGTGTTTCATGCGCCCAGCCGCATTGATGCGTGGCGCTGCAACAAACACCACATCACGGACGCGCCAAGTTGTTTGCTTGCTGTAAGCCAAAAGAGCCCTGAGCCCAGCGCGCGGTGCGTCATTGAGCTGTTTAAGACCCCAATAAGCCATACAGCGGTTCTCGCCTGTCATGGGCACAATATCTGCACCAATGGCCGTGACCAATAGATCCATATAGGGCAAGAGGTCTTCCGTCTTACCGCCTTGTTGAGCATGCAATGCTTGCACCAACTTAAACCCAACGCCACAGCCGCATAACTCTTTGTAGGGATAAGGACAGTCCTCCCGCTTAGGGTCTAAAACTGCTGCCGCTTTAGGCAAAACCTGCCCTGGTCTGTGGTGGTCGCAGATGATAAAATCAATCCCGCGCTCGGCAGCGTATGCCACTTGATCGACTGCTTTGACGCCACAATCAAGGGCGATGATTAAGGTAATGTCTTGCGCCGCTGCATCATCAATCCCTTGCAAAGAAACGCCATACCCCTCATCGTATCGATCGGGAATATAGGTGGTCACCTGCGGTGTCCTGGTCAATAAATATTCTGCCATCATGGCGACAGAGGTGGTGCCGTCCACGTCATAATCTCCAAAAACCATGATGGCCTCATTCTGCGCTATAGCTGTTTGTATTCTCTTTACCGCGTGAGCCATATCGGCCATCAAAAAAGGGTCGTGAAGGTCCTCCAGTGCGGGCCTGAAAAAGGTTTTTGCAGCACTAAAAGTGTTAATGCCACGCTGAACCAACAAATCAGCAAGAGATTGAGGCACGTTTAGGGCTTTTGCCAATTCCTGACTTATTTTTTCGTCAGGTTCTGTCGCTCTTTTCCATCGCATGTTGGTCATCTTGAATTGGTCTTTTGCGCTAAAGTTATTGATTTTTTTTGCCAGAAAACCCGGCCACTACAAGGACAAACTCACCTTTAGGGTTATTCTTGGAAAAGTGTGCCAAAATCTCTTGGCCACTTCCACGCAAAGTTTCTTCGTGCAGCTTAGTGAGCTCGCGCGATACTGATATCTGTCGGTCTGCGCCAAAAAACAAAACAAATTGTTCCAAGGTTTTTATCAATTTATGGGGGGATTCATAAAAAATCATGGTGCGTTCCTCGGTAGATAGGGCTTCAAGCCTTGTTTGCCTGCCTTTTTTGATAGGCAAAAATCCTTCAAAAACAAACCGATCGTTAGGCAAACCACTATTGACTAAGGCAGGAACAAAGGCTGTGGCACCAGGTAAGCATTCAACTCGAATCGAGGCCGCAACCGCTGCTCTGGTCAACAGAAAACCTGGGTCGCTGATCGCAGGCGTTCCGGCATCGCTGATCACGGCAATGTCAGTGCCCGACACCAAACGATCAATCAAGCGCTCTAATGTTTTATGTTCATTGTGCATATGGTGGCTTTGCATCGGTGTGTTGATCGCGTAGTGCTTGAGCAACTTGCCACTGGTTCTTGTGTCTTCCGCTAGAATAAGATCGACCTGATTAAGGACCTCAACAGCCCTAAAAGTCATGTCTTTTAGGTGGCCTATTGGTGTTGGGACAAGGTATAGTGTTCCCATTTATTTAGTTGTTGAATCGTTGTGCCACGAGAGACAAAAACCGTTCTGCTATAGCGTCCTTGTCTATCCAGTTGGCGTATTCAGGAATGACTTGTTGGGTCAAGAAATCATGGGCTTCTTGATAGGAAGAAAATGTGTTGATCTGGGACACTACACGGTTATATCCCTCTACATCGTCCAAAAATAATTGCTTCACAAAAACCAACCGGTCGTTGAGACCAATAATCAGTCTGCCGGTTTGGTTGTTGCGTGTTTTGGGTTGCTTGTTGCGGTGGAGTCCATGAACTGAAGGGCCTTCTTGTGGGACCTCTTCTGCTTCCGGCGTTGGTTCGGATGCTGATTCTTTTGGCTCAAAAACGATAGTTTGTCGGTAATGCTCCATGGGGTCGCTTGCAGGAGCTGTACGGACCGGTCCGTCCACGATTTCTGCAATAAGTTCGTCCACTTGCTCGGCCTCTGCGGGCATTTGGGCGACAATATCCTTGATCTGTTCGGTCGATAATTCCACCACCGGAGATGACGGGCGGTGGTCTGTTGCAAACTCTTCTTGATGTGCCGCGAGCACTAACTCTTCGTATAGGTCGCGACTGAGCTCTTTCAAATGGCCCAGAGAAATCTCATTTTGGGCGTCCAAAATTTCCTGTGCGATGGCAACCAGGCCTTTGTGCAATGCGTTTTTCATTCTTTTGTGGATTAGCCGACTTTCTCTATTTTGTTTTGTTAAATTTACGCATCATAATACGAAACGTCAAACAAAACACTTTTATTCTAAAGTACCCTAATGTTTCTAGAAAACGCCTCTCATAACACCGCTGCCTTTGGCTGGATCGAAGTGATCTGCGGCTCTATGTTTTCTGGCAAAACTGAAGAATTGATCCGGCGCATTAAAAGGGCGCAGTTCGCACAGCTCAACGTGGTTATGTTCAAGCCTGTCATGGACGATCGATATGACCAAAATAAGGTCGTTTCACACGACAGCAGCCAAATTGATGCGACCCCTGTGGCCAGCGCAAAAGAGCTGTTTGACCAAGCGCAAGAGTATGATGTAGTGGGTGTAGATGAGGCGCAGTTTTTTGATCCGCTCATTGTCCAGGTTTGCAACGATCTTGCCAATAAAGGTGTTCGCGTCATTGTTGCTGGTCTGGATATGGACTACACCGGCAAACCGTTTGGCCCGATGCCCGAATTAATGGCCATGGCAGAGTATGTGACCAAAGTACACGCCATCTGTACCAGAACAGGCCAATTGGCGCATTTTAGTTTTCGCACCAGTCAAAATGATGATCTTGTACTTTTGGGCGAAGCCGACAACTACGAACCGCTGAGCCGATCTGCCTTTTATGCCGCCATGCGCCATGATCGGTCCAAAAAACCTCAGGAGGACCATTTAGATCAAGATGCCTCAAAATAGCGCTGGCCAATGACTTTTGACGAAACCCATTTAGAAATTAACCTGGAGGCATTGGCGCACAATTATCATGTACTGCGTCAGAAACTGGATCCGAAAACACTATTATTAGCCGTTGTCAAAGCCTATTCATATGGCCATGAAACTGCAGCGGTGGCCCGCAAACTTGTGGCTCTAGGGATTAATTATTTTGCTGTTGCCTATGCCCCAGAAGGGTTATTGCTCAGAAATCATGAGATCGACACCCCTGTGCTCTTGCTCCATCCCCTGCCAGCACATTTCGAGACAATAGTAGCGCAAAGACTCGAGCCCAGCCTTTACAGTTTGGATTTGGTAAGGCATTTTATTACTTACCTAGAGGCCCGCAGAATGGAACAATTTCCGGTCCATATCAAATTCAACTCTGGACTCAATCGCTTGGGCTTGTCCCAGAGTGATGCAGTAATATTACAAGAACTCTTGGCCAAGACCAAGGCCATACGTATTGTTTCAGTTTTTTCGCATCTCGCAGCCAGTGAAGATCCCAACGAACGTGATTTTACTCTAGACCAGATCGCAAGATTTGACGCGTTCTACGACACCCTTAACCAAAAACTGGACAACACCCCCTTGCGCCATATTTTAAACACTTCTGGGATTTTTAATTTTCCTGAAGCCCAATATGATATGGTCCGCTCTGGAATTGGCCTTTACGGTTACGGAAACGATCCCAAGTTTGACCAAGAGCTGGTTCCAATTGCCCGCCTAAAAACGGTGATCACACAAATACATCATTTGAAGGCAGGCCAGACGGTAGGGTATAATCGTGGGCATATCGCCGATCAAACAATGACCACCGCCACATTGGCTATTGGCCATGCCGATGGGATCTCAAGGCTTTATGGTCATGGTAAGGGCGCCGTACTGATTCATGGCAAAAAAGCACCAATAGTTGGCAATGTTTGTATGGACATGATCATGGTTGATGTGACGCATATTGATTGCAAAAGTGGGGAAGAAGCTATTGTGTTGGGGCCAGAATTACCCGCGAGCGCAACAGCTGAGGCTGCGGGGACCATTTCTTATGAACTTTTGACAAGTTTGTCGCAAAGAATCAAGCGTATTGTCGTAAATTCTTGAGCTAATCTTTTGTACCTTAGGCTAAACCAATAATACTAATTCATTATGCTTAAGGAGTTTAAAAACTTTATCATGACCGGCAACGTCATTGAATTGTCGGTTGCGGTTATTTTGGCTGGCGCTGTTGGCGCTGTCATTTCTGGATTCACCAATAATATCATGATGCCAATTGTTGGACATTTTTCGGGCGGAATGGACTTTTCTTCATTCAAAATCATCCTGAGCCCCGCAGTGCTTGATGCCAATGGCGCGATCGTCACCGCAGAGAATGCCATTTTGTATGGCCATTGGATTAATGCCGTCATCAACTTGATCATTGTTGGATTCATTTTGTTTTTGATCATCCGCAGCTACCGCGCCATGGAACGCAAAAAAGAAGCCGCTCCGGCAGCTCCTGCTCCTGCCCCCGGGCCCACAGAAATTGATTTACTCAAGGAAATTCGTGACGCCTTAAAAAAATAGGCCGTCGGCTTTTGGCGGAGTTTTTTTGTATTAAAGGTGGCAAATAAGGCGTAAGTCGTATTTTTGATCTCATAAACAATAGCCGTATGAAAGTCGCCGTGGTTGGAGCCACTGGAATGGTTGGCCAAGTCATTCTTGAACTCCTCGAAAAAAGAGCTTTTCCTGTGACCCAAATGATCCCTGTCGCGAGCGCTGCGTCGGTCGGGCGCAGCATCAAGTTCAAAGATCAAGATGTCGCTGTAGTGTCCATCAACCAGGCCCTAAATGAGCGCCCGGACCTTGCGCTATTTTCTGCTGGAAGTACTGCATCTGAACATTGGGCGCCGAAATTCGCGGAACAAGGCACCTATGTTATAGACAATTCATCATTCTGGCGGATGAGCGCCGGCATCAAGCTTATTGTTCCAGAGATTAATGGTGATCTTCTGGGGCTAGAGGACAGAATCATTGCCAATCCCAATTGCTCAACAATTCAAATGGTCTTGGCTCTAGGGCCCTTGCACAAGGCTTTTAAAATGAAGCGCGTCATTGTCTCGACCTATCAATCTGTTTCTGGCACAGGGCAAAAAGCCGTCCAACAATTAGAAAATGAAATTGCCGGCATTACTGGCCCTATGGCTTACCCCTATCCCATACACAAAAACGCGTTGCCTCATTGTGATGTTTTTTTGGAAAATGGCTATACCAAAGAAGAACAAAAACTCGCGACGGAACCACAAAAAATTCTGGGAGATTCTAATTTTAGCGTCTCAGCGACAGCGGTCCGCATCCCAACGGCTGGTGGGCATAGTGAATCAGTAAATGTGTCATTTGAACGAGATTTTGATATAGATCAGGTGCGTCAAATCCTGAATGAAGCACCGGGGGTTGTGGTCCAAGATTTACCCCAAACCAATACTTATCCGATGCCTTTTACGGCCCATGGCAAGGACGAGGTCTTTGTTGGCCGATTACGCCGAGACCCTACTGCGCCAAATAGCTTGAACTTATGGATTGTCGCGGACAACTTGCGCAAGGGTGCCGCCACAAATGCTGTTCAAATTGCGGAAACGCTTTTGCAAAAAGGTATTTTGTAAGCACATTGGGCGCTAATGACTTACTCCAAGGCTTGCGGTCCCATCAATTATTGGAGGTGCGTTTAAAAACCTAATAATTACAGACTTTTTACTACATTAGCCAGACAATGAAAAATGCAACTCATTCATCTTCAAAATTGCGACACTATAAAGTGTCGTTTTTGGGCTTTACGGCGTTTTGCTTTGCTCTGGTTTCATGTAGCGATGACGACCAACAATACACCCCTTTGGATATTAGGGCAGTCGCAGATCAAGCCGAGGTTTATCAGAATGCTAGCGTGACATTAGACATCCTGGCCAATGATGCAAATGTGCCCATCGACGGTCAAATTCTTTTGGATGGCCCCTCAAAGGGAACCGCCAGCATCACACAACATAATAATTTAGGTGATGCAGAATTGGTATTTGTGCCAAATTCGGGAGCCATTGGCGAAGACACTTTTGCCTATAGCGTTTGTGACGCTTTTGGCCAACAGTGTAGTTCGGCATCAATCACCATTAATATCTTGCCAGTGTCGCCTGTGCAACTTGATCTCAGTAATGTCCCTTACCCAAAACTTTCAGATTACAATTTCTTTGAGGGTCCTCTTTCTGATCTGAGCCCCGTCTATGGGGTACTGCCCTACGAACCTATCAGCAAGTTATTTAGTGATTACGCTAAGAAAAAAAGATTTGTTTGGATGCCTGAGAATGTCAGCGCAACCTACATCTCTGATGATGCGCTCCTTGACTTTCCCACCGGAAGTGTTTTGATCAAGGCTTTTTATTACGACAATGTTTTGCCCAACATAGAAACGAAAATACTAGAAACACGCCTGCTGATCAAGCAAGAAACAGAGTGGATCTTTGCGGACTATATTTGGGACCAGGAACAACAAGAGGCTTATCTAGATGTTGAGGGCTACGGAGCCAATATTCCTGTAGAATGGTTAGAAAATGGTGTGGCCAAGGAGGTCAATTACCGCGTGCCGTCACAGAGCCAATGCTACACCTGTCACAAATCCTATCAACTCGCTACGCCAATTGGTCCAAAACCACAAAGTCTTAATGGGCTTTATGACTTTGATGAAGGCGCCTCAAATCAATTACAAAAATGGCAAGAAATGGGTTATCTTGACAATTCATTGCCCCAGACCATAGAAACAGTGGTTGATTGGTCTGATGATACTCAACCATTAGACTTGCGTGTCAGATCCTATTTTGACATCAACTGTTCGAGTTGCCATAGCGACAGCGGTCATTGTGATTACCGCAGTTTGCGGATGAATTTCAACCTGAGTGATGACCTGGCCAACTTGGGCGTTTGTGTTGATCCTGACACCCCCATTCCAGGCTATGAAAACGACAAGATCATCGAGCCAGGAGATCCCTTAAATTCAATTTTGTACTTTCGTTTGCACACTACTTTAGAAGAATATAGAATGCCTTTACTAGGCCGATCCTTGCCACATGATGAGGCCCTGCTTTTTATCGAAGAATGGATCCTAAATTTAAATAACACCTGTGACTAACACAGGCCTTAATTATAACCCTATGAAACTAAAACTATCCTTTGCATTTGCGCTTTTATTCTCTGCTTTAGGGATGAGCCAAGTAACGTTTTCAACACAAGGTATTGGCACTAATCGATCTGATCGAGCGGTTGTCGACATGAATGGAGATTATTTGGATGACGTCGTGTCCATCGCGACCTCTTCAGTCCAAATTTTTTACCAACAGACCGATGGTACTTTTTTAGAAGACGTGCTCTTTACTACCCCAGCAGACAACTTGCCCTCTTGGAGCTTAGCTGCTGCAGATTATGATGGCAACGGCTATACAGATTTGCTCTATGGCGGAGGAAACGGTGTGACTTTTATGCGTGCCAACCAAAACGGAACTGGATTTGACGAAATTTCCTTTCCTCAGTATGTGTTTTCGCAACGGTCAAACTTTGTGGATATGAATAACGATGGTCACCTCGATGCTTTTGTATGTCATGATGTTGAGCCTAACGTTTATTACATCAACGATGGTTTTGGCAACTTCACCTACTATCAAGGCGGTATTGGAGATTATCCCACTGGAGGCCATTATGGTTCTGTTTGGATTGATTTCGATAATGACGGAGATATGGACATGTTCAACGCCAAATGTGGCGGTGGTCCAGACCGCAGAACTGATGAGTTACACCAAAATGACGGGGCAGGATCCTTTGTCGAAATTGGTGTCGCTGCAGGTGTAGCAGACCCAATGTCTACCTGGTCATCTGCTTGGGCGGATTACAACAACGACGGATGGATGGATGTGTTTGTAGGGAACAGCGTTGACCCAGAACATAAACTAATGATCAACAACGGAGACGGCACCTTCACTAACGTTACGGCTGGTTCAGGCATCGCAGATTTGACCACAACAGGAATTGAGAACTGTGCCTACGATTTTGACAACGACGGTTATGCCGATATCGCCTCAAATGGTAATATCTTCTTCAATAACGGAGACATGACCTTCACCCTAGCATCAAACGCCTTGCCAAGTAACAACGGTGCATTTGGCGACCTCAACAACGATGGTTTCATTGATTCATTTACTGGAAGCACCATCTTTAAGAATAATGGAAATGCCAATCATTACCTTACAGTAAATACTGTTGGTGTTGAAAGCAACCGCAACGGGATTGGCGCACGCGTCAGCATCACCTCCGACTTAGGCACTCAAATTAGAGACGTCCGCAGTGGCGAGGGCTTCAGATTGATGAGCACGCTCAATACTCATTTTGGGCTCGGTGAGGATACAGAAATCACAACCATGACCATTACTTGGCCTTCTGGCATTGTGGATGTATTAGAAAATGTGGCTGTAGACCAAACGATAGTGGTGGTTGAAGGATCAACAACTCTAGGCGCAAACGACGAGAATTCTTTGAAATTAATTGTTTCTCCAAATCCCGCAAAAGACCTCATCACTATTACAGGCTCCACTCCTTTGGTGCAAGCCAAATATGATGTGTTTGACATGCAAGGAAAAATTGTATTGGATGGTCATTTGACCTCAAGCCAAATCAATATTGCGGCGCTCGCTCAGGGCACTTATGTTTTGCGATTGACCGATGGAATGTCTGTCAATAGCCGTCAGTTCATCAAGAAATAGACCCCGTCTATTTGAGCAAAGCCGTCCCTCTGGGGCGGCTTTTTTTTTGCCAAAACCGGTGGTTTTCAATAAAGACATTGAATAATCCTTATCTTTAACCTCCTTATGAATCAATGATATGAAACACCTTCTTGCTTTACTTGTAATGATGACTGTCATGAGCTGTAACAACCCACAGAACCCAACTTTTGCGCCAATAGATTACCCCGAAACTAAAAAAGTTGACACCATCGACACGTATTTTGATGCCGCCATTGCGGACCCCTATAGATGGTTAGAGGATGACTTAAGTTCAGAAACAGAAGAATGGGTCATCGAGCAGAATAAAACCACATTTGGACATTTAGATCAAATCCCATTTCGTGCGGCATTAAAAAATCGTTTGACAAGTTTATGGAATTACGAAAAGATTACAGCGCCTTTCGTCGAGGGGGGCTATACTTATTTCTACAAAAACAATGGCCTGCAAAACCAATATGTTCTTTATCGATATCCTAATGGTCAATCGGCTCAAGAAGCTGAAGTTTTTTTAGACCCAAATGGGTTTAAAGAGGACGGCACCATCTCACTTGGTGGGGTTAGTTTTTCAAAAAAAGGCAACTTGGCCGCTTATAGTATTTCAGAAGGCGGCAGCGATTGGCGTAAGGTTCTGGTCATGGACACTAAAACAAAAATACTTGTCGGCGACACTATCGTCGATGTGAAGTTCAGTGGTCTTTCTTGGAAGGGCGATGAAGGGTTCTTTTACTCGAGTTACGACAAACCCAAAGGCAGTTCTCTTTCGGACAAAACCGACAGGCATAAGCTTTATTACCATGCAATGGGCAGCAACCAAAAAGATGATCAACTCATCTTCGGCGGGGACACAGATGAAAAATATCGCTATGTCGGTGGAAGCGTTACAGAAGATCAGCGTTTTTTGGTGGTGACGGCCAGTAATGCCACTTCAGGCAATAAGCTATTTCTTCATGATTTTACCCAGCCACAAAAAGGTTTCATCACGATTGTAGGCCACAGCAATAGTGACACTTATGTCATGGACACTCAAGGAGACAACCTGTTGCTGAGCACTAATTTAGAAGCCCCAAATAAACGTGTGGTCAAGGCAACTTTAGACCAACCTGGTCCAGAATTTTGGCAAGATGTTATTCCAGAAACAGAACATGTTTTGTCTGTATCCACTGCAGGTGGATTCATCTTTGCCGAATATATGGTAGACGCTTTGTCCAAGGTTTATCAATACGACACCACTGGCAGGATGATTCGTGAAATAGCATTGCCCGGGCTGGGCAGCGCTGGAGGCTTCAGTGCTAAAAAAACAGATGCCGATCTTTATTATTCCTTTACGAATTACACGACGCCTGGTAGTGTTTTTAAATTGTCCATTGCAGAAGGGCGCTCTGAATTATTTATACAGCCTTCAATAGACTTTGATTCGGGTGCTTATACCAGTGATCAGGTTTTTTATACCTCAAAAGACGGCACTCAGGTTCCAATGATCATTACTTACAAGAAAGGTTTAACGCTCAATGGTAAAAACCCTACCATATTGTATGGGTATGGTGGATTTAATATCAGCCTTACGCCGTCGTTTAGTATTGTCAATGCTGTCTGGCTAGAGCAAGGAGGCGTCTATGCCGTCCCAAATATTAGAGGCGGTGGTGAATATGGCAAAACTTGGCACGACGCCGGGACACAAATGAAAAAGCAAAATGTCTTTGACGATTTTATAGCCGCAGCAGAATACCTCATTGACAACGACTATACCAGCAAGGAATATTTGGCCCTAAGAGGCGGGTCCAATGGTGGTCTTTTGGTCGGTGCAGTGATGACCCAAAGACCAGACCTTATGCAGGTCGCGTTGCCCGCAGTCGGCGTCTTGGATATGCTGCGTTACCACACATTTACGGCAGGAGCTGGCTGGGGGTACGACTATGGCACTGCTCAAGACAGCCCAGAAATGTTCGAATATTTGCGCCAATATTCTCCCGTACATAATGTAAAAGCGGGGGTGTCCTATCCCGCAACTCTGGTCACAACTGGTGACCACGATGACCGTGTTGTCCCTGCCCATAGCTTTAAATTTACAGCAGAATTACAAAACAAGCAGTCCGGCACCCACCCTGTTCTGATCCGCATAGAGACCGATGCGGGCCATGGCGCAGGAACACCGGTAAGCAAAACCATTGAACAATATGCCGATATTTTTGGCTTCACCTTGTTCCATATGGGCTACCGCGTTTTGCCTGAAGATTTAGAGGCACAACTCAAAACCTAAAGGTATTTTAACCGATTTCAACTGATGTTAGACGTCCTCATTCATTCATTTTCGTATCAGAAAAAATTAGTCCTGAGCCATGTTAACATTCGAGCAAATAAAGGGGACCATATTGGAATTTTGGGAGAGAGTGGTTGTGGCAAAACCACATTACTGCATCTGATCTATGGTCTTTTGACACTGGAATCGGGTCATATTAAGTGGCAAGACGAACCTGTTTTAGGGCCAGAATCTGTTTTGATTCCTGGGGCGCCGAACATGAAGCTAGTGACACAAGAATTTGATTTGATGCCCGTCACTACAGTGGCAGACAATGTTGCGACACACCTACCGCGTTTCAACCAAAAGAAACGTGCTGCCCGCATTAATGAACTCCTTGATGTGGTGGGGCTCTCGGCCCAAAAAGACCAACTAGTCAAAACACTCAGTGGTGGTCAAAAACAACGTGTGGCATTGGCCAAAGCACTTGCTGTGGCCCCAGAAGTACTCTTGTTAGACGAGCCCTTTAGTCATATCGATATGCACTTACGGACCACTCTAAGAAGATCTTTATACCGTTATCTCAAAATCAACAACATCACTTGTATTACCGCCACCCACGACGCAGAGGAAGCCATGGCTTTCGCCGACTCAGTGGTGGTTTTAGGCCAAGGTACCGTAGCCGCCCAGGGGGCTCCCCAAGAGCTTTATCAATCCATTTCAAGCGCATATCTCGCCGGGTTTTTTGGAGAATATTCATACATTCCTCAGGGGGTTTTCGGACAACGAGAACTTTTCTTATTGCCCCACCAAATCAAACGAACCATCAAACAGACCCCCTTGCTCGTGCGGGTCACTAACAATTACTTTAAAGGTCATTTTACTCTTATTGCCGCAGAAGCAACCTTTGGAAAGGTCTATTTTGCCCACCACAAATCCATAGAAATCGGCAAGCGTTGTTTTTTGGCTTTATTAAAAATTAAGCCTTAAATTGGCATGATTAACTGATTTTATGTCGTTTTTGCGCCTTTGGCTCCTTGCCGTATATCTTCTGTCGATTGATTCCAGCAGTCAAGAGCTTCCGCCTATAATCAATTATCCCGCGGATGTCTACAGGGCCAATAACCAGAACTGGATGATCTCACAAGGTCCTCAAGGGTTTATTTACGCGGCCAATAACGATGGGCTGCTTGAGTTCAATGGCGCATCATGGCAATTGTATCCCACCCCTAACCAAAGCATCATGCGCTCGGTTTGCGCTATTGGTCCGTCAATATATACTGGGTTCTATATGGATTTTGGCTATTGGTCTCCCACAGCGCAAGGCACCCTGGTTTATACCTCAATGATGGATGAATTAGGCATAAAACCGCTCGAGGACGAACAGTTCTGGCGGATATTGCCCTATGACAAATGGCTTGTGGTTCAGTCGCTCAGTCGCATCCTCTTGATTGACACCAATACCAAAGAAATCACTTATGTCTCCGCCCAAAACACCCTGAGTAAGGTCTTCTTAATCGGTGATGAATTGTATTTTCAAGATATTAGTGTCGGCTTATTCACCATTAAAAACGGTCAAAAGAAGCGGATCAATGATAGTTCATTAGCGAAGGAAGTTCGGATCATAGGCGCTTGCATATTGGACAATAATCCTACGTTCATTTCTGAGACTAACGGGATATATCTGCTGCAAAAAGATAAGTTGGTCCCTTGGCGGTCTGACATCAATGAATCGCTCAAGAATGAGGCGCTTTATAGCGCTCTTCAGAGGCGCAATGGCGATTTGGTATTGGGCACGATCTCCGATGGGCTTATTTATGTCAGCACTACAAAAGGCCTCATAGAATACCACCTCAACCGCAGCAATGGATTAGGCAACAATACCGTACTGAGTCTTTTTGAAGATGAGCAACTCAATATTTGGACAGGGCTTGACAATGGAATATCCTGTGTCAATACCGCGTCGGCAGTTAGGTTATTTGTAGAACAGCAGGGTGCTTTAGGCACAACCTATGCCTCTGCCATTCATGATGAACACATCTATCTGGGCAGCAATCAAGGTCTTTTTTATAAGCCTAAAGATGGTTTGGGTAAATTCCAACTGATCTCGGGGACCGAAGGCCAAGTTTGGAGCCTTAACAGCATCAATGGCACATTATTCTGTGGCCATAATTCTGGAACCTTTGTCATTGAACAAAACCGTGCGGTTAAAATATCCAGCATACCCGGTGCTTGGGATGTACAGCCTATTCCCGGACAGGCCATGAAGGTGCTACAGGGCAATTATGATGGGCTTTATGTCCTGCAATACGACGAACAAGTTAATCAATGGGCCATGGCCCATAAAATCAATGGATTCAACTATTCGGCAAAGGATTTTGAAATCACCGAAAACCATCAGGTCGTTGTCAGTCATGAGTATAAAGGAGTTTACCTGCTCAACCTAGATGAACCACTCAACAACGTTGTGGATTATGCCCTCATTCCAGAACTAGCAAAAGGACTTCATTCGGATCTAGAGACCTTCGATGGTCATATATACTATGCTGCACAACAGGGCGTGTACAGCAGCGCTACAGCACCTATTGCGTTTTCGCGAGACAGCACGCTCAGTGCCTTATTTGACAGTAATCAATACAGCACTGGTACTATGGTAGCAGATGATTATGACCGGCTATGGTTTTTGACCTTGTCCGGCCTCACCCATGTCGCAAAAGACCCCATAGATAATTCATATGTGATCACAGGAATACCATTGCCCCAAGCGCTCAGAAATGACATGACCGGTCAAGAAAACCTCGCATTTTTGGATAAGGAGCACTTACTTTATGGTAATGCCAGTGGCTACTTGCGTCTTCGAACAGATCTCTCGCTAGACGAGTTGCCCCACCAACTCAAGCTTACCTCCGTCGCGGCACAGGACAATTTGACTAATGAAATCAAGCTCATGCTAGACGGAGGCGGACAATTGTCGCATGAACAAAATAACCTCGCGTTCTCCTATAATATAAGTGATTATAACCTATTTACCTCTACACTATATCAACACCGCATAACACCCTTCAACCCGCAATGGTCTCAATGGTCGACCCAGAGCACATTTGCCATTAAAAACCTGACCCCCGGGAATTATACCTTCGAGGCCAGGGCCAAGCGCAACGGCCAAATATTACCGTCTCAAATAGCTTATACCTTTACCATCAGCCCTCCATGGTACCAAAGTACTGCAGCGCGGCTGGTCTATATCCTGTGCTTTGTCCTCAGCTTGATCCTCTCAAATTATTTATACAGATCCTATTACCAGCGCCAACGCGACCGAATACTCAAAACCCGAACCGCAGAACTGGAATTGAGAGAACTCGCCAACCAGAAAGAAATCATGGCACTGCGCAATCAACAATTGAAGCAAGACATCGAGTCACGCAATAGAGAGCTGGCGATTTCTACCATGAACATGATCAATAAGACTTCGACCTTGAACAAACTCAAGCAAGAAATGTCACAACTCACGCCCAATGAAGAGCTCAAGAAGATTGTCAAATCAATTGACAAGGCGATAAACGATGGAGAAGACTGGGCCTTCTTTGAGCAGGCCTTCAATCATGCCGACAAGAAGTTTTTCACCAGATTAAAAGAACGTCACCCAGTACTCACCCCGAATGATTTGAAGCTCTGTGTCTACTTACGCCTAAATCTCTCATCGAAAGAGATTGCACCGCTCCTTAACATATCTTCCAGAAGTGTTGAAATCAAACGCTATAGATTACGCAAAAAACTTGATTTAGAGCGTGATACCAACCTCAATGAATACGTCATCAGTATATAAGAACCTCTACATCATTGTCAAGAGGTACAACATTACCTCAACAATTAACGATTTTTTGAGGTCTAAAACAAAAAACTGCCGGCGCCTCAACCCACACACCAAACAAGCAAATTATTAATTATCAATGATTTAGATGTATTTTAACCGCATAATTTCAACCAACACTTATATTTGTATGCTTTTTGTATAGCAGCGAAATCGTTTTCTTAAATGAAAGTTGATAAATTTGAGTTCAAACTAATAGACCCATGAAGCAATATATTTTCTTTGCTCTAATTTCGATTTTGAGCCTTTCCGGGCATGCCCAGACGAGCGTCTCGGGAACAGTTCTTGACGACACCACAAGATCTCCTCTCATAGGAGCATCAATTGTCGAAAAGGACACAAACAATGGCGTGACTACGGATTTTGACGGAAACTTCAGTATTTCAATCAGCGATCCAAGCGCCACACTAGTAGTGACCTACCTTGGATTCATTACCAAAGAAATTGTTGCAGACCCCGCAGCGCCAAGCACCATTTACTTGGCTGAGGATGCAGCGTCATTAGAAGAAGTCATTGTGATCGGGTATGGTTCACAGCGCAAAAAAGAAATAACAGGTGCTGTTTCGGTGGTCTCAAGCGCCACCATTGAGGAGCTCAAGCCTGTGCGGATTGAACAAGCGCTCCAAGGTCAGGTTGCTGGGGTGCAAATCACCACTCAATCTGGTTCGCCAGGTAGTCGTTCTGACATCCGAATCAGAGGAATCTCAACCAATGGAGACAACCAGCCCCTCATTTTAGTGGACGGCAACGTCATAGAAGATTTGAGCGTGGTGAACCCATCAGACATTGAAAGTATTAACGTTTTAAAAGATGCTACCGCGGGAATTTACGGGGTTCGTGCTGCCAACGGGGTGATTTTGATCACTACCAAAACAGGAAGCAAACAAATGCCCTTGACCGTTGAGTATGAAGGTTATGTTGGCCTCCAAGAGACCACTCGAAAACTTCCAGCGCTTAATGCTACGGAATACGCATTACTGATCAATGAATCCTTTGTGGCTAATGGTTCCCCTATCGTTTATCCCAATGTAGCGGCGCTGGGACAAGGGACGGATTGGCAAGATCAAGTTTTTGAAAAAGCGCCAGTGATCAGTCAAAGTATCACGCTTAAAGGCGGTTCTAAAAAATCCACTTATTCTGGAAATGCCTCTGTTTTGACCCAAGACGGTATTGTCGGTGGGGACAAGGCGAATTTCACACGATACAATGGCCGTGTCAACTTCACTACTGAACCGATCAAGAAACTAAAATTAAATGGTTCCCTTTTGTATACTGGGATCGAGCGCAAGACACTGCAAGAAAATGGCATCGGGTCTGTCCTCTACAATGCCCTGAACATGAATCCTGTCTTGGGAGTTGCTGGAAATAATTTTGGATATTCAAGGGCTGAAAATCTGCCCATCGAAGTCATTAACCCCTTGGCCCAAATTGCCAGTACCTTCAACAATACAGATGTTCAGAAGATAAGTGGTGTGGCTGGAATCGAGTACGAAGTGGTCAAAAACGTGACTGCAAAATCTAACTTTCAATGGAACTACGCAGAAGTCAATCAGCGTTTTTACTCTCCGCTTGCCGATTTCGGTGTAGAAGGAGTTGCCGACAAGGTCTTTGACCGTCTCGATGTAAATTCGTTAGTGGAACAAGAGCAATTATTCCGGGATTATACTTTTGACGCTTTCGTCACCTACGAAAACACATTCGACGAAGCACACAATGTAACGGCACTTCTTGGGACTTCGGTGTTCCGAAGCACTGGAGATTTCTACGGATTTACCGGACTCAATCTGCCTGATGGAGATTTCGAATCTCTAAGCTTGAATGATGCCGAAACTGTTATTGACAACTACATTAATGTCAGTAACCGGATCTTCGACTCTCGCCTGCTGTCTTACTTTACGAGACTACAATACGATTACAAGGGCAAATATCTGTTCTCTGCGCTAATGCGTCGTGATGGGTCAACAAATTTTGGGCCTAACAATAAGTTTGGGTTTTTTCCATCAGCTTCCGTCGGATGGATTGCCTCTGAAGAATCGTTTATGGAAAATTCTTCTGTGTTCGATTTCTTAAAATTTAGAGGGTCCTACGGAATCATCGGTAATGACCGAATTGGGGCCTTCCGATTTGAGTCAGTCCTGAGTGGTGAAGGTGTTTATGTCTTTAACGACGGTCTTGTTTTTGGCACGGCGATTGGCGCGATCTCCAATCCAGATGTTAAGTGGGAAGAGCAGGTCACCTTTGACGTCGGTGTTGATTCTAGATTTTTTGATGGAAAATTAAGCGTCGAAATGGACTACTTTAACCGTGAAACTCGTGACTTGTTATTGGTGGTTCAGACCTCTGGAACGACAGGAGCTACTGCGCCTGGCTCTGGAAACCCAACAGCGAATGCCGGGTCTGTGCGCAATAGCGGATTTGAGCTTTCATTAGGGTACCGCAAAGACCTTTCAGACGACGTTTCTTTTGGCGTCAATTACAACTTGACAACACTCAATAACGAAGTATTGTCCGTAAATAATGGTATTGGCTATGAAGTTGGTGGTGGATTTGGTATTGGTCAAGACCCGCCGGCCCGAATGGAAGAAGGCTTCCCAATCGGCTATTATTACGGATACCAAACACAAGGCATTTTCCAAACACAAGAAGAAGCAGATAATGCGCCAAGTCAAATTGCTTTAGGGGCAAATGCCAGCGCTGGTGATATTCGTTTTGCAGACCTTAATGGAGACGGGGTCATCAATACCTCAGACAAGAGCTACATTGGCGATCCAATTCCTGATGTCACTATGGGGCTTAACCTTTCATTTGACTACAAAAATTTTGACTTTCAGTCGTACTTTTTTGCGTCAATAGGAAATGACTTAGTGCGCAACTATGAACGTAATGATCGTTATACTAACCGGACCACTTATTACTTGAACCGCTGGACGGGAGAAGGCACAGGAAATATTTACCCTCGGGTGACTACTGGAGCCACTTCCAATTTGGTGTTTTCGGATTTTTACGTGGAAGACGGTTCGTTTATCCGTGCGCAAAACTTACAGCTAGGGTATACTTTAGGGGATGAAATGCTAGACAAATTCAAGCTTTCAAAACTTCGTGTATATGTATCGGTCAGCAACGCTTTTACACTAACCCGTTACCGTGGTTATGACCCAACCTCATCGAATGGCGCACCGATCGGAAGCGGATTTGACCCAGGGTTTTACCCAACACCCAGAACCTATTTGTTTGGGGCCAACATCAAACTTTAACTCATTACAACTATTATGAGAAACCATACATTGAATAGAACAATCGGATCAGCGCTACTCTTCGGCTTTATCGCCCTTGGGTTTGTGGCCTGTAGCGACGATTTTGTGGACATCAATTCCCCAAATCAAAATTCTGAAACCTATTTTAACACCGAAGAAGACTATCAAAATGCCTTAGTTGGCGCTTATGATATGCTTCAGTCGAGTTATCTGAATGTCATGCTCGGTGAAATTGCTTCTGCCAATACTCTTGCAGGGGGCGAAAGCGCAACGGATGTTATCGGCATTCAGCAGATAGACGACATGATCCACACCCCAACTAATGAGCAGCTGCGCAGTATTTGGAGTTGGATGTATGCTGGTGTGAACCGTGCCAATTACATTCTGGAATTCCAAAACAATATCGAATTTGACAATAAGCCTAATGTCATCGGCCAAGCCAGATTCTTGCGCGCTTACTACTACTTTGAATTAGTGAAATGGTTCGGCGATGTGCCGTTGGTTGTGGATCAAAGAATTCTCTTTGGGGCCCAATTTGACATTGATCGCACGCCAAAGTCAGAAGTTTATGCCCAGCTCGAAGCGGATCTGATTTACGCATCAGAAAACCTTCCTTTTGTCCAAGAAGAAACAGGCCGTGTGACCAAAGGCGCCGCGCTTGGGCTTCTGGGTAAAATATATTTATATCAAGAAAAATGGACAGAAGCCGCGCAAACTTTTGACGAGTTGATCCAAACGGGGCCTTATGATTTACTTCCAGATTTTAGCGTTTTGTTTGAAAACGACCACGAGAACAGTATGGAGTCGGTTTTTGAAGTTCAATACACGGATCTTGAAGGCGCTGGATTTGGATGTTTACAGTGTAGTGAGGGCAATGTCGCCGTAGGGTTTAGTGGTCCTAGAAATTTCAATGGTCCCTTATTTGAGTCTGGGTTCAGTTTTAATGTCCCCACTCAGGCCACTTATGATCTCTTCGCTGAGCAAGATTTGCGTCGAGATATCGCTATTTTGAATATTGTGGCGTTTGCAGAAGAAAATGCGGGTTACAATAGTGGTGCTGGTGTAAGTTATACCGAGGGCTATGAGCACACCGGTTTCTTCAACCGCAAATACATTCCACGACAAGGTGATGCCAACATTGGAGACCAAAACCTGACCAACCCCAACAATTACCGATCGATTCGATTCGCTGACGTTTTGTTGATGGCTGCCGAGGCGCACAACAAAAATGGAAATGATGGTGTGGCCCGGAATTATCTCAATCGGGTACGCAGCCGCGCCGGACTTGCTGATTCTTCAGCTTCTGGCACTGACCTTGAAGATGTCATTTACGCCGAAAGACGCCTAGAGCTCGTTGGCGAGGGTCATCAATTTTTTGACGCCGTGCGCACAGGTCGTGCTGTTCAAGAAATCGATGGTTTTGTCCCGGGCAAACACGAATTATTTCCGATCCCAGAAATAGAAATATTATTGACCGGCAACCGTTGGCAACAAAATCCTAATTATTAATCTGTAACGACTATGAAACGCATTCTCCCATTTTTATTTAGTGTTTTAAGCCTTCTAGTAGTCACTAGCTGTACTTCAGACGAACCAAACTTTGATTACCTGAATTTGGTTGAGGTCCCAAGTAATTTGGGCTTGCTGGTCCAATTAAGTCAAGACAATTCTGGTAATGTTCTTTTTACACCAAGCGCCACTAGTGCTTCAAAATTCATTTTGACATTTGGCGACGGTAGTGACCCCGCAGAAATTGTTCCTGGAACCACAGCGACCCATGCCTATACAGAAGGGTCTTTTACAGCCTCCCTTATCGCCGAAAACCTGAATGGGGATGCATCATCTCCGCTTGATATGCCGGTGATGGTGTCTTTTGTCGCGCCGCAAAATTTAGAAGTGACTGTAGCACCAGTGGCGGGGGATAATTTTTCCGTGAGCATCTCTGCACAAGCCGATTTGGCCTCTGGTTTTGAAGTATATTTTGGCGATCAAGTCGATGAAATGCCAACTCCTTTGATGCTGGGTGCTTCTGTAATCCATACGTACCCTGACACTGGAGTGTATGACTTGACCGTAGTGGCCCTGAGCGGTGGCTCAGAAACATTAACAGTGACTCAAGAATTGTCCATTGTCAATCCTGTTTTGTTACCACTTGATTTTGAATCAACCACACTAGAATATACCTTCTTAGATTTTGCTGGAGGATACAGCACTCTCATTCCAAACCCTGATCCCTCTGGTGTCAACGCCAGCGACAACGTTGTCGAATTCTTTAAAGAAACCGGGGCAAATGTTTATGCTGGTACTGCGATCCCACTAGGTGGTAATATTGATTTCTCGCAATTTACCGCCCTCAAGATGGACGTTTGGTCACCGCTTTTAGGGAGTACTGTAAAATTAAAAATCGAAGACGCTTCAGACCCCAATATTGCTCTAGAGGTGGATGCTTTGACCACCACTACGAATCAGTGGGAAACACTTTACTTTGATTTTTCTGGCTTCGATTTGAGCCAAGATTACGGTCAAATTGTCGTGTTTTTTGATTTTGGCAACGGCGGAGCTGATGACACTTTTTATTACGACAATATCGCACAAGGAACCCTTCCTGGTGCCATCGCGAGATTGCCTTTAGATTTTGAGAGCACAAGCATCAATTATAATGTTAGTGGTTTTGAGGGGGCGATTACAGATATCGATATGAATCCAGATCCTTCTGGCATCAACACCAGCAGCACGGTGGTCAGGACCATCAAAAATGTAGATGCTCAATTCTTCGCGGGGAGCGCCATCGGCTTAGACGAGCCAATCGTGTTTTCGAGCACAGAAAAAATCAAAATGAAAGTTTGGTCGCCAAAGACCAATATCCCTGTAAGGCTTAAATTAGAAAATGGGGCTGGGGATTTTGTAGAGCTTGACGTCAACACCACCACGTCTAACCAATGGGAGGAGTTGGTTTGGGATTTTGCTGGTCAAAATACCGCACCTGAGTTTACCGCTATAGTGGTGTTCTTTGAATTCGTTGTTGACCTTCCTGGAGATGGCTCCACTTACTATTTTGATGATATTGATTATGCTAATTAAATCGCAGTCAGATGACAAATAAATTATATGCTTTCGCTTTAAGTGCTTTGTTCTTTACCCTAATTGGGTGCCAAGATGACGACACGCCATTTGGTGCCGTATTGGCTCCTGAGAACCTCACCGCACAAATAACTGTTGCAGAAGACCTATCGGGTAATGTAACTGTAACGCCCTCGGCAGATTTTGCCGTAACTTTTCATGTGTTTTTTAGACAAGATAGAGACCCTGTTGTCATCACCAATGGGCAAACTGCCAGCTTTCGGTACACAGATACTGGGGAATATTCACAAGAGATCGTCATTATAGCTTATGGACGAGGCGGGGCTGCAAGCTCAATTTCGACCTCAATAGACTTGAATGTAATCTTAATGATTGATCCGGTCATCCTAGAGCATTTAGCGGGTGCGCAGGGCATCGGTAAAAGATGGGTTTGGGATGCCGCCAATTCTGGACATTTCGGCGTTGGTGACCCTACAGGATCAACACCCGATTACTTTAGTGCAGCACCAAATCAACTCAATCCTTGTCTGTACGATGATGTCCTGACTTTTAGTTATGACGGCATGGGCAATTATAACTTTCTTTTAGAGTCAAATGAAGCGAGCTTCATTAATTGGGCTGAAGTGAGACGGTTTTTCCCAAACGACAACCCACAAGAGTTTAATGACGAGTGTCGCGATTTAAGTCCTTTTCTCGACTTCGACACTACGTTTGTTGTTTTGGATGATCCTACAACGGGAGTGCCTCAGCTCACCGTTGCTAATAGTCTGCTGTCTTACTGGTCTGGAGCAACCACATACGCCCTTACAGAGCTTACGGCGGAAAAACTTGTTGTTCGAGGGATTCAAGAGCCCTATGATCCTCAAGGCGGGCCTTTGGCATGGTATCATACTTTTGTACCTGAGGGTAATCCAGAGCCAAGCTGTTCAGCATTTACAGGGGATTCAGGATCTGGCGCGCTTGACACACTGGTTTGGGCAGAAGAGTTTGACGATGAGGGGGCGCCCTGTTCAGAAACATGGAGCTATGACCTGGGCACAGGAGACGCTGGTTGGGGAAATAATGAAGCACAATACTACACTGATGATCCGGGCAACATCAATATTGCAAATGGTGTTTTGACCATAACCGCCAAAGCCGAAAGCCTGTTTGGCAGTAACTATACCTCATCTCGGATCAGAACAAATCAGAAATTTGACTTTACTTATGGCCGCATTGAAGCCCGTGCCAAACTGCCCACTGGAGGTGGCACATGGCCTGCTATATGGATGCTCGGTTCGGACTTCCAGACCAACACTTGGCCAGGTTGTGGTGAAATGGACATCATGGAGCATGTCGGCAACGCGCAAGATGAAATCTTCTCTTCACTTCATTACCCTGGAAACTCAGGAGGTAATGCTGTTTCTCAAGGCATCACTGTTCCGGGTGTTTCAGACGATTTTCATATTTACGCATTAGAATGGACAGAAGATCAAATTGAATTTTCTGTGGACGGCAATGCTTACCACACCATCCCTAATTCGAGCGATTTGCCTTTCAATAGTGACTTTTTCATCATCACCAATGTCGCGATGGGTGGTAATTTTGGCGGCAATATAGACCCGAGTTTTGACAGCTCTAGCCTAGAAATAGATTACATACGGGTCTATCAATAGATTTTTGTAAACAGAAGTGCGTTTTCACAAAGCGCACTTCTCTCATAAACGCCATTTTAAGACAAATGTTTTGCCGATAATTCGAGCCGTTCGTCGCATAATGTGCTTAAATCAACGAAAAATTAAAAAACATTTTGTTCAATGCAGAACAAAGTGTTATTTTACATGCTATTACAAACCTAAATTACCTTTAACTATTAATAAACCAGAGATTATGAAAAAAATTACATTTTTAATCGTTATGCTTTGCTTCTGGATGGGCCACAGTCAGGCCGTTCAGAAAACAACGCCAACTTTGAGTCAAGCAGACTCTCGAATGACAGCGAT
>JAQWJJ010000001.1 GCA_029248405.1 Flavobacteriaceae bacterium | reverse complement strand
TTGAATCAAGATGGAGTTTTGAACCCTTTTGCTGCGGCTCAAGACCCGTCAATTCTGTTGCGACAGGAACAAATGAATGATGTCGTCTTGTGCCATTTTACAGCAGGAAAATCGTGGCGTATTGATGGCGCTTATCTGAGCTTGTTTTTTGTGGTAAATAATCTTTTTGATGCTACTTATCTGTCTGGAGGTTTTGAAAATTCTAGAGTTGGAAGTATTACAGCTGCAGATGAAGAGGCCAATAGGCCAGGCGGCGCTTTGTTCGGCAATCGATACTTCTCAGGGATGGGCAGGAGTTTTTATGGATCTATTACCCTGAGTTTATAATTAATGATATCCATGAACATTTATCGTTTATTTTTGACCATCATCGTGCTCCTAGGCTCCTCTTGTTCTGGAGAGCTTTCTTTCGAAATGCCTGATATCCAACAAAAGGGTTTGTCTATTCCTGCAGACCAAATCATCACCATACCTGCGCTCAAAATGGCGTGGGAGCAGCAAAATAATAATGATTTATATCCTTTTCTTAGATTGAGTGAAGGATATGATGACAAATACTTAGAAGGCTATGTGATATCAAATGATCAATGGGGCAATTTTTATAAAACCTTAATTGTTCAGGATGATCCAGGACTACCTGCAGCAGGGCTTAAGATATTATTAGATCAAACAAATATCAGTCAACGATTTGATGTTGGCCGCCGGATATTGATAAAATTAAGCGGACTTTCTGTTGGTCTCAATAGTGGAGTACTGACCTTGGGTTTAGAGGATGGGGGGGCATTATCTGCCCTGCCCAAGAACGATTTCATGCCACTCATTTTGCGTGACACCATTGTAGTGCCGATCGTACCCAGGCAAATATCATTGGATCATCTCGGGCCCCAACACACCAATCTGTGGATGAAATTAGAAGATGTGCAGTTTCATCGATTTCAATGCAACATTGCTCCGCCTATGACCTTTGCTGCAGATCCTGCAGATATGTACGACGGCGAGCGTTGGTTACAGCAATGTGATTCTGAGCAATATTTGATATTGAAAACAAGCACGTATGCAGATTTCAGCACCAATAATTTACCCTCTGAAGTTTTCACGATTCAGGGGGTAGTGCAATTTGATTATTTTGGCGATTACATAGTACTAAGCGTCAATGAGCCATCGGACTTAATGATTAACGATAATTTGCGTTGTGACCCAGTCGTTCTGGATTGTGGTGAGGTGGATGCATCATATCCAATCATATGGGGTCAGTCGTTCAACCAAATAGACAATCTTGAGGCGCTTTTAGCATTGGGGTGGAGCGCACCGCCGACCAATGATCCAGAAGTTTATTGGACCATAGGGAGCTATGGTGGCAACAAGTATTTGCAGGTAGTCGGGGAACAGGCAGAGACTGAATTGTATGAGTCTTGGCTGATAAGTCCAGCGCTAGTAAGTCCTGCAGGTGCTAATTTGTCTCTGGAGTGTGATGTGCAGGTGAATTTTCAAAGCGGGGTGCCTTTGCGTTTATGGATCACGGAACAAAATCCCCATGACGCAACCGTGCCAGTCAATTGGCAGCTTTTGAATTATTTTATCCCAAATGGACCGGCAGAGGGTTTTGGGGATTTCAAAACAATAGGCCCAATTGATCTTTCTTGTATTTCCGGGTCGACATTTTATTTGGCCTTTCAATATCTCCAAAATACGGTTCATGACGATACACGTTATCATATCGATAACATTAGAATCCGGTCCCAATAAAAAAACCGCCTTGTGGTCACACAAGGCGGTTTTTTAATAAATGAATACTGGGATTAAACCAAAGACACTCGTTCAAAAGACGCCACACTAAAGTCTCCTTTACTGGCGACATATTGTGCAACACTTTGCTTTTCGTCCATGATAAAGTTTTGATCAAGCAAACACTGCTCTTGGTCTAGAGTCGTGTTGTCCGCAACAAAGCGCTCTAGCTTTCCAGGAACAATTTTATCCCAGATTTGCTCTGGCTTTCCTTCACCTTTAAGTTCAGCTTTGATGGCCTCTTCTGCTTCAGCAAGAACGGCATCGGTCAATTGGGCACGAGAAATATAACTCGGGACATTCTTTTGTGGCTTACCCAAACGCCCCAATTCAATATTGTCTTTCTCTATAACAGCAATACGTGCTGCAGTTTCAGATGCCACGAAATCAGCATCAAAATCTTTGTAAGACAAAGTAGTCGCACCCATAGATGCTACCTGCATTGAAACACTTTTGGCCACCTCTGCTGCAGTATCACCACTAGCAGTCAAACCAACAAGTGCCCCAATTTTATTCCCATGGATGTAAGAACCGACGAATGGCGCTTCAAGAGTCTTGAATCCACCAATTTCGATTTTTTCACCAATCACACCAGTTTGCTCAGTCAATTTTTCTTGAACGGTGATGCCTCCGAAGTCAGATGCCAAAAAGGCATCTAGTGAGTCTGTGTCCAATGCAATGGCTGCAAATTCATGAGCCAATGCCACAAAAGAATCATTTTTAGAAACAAAGTCTGTTTCGCAGTTTAGGGAAATGATCACACCTCTGTTGGCGGCATCATTGACTTTCGCAATGACAGCACCTTCGCTAGAATCGCGATCTGCTCTTTTCTCAGCAATTTTTTGTCCTTTCTTACGAAGTACATCAATCGCTTTGTCAAAATCACCTCCTGCTTCAACTAAGGCGTTTTTGCAGTCCATCATTCCTGCGCCTGTCTTTTGTCTTAGTTCGTTTACCTGTGCGGCTGTTATTTTTGCCATTTTATTCAATTTTTATTGTTATTGAGACATCGAGGCTTAATTCATAGGCCCCGATGCATCTCTAGTGAATGAATTATAAATAGTTTGGTTATTCTTCTTCTGAACTCGCTTTTGGAGCAGCGGCAGCGGTGCGTTTCCGCGGTGCTTTTTTCTCCTCAGCAACTGGTGCTTTAGCATCGTCATTTTTGGCTTCTGGTGCTTTGGCGGCAGCATTAGCTTCTTCTTCCTTAGCAGCCCCAGCTTTACGCTCAGCTAATCCTTCAATGATCGCGTTTGAAACGCTCGTCATGATGTTGTCAATAGACTTAGAAGCGTCATCGTTAGACGGGATCACATAATCTATTTCTCTTGGATCACTGTTGGTATCAACCATTGCAAAAATTGGAATATTCAATTTTTGAGCCTCTTTTACAGCAATGTGCTCACGAGTGGTGTCAACGATAAACAAGGCCGCTGGTAGGCGACTCATATCGCTAATTGACCCTAAGTTCTTTTCTAATTTTGCACGAAGACGGTCTACAGCCAAACGTTCTTTTTTAGAAAGGGTGTTAAAGGTGCCATCTTGTTTCATGCGATCGATAGACGCCATTTTTTTGACGGCTTTACGAATTGTGACGAAGTTAGTCAGCATACCACCAGGCCAGCGCTCTGTAATGTAGGGCATGTTCGCATTTTTCGCTTTTTCTGCGACGATGTCTTTTGCCTGTTTTTTTGTCGCGACAAAAAGAATTTTACGTCCACTTGCGGCAATTTTTTTCAAGGCCTCGTTAGCCTCTTCTATTTTTGCAGCAGTTTTGTAAAGGTTGATGATGTGGATCCCATTGCGCTCCATATAAATGTATGGGGCCATGTTTGGGTTCCATTTGCGGGTAAGGTGTCCAAAGTGTACACCGGCGTCAAGAAGGGTCTTGACTTGATCATTGTTTGCCATTTTGTTTTAGTTTACGTTCTGTTTAGATAGCAACCGAGCAAAACTTGGTTTAGATGCTAAACTAACATGAATCGAAAGAGATGTTTTTGCCTTTCGAAACACTAACAGCGGATTAATTAATAAAAATATGAACTTGAGTAACCGTAAGCCCCACTCCTTAAAGTGGGGCATAGGGTTGAAAATATTAACGTTTCGAGAACTGGAATTTCTTACGGGCCTTCTTCTGACCGAATTTCTTACGTTCTACCATACGTGGGTCACGAGTCAATAGACCCTCTGGCTTTAAAACCAAACGGTGTTCTTCGTTGAGCTCACACATCGCTCTTGCTATAGCCAAGCGCACGGCTTCAGCTTGTCCAGTAATGCCTCCACCATGTACATTGACTTTGATGTCAAAAGACTTTTCATTGTTGGTCAAAGCCAAAGGCTGTTGCACTTTGTAACGCAATGTTGGTGTGGTGAAATAATTATCAAACGCACGTTTATTGACGGTAATGTTTCCCTTTCCTGTAGAAATGTAAACACGCGCCACGGCTGTTTTTCTTCTTCCTATTTTGTGAATCGTATCCATTACTTGTCGTTGTTAAGGTTAATTACTTTCGGCTTTTGTGCTTCTTGACCGTGATTTTCACCAGCGTATACTTTCAAGTTTCTGAAAAGTTCAGCACCCAATTTATTTTTTGGGAGCATGCCTTTTACTGCCTTTTCTACAATACGTGATGGATCTTTGGCCAATAATTCTTTTGCCGACAACGAACGCTGACCACCAGGATAACCAGTGTGGCGAATGTATGCTTTAGATTCCCATTTTTTGCCAGATAAACTAATCTTAGCTGCATTTGTAACCACTACATTATCACCACAGTCTACGTGAGGTGTAAAGTTAGGTTTGTGCTTTCCGCGAAGTAATTTTGCAACTTCACTAGCAAGACGACCCAATGCTTGGCCGTCCGCATCAACCAACAACCATTCTTTACTAACGGTGTTTTTGTTGGCAGATACTGTTTTGTAACTTAATGTATCCATTTAGTTTTTTGTCTAATAGTTAATAATCATTGATTCCCTCCTAAGAGGGCCGCAAATGTAAGACTAAAAAATGTAATTACAAACCCTCCTAAACCAAAAGATTTTGCCAACAATCGGTAGGCCAAAAAATATGCTCAAATAGGCGGTTATCAGACGATTGACTGAAGTTAATGAGCCTCGAGCCAATTCGCTCCTGACCCTATGTCCACCACCAAAGGAACCGACAATTTGAAGGCATTTTCCATTTCGGTGCGCACGAGTTGAATTAGGGCCTCGTATTCGGGTTGATAAACATCGAAGACCAATTCGTCATGAACCTGCAGCAGCATTTTACTTTGGAGGCCTGCTGCCTTCATTTTGTCATGAATATGAATCATGGCAATTTTGATGATGTCGGCAGCGCTGCCTTGGATCGGTGCATTAACAGCATTGCGTTCGGCTCCACCCCGAACAACGGCATTCTGACTATTGATGTCTTTGAGGTATCGCCGTCTGCCCAAAACGGTTTGCACATAACCATGGTCTCGTGCAAAATTAATTTGGCTTTGGATATAAGCCTTTAACTTGGGATAAGTTTCGTAATAGGTTTCTATCAATTCTTTGGACTCGGACCGACTCAAGTCTGTTTGGTTACTCAGACCAAATGCGGAAACACCATAGATGATACCGAAATTGACGGTTTTGGCATGACTTCTTTGTGCTCTTGTCACTTCTTCTAGTGGCACATTAAAGACTTTCGCTGCTGTAGCGGCATGAATATCTTCTCCACGTTGAAAAGCGTCAATCATCGCAGTTTCCTGAGACAAAGCAGCGATAATGCGTAATTCAATCTGCGAATAATCTGCAGCCATAAGGACGTGGTTGTCGTCTCTCGGGACGAAAGCCTTTCTTACCGCTCGGCCGCGTTCTGTGCGGATGGGAATATTTTGAAGGTTTGGATTATTGCTTGATAAGCGGCCAGTCGCGGCAACCGTTTGCATGTAGTCGGTATGCACACGACCCGTCCTTGGATCGACTTGCAGCGGTAAAGCATCGACATAAGTACTCTTGAGTTTGGCCAACCCGCGGTAAGACAAAATATCCTCAATGATTTGATGGTCCTTAGCCAAGTGAGAGAGAATATCTTCCGAGGTCGCATATTGGCCAGTTTTGGTTTTTTTTGGCTTGGCAACCAGCTTGAGTTTCTCAAATAACACCTCTCCCAATTGTTTTGGCGACGCAATGTTGAAGGTTGTTCCTGCAGCATCATAAATAGCGGCTTCGAGTTGTTGAATGTCCGTTTCTAAGTCATGTGATAGGCTATTGAGCATGTCTAAATCAAGCCTAATACCCTCTAATTCCATTGCGGCTAAAACACGCAAGAGTGGTAGCTCAATATCTGCAAAAAGGGTTTGGTTGTCCGCCTGTTGAAGTTCTTTCAAAAAATGATCGCTCAATTGATAAGTGAGATCCGCCTGTTCTGAACTGAATTGGGTTTGCTCCTCTAGCGAGCAGCTGCGCCACGACTTTTGGTTTTTGCCTGGTTTGCCGATGAGTTGAGACAAGTCCATTGGCGTATAATTCAAATAGGTCTCTGCAAGGACAGATTGATCATGACGCATATCGGGATTAATGAGGTAATGGGCCAGCATGGTATCAAATAATGCGCCTCTAATGGCGATGCCATAGCGGGCCAAAACTTTGATGCTGAATTTTAAATTTTGCCCTATTTTTTGGATCGAATCATTAGTAAAAAATGGCGCGATCTCTGCCAATGTAGCTTTAAACCCCTCTTCGTCTTCGGGCAGTGCAATATAATACCCCGTTGCCTCTTTGAACGAAAATGAAATTCCTAATAAGTTACAGGTCATGGCATCTGGCTGATCTGTCGCTAACGCAAAACTCACCTTCTCCTGTGTTAAGAATGACTTGATGAAGAGTTTAAGTCCTAATCCTGGGACCAAACTTTGATAAAAGTGTGGTGTTTCAGATATGTTTTTGCGGGAAGTATAGGCTGGGGTTTGTGGTGCTCCTTGGGTGTCGAACAGCGAAAACTGACCCGCGCCAGCTGAGGGTGTCGCCACAACTGTCTTTGCGGCTTGTTTTGAAGAGGAGTCTGTCGTTTTGGCCGTCTCTTTAGCCCCTTCCTGTGCTGCAGATGGGCTAAAAGTTTTTCTAAAATTATCAATGAGTCTGCGGAACTCTAAGGTTTCAAATATCTTTTCTGCTGCCGCCATATCGGGCTGCTCCATAATCAACGTCTGCGGGTCAAATTCAATGGGCACATCCAAAAGTATGGTTGCCAAAGTCTTAGAAAGTCTGCCAAGTTCGCCATTGGCTTCAATTCTTTCCTTCATTTTGCCCTTGAGTTCATGCGTGTTGGCCAAAAGACCCTCAAGACTTCCGTAGGCCTTGATGAATTTTTTCGCCGTTTTTTCGCCAACCCCCGGGAGACCAGGAATGTTGTCCGCACTATCCCCCATCATCCCTAAAAAGTCAATAACTTGCTCCGGTGTATCGACTTCAAATTTGGCTTGAACTTCTGGTATGCCCCATGTTTCATAGCCGCCACCAAATACTGGCCGATACATAAAAATATGATCCGAAACCAATTGGGCAAAATCTTTATCGGGCGTCACCATATAGGTGTCAAATCCTTGAGCTTCTGCTTTCTTTGCCAGTGTTCCAATGATATCGTCAGCCTCAAATCCCGCCTTGACCACCACAGGTATATGCATGGCATTGAGTATGTCCTGAATGAAGGGAACCGCAATTCTAATGGCTTCTGGGGTCTCGTCGCGATGCGCTTTGTATTGTGGAAAAATATCGTTGCGTAAATCACTGCCGCCTTTGTCAAAACATACCGCCAAATAATCAGGGCGTTCGCGCTTGATGACGTCAAGAAGCGAATTCATAAAACCTAGAATGGCTGATGTATCCATGCCTTTGCTATTGATCCTCGGGTTTTTAATGAAGGCATAATAGCCTCTAAAAATAAGAGCATAAGCATCGATCAGGAAGAGCTTTTTTGTGGCAGACATGGACAACTTTTAAGGTGTGTTTAAAACTACAAAACTTTGAGTAGGGAGGGAAATATGCTGTATGAAATTAGCCAGACCAAAGGGTATAAAATGAAAAGTCATCACAGATGTGATGACTTTTCGCCCCAAATTTGATTAACCCCAGACGGGATCAACCTACTTATAAAGTACAAATTTAGTAAAATAAAAGCATTGAGCCACTCTGTTGGCTGAGTTTTTGTTAAAAAAATAGTACTGCGCCCCCCTGTGTACAGATCATCATGGTGCAAAGCGACCTATTTATTAAAAAAAGCACTTGGTCTATTTTCAATTTTTCCATGAGCAGATTGGGTCACTGAAAACCCCTCATGAATACTGTATGATCCAACATTGCCCTGCTTGTCCATCGCGATGTAACCCACCTGAAAATTTTCGAAGTTCTGATTTTTGGCAACGATCCTGCCGATAGCTTTTTCGCAAGCTTGTTGTGGTGAAAGCCCCTGTCTCATGAGTTCAACGATAAGAAAGCTGCCAACAGTCTTTAAAACTTCCTCACCAAGTCCAGTAGCAGTAGCGCCTCCCACGTGGTTGTCTATAAAAAGCCCTGAGCCAATGATTGGTGAATCCCCGACACGCCCAGCCATTTTATAGGCCAATCCGCTTGTGGTACATCCTCCAGCAATATCGCCATTTTGATCCATGGCGAGCATGCCAATGGTGTCATGGTTTTCGATGTTGATGATCGGTTTGTACTCAGATGTGCGCTTCCATTCTTGCCAAGCTTTTTTTGAGGCATCAGTCAAGAGGTTGGTCCGCTCGAATCCTTGGGCTATTGCAAATTGTTCTGCCCCCTGTCCAGCCATCAAGACATGAGGAGTTTCTTCCATAACTTTTCTGGCGACCGAAATCGGATGCATGATATTTTTGAGATAAACCACTGCCCCATAATCTCCAGCTGAATTCATGATGCAGGCATCTAAAGTCACTTGTCCCTCTCGATCAGGCAAGCCCCCTAGGCCAACACTTTGTCCTTCAGCATTAGCTTCTTCTACGCGACAACCTTGTTCAATGGCATCGAGGGCACTCCCGCCTTGTGACAAAAGTTCATAGGCCGTTTGCACTGACGCCGGCACGTTCCACGTCGCCACAACGACAGGAGTCACAGACCCGGGCAATGTCATGGGCTGTTCTTCGCGGACTTGAGTGGCAGTCATTTCGTTTGCCCCTGCGACGATACCAAGCCCTCCCAAGGCCGAATTTTGAATAAATGTTCTGCGTTTCATATGGTCTAATTTATCGTTATTTCATCTGCAAATAGCCAAGCGCGCCCCTGGTCACTGTGCCCTAAATGCCATTGCGGTAGCGCCCCTAAGTTGTTTGCTTTGATTCTGATATAGCGCACTTGATCGGCTTCTAGGTCAAAAGTTATGGGCACCAACCGTGGTGATTCCTCTGGTTGCGGATCAGGCAATATTTGGCGTTTGCGGAAAATGGTCATTTTGTCTGGAGTGCTTCCCCCAGAGCAAGTCACCTCAGTCGGCGCAAAAATCCAACTGCGCTGGTCTTGTAAAAATTCTATAGTCACCTCATTGACCGACATCATCCGTCCTAAATCAATAACGGCTTCTAGATGTTGGTCATGAAACCCTTGCCATGCTCCTGTCCTAAAATCCTTGGCCCCTTTAAATCCATCAATCAAAGCATTTTGGCCGCCACCATTGTATTGATTGGCATACTCAGACAAAAGCGTGATGCTTCGGTCTGGGTCTATTTTAGTGAACGACGTAGTCAGAACAGGGCTTCTTTGTCCCGTCCTTGTGGTCGCGTAAAACTTTAAATGACTGTCATCGGTGAGCTTAAAGGGCTGTTCATACAGCTTTTCGGCCTGGTCGTCTATGGTGTAATAAATAGTGGTGTTGGGATCGACATGCCCCAAAGCAACATCAGTCTCGTTTTTGAAGGCCACCGAGCCTTGAGAAATAAAAGGTGCAGGAACAATAGCGGCGGTTGCTATGCTCGTTATTGGTGCAGCGGCTTCTGAAGCGCCCCATTGGCTTGGGTCGGGACCCATAAAAAACTCTATTTGTGCCCCCGAGACCAATGTTTGATGACTCAAATAGGAGGTCATGAGTGCCTGGCCATTGACTTGCGCAGACTGAATATAAGGGTTTTCAGGACTATTGTTGTGCGCAATAATGGTGGTGATTTTTCCGTCAGGCAATTGCACCTTTGCCTGGTCAAAAAGAGGACTGCCGATGATGTACTCAGGTCTGCCGGGTGTTACAGGATAAAATCCGAGACTGCTCCATATATACCAAGCACTCATCTGACCACAATCTTCATTACCAGAAATGCCATCAGGCGTCGGCTGATATAATTCGGTTAATATTTCTCTTACCCTTGATTGAGTTTTGTCAGGTCTTTGCACAAAATTATAGAGATAAGCCATGTGGTGACTGGGTTCATTTCCATGGGCATACTGGCCAATGAGCCCGGTAATGTCGACTTGCTCGCGACCAGAGGTGACGGATTGGGCAGTAAAAGTTTGGTCTAAATGGCTTTCTAATGCTTGGGGTCCTCCCATGAGCGACATGAGTCCTTTGATGTCTTGAGGGACATAAAGACTGTATTGCCAGGCGTTGGCTTCTGTATAGTTAAAATTCACCTCGTATGGATCAAAGGGGGCAAACCACTTGTTGCGGTAACGCCCACGCATGAATCCAGTTTCAGGGTCAAATACATTTTTATAGGCCTGAGCACGGCGGCTAAAATATTGATGATCGTCTAGGTGACCAAGTTCTAGCGCCATCTGAGCAATGGCCCAATCGTCATAGGCGTATTCAAGGGTCTTCGAAACGCTTTCACTTTCTTCTTCTACTGGAATAAAACCCATGGCTTGATAGGCCTCGAGGCCTAGATGATTTTGTAAGGCACTATGTTTCATAGCCTCTAAGGCTTTTTCGGCATCAAAATCTATATATCCCTTTAGATAGGCATCGGCAATCACAGACACGCCGTGGTAGCCAATCATACAACCCGTATAATTGGCCGACAAATCCCAGATAGGAAGAATGCCTCCTTCGTCGTATTTGGCCAGCATAGTTTTGATAAAATCATTGGTCCGTTCAGGTTCAATTAGTGTATAAAGCGGATGAGCAGCCCGATAAGTGTCCCACAATGAAAAAACGGTATAATAATCATGGTCTTTAGTTTGGTGTACCTCGAGATCCATCCCGCGGTAACGGCCATCGACATCTTGATAGAGATTAGGGGCGATCATGGTGTGATACAGACTGGTGTAAAAATTGACCATATCACTCTGGACACTTGTTTGGACTTGAATTTTGGACAGTTGTTTTGTCCAAAGCGCTTCTGTTTCTTGTCTTATTTGGGCAAATGTTTTGTCGCCGACTTCTGTTAAAGCATTATTTTTTGCGCCATCAATGTCCACAGCAGAAATGCCAACAGTTATGGTTATGGGTTCGTTGTCAGGATTGTCGATGCGGACATAGGCTTTAGTCCCTTCCGAATTTTGACCAAAGCCGGTTTCTTGATCCAAAGCATCAAATTCAATTGGATGAGAGAGGCGGATGTAAAAAAATAGCCGCTGGTCTTTTGCCCATGCCTCAGAAAACCGATGGCCTGTAAGCTCATATTTGCTGATGGTATCAATTTTGGCCTCAAGCAAAACATCTCGGTGTGCCAGATCAATCATAAAGTACTGATCCTTTTGACCCTCAAATTGATATTGGTGTACTCCGGCTCTTGGCGTGGCGGTGAGTTTGGCCGTCACGCCCACCTGATCTAAAAACACTTCATAATACCCCGGCGATGCCTTTTCACGATCATGCCGAAATGGTGCACGGTAACCTGATGCGCCATCAGCACCGTTATGGTATATGACCTCATGTGTTGGCATGATCAAAAGATCACCATAGTCGCTCACACCAGTGCCGCTGAGGTGAGTGTGTGAAAAGCCATATATATGGTGGTCGCTGTAATGATAACCACTACAGCCATCCCAGCCATCCAACCGTGTGTCAGGGCTGAGTTGGACCATTCCAAAAGGACTGGTTGCGCCAGGAAAAGTATGTCCATGACCACCAGTGCCGATAAAAGGATCAACCCATTGGATGAGGTTTGTCGCATCATCTGTTGGCCTTTGGGCGCACGCAAAACAAAAGAGCAACAGACAATAAAATATAGATCGGATCATGGCACGGTCATTAGCATGTCTAAATTTACAAATTAGACGTTAAAAAAAAGCAAAGACCATCGATGCTTTTGCTCGTCGGATTATATTTGTAAAAAAAAATTGCGCTGGATCATATTTTTATTGCTCTACCTTTTGGTAGATTTTTACGCCTATCAAGGGGTCAAAACATTGAGTCGCCATCCACTGACGCCGTGGCTGTTTTTTGGCGCGTCATTTTTGGTTTTGGGGCTATTTGTATGGCAAATTACACTCTTATCAGATCAGCGCAACACATCGCCATTGCAACTCTATACTTTTGGTATTTTTCTTGCCTTTTTTGTGCCTAAACTCATCGTTTTCGCGATTCTATTGACAGAAGACCTGATTCGTTTGCCATGGGGGCTATGGCGCCACTGGTTGGGGACAAGTGCTGATGTTGATGGTTTTTTGCCCAGTAGGAGGCTTTTCGTGAGCCGTCTTGCTTTGGGCTTGGCGGCTTTACCTTTTGGTGCGTTGTTGTATGGAATGATCAGAGGGAAGTACCAGTATCAGGTCTTGAAATACCAACTTTCGTTTGCCGATTTGCCTGAGGCATTTGACGGCTATACCATAACTCAGATCAGTGACCTACATTGCGGTAGTTTTGACGATGAACAAAAAGTGGCTTACGGGATTAATTTGATTCAGGAGCAAGACAGTGACTTGATTGTATTCACAGGAGACTTGGTCAATAATAAGGCCGAAGAACTTGATCGATGGCAAAAGATATTTGGTCAATTGACGGCACCTGATGGTGTGTTCTCTGTTTTGGGCAACCATGATTATGGTGATTATGTGCCATGGCCTAGTGCTGAGGCGAAGTCGGAAAACCTCGATCGCCTCAAACAAGGCCAGCAAGAAATGGGTTGGCGATTGCTTTTGAACGAGCAGGCGACCATCACAAAAGGTGATGACAAGATTCACTTGGTCGGTGTCGAAAATTGGGGCGCAGGCGGATTTAAAAAATCTGGCGATTTGGTTTCGGCCTCAAGTGGACTTGCTCCAGATGATTTTAAAATCTTGCTGTCTCACGATCCGTCTCATTGGGAGCAGCAAGTCAAAGACAATGATCAAAATTTTCATTTGACACTTTCTGGCCACACCCATGGCATGCAATTTGGCGTCGAAATACCAGGATGGTTCAAATGGAGTCCTGTGAAATACCGATATCCTTATTGGGCAGGCATTTATAAAAACAAAAACCGCTTTTTGAATGTCAATCGCGGTTTTGGCTTTCTGGGTTATCCGGGACGGGTTGGAATCAAGCCTGAAGTCACAGTGATTCAGCTGAAAAAAAGTGAAAATATCGGGTAATTGTAGGGAAATGTTATCTTTGTGCTGTAATCAATTAAACCTCAGCTGATTTATGTCAAAGTTTGGTGAAATTATTGAAGCACCGGTCCCTGTTCTTTTGGATTTCTACACCGAATGGGACCAATCATCTCAAGAGATGCATGCAGTCCTAAGAGATGTAGCGGCGGCGCTCGGCGACAAAGCAAAAGTGGTAAAAATTGACGTTGAAAAAAACGAAGAATTATCTCAAGCACTTCGTGTCAAAGGTTTGCCGACACTCATGATCTATAAGAGCGGCGAAATGAAATGGCGAAAAAGTGGCGAGCAAGATGCCAACACGTTAATTGGCCTAGTCAACGAGTATATTTAGCCACTGTTTAGAGCCTCGCGCATTGGTAGCCTCGCGCGCTGAGATGTGTCAGCAGTCGTGGCAATAGCCACGTCATTTTCTTTTGTGCTTTGAGGCTATCGTGCAGTACAATAATACTGCCTGGCTTAATATGGTCCAAAACCTTTTTGAGGCTTTTTTCTTTCGAAATATTATTGTCCCAGTCATAGCATAACAGATGCCACATGACTATTTTGTATCCTTTTCTGCGCAGCCATTGAGCATTCTGTCGGTTTAATCGCCCGTAGGGTGGTCGAAACAATGGCAGGTTCAAGCCGGTTTTCTCTTCGAATGCTGTGATGGAATTTTGGTAGGACTCATCAGTGACCCGCCCATCACATAAGTGGTGATGAGTATGATTGCCTATCTGGTGTCCTTGTTGTCTGATTTGTTCAAAAACTTCAGGGTGTCTCAGGACATTCTCGCCGATACAAAAAAAAGTGGCTTTAGCATCATGTGCTTTCAATTGACGCAACACCCATGGAGTGATTTCAGGGATGGGGCCGTCGTCAAAGGTGAGGTAAACTTGTTTGCGCCCTGTTGGGCCAATAGGTGTTCCTGTCCAGAGGCGCTGGGAAAAAATCCAAGGAAGCCAAGATGGTATGACGTGCAGGCGCAGGGGCATTTTGAACGATCAATTCAAATCAGATTCAGCCTGATCAATTTTATTGATGGGTCTTTCGTTTTGTAAGAATTCTTCATCTATATCTAACCCGACACGGTCGAATAAGCTGCGGAATAGAGAAACATCTTCTAAGAATTTGTCTTTAGTCATTTGATAATAGGAGGCTTGATCAAAAGCATTGACTAATAAAACCAAACCTTCATATTGATTCATTTTGCTGTATATTTCTTCAATATGATCAAGCTGATTTTGCACGCTCATTTGGCCATAATATTGAAGATATTCTCTATGCTTTTGCGTGGTTTGCTCAAACACCAAACGGGCTTTTTCGAGGGCACCAATTTCATAGTAGTTCCAAACAAAAGGATCTAATAAAGAGTAATATTCAAATAGATCGACAGGCATTTTTTCCATGCCAAGATCTAATATTGTTTCTGCCCGATCAAATTGTCGCTCCTTAATAAGTTGGTCGGCTAAACGGGCCAAGTTGCTGCGGTAGGTGATGCTATTGCGTCTGGTTTCTGTATCGTGATAAATGTCGGGATTCCCACTTTCACCCCAGTCCCAGTCCATGACGATATCATACATCTTGTCACTATCAATACGACCCATTTGATAAGGGTTTCTCGGGTCAACTGGGGTCTTGATCGGTACGAGTTTATAGGCCACACCATCAAGTTGGAGGTAGTCTTTCATCCATAAATAATCATCGTCACCAAATGCACCACCACTAAAATAGATGGGGCGCTCCCAATGATTATTCGCAATGATGTCCAACATCAAAATTCGGTTTTTATAGATGAAGTCGCCACTAAGTTCAATATCGATGTGCGGCACGATCAGATCTGCGTCTTTTGGGTCGACAATCCCGTTGGCCAGCACGGCTTCTTTATCTACCGGAATGCGCACGATCTTTGATGGAAAGGCATTGATGAATTGCCCGCTGTTGAGTTCCACTTTAAACCGTCTGTCTTCACTGGCGACAAAGTCCATCCATGTTTCAATGTCAATGGTGTCTTTTATAGTTTCTTGATAAGCAATCACGTCACGAACACCATATCGGTATTGTTCATGCGTGAGTTGAGAGGGAATCGGTGCGCTCTCAAAGGCCTGTTTCTTCATGTCATCGATGTACCAGTCTGTTTGAAATAAGCTGGTATTTACAATGCGCACGTCTCGGCGATATTGCTCAATATTTTGCTGGTACCACAGCGCAAAAGTGTCGTTATCTCCAATAGTAAACAGGATGGCATTAGGGTCGCATGAATCTAAATACATTTGACCCATCGAATTGGCGGTTCTGCGCCCTGAGCGATCGTGATCGTCCCAATTTTCGGTGGCCAAAATGACTGGTGCTGCTGCAAGTGAAAGGGCAAGCCCAACTGGGACAACCCATTGCTTATTCCAGCGCTCGCGCAGCAGATCGATTAGGGCGAAGGCGCCATAACCAATCCACATTGCAAAGACATAAAAAGAGCCGACTATAGCATAATCTCTTTCCCTTGGTTCATAGGGCCGCTCGTTGAGGTAAACCTTGAGGGCGAGTCCAGTGAAAAGAAAAAAGACCATCAGGACCCAAAAGCTTGTTTTTTCTCTTTTGACATGAAATGCCATGCCCAAAACGCCCAATATCAGTGGCAGAAAGAAATAGGTGTTGCGTGCTTTGTTTTGTGCTAAATCAGAAGGAAGGTTGTCTTGTGGTCCGAGACGAAGGGCGTCAAACCACGAAATTCCGCTGAGCCAATTGCCATTTAGGGCCGAGCCTTGTCCTTGAACGTCATTTTGTCGGCCAGCAAAATTCCACATGAAATAGCGCCAATACATATACCCAAACTGATGCACAAACATGAAGTTGAGATTGTCCAGCATTGAGGGTTTTTTGATGTCTAAAAATGGACTAAAACGCTTCAAGAAGTCATGATATTCTTTGCCGTCGACCAGTCCTTGGGCATGGGCCTCTTTGAATTTAGAAACTTCTTCTACGAGCCGGGCCTCATTTCGATATCCTCTTTTGATGCCAAACTCAAGACCTCCGGTGTAGTTGAGATAACTGCCGCTATGCTCCGAACTCCACATGCGCGGCAAAAGCGCTTTTTGCGCGTCATCTGTATTTTGCGCGGCATTTTTCCATTCGTTGACTACGATATACTTGCCGCTAGCGACATCTTTCTCGTATTTGGGCTTGTCATCTTTATAGGGCTTATCGGGGTCTAAGCCGGCATAAATTTCGGTAAACTGCGGGCCGTAAAAAAGATGGGTTTCAGGATACTGTTCTCGGTTGTAATAAGCCAACAGCTCTCGAGCATTGTTGGGGTTGTTTTCGTTGATTACTGTTCCGGCATTGGCACGAATTGGCAGCATGATCCAACTCGAAAAGCCAATAAAAATATAGAGAACGCATAAAATAAGGGTGTTGGCCTGAACCAGACCGCGCTTGCGTGTGGTGGTCAGGCCAAAATAAAACAAGGCGATGAATAGAAGACCAGCAAATGCAGTGCCTGAATTAAAAGGCATCCCAAGATTATTGACAAAAAAGAGCTCTGCAGCACTAAAGAATTTAAGTGTCCAAGGCAATAGGAGTTTAAAAATGAAGAGCAATACAGCGACAACAATAATATTGGCCCAAATAAAATTCTTAGTGGTGACGACTGGGTATTTTTTGAAGAAATATAAAAAACCAATAGCGGGAATGGTCAGAAGTCCCATGAAGTGCACCCCAAAAGATAGCCCAACAATAAACGAAATAAGGACGAGCCATCGGTCGCCACGTGGTGTGAACATATCGTTTTGCCATCTGAGTCCGCAGTAAAATAAGACGCTCAAAATAAAGGTAGCTGCGGCATATACTTCGGCCTCAACTGCGGAGAACCAAAAACTATCAGTAAAGGCAAAAGCAAGTGCCCCTACGGCAGCACTACCAACAATAGCGATGCCATTGAGAGGGTCTATTTCTGGTGTTTGAGGAGCCAGCCTTTTGAGCAGCAGACTCAAAGACCAAAACAAGAATAAAACGGTAAATGCACTAGCAAATACTGACATTAAATTGATGGTCAAGGCAATATTTGCAGGCTCCAGCGCAAAAATGGAAAAGAAAGCGCCTACGATTTGATAAAGCGGTGCTCCTGGGGGGTGACCCACTTCAAGATTACTCGCTGTGGTGATGTATTCTCCAGCGTCCCAAAAACTGACCGTAGGCTCAACCGTGAGCCAATAAGTCGTCAGGGCGATCAAAAATACAGACCATCCAATAATCCGGTTCCATTTCTCAAAATTAAATGCTATCATGCCAGGGCTTTATATGATTGTTGCGAATTTATGAATAATTAATGAAGCCCGTCGTAAAAAGGCTTTCTTCGGAGCGTTAAAAATTTAAAAAAATTTACTTGTGCAACCCAAAGTTTGTATTAAATTTGCAACCGTTATTCCAAGAATGGCCTATGGTGTAACTGGCAACACGTCGGTTTTTGGTACCGAAGAGTCTAGGTTCGAGCCCTAGTGGGCCAACAAAATAAACCCTAACAAATGCGTTGGGGTTTATTTTTTCTGACAAAACCATACGCTTTTGTGCAACACAAAAAAATTTGGTATATTTGCACAGAATTTGATAACAGGATAAGAGAGGGGACGGGAGTCCCCTCTTTTTATAGCCAGAATTTATGAGAGATATTGTATCCGACCTATTAGAAAAAGCCTTCGCTGAGCGGCCTGATTTGTTTTTGATTGACCTAGAGGTCACTCCAGATTTGCAAATTAGGGTGACCATCGACGGTGACCAGGGCGTAACGGTGCAAGATTGTATCGAAGTCAGTCGCGCGGTGGAACATAATTTAGACAGAGAAAATGATGATTTTTCTTTGGAGGTGTTATCGGCGGGTGTGTCGGAACCATTATCCAATCAGCGTCAATACAAGAAAAATATCGGGCGCACTCTTAAAGTATCCTCAAGTGAGGGTGAGTTTGAAGGTGTTCTCGAAAAAATGACAGAAACCGAAATCACGCTCAGTTTCGTGGTGCGCGAAAAAAAGCCAATTGGCAAAGGCTATGTCAAGGTTCAAAAAGAGGCAACTCTTCTTTTGGATCAAATAACCAAGGCAAAAGTGATGATAAAATTTTAATAAAGTAATATGGAAAATTTAGCGTTAATTGATTCTTTTTCACAGTTTAAGGACGACAAGTTTATTGATCGGGTAACCCTTATGGCGATTCTTGAAGATGTCTTTAGAAATGCTTTAAAGAAAAAATACGGTAGTGATGATAACTTTGACATCATCATTAATCCAGACAAAGGTGACATGGAAATATGGCGCAACCGAATTGTGGTTGCTGATGGTGAGGTTGAAGATCCTAACGCCGAGATTTCGTTGACAGAAGCCCAAAGGATTGAAGAGGATTTTGAGATAGGAGAGGACGTTTCTGAAGAAGTGAAGTTGATGGATTTAGGTCGTCGCTCAATTTTGGCGTTGAGACAGAATTTGATCGCCAAGATTCAGGAACATGACAACACCAATATTTACAAACAGTTCAAGGACTTAGAAGGAGAGATTTACACCGCTGAGGTACATCACATAAGACATCGTGCTGTAATTTTGTTGGATGACGATGGCAATGAATTGGTTTTGCCTAAAGAAAAACAAATACCTTCTGATTTTTACCGTAAAGGGGATAACGTGCGTGGGATCATCGAAAGCGTGGAGCTCAAAGGCAATAAGCCTTTGATCATTCTTTCCCGTGCCTCGCCTATATTCTTGGAGAAGTTGTTTGAGCAGGAAATTCCAGAAGTCTTTGACGGTCTGATCAATGTGAAGAAGGTCGTACGCATCCCAGGTGAAAAGGCCAAGGTTGCAGTCGACTCTTATGATGACCGTATTGACCCAGTTGGGGCATGTGTGGGGATGAAAGGTTCCAGAATTCATGGTATTGTTCGCGAATTGGGCAATGAAAACATCGATGTGATCAACTTCACCAACAATACTAACCTATTCATCACTCGGGCATTGAGTCCGGCGAAAGTGACCTCCATCAGTATAGATGAAGAGAAGAAACGTGTCGAAGTGATTTTGAAGCCCGAAGAAGTTTCTAAGGCTATTGGTCGCGGTGGGCACAACATCCGATTAGCGGGTCAATTGACGGGATACGAAATTGATGTTCTGCGTGAAGGTGCTGAAGAAGACGTTGAGTTGACTGAGTTCTCTGATGAAATCGAACCATGGATCATCAACGAATTGAAGAAAATTGGACTCGATACTGCAAAAAGTGTTCTAGAAAAAGATTTGCAATTTTTGTTGAGCAGAACAGACCTAGAGGAAGAAACTATTATCGAGGTCGTGAACATATTGAAACAAGAATTCGATGAGTAGTCCAAAGTTTGACTACTTTTACAACACAAAACGATAGAAAACAATAGGAAAAGCATTTATGGCTGAAGCAAAAACGATTCGGATCAACAAAGTTTTAAGGGAATTTAATATTTCGCTTGACCGCGCTGTGGAATTTTTAGGTTCCAAAGGGCACGTTGTCGAGGCGCGTCCGACATCTAAGATCTCTGATGTGGAATATCAAATCCTCTTTGCTGAGTTTCAGACCGACAAATCCAAAAAGGTTGAAGCCAAGGAAGTTGGAGAAGAAAAGCGTAAGGAAAAGGAAGAACTCCGCATAGAGCGTGAAAAGGAAGAGGAAGAAAAACTCGCTGCACCAATTGAAGTGGTCAAGGCCGAAAAGAAATTGGATGGGCCAAAAATGCTTGGAAAAATTGATCTGTCTCCAAATAAAAAAGTCCAAACCAAAACTGAGCCCGTAACGGAACAAGAATCAGTTCCTGAGCCATCAGCTCAGGTTCCTGAGCCAGAAGCTAGTTTGGCAGAAGAGCCTAAAGTTGATGCTCCTGCGGCAAAGGAAAAGGATTTAGAGGCAACAGCAACTGAAGCAGAAGCGCCCAAAAAGGAGGTTGTTGAGGCCCCTAAAGAAGCCAAAGCAGAAGCGGCAACTGGCCCAGCTGCTGCAGATGAATCTGGATTGGTAAAGACCCAATACACCAAGCTCAACGGCCCTAATTTTACAGGAAAGACCATTGATCTGGCACAATTTAAAAAACCAGAGAAAAAAACAGACCCTAAGGCCAAAGAAAATGCGGACAAGCGCGGTAAGCGCCGTCGCATAACCAAAGGCCCAGGTCCTGGCAACCGCGATGCTCAAAAAGGCGCAGGTCGGGCACGTACGGCAATCACTAAAGAAGAGCCTAGCGAAGAAGAAGTGCAAAGACAGGTCCGTGAAACTCTAGAAAAACTTCAAGGGAAGTCTTCTAAAGGAAAGGGTGCCAAGTACAGAAGAGAAAAACGAGACATTCACCGTCAAAAAACGGAGGATGAAATGGCACAAATTGAGGCCGACAGCAAATTGCTGAAGGTAACAGAATTTGTCACGGTCAGCGAGGTGGCCACCATGATGAACACACAGGTGACACAGGTCATTTCTGCCTGTATGTCCTTGGGGATGATGGTGACCATGAACCAACGTTTAGATGCGGAAACTTTGTCTATCGTTGCTGAGGAGTTTGGTTACGAAGTTGAGTTTGTCAATGCCGATATCGAAGAGGCAATTCACGAAAATGATGACGCTCCAGAAGATTTGAAAGACCGCGCACCGATTGTAACGGTGATGGGACATGTTGACCACGGTAAAACTTCGTTACTGGATTATATCAGAAAAGAAAATGTCATCGCAGGAGAATCAGGAGGAATCACCCAGCATATTGGGGCCTATGGTGTGACCCTAGAGAGCGGACAGAAAATAGCATTTTTGGATACGCCGGGCCACGAGGCTTTTACGGCGATGCGTGCTCGTGGAGCTCAAGTTACAGATTTAGTAATCATAGTTATTGCGGCAGATGACGACATCATGCCTCAGACAAAAGAAGCCATTAGTCATGCTCAAGCAGCTGGTGTGCCGATCGTCTTCGCGATCAATAAGATTGACCGTCCTAATGCGAACCCCGATAAAATCAAAGAAGGCCTGGCCAATTTGAATTTGTTGGTAGAAGACTGGGGGGGGAAAGTACAGTCCCAGGACATCTCTGCGAAAACAGGAGAGGGCATCAGTGAATTATTAGAAAAAGTCTTGTTGGAGGCTGAAATTCTTGAATTAAAGTCAAATCCAGACCGAAGTGCCAACGGTACGGTTGTTGAAGCCTTCCTAGATAAAGGTCGAGGATATATTTCGACAATTTTGGTTCAGGGTGGAACACTCAAGGTAGGCGATTACGTTTTGGCTGGACAACATAGTGGTAAGGTCAAGGCCATGCACGATGAGCGCGGCCATGTGGTGGCTACTGCTGGTCCTGCAACACCAGTGTCAATACTTGGTTTGGATGGCGCGCCTCAGGCGGGAGATAAGTTTAATGTTTTTGAAGACGAGCGGGAAGCCAAGGCTATTGCCACCAAGCGAACACAACTTCAGCGTGAGCAATCAGTGCGCACTCAGCGCCATATTACCTTAGATGAGATTGGTCGTCGAATTGCTCTTGGTGATTTCAAAGAACTCAACATCATTCTTAAAGGTGATGTTGACGGTTCGGTAGAGGCATTGACAGATTCTTTCTTGAAGCTGTCAACAGAAGAAATTCAGGTCAATATCATCCACAAAGGTGTCGGTGCTATTACTGAAAGCGATGTTCTATTGGCCTCCGCATCAGATGCCATCATCATTGGATTTAACGTGCGCCCTATGGGTAATGCGAGACAACTGGCCGATAAAGAGGAAATAGACATCCGCAACTACTCGATCATTTACGACGCGATTAACGATCTTAAGGATGCCATGGAGGGCATGCTTTCACCTGAGTTAAGAGAAGAAATTACAGGAACAGCTGAGATCCGGGAGACCTTTAAGATTTCTAAAGTCGGTACCGTCGCTGGATGTATGGTTGTGAGCGGCAAAATCATGCGCAACAGTGGTGTCAGATTGATCCGTGAGGGTGTTGTGGTTTACACAGGCGTTTTGGATTCTCTTAAGCGATTCAAAGATGATGCGAAAGAAGTCTCTAAAGGTTATGATTGTGGAATGCAGGTGAAAAATTACAACGATATCTACGTTGGCGATGTCATCGAGGCGTTCCAAGAAGTGGCTGTGAAGAAGAAGCTTAAATAGCAAGCCCTTTGGCAGAGCTTTTGCCGCGGTTTACCCGAAATTATTTAGGGTCCTTGCGTGTTTTGCTGGGCTTCAATATGAAGGCAGTAGCAAATCGTTTCTGTATGGCCATTAGCGCTCTGTCGGCCTCAAGTCGAGAATAAAAATTGCCGGCCCAAACTTTATAATTTGGGGTTTCATATTCTATGACTGCAGGCCATTGATCATATTGTGCCGAATAGTTGGACAGGTAAACTTGTGCCTGCTCCAATGTGCCATAATAAAGTTGGATTGTATATGTATCAGTCAGCGTCATTTCTGTCTGCATGATTTTTTTCAAGGCCATTAATGAATCAATACGAGGGTCTTGCGTTATGGTTAATTCTTGGGCGCCAACAGTGCTGAACATGCCAAAAATCATCGTGCCTAGGATCAAAAAATTCGTTTTCTGGGTCATAAAAGGAACTTATCAATAACAATCTAACACAAAAGTAGAGTTTAATCTTTTTAATCTGGCCGAAAACTTTATTTAGAATAGTTATAAATTAGTTTATCCCTTAAAGATTGAATTTCCAAAATCGACTTAATAATGTACTTTTGCACAGTTATTTTTAGGCTTAAAATAGAGGACTAAAATCAAGTTTTTTGTCAATCTCTTGCAGGTCAATTATATGGACAATAATTTAATCGATCGTATGGAACAGGTCCCTTACCGAAATCTACCCTCAAAATTGTCACTTCTTTTGTTGACGATGTTGTTTGCATTAACCGTTGCAAACCCAGTCGCTGCCGCAACGAATATATTGCCAACTCAGGCGATCGATACTGCAGCAGGAGAGGCACTTTTTAAAGCCAATTGTGCGGCATGTCACAAATTATATAAGAAAGCGACAGGGCCCGCCTTGTTTCAGGTAGGCGATAAATACGAAAAGAAGTGGCTTTATTCTTGGATCAAGAATAGCCAAGAAATGGTAAAATCTGGAGATGCTCAGGCCAATGCCATTTTTAAGGAATACAACGGTGCGGTGATGACCTCTTTTCCGCAGTTGAGCAATACAGATATTGACAATATTATCGCTTACACGTACAAAGCTAAAAAAGCCGTCGCTGCAGCGGCGGTGACCACGGCCACAACCTCCTCTAATTCAGGTGGATTTTCCAATGATTTGATTTTGGGTGCTCTAGTCTTGGTTTTTGGTCTATTGGTCGTGATGCTGGTTTTAGTTCAAAAAACCCTCAAACGAATTGCCGAGGCCAATGGCGTGACTTATGCTGAAAAGCCTGCGCGTAAACCCATTTGGCAAGCATTTATCGACAATCAATTTTTGGTCTTGGTGGCGTGTATCTTTATGCTATTATCTTCGGGATACTTTGCCTATGGATACCTCATGCAAGTAGGTGTTGATCAAGGTTATGCGCCGGTGCAACCAATACATTATTCGCACCGAATTCACGCTGGTGACAACCAAATTGATTGTAACTACTGCCATAGTTCGGCCCGAAAAAGCAAGCACTCAGGTATTCCGTCATTGAATGTTTGTATGAACTGTCATAAAAATATTGGTGAGGTGGCTGAAACGACTCTTGCCGAAGGAAAGAACGAATATGGCGTGGACTACAACGCAGAGATCCAAAAGCTATATGCGGCAGTTGGTTGGGATGAGGATACCCAGTCTTACACAGGGGTATCGCAACCCGTCAAGTGGATCCGCATTCACAATCTGCCCGACTTTGCCTATTTCAATCACTCACAGCACGTCACTGTAGCTGGTGTAGAATGTCAGACGTGTCATGGCCCTGTCGAGGAAATGGAAATCATGTATCAATATGCTCCTTTGACCATGGGCTGGTGCATCAATTGTCACCGCGAAACAAACATTCAGGTGAAGGAGAATGCGTACTACGAAAAAATTCATGAAGAGTTATCCAAAAAATATGGTGTCGAAAATTTGACGGCAGCACAGATGGGTGGTCTTGAATGTGGCAAGTGTCACTATTAATATAATAAAGTTTACAATTTTCAGATAGCATCATATGGCTTCAAATAAGAAATATTGGAAAAGTGTTGAGGAGTTAAATCCAAACAGTGCAGTTGTAGAAACACTCAAGCAAAATGAATTTGCTGAGCCGATACCAACTGAAGACTTTTTGGGCAATAAAACGGTCCTTGAAGGATCTTCTACGACCCGCCGTGACTTTTTGAAATATGTCGGATTCTCAACTGCGGCAGCTTCATTGGCTGCTTGCGAGGGACCGGTTATCAAATCGATTCCTTACGTCGTAGCGCCGGATCAAATTGTGCCAGGTGTCGCGAATTACTATGCGACAACTATGGCAGATGGTTTTGATTTTGCCCATATTTTGGTCAAGACCAGAGAAGGAAGACCAATCAAAATAGAACGCAATGATCTAGCCCAACACGGTGGTGTTAATGCTCGTGTTCATGCATCGGTTTTGTCGATGTACGACAAAAATAGATTGACCGGGCCGAAAGTCGATGGTCAAGACGCGACCTGGCAACAGCTTGACGAAGCCGTATCTAATGGACTTGAGGCGCTGTCTGGTCAAGAAGTTGTTTTGTTGACACAAACTTTTGCCAGTCCAACGACTCAGGCACTGATTGCGAACTTTAAGAAAAAATACAGTCAAGTACGCCATGTCACCTATGATATGGTCTCTGCAAGTGATGCACTTGATGCTTTTCAAGAGGTATATGGTGTGCGGGCACTACCCGATTATAATTTCAGCCACGCAGAGGTCATCGTTTCTGTAGGAGCAGATTTCTTAGGCGATTGGCAAGGTGGTGGTTTCGAAGGAACTTACGCTAAGAGTCGCATCCCGAAGAACGGCAAAATGTCTCGTCATATTCAGTTTGAGTCAAACATGACCTTATCTGGGGCGAATGCCGACAAACGTGTCCCTTTAACTCCTGCGCAGCAATTGGGAGTCCTCGAAGTTATTTCTGGAGGATCATCTTCTGTAACCCTGACAGAAGAACTGAATCAAGTGGCCCAACAGGCCAAAGCACAATTGAACAAGGCAGGGCGCCACGGTGTATTGATCACAGGGCTTCCTAGTGTTACAGCACAGAAACTGGCGCTCAATTACAACCGCTCAGTTGGCTCACAGATAATGGATGCAGATCATCCAGTCATGAAGTATTCTGCTTCTGCTGCTCAGGTTAGAGCAGTGCTTTCTGGAGTGCTTTCGGGCGCTGTAAAAGGTTTGATCACTGTTGGTGTGAATCCTGTGTATGCCTTCCCTTCAGAAGAATTTGCTGCAGCCTATAAAGCACTCGATTTTTCATTGGCGTTTGCCATGAAAGATGATGAAACGGCAAGCTTATCAAAATTTGTAGCGGCGACGCCCCACTATCTTGAATCATGGGGAGACGTCCAGGTCAAGAAGGGGTCTTTTGCCTTGTCACAACCGACTATTCGTCCTTTGTTCAACACAAGACAATTCCAAGACTGTCTGATTGCGTGGACTGGAAAACAAGAGACTTATCACGATTATATAAAGGCATTTTGGGAAGAAAACATTCTTAAAGGTGGTTCCTGGAAAACCGCCCTACATGATGGTATCTACCAAAGTAATTTTACAGTGAGCGAAACGGATCTGCCGAAAATTTCGACCGAGAATCGATCTTTCGATACGGCTGGTGCGATGGCGTTATGTCTGTATACAAAAACAGGTCTTGGAGATGGTCGTCAGGCCAACAATCCATGGCTTCAGGAGTTGCCAGATCCAATCACCAGAACTTCTTGGGACAATTATCTGACCGTTTCGGCCGCTGATGCCAAATCACTAGGATTGACGAATGTTAATGTAGCCAATGGAGCACTTAATGGTAATTATGCCAGTGTTAAAGTTGGTTCGACTGTTTTAGAAAAAGTACCCGTTTTGATCCAGCCGGGTCAGGCAGTAGGGACAGTGGGATTAGCCTTAGGCTATGGCCAAAAGGCATCAATACAAGCAGAAATGCAAACGGGGGTCAATGCCTATGCACTTTATCAAGATTTTGTTTCTGTACAGTCAGCTGAGCTTCAGAAAACTGAAGGAACACATGAATTTGCTTGTGTTCAATTGCACAATACCATGATGGGACGTGACATCATTCGCGAAACCACTCTCGAGATTTTCAACACAAAGGACAAGGCACATTGGAATGCGATTCCTATGGTCTCGAAAGACCATGCAGAAATCCCAGTAACTTCTCCAGAGGCTGATCTTTGGGATTCTTTTGACCGTTCTATTGGACATCATTTCAACTTATCGATAGATCTTAACGCTTGTACGGGTTGTGGTGCTTGTGTCGTGGCATGTCATGCCGAGAACAATGTTCCTGTAGTCGGTAAAAGCGAAATGCGCCGCAGTCGTGACATGCACTGGTTGCGCATAGACCGTTACTACTCAAGTGAAGATTCTTTTGCAGAAGATGCCGATAAAAAGGACAACATTTCAGGTTTAAGCAGCTCACTATCGGAATTTGGCGAGATGGAAAATCCAGCGTCTAATCCTCAGGTGGCCTTTCAACCGGTCATGTGTCAGCACTGTAACCACGCTCCATGTGAAACAGTTTGTCCGGTAGCAGCGACCTCTCACGGGCGCCAAGGACAGAATCATATGGCATACAACAGATGCGTCGGAACACGTTATTGTGCGAATAACTGCCCTTATAAGGTCCGCAGATTCAACTGGTTCTTATACGCGGAGAATGACGAGTTTGACTACCACATGAACAATGATTTAGGTCGTATGGTATTGAACCCAGACGTTGTGGTCCGTTCTAGAGGTGTTATGGAGAAGTGTTCTATGTGTATCCAAATGACACAGAAGACTATTCTTGATGCCAAAAGAGATGGCCGCGCCATTAAGGACGGAGAATTTAAAACAGCCTGTTCTGCGGCCTGTGAAACAGGAGCGATACAGTTTGGTGACATCAACGATGAACAAAGTGAAGTGTTCCAACAAAAGGCAGATGATAGAATGTATCACTTATTGGAGGCCGTAGGCACCAAGCCAAACGTCTTTTACCAGACGAAAGTGAGAAACACAAACGAAGCATAAACTAAAGAAATTCAAGATATAGATATGGCGTCGCACTACGAAGCACCTATTAGAAGACCCTTAGTTACAGGAGATAAATCCTACCACGATGTTACTGTGGATGTGGCAGCTCCTGTAGAGGGAAAGGCAAACACCGCTTGGTGGATCGTCTTTACCATCGCCCTGACCGCATTTTTATGGGGACTGGGTTGTATCATTTACACTGTTTCTACGGGAATTGGTGTTTGGGGTCTTAACCGAACTGTAAACTGGGCATGGGACATCACAAACTTTGTTTGGTGGGTCGGAATTGGACACGCAGGAACATTGATTTCTGCAGTACTATTGCTCTTCAGACAAAAATGGCGAATGGCGATTAACCGTTCTGCTGAAGCCATGACCATTTTCTCAGTGATCCAAGCTGGACTATTCCCAATCATACACATGGGTCGTCCTTGGTTGGCTTACTGGGTATTGCCAATACCGAATCAATTTGGCTCGTTATGGGTCAACTTTAATTCGCCATTGTTGTGGGATGTATTTGCGATATCTACTTACTTATCGGTCTCACTGGTCTTTTGGTGGACTGGGTTGTTGCCTGATTTTGCGATGATTCGTGATCGTGCGATCACTCCTTTTACCAAAAGGGTTTATAGCATTCTGTCTTTTGGATGGAGTGGCCGTGCCAAAGATTGGCAACGGTTCGAAGAAGTATCGCTAGTCCTGGCTGGTTTGGCGACACCTTTGGTCCTTTCTGTCCATACAATTGTATCGTTTGACTTTGCGACATCCGTCATTCCCGGATGGCACACCACAATTTTCCCTCCTTATTTTGTGGCAGGGGCAATTTTTTCTGGATTCGCGATGGTCAACACTCTTTTGATCATCATGCGTAAGGTCTCTCATTTGGAAGATTATATCACCATCCAGCATATCGAGTTGATGAATATCGTCATCATGATCACCGGATCTATAGTCGGGGTCGCCTATATAACAGAATTATTTATTGCTTGGTATTCTGGAGTAGAATACGAGCAGTACGCCTTCTTAAATAGAGCAACTGGGCCTTACTGGTGGGCCTATTGGTCTATGATGACTTGCAACGTCTTTTCGCCCCAATTTATGTGGTTCAAAAAGCTCAGAACGAGCATCATGTTCTCATTCTTCATTTCAATCGTTGTAAATATTGGGATGTGGTTCGAACGTTTTGTGATCATTGTGACCTCTTTGCACCGTGATTATTTGACCTCGTCTTGGACCATGTTCTCACCGACATTTGTAGACATCGGGATCTTTATTGGAACCATTGGCTTCTTCTTTGTCTTGTTCTTGCTTTATTCTAGAACATTCCCAGTGATTGCTCAGGCTGAGGTCAAGTCTATATTGAAAGCTTCAGGCAGTACTTATAAGAAATTGCGCGCGGAGCAAGGTGATGATGCAAAGCATTATACCATGCCAAAAAAAGGGGCTGCTAAAGGATCAAAAACACAAAAAGATAGTTAATTATGGCTTCAAAAGTAATTCACGCTATTTATAACGACGATGACATTCTGATGAACGCTGTCAAGTCGGTCAGACAAGCACACTATCATATCGATGAAGTTTATACGCCTTTCCCCGTGCACGGGCTAGACAAAGCTATGGGCTTAGAAGGTACCAGAATTGCAATTGCGTCATTCATGTACGGCGTGGTAGGTCTTACTGTGGCTATTTTGATGATGAATTTTATCATGATCGAAGACTGGCCTCAGGATATTGGCGGAAAGCCTAGTTTCAGTTACCTAGAAAATATGCCTGCCTTTGTGCCTATTATGTTTGAAATGACGGTGTTTTTTGCCGCGCACTTGATGGTCATTACCTTTTACCTGCGCAGTAAGCTTTGGCCGTTTAAAAAGGCCGAAAACCCTGATCCACGCACGACGGACGATCATTTCTTGATGGCTATTGACGCTGGACACCACAATGTGGATGAAATGATGAGCATGTTAAAGGAGACTGGCGCCGTGGAACTTAGTTTAATCGAAAATGAAGGAGATCATTAATATGAAAAACGCGATGAAAATAGCAGTGGTGACCTTGGTTTCATTGATCATGGTTTCATGTTTTGATAATGCAAAGCCAAACTATCAATACATGCCGAATATGTATGCACCTGTGGGGTATGAGACCTATGGAGATTACGAAATTTTTCCATCCGGCCAAGAGGCGATGCTCCCAGTAGACGGAACAATACCGCGTGGATGGGAACCATACGATTATCCAAATACAACAGCGGGGCTTAATGATGCGAAGGCGACTTTAACAAGTCCACTTGCTGTGACTCAAGAAAGCCTGGCCCAGGGGAAACAACTTTACGATATCTATTGTGCGGTGTGTCATGGTGAAAAAGGTGATGGTCAAGGAATTCTCGTCAAGAGAGAGAAGATTCTTGGGATACCAAGTTACGCTGACCCGGGACGATTGATTACTCCAGGAGGTGTTTATCACGTCCAGATGTACGGATTGAATTCGATGGGCTCCTATGCCTCTCAGACCAATCAGGAAGAGCGTTGGGCCATTACCCAGCATGTGATGAATTTGAAAGCAACCCTAGAAGGGACGCCTTTATTGGTGCCAGAAGAACCGGCAGCAGATAATACAGAAGAAAAAAGTACGAGCACCTCAGTTGCTGGTCATTAACAGGACTAAAGAGAATAGCTAGAGATATGTATACGCTACCCAATAAGTTAAAAGTTTTCGCCCTAGTTTTTATGGTGGTTGGTGCCATTGGCATTGTTGCAGGATTTCTTTCTACACCAAAAACAGTAGAAGAGGTCGAGGCCATTATGGCTGAAGCACATCACGATGGTGGTCACGCCACAAGTGAACATGATGCAGCTGCCCCTGAAGCGCACCAGTCTATGGGCCACCACAACGGTCAAGAAATGGACCATGGCAGTCACGACATGACTGCGGGGGATCACGGTTCAGAAGAGCATGGGTCTGGAGCACACGGCGCTCAAGATGCCCATCAAGAACATATGGAACATGTCATGCATCAGATGCAAAACCGACCATGGTCAGCGCTGTACATCGCGTCATTTTTCTTTTTCATGATTGCTTTAGGCGCATTGGCTTTTTATGCCATTCAATATGCAGCCCAGGCCGGCTGGTCTCCTGTTTTGTTCCGCGTAATGGAAGCTGTAACTGGTTATTTGCCCGTCGCGTCTATTGGCGTCCTAATTCTTTTATTGTGCTCAGCACTGGGCATTAACCATATTTTCCATTGGATGGACGCTGACCTAGTCAATCCAGACAGTCCGCATTTTGATAAGATTATTGCGGGTAAAAGTGGCTATTTGAACGTGCCATTTTTCATGATTCGTGCTGTGATATTCTTGCTAGGATGGAACCTCTACAGATGGGTTTCTCGCAAAAATTCTATTGCCGATGATCACGCTGAAGACCACAGTTTTTTCAAGAAAAACTTTAAGCTTTCTGCTGGCTTTCTCGTGTTCTTCATTGTGACAGAATCAATCATGTCTTGGGACTGGATCATGAGTTTTGATCCGCACTGGTTCAGTACGCTATTTGGCTGGTATGTCTTTGCTGGAATGATGGTCTGCGCGATTACCGTCATTGCCCTAGTGACGATATTCTTGAAGTCACAAGGATATCTTGAAGAAGTCAATGATAGTCATATCCATGATTTGGCTAAGTTTATGTTTGGGTTCAGCATTTTCTGGACTTATCTATGGTTTTCTCAATTCATGTTGATTTGGTACGCCAACATTCCTGAAGAGGTGACCTATTTCATCACCAGAATTGAAGATTATAAATTACCATTTTTTGGAATGATAGCCATGAACTTCTTATTCCCACTGTTATTGCTTATGAACAGCGACTATAAGCGTGTCAACTGGTTTGTTGTCATGGCAGGAGTTGTGATTTTGGCGGGGCACTACCTTGATGTTTTCAATATGGTGATGCCGGCAACTGTAGGGGATACCTGGATGATTGGTGTTCCGGAATTGAGTTCGGTTTGCTTCTTCTTTGGCTTGTTTGTTTATGTGGTCTTCAATACCCTGACCAAGGCACCAATGGTTCCTAAGAAGAATCCTTTCATTAATGAGAGTAAGCATTTTCACTATTAATTAATCGAAGAAAGTTAAATAACGATGACCGCATTTTTAGTTGTTTTAGTAATAGTTCTTTTTGGTGTCGCCCTTTGGCAATTAGGGAAGATATTTGAACTCTCCAAGTCAACCACCGACAGCAGCAGCGCACAGATCGCCAATGATAAAGATAATGACATCAATGGGTCATTGATGCTCATGTTTGTCGTGTTTATTTATGTGCTGGCATTCATATCGCATTACAAATGGAGCAAAGTCTTTCTCCCAGAAGCGGCATCTGAGCATGGTGTTGATATTGATCAATTGTGGTTGATCTCAATGGTGCTGATTTTTGTTGTGGGCATCATCACACAATGGCTTTTGCACTATTTCGCTTTTAAATACCGGGGCAAAAAAGACCAGAGAGCAACCTTTTATGCCGACAATGATAAGTTAGAATTCATTTGGACCATCATCCCGGTTATTGTATTGGCCGCGTTGATTTTATATGGTTTATTTACATGGACCGACATCATGAACGTTGAGCCTGACGAAGACCCTATGGTGGTCGAGCTTTATGCTTACCAATTCGACTGGCGTGCACGCTACAGTGGTGATGATAATGTTTTGGGTGAGGCCAACGTAAGATTGATTGAAGGTTCCAACACCTTGGGTGTTGATACGGCCGATCCAAATGCTCAGGATGATATTGTTGTTTCTGAATTACATTTGCCCGTTGGGAGAAAAGTGTTGTTCAAGATACGTTCTCAAGATGTACTGCACTCGGCATATATGCCGCATTTCCGTGCGCAAATGAACTGCGTCCCAGGGATGGTCACTCAATTTGCGTTCACGCCAACAATCACGACTCAGGACATGAGGCTGAACGACGATATTGTGGCAAAGGTTAAGGACATCAATTCGAGACGTCGCGAAAAAAGTATAGGGCTAGAAGCTAAAGGTGACGAGGCTCTAGAACCTTACGAATTTGATTATCTACTGTTGTGTAATAAGATATGTGGTAACAACCATTACAACATGCAGATGAAAATAATTGTTGAAACTGAAGCTGAATATAATGCTTGGCTTGCTGAGCAAGGTTCAGTTGCGGAAACGCTTAATAAGTAATTAAAACTCTTAGTTAAAAGATATGTCAGCACACACGCACGATACGGCAGGAGATCACCACGACGACCACGGACATCATCACAAGGAGACATTTGTGACTAAATATATTTTTAGTCAAGACCACAAAATGATTTCAAAGCAATACCTTATTACAGGCTTGTTTATGGGGATTATTGGTATTGGCATGTCTTTGATATTTAGAATGCAATTGGCCTGGCCAGACAAGCAATTCCCAATTTACGAAGCCTTATTAGGCAAATGGGGCTTGGATGGCGTTATGGATCCTAGTGTTTATTTGGCTTTGGTCACCATACACGGTACGATCATGGTGTTTTTCGTTTTGACTGCTGGATTGAGTGGAACTTTCAGTAATTTATTGATTCCTCTTCAGATTGGTGCACGAGATATGGCGTCCGGATTCTTGAACATGGTGTCGTACTGGTTGTTCTTCCTTTCGAGTGTGATCATAGTCCTTTCTTTATTTGTTGAAGCTGGTCCAGCTTCTGCAGGTTGGACGATCTACCCACCATTAAGTGCATTGCCTCAAGCCATTCCTGGCTCTGGCGCTGGGATGACTTTGTGGTTGGTTTCAATGGCTATTTTCATCGCGTCGTCTCTCTTGGGATCATTGAATTATATTGTAACGGTCATCAATCTCAGAACAAAAGGGATGTCTATGACGCGTTTGCCACTGACCATTTGGGCCTTCTTTGTAACGGCCATTATTGGAGTTGTATCATTTCCAGTTTTATTGTCTGCGGCGCTGATGCTCATCATGGACCGTAGCTTTGGTACGTCGTTCTTTTTGAGTGATATTTATATCGCAGGAGAAGTATTGCATCATCAAGGTGGATCGCCTGTCCTTTATGAACACCTTTTTTGGTTCTTAGGACACCCTGAAGTTTATATTGTATTATTGCCGGCACTTGGGATCACTTCTGAAGTCATTGCCACAAATTCACGTAAACCAATATTCGGTTATCGTGCGATGGTGGTGTCGATCTTAGCGATTGCCTTCTTGTCTACAATTGTTTGGGGGCATCACATGTTTATTTCTGGGATGAATCCTTTCTTAGGATCGGTCTTTACCTTCACCACCTTATTGATTGCGATTCCCTCTGCGGTCAAGGCGTTTAACTATATCACCACGCTATGGAAGGGTAATCTTCAACTCAATCCTGCAATGTTGTTTTCTATTGGTTTGGTGTCAACATTCATTACGGGTGGTTTGACTGGAATTATTTTGGGAGACAGTGCTTTGGACATCAACGTCCATGACACCTATTTTGTGGTTGCCCACTTCCACTTGGTGATGGGTATTTCAGCACTCTATGGATTATTTGCGGGGGTTTATCATTGGTTCCCAAAAATGTTTGAGGGCAAGATGATGAACAAAAATCTTGGTTATGTCCACTTTTGGGTAACGGCAATCGGCGCCTATGGTGTGTTTTTCCCAATGCACTTTATCGGTATGGCAGGATTGCCACGACGCTATTATACCAACACAGCATTTCCTTATTTTGATGATTTGGCGGATGTCAATGTGATCATTACGATTTTTGCCTTTATCACTGCGGCGGCACAATTGGTCTTCTTGTATAACTTTATTCAGTCAATGTTCTTTGGTAAGGTTGGGCCGAAAAATCCATGGAAGTCCAACACACTAGAGTGGACCGCAGAAGTGGAGCACATCCACGGGAACTGGGATGGGCCAATACCTGAAGTACACCGTTGGGCATATGATTACAGTAAATTGAATAAGGATGAGAGTGATTATGTTTTGGAAGGCCAAGACTATACCCCTCAGACTGTTCCGCTACAGGATAATGAAGAGGAAATGCATCATTAGGAGCAGGTCTTTTTAGGAGCATCCCCCGTTAAAACTTCATTTTAGCGGGGGATTTTTTTATCCATTTGGCATGCCTCTACTTTGTATATTTGCTATATGAACGAGCATTTGGATCCTACTGAGCATAACTTGACCCCTCAAGATTTAGACATTGAACGCAAGTTGCGTCCACTAACTTTCGAAGATTTTACAGGTCAAGATCAGGCATTGGAAAATTTAAAGATTTTTGTCGCAGCAGCCAACCAAAGAGAAGAAGCATTAGACCACACGCTTTTTCATGGACCTCCCGGTCTTGGCAAAACCACCTTGGCACATATATTGGCTCAGGAATTGGAGGTTGGCATTAAAGTCACTTCGGGTCCTGTGCTGGACAAGCCAGGCGACTTGGCGGGCCTATTGACCAATTTGGAACAACGCGATGTGTTGTTTATTGATGAAATCCACCGCCTGAGCCCAATAGTCGAGGAATATTTGTACAGTGCTATGGAGGACTATAAAATCGATATCATGATTGAGTCAGGGCCAAACGCACGAACGGTGCAAATCAATCTAAACCCATTCACACTCGTCGGGGCCACAACACGGTCAGGTCTACTTACAGCGCCTATGCGTGCTCGTTTTGGTATTGCATCAAGATTGGAATATTACAGTACCGAATTATTGACCACTATTGTAGAGCGTAGTGCGGACATCTTGGGGGTCCCTATCTCTATGGAGGCGGCGATAGAAATTGCCGGCCGCAGCCGAGGGACGCCTCGTATTGCCAACGCTCTATTGCGCCGTGTGCGTGATTTTGCGCAAATCAAAGGCAATGGATCAATAGATATTGCTATAGCACAGTTTGCGCTTAAGCAGCTCAATGTTGATGCCTATGGATTAGATGACATGGACAACAAAATATTGACAACGATCATCGAAAAATTTAAAGGAGGTCCCGTTGGGATCACGACATTAGCAACTGCTGTCTCTGAGAGCGCCGAAACCATTGAAGAAGTCTACGAGCCGTTTTTGATACAGCAAGGATTCATCATGCGCACACCAAGAGGTCGGGAAGTGACTGATTTTGCCTACCGCCATTTGGGTTTGGGTAATGGCCCGTCTAAGGGCGGATTATTTTCATCCTAAAGCGCAACCAATACATGAATGTCGAAACAGAACACGCCCAGCTCATTAAATCTGAAGCCAAACGATTAGGTTTTATTTCTTGTGGCATCAGTAAGGCAGGTTTTCTGGATGACGAGGCCCCTCGCTTAGAGTCTTGGCTCCAAGGGGACATGCAGGGTTCTATGTCTTATATGGAGCGGAATTTTGACATGCGTCTGGACCCGACAAAATTAGTGCCCGGAGCTAAGAGCGTGGTGTCTTTATTGTATAATTACTTTCCGTCTCAGGAGCAGACCAGTGACACTTACAAAATCTCAAAGTATGCTTATGGGCAAGATTACCACTATGTGATCAAGGATAAACTCAAGGAGTTAATGGCGACTATTCGAGAGGAAATCGGGGATGTTCAAGGGCGCATCTTTGTGGATTCAGCTCCGGTTTTAGAAAAGGCCTGGGCGGCCAAAAGTGGATTGGGCTGGGTAGGCAAACACAGCAATCTTCTCTCCAAGCAAGTCGGGTCGTATTTTTTTATTGCAGAGCTCATTATCGATCTGCCTCTGGCGCAAGATGGTCCCGCTACAGATCATTGCGGGAGCTGCACGGCCTGTATCGACGCCTGCCCGACACAAGCGATTATTGCGCCATATGTGGTCGATGCCAATAAATGCATCTCCCATATGACCATCGAACTCAAAGATCAAATTCCTGGAAATTTTTCTGGCGCTCTAGAGGATTGGATGTTTGGGTGTGACGTGTGCCAGGATGTGTGTCCTTGGAATCGATTTTCACAGCCACATAATGAGCCTTTATTTGCGCCAAATGACGCATTAATGTCCTTCACAAAAGCACAATGGACCGAACTTACGGAAGATGTTTTTAATGAGATTTTTAAAAAAAGTGCGGTGCAACGTGCGGGTTATTCGGGCCTGATGCGCAACATTAAGTTTTTAAAAGATTAAGGACTAAAATTTTTTGGTATCACCAAGTCTGCTAACTTTGTTATAGCAGTATCAATTGACTATGAGCAAGCAAAGTAAACGCAGAGAAGCCCTATTATATCACGCCAAACCACGTCCCGGCAAAATTCAAGTTGTGCCGACCAAAAAGTACGCCAGCCAGCGAGATCTTTCGTTGGCCTATTCGCCAGGTGTTGCAGAACCCTGTCTGGAAATAGAAAAGTCTAAGGAGAATGTCTATCGCTATACCAACAAGGGCAACCTTGTGGCTGTGATCAGCAACGGTACTGCAGTCTTGGGTCTCGGTAATATTGGCCCGGAGGCCTCCAAGCCCGTAATGGAGGGCAAGGGATTGCTGTTCAAGATTTTTGCGGATATCGATGTTTTTGATATTGAGCTCGACACAAACGACATCGATGCCTTTGTGACGACAGTGAAGCATATTGCCCCTACTTTCGGAGGCATAAATCTTGAAGACATCAAAGCGCCCGAGGCTTTTGAAATAGAGCGCCGACTCAAGGAAGAATTGGACATCCCAGTGATGCATGATGACCAACATGGTACCGCAATTATTTCTGCAGCAGCGCTGCTCAATGCTTTAGAACTTGCTCAAAAATCTATAGAATCGGTACGCATTGTCATCAGCGGAGCTGGGGCGGCCGCGATTTCTTGTACTCGTCTATACAAGGCCTTTGGAGCAGACCCAGCCAATATTGTCATGTTGGATAGTAAAGGGGTCATCCGGAAGGATCGACCGGATTTGAGTGATGAAAAAAATGAATTCGCCAGCCACAGAAAGATCAACACCCTCGAGGAAGCTATGGTCGATGCCGATGTTTTTGTCGGATTGTCTATTGCGGATATAGTGACGCCGAAAATGCTCAAAAGCATGGCGGCCAATCCCATCGTTTTTGCTATGGCCAACCCTGATCCTGAAATTAAATATGACTTGGCGATCAAGTCGCGGGCCGACATCATCATGGCAACTGGCCGAAGTGATCATCCTAATCAAGTCAACAATGTCTTAGGTTTCCCATTCATCTTTCGAGGCGCTCTCGATGTGCGGGCCACAAAAATCAATGAAGCCATGAAAATGGCTGCAGTAAAGGCTTTAGCCGACTTGGCAAAAGAACCGGTTCCGGAGCAAGTCAATGTCGCCTATGACGAGACAAAACTACAATTTGGTCGAGACTATATCATTCCAAAACCATTCGATCCGCGGTTGATCGCAGCGGTACCGCCTGCGGTAGCTAAAGCAGCTATGGAAAGTGGAGTGGCCCTTTCTCCAATCAAAGACTGGGAAAAATACGAAGAGGAGCTTCTAGACCGTATGGGCAACGACCACAAAATGCTCAAATTATTATTTGACCGCGCCCGGTCTAAACCTAAGCGTGTTGTTTTTGCAGAAGCGGATCATTTGGATGTGATCAAGGCGGCGCAAATTGTATTTGAAGAAGGGTTCGCTAAGCCAATTCTTTTGGGGCGCAAGGAAGTGATTTTGGAGCTCATGGAAGAAATTGATTTTGACGAAGACATCGAAATTATCGACCCTAAATCAGATGATCAAGAACAACAGAGGCTTCTTTATGCCCAAAAATTTTGGGAATTCAGGGAAAGAAAGGGAGTGACTTTGTTTGATGCCAAACGTCTGATGCGTGAGCGCAGCTATTTTGGCTCGATGATGGTCAATCTTGGTGATGCAGATGCCATGGTTTCTGGTTATGCTCGTGCCTATCCAACCGCGCTAAGGCCTATCTTGGAGACTGTTGGTCGATTTGATGGAGTCGATAAGGTCGCCGCGACCAATCTCATGCTCACCCCCAAAGGCCCGATTTTCATTTCGGACACCTCGATCAATATTGATCCAACAGCAAAGGAATTGGCCAACATTGCACAAATGACCAATTACACCATGAAAATGTTTGGGGTTGCTCCTGTGATTGCCATGATTTCTTATGCCAATTTCGGGTCGTCCGATGATCCACATGCCGCTAAAGTAAGGCAGGCAGTTGCTTTGTTGCATGAATCTAATCCAGACATGATCGTGGATGGAGAATTACAGGTTGATTTTGCGTTGAATAGTGAAATGCTCAAGAGTAAATTTCCGTTTTCAAAACTTGCTGGGCGAAAGGTCAACGCTTTGATCTTTCCGAACCTCGACGCCGCCAATAGTAATTACAAGATGCTCAAGGAGCAAAAGGATGTAGATTCAATTGGTCCGATCATGCTTGGCATGCGCAAAGCCGTGCATGTTTTTCAGCTTGGCGCCAGCGTGGAAGAGATGGTCAACATGACCGCGATAGCCGTGGTTGACGCACAGCAAAAGGAGCAGGGAGAAAAGCAGCAAAAGCGCAAAAAACCTAAGGTTTAGATGCCTTTTTTTCCTTTTGCCAAGTCTTTTGAATGCAAATATTTATGCTATATTTGAGTCCTCAACCTCATGTGACAAATGATTGCTCAAATACAGGGAAGATTAGTAGAAAAAAACCCCACTGATGTCGTCATCGACTGCCATGGTGTGGGCTATTTTTTGAACATCTCTTTGTACACCTATTCTCAGTTACCACAGAGCGAGAGTGTGGTGCTTTTTACACAACTATTGGTGCGTGAAGACGCCCATATTCTATATGGTTTCACGACCAAGCAGGAACGCGCTGTATTTAATTTATTACTATCGGTCTCGGGTGTAGGGGCCAGTACCGCAAGAACGATGCTGTCCTCTCTATCCCCTGATCAGGTGCGTGATGCCATTGTGAGCGAGGATATTGCCGTGATTCAAAGCGTCAAGGGGATTGGCGCCAAGACAGCGCAGAGGGTCGTTTTAGACTTAAAGGATAAAATCATAAAATTATACGGGTCTGAGACACAATCTTTAGGGTCGAGCAATACCAACAAAAATGAAGCGTTATCTGCTTTGGAGACCTTAGGTTATGCAAGAAAAATAGCAGAAAAAGCCTGTGATTCAGTCCTAAAGATAGAGCCGCAAGCCTCGGTTGAAGAAATCATCAAGAAGGCCTTTAAATATTTATAATATTGAATATTAAATTACCTTTTCTTTCTTTCTTACGTTCAGCAGTGTTGCTGGTTGTGTTGTCATGTGGTCAGCTCAGTTTTGGACAAGACACGACGGTGACGGGTTCTGTGATGGGACGCATGGACTTGCCAGACCCAGGAAGCATTGAAAATATGTATACTTACGATCCGATCACGGACCGTTATATATTGAGCAGAGTTTTAGGGAATTTTAGCCTATCCTATCCGGTAATTTTGACGCCAGCTGAATATGAAGAAAGAGTCCTCAGCGAAGAGATAAAGTCTTATTTTAAAGAAAAAATTGATGCGGCCGACGGTCGAAAAGAAGGAGCTGAAGAAGCGCAACAGAATCTACTGCCAACCTTTTATGTCAATTCTAATTTTTTTGAATCTGTCTTTGGGGGCAACACTATCGAAATCATTCCACAAGGATCTGTTGAAATGGATTTAGGTCTTTTGTACACCAAACAAGACAATCCTCAATTTTCACCACGTAACCGAAGCAATCTATCTTTTGACTTCGATCAGCGCATTAGTTTGAGTTTGCTTGGTAAAATCGGTGAGCGTTTGCAGATTTCTGCGAACTACGACACCCAATCTACTTTTGATTTTCAGAATGCGATCAAGTTAGAATATACCCCTACCGAGGATGACATCATTCAAAAGATAGAAGTTGGAAATGTCAGCATGCCGCTCACCAGCAGTTTGATACAAGGGGCACAAAGCCTGTTTGGTGTCAAAACACAACTTCAGTTTGGCAAGACAACGATTACGGGAGTGTTTTCTGAACAGAGATCTGAAACACGCTCCGTTGTGGCTGAAGGCGGTGCAACCATTACGGATTTTGAGCTTTTTGCACTGGATTACGACGAAAACCGACACTTTTTCTTAGGGCATTATTTTAGAGACAATTACGATAGAGTGCTCAAGAATTATCCATTCATCAATTCAAACGTACAAATCACAAGGGCTGAGGTCTGGATCACCAATAGAAACACCACAACTAATGATGTCCGCAACATCATCGCTCTCCAAGATATTGGTGAAGCCAATGTGGATAATATTGGTTTAACGACCGTACCTGGAGGATTTCTGAATGTGCCGAGAAATGCGTTTCCAGACAACAGTAATAATGATTTTAACCCTTTTGGCATCAATAATCCCGCAGAACAAAGTGTGCTGAACGCTTCAATTCGCGATGTGGCTACAGCCTCAAGTGGTTTTGGTGGTGTGCCAGTGAATGACGGAATTGACTATGTGAGTCTTGAGAATGCCAGGAAACTGCAGCCGAATGAATACAAGCTCAATAACCAATTGGGCTACATTTCTTTGAATCAACGCCTGAACAATGACGAGGTCCTTGCCGTAGCATTTCAGTTTACGGTCAACGGGCAAGTTTATCAGGTTGGTGAATTTTCTACCGATGGTATTGAGGCGACGGGTCAAGAAGGTGGGGGTACGGGTTCAGGTTCAGGTTCTGAAGAACCCAATAATCCGACCCAGGCCATTCCGCAAAACTTGGTGGTTAAACTGCTAAAGAGCAACATCACCAACGTCAATGAACCGGTTTGGGATCTGATGATGAAGAACATTTATCCTATCGGAGCCTACCAATTGGAGCGTGAGGATTTCAGAATGAATATTTTGTATTTGGATCCTTCACCACTGAACTATATCACACCTGTAGAAGGCAGTACTTTTCCAGAACCAGATCTTTCGGATCTCAATGCGGTCGATCTCAACGACGCGACGTTATTGCGGGTCTTTAATCTGGATCGTCTGAATTTCAACAACGACCCTCAACAAGGTGGAGATGGGTTTTTTGACTTCTATCCAGGGCTGACTGTAGACACGCAGAATGGAAACATTATTTTCACAAGTGTCGAGCCATTTGGAGATTACCTGTTCGATAAGCTCTCCAACGACACCCAAGAATATTACGACATTCCTGAGACCTATAACGCCAACCAACAAAAATACGTCTTTCGCACCTTGTACCGCAGCACCAAGACACAGGCGGAGCAGCAGGAGAGTCAAAAAAACAAATTCCAATTAAAAGGGACCTATAAATCAACGGGGTCAGATGGTATCCCCATTGGCGCATTCAATATTCCGCAAGGATCTGTTACCGTTACTGCCGGAGGACGGACTCTGGTAGAGGGTGTCGATTATACAGTGAACTATCAACTTGGCCGGGTACAGATTCTTGATCCGTCGCTGCAAAATTCCAATACGCCGGTCAACATTAGTGTAGAAAATAACACCCTTTTTGGGCAACAAACCAAGCGCTTTACGGGTCTTGATATTCAGCACAAATTCAGTGATGATTTTCAACTCGGGGGGACCTTTTTGAATTTGAATGAGCGCCCAATGACTCAAAAAGCTGCCTTTCAGAATGAGCCCATTAACAACACAATGTTTGGGGTCAACGTCAATTATTCCACAGAAGTCCCATTTTTGACTCGAATGGTCAATAAACTGCCAAACATCGACACAGATGTTCCCTCGCAAGTGTCCCTCAGGGGTGAATTTGCCTATCTTTTGCCAGGAGCGCCCAAAGTTTCTGACTTTGGCGGAAAGGCAACGGCCTATATTGACGATTTTGAAGCAGCACAAACCGCGATTGACATTTCTGCGCCACTGACATGGTTTTTGTCAAGTGCCCCAGTGGGTTTGGGTGGTGAACTTGAAAATGACAATTTATCTGCCAACTACAACAGAGCAAAGCTGAATTGGTATACGATTGACCCTATTTTTTATAGCGCTCAAAGACCAAATGGTATTGGGGAACAAGACCTGTCATCGCCGTTCACAAGACGTTTGTTTCGCAATGAGATTTTCCCTGATCAAGATATTGTCCAAGGACAAACCCAAGCATTGTTTTCTTTGGATTTGAATTATAAGCCAACAGAGCGAGGGCCTTATAACTTTAACCCTTCGGCGACAGACAATGTACTCAATAATCCCGAAGCAAGATTTGGTGGAATTTCGCGCCAACTCACCACAACTGACTTTGAACGGAGTAATGTAGAATACATCCAGTTTTGGCTAATGGATCCCTTCATTTACGAAGAATACGCCAATAATCAAGGGGGTAAGGTGACTTTCGATTTGGGAAACATCTCTGAAGATGTGCTCAAAGATGGACGCAAGCAATATGAAAATGGTTTGCCTGAGGACGGTTCCTTGCTCAATACAATTGAGACCAACTGGGGCGTTGTTCCGAGTAATCAATCCTTAGTTTATACGTTCAGCAGCGCCGGAAACGATAGGATCAACCAAGATGTTGGATTGGACGGTTTGAATGATGCCGCTGAAGCAGTACGCTACACCAACTTTGCAAGTCAAGAAGACCCCGCACGTGACAACTACACTTATTTCTTGCAGGCTGAAGGGTCTCTTTTAGAGCGCTATGACCAATACAACGGGACTCAGGGCAACTCGCCTGAGACTCTGAGCAATACCAATCGCGGCTCTACGGCACAACCGGATGTGGAGGACATCAACCGTGACAATACCATGAACACCGTTGACAGCTACTTTGCTTACGAGTTAGACATCAGACCAGGAATGAATCTAGAAACGCCTTATGTCACAGATGTTCGTGAAATTAATGTCACGACGCAATCAGGGCAAGATCTGCCTGTGCGCTGGATTCAATTCCGAATTCCCTTGAGTGAATATACTGATGCGGTCAACGGCATCTCTGATTTCAGGTCGATCAGATTCATGAGGATGTACCTTTCTGAATTTTCGCAGGAGACGGTATTGCGTTTTGGAACATTGGAACTCTTTAGGGGAGATTATCGCCGGTATACAGAATCTTTGGATATAGATGGTAGTCCGAATGAGATGGACAACACGACTTTTGAAAATGAGGCCGTGGGGATCATTCAGAATAGTAATTATGTCATTCCGCCGGGCGTTTATCGTGAGGAGTTAAATAACAACAACAACATCATCCGCCAAGATGAACAGTCATTGGCCTTGAGGGTCTGTGACCTGTCTCCAGAAGACGCTAGAGCAGTCTACAAGAATTTTAATGTAGACATGCGTCAGTACAAGAATTTAGAAATGTTCATACACGCTGAGGCACTCCCTGCGCCAGCGACCTTATTGGCTGATGGGGATATGGCGGCATTCATACGTCTGGGTAATGACCTCAACACAAGTTTTTACGAAATTGAATTACCACTCAATGTTTCGCCAAATCTCGAAAACCCAACCGACGCTGACGCCTCTTTGATTTGGCCTTTAGAAAACCGTTTGAACTTGCCATTGGCTCTATTGCAAACGCTAAAAACTAAGGTATTGTCTGAAGGAAATGTTGATCCGACTCAGGTGACTTACTTCACTCAAGAGGAATTAGACCCAGGCGTTTCTGTGGCATCTAATCCATTACGTCTCGGCATCAAGGGTAATCCTAGTTTTGGTAATGTGCGGGTCATTATGGTAGGTTTGCGCAACAAGACCAATACCACTATTTGTGGAGAAGCCTGGTTTAATGAACTCCGCATGAGTGAACTTGAAAATAAGGGTGGTTGGGCTGCTGTGGCGAATATGGATGCCAACATTGCAGATTTTGCGGACATCAGTGCTACCGGGCGTACCAGCACCATCGGATTCGGTTCTATTGAACAAGGGCCGAACCAAAGAAGTCTTGAAGACCTCCAGCAATATGACATTGTCACTAATGTGAACTTGGGACAACTACTGCCCAAAGACTGGGGGGTACAATTGCCCTTTAACTATGGTGTTGGAGAAGAGCTCATCACTCCGAAATTCGATCCAGAATACGACGATATAGAACTTCAAGAGCGTTTGGATGGCACTGCCGATGCGGCCCAACGTGGTATTATCGAAAACCAAGCGATCAATTATACGAAAAGGCAAAGCATAAACTTTATCGGGGTGCGTAAAAATAAAGCTCAGGAAAGCAAACCAATGCCTTACGACATTGAAAACTTTACCTTCTCTTACTCCTACAACCAGGAGGATCATCATGATTTCGAAGTTGAGGAGGCTATAGACCAGAATGTACGACTGGGCGGGACTTACGATTTTAATTTTAATAGTCAGCCGATTGAGCCATTCAAGAAAAATGACAGTCTTTTTATGGGCAAATATTGGCAGTTCCTCAAAGACCTTAATTTTAATCCATTACCCAGTAATATTTCGGTCAGCAGCAACATCACGCGACAGTTCAACCAGCAGAAATTCCGTGAATTGAATTTGTTGCCGGATCAAATTGGCTTGCCTAAGCTGTATCAACGCAATTTCATGTTCGACTGGCAATACACCCTAAATTATAACCTGACCAACTCATTGCGGTTTAATTTTAATGCAGCAAACAACCGGATTGTCAATAATTACATTGACCAGGGTGTTGTCGACAACAGTGTAGGGCTCTGGGACGGCTTTTTTGAAATAGGAGACCCTAACCAACATGTTCAGTCCCTGCAGTTGAATTACGATTTGCCCACGGCTAAATTTCCCTTTTTAAAATGGATCAGAGCGACCTATTCCTATCAAGGAGATTATCAATGGCAGGATGGCAGTGATTTATTCAGTAATGTCGAAATCCCCTCAGATGATGGTCCTTCTGTGTTCTATGATTTGGGTAATTCAGTTCAAAACGGTAGCACCCACCGCATCAACTCCAGTTTTGATATGGTGAACCTCTACAGATATTTGGGCATTCGCAAATTACGCGGTAAGGGTAGTGCAGGCGAAAGTCAAGAAGAAGAGGGGCGTGCTGGATCCATAATGGGTGGAGCAGAAAAGGGCGATGGCGGCAATAAGCGGGATCAAATCCGTGCGCTGAGCCAAGGACGTAATGCCAATACCTCTTCAGCTGTTGCGGCCAAATTATCTGGTGGTCAAAAGGTCATCAATACAATCATCGGCTTGGCCACATCTATCAAGAAAGTTCAATTGAACTACCTCGAGAATAATGGTATATTTTTGCCGGGTTATTTGCCGAGTATCGGGTTTGGTGGCTCGTTAAAACCATCAACTGGATTTGTCTTCGGTTCGCAGGCAGAGGTGAGAGACATGGCTGCGAGAAAAGGATGGCTGACGCTTTATCCAGAATTTAACCAGCAATATACTGAGGTAGAAAACCGCCAGCTGGACGTCCAAATGAATACGGAGTGGATCACTGATTTGAAGATTGACTTCAATGCTTCTCGTCAATATTCAGAGAATTTTGCCGAAAACTTTATTGTCGAGGAAGGGCTTTACCAATCATTAACGCCAAACACTTTTGGTAATTTCAATATCTCAACGCTTTTGATCAAAACAGCTTTTAGTCAGAGTGATGAATTTGGTTCAGAAGCGTTCGATGCTTTCCGGACCAACCGCTTGACCATTGCCAATAGGCTGGCAGAGCGTTTTTATGGGGGCACAACCTACAGTGTTGACCAAGAAGGTTATCCCGTTGGCTTTGGTAAAAATAGTCAACAAGTTTTATTGCCCGCATTTCTGTCTGCATACCAAGGCAATGATGCCAGTAGCGAACGTTCTGGAATTTTTAGAGATGTGCCATTACCGAACTGGGACCTCAAATACACGGGCCTCATGCGCCTGCCTTGGTTCAAAAAGCGTTTCAAACGATTTTCTGTACAGCATGGCTATCGAGCAGCGTATACAGTCAATCAATTCCAAACGAACTTGGATTATAACCGAAATAATCCTGCAGAGCAAGATCAATCTGGCAACTACAAGAGCCAAATTATTCTCAATAACGTCAACCTTACCGAGCAATTCTCACCGCTGATCAAGTTAGATTTTGAAATGCAAAATTCAATTAAGATTCTGGCGGAAGTCAGAAAGGATCGGGCTTTATCTTTGAGCTTTGCCAATAATTTACTCACTGAGATAAAAGGAGACGAACTTATTTTGGGCCTAGGATATAGGATCAAGGATTTGCGTATTGGCACTAATTTCGGAGGTAAAAAAACCATCATGAAGAGTGACCTGAATTTTAAAGTTGATTTATCTATACGAGACAACAAAACCATCATCCGCTATTTGGATGTTGACAACAACCAAACTACGGCAGGTCAGACTATTTATGGCTTACAATTCTCTAGTGACTATGCGTTAAGCAAGAATTTGACGGCATTATTCTTTTATGATCATACGTTCTCAGAATATGCGATTTCTACAGCATTTCCACAAACGACGATAAGAAGTGGATTTACATTACGCTATAATTTTGGAAATTAATTTAAACACAATACCTCTATGAATGTTCCTTCTAATTTGAAGTACACCAAAGACCACGAGTGGGTGCAGGTGGAAGGTGATGTTGCGACCGTTGGCATCACAGACTTTGCTCAAGGTGAGCTCGGCGATATCGTTTATGTAGAAGTGGAGACACTGGACGAAACTCTTGATCAAGAAGAGGTTTTCGGAACAGTCGAAGCCGTCAAAACCGTATCGGATTTGTTTTTACCTCTGTCAGGCGAAATCATTGAATTTAATGATGCCCTCGAGGCAGAACCTGAAAAAGTCAATACTGACCCGTATGGAGCGGGTTGGATGATCCGCATCAAAATTGCAGATGCACGTCAGCTAGAGGACCTCATGAGTGATGAAGAATATAAGGCACTTATCGGGGCGTAGATTAAGGTTTTGGTGCGCGGTGGTCTGTCAAATTATATTGACCGGCCTGATGTTGACGCCTGCCTCTGACTTACCCAAAATCGAGCTGCCCATGTGGGATAAATGGGCTCATTTGGCAGTTTATGCATTGATGTTTGTGCTGTGGGCGCGTGCCTTTACATTGGCCTATAGGCCTGACCGCAGAGTTTTAGCGCTTATTTTGGTTTTGACGGTTTATGGCATTGCCATTGAAGTCCTTCAAGATCAAGTCATCATTAACCGAACGGGAGATAGCGCAGATGTCGTGGCAAATATTTTTGGAATTTTGGCAGGACTTTTGTTTTACTCCTGGTGGGAACGTCCTAGGATGAGTAAAAGTTGATTTTACTTTTTTAAACAATACTTTTTTAGCTATTTTAGCAACACTATTAAAACACAATTATGGAACCGAAAAAAAATCCAAAAGCGGATCTGAATCAATGGAGTTCGATCTATTTGCTCGCTGGCTTGGTCTTTATGTTATTCATAGCATGGCAAGCCGTGGAGTGGAAGACCTATGATCGTGATGATTCAGCCAGACAAACTTTAGATGTGGGAGATGATTTGCTCGAGGACGTGCCAGTGACACAAAATCTTACACCGCCACCACCGCCACCGCCGCCACCGCCAGCACCAGAAGTGATCGAAGTGGTTGAAGATGACGAAGAAGTTGAAGAAACCATAATTGAATCTACGGAAACTGACCAAGAAGAAGTCATCGAAATCGAAGAAATCGAGGAGGTTGAAGAGGAAATTGACGACGTCCCATTTGCCGTTATTGAGAATGTTCCAGTATATCCAGGTTGTGAAAATGCAGGAAACAATGCCGCAAAGAAGCAATGCATGAGTGAAAAGGTCATGAAATTTGTACAACGTAAATTTGATACTGACCTTGCAAATGATTTGGGTCTAGAAGGACGTCAGAGAATTTCTGTGCAGTTCAAGATTGACAAAAACGGTAATGTCTCTAATGTGCGTGCAAGAGCGCCGCACCCGCGTTTAGAGCAAGAAGCGATAGATGTAGTGAAGGCTTTGCCTAAAATGATTCCTGGTAAACAAAGAGGGCAAGCAGTTGGTGTGCTTTACGCACTGCCGATACTCTTCCAGGTAGAAAATTAAAAAGCGAACGTCGCGTTTTAGGAATCGCTTCTTGTCATCAAGAGGCGATTTTTTTTTGAGTGAGTCGCCTTTAAATTGGTATCTTTTATTTATTTTCAAAACATGAGTGACAAAATACTAAAGCATTTTTTTTGTTGGTTGTTCGTGATGGGCCTGACCACTTGCTTTGCCCAAAATGGAGATGACCCATTATTGATTTACCCCCAATTTGCGGTTTGTGCTGATGGCCAGCCTCAAGAAATTAGGCGTTGTTTTCATCATCAGGTGGATGCCTATGTCAAGGATGGAATAGCCATGAGTGACCTCAGTGAAGATGATCGGGCGACTCGTGTCCAATTATTGTTTGAGGTAGACCAAAATGGAAAGTTTAATATTTTGTTTGTGGATACCGTCTCTGAGGCGCTTCGTTTGGTCATTAATGATATTTTTGATAGAATGCCTGTAGTCTTGCCTGCGACCTACAACGGAAGAATCATCTATAAACAGTTCACCCTTACGCTGGCCAATGGCCAAAATGAGAAGATTGTTGATGCTCCTGATTTGTTCCAAGCGACAACCCACGAATATGACCAGATCGTCCAGAAACCTTATGAGCATCAGCAGTTCAATAGCGGGGTATTGATTCCATTATCGCACATGCGCTATGACGAATTTGATGCGGCATTGAACCGGATCGGCAATAACAGTCATACAGCACAAAAGCCCTACAGGTTTCAAGAAGTCAGCAACTATTATGATTTAGCGGCTGCCCAAAAAGCGCTGTCAAAGCATAAATCGACCTGGTTCGGACGCAAGTGGTGGGACGAACACATGGTCGCCTTTAGCAGCGAGGATTATTGGTTTACTTTAGATCCTGGAGTCGATCTTCAGGCGGGGCGGGATGGTGCGTTAGCCACCTATAACAATACGCGCTTGGTTCATTTGCAAGGCGGTATTGGAGCTGGCTTGAGCTTGAATGCCGTGGTCTATGAAAGTCAAGGAAGATTTGCAGATTATTACAATCAGTATGCTGAATCCATTCGGCCAGATGGCGGAAACCCTGCGATCATCCCTGGAATGGGTATTGCCAAAGAATTCAAAACGGATGGCTATGATTATCCAATCGCAACCGGCTACTTATCTTATAACGCTTCAAAATTCTTTAATGTCCAGTTGGGTCATGGAAAGCAATTTATTGGTGATGGTTATCGCTCTTTATTGTTGAGTGATAATGCGAGCCCTTATCCCTACCTGCAACTCAACACTACAGTATGGAAGCTGAAGTATACCAATACTTGGATGTCGCTCAGAGATGTTCGCCCAGAGGTCACACAAGACGGGTCGTTCCGCACCAAATATATGGCCAACCATTATTTGAGTTATAATGTGAGCAAACGCCTTAATTTAGGTTTCTTTGAAACTGTGATATGGGAAAACGATAATGATCGCGGTTTTGATGTGAATTATTTGAATCCAATTGTCTTTTATCGGGCTATAGAATTTTCAACCGGATCGAGAGGCGGTAATGCCTTGCTTGGACTCACCTACAAATACAAATGGACTGATCGATTCAATATTTATGGTCAGTTATTGGTGGATGAATTTTCCTCTTCAGATGTTTTGGCCAAAAATGGCAGTTACAAAAACAAGACGGCGTATCAGTTAGGGGGGAAGTATTATGATGCCTTTGGGGTTGACCACCTGAACTTACAGGTAGAATACAACCGTGTGCGACCATTTACTTACGCCCATAATACAGTAGTGCTCAATTATGGGCACAATAACCAGTCTATGGCACACACGTTAGGGACAAATTTTTCTGAATTCTTAGCCATAGCGCGTTACCGTAACGGCCGATTTTATGCCACGGGAAAATGGATTGTGGCCACCAGAGGATTAGAGTACGAAGCTACAGATCCGCCAGTATTTAATGGAGGGTCAATATATGGATCAGAAGATTTTCGTGATGGTGATTTGAACCATGAATTGGGTCAGGGCAATACTGCAGATTTTTCTCATGTTGAAGTTACAGCGGGTTATCTCATCAACCCTGCGTCACAACTCAAGATTTATGCAAGTATTTTGAGAAGGCAACTCACGCCAAAGGTCGAGGATGCCCTGAGTCAAAAACAAACCACAACGTGGATTAATTTCGGGATTCGTACAGATTTATTTAATTGGTACCGGGACTTTTAATCGCTTCTATTTTTGGCGCTTACTGTATTTTTTGTCGGCTTCGGCATACAGCATCTCAATAAACTGGCTTGTAGAAACATAGCCTTTGCCGAAACCTTGTGCATCAAACTGTGCGGTAATGGCTTTATTCGACTTGACCTCAGACAATGATTTATTCAGGAGGTAATCCATAGAAACTCCTTTGTAAATATACTCTATCATCCTCTTGTACTGAGCCAAATCATTTTTTGAGGCTATTGGGCCATGTCCTGGAACAATCATAGTGTCGTCATCACAAGAAAGGAGCAGTGCATCAAGGCTTTTCATAAAGCCGTCAATACCACCACCGTAGGCGAGGTCAATAAAGGGATAGGCTTTGCTAAAAAATAAATCACCCGTAACCAAAACGTTTTTATTTTTAAAATAAACATAAGTATCTTCGCTGGTATGTGATTTCAAGATGGTCTTGACTTCTATGGACTCACCAGAAAGTTCCCAATTGAGGCCTCCGGTGTAGGTCAAAACAGAGTACTCCAGATCTTGTTCTAAATTCTCGAAAACGTTCTTCTCTAAAAGCCTTGATAATTTTTGTCCTCGTTCGCTATTGCCTTCTGCCTTTACTTGAGCGATGAGTTCTGTGCGTTCTTGATTTAAGGTTTTTATTTGGGCTTCATTTATCGAGGTCAATAAATTCGTATGGGTCCCTAAATTGGCCAAAATTGTTGCGCCAGATTCATAGAAAAATTTGTTGCCGCCAGTATGGTCTTTATGATAGTGAGTGTTCAACACAAATTTAATGGGTTGAAGTGGTGATAAACGAGAAGCATACTGCAATAGATCTGGTCCTGCAGCACTGGTCTGGGTATCTACTATAAGGGCATAATCTTTATCGATGTACAAGACGCTATTGGTGTTATTGTGCGTCAGAACAAAAAGACTATCGGCTATTTTTTTATGAAGGATTCTCGCCGATTTGTTGCCCGCTTCAGCATCTTGCGCTAAAACGAAATTTGGCACAAGCAACAGGACAATCAAGAGAGGGAACATTAGTTTTTTCATCAGTATCATATTTAGAGTTGGTGAAGTTAACAAAAGATAATGTACCGCCCAATATTATGAATTATATGTTGTGAAAAAAGGCCTATGTCCCGTATATTTGCCCTCTAAAATCTTGTCACATTTGTCTGACTTAGTTGCAACATCTTCTTCTGGTACACCATGGGCTCTTTTTAAAGAAATCACCAAATTCCGACTGTCAATTAGTGTGTTGTTTTCTTCTTTGGCAGGATATGCTTTGGGCGCAGAACATCCTGATCTGAAGATTTTTTTACTGTTAGCTCTTGGGGGTTATTGCATGGTTGGAGCCTCCAACGTCTTCAACCAAATTATAGAAAAGGATTTAGATGCTTTAATGGACCGAACGCGCAACCGACCGCTGCCCGCCGGACTCATGGGGGTCACAAGCGCCCTCTGGCTTGGCATCGCTCTGACCATCATTGGGCTTACAGTTTTGTATTTGATCAACCCTAAGACAGCGATGTTTGGGGCTATTTCAATTTTCATGTATGTCAGTTTGTATACCCCTCTAAAAACCAAGACATCGCTGTCGGTTTTTGTTGGTGCTTTTCCAGGAGCAATTCCATTCATGCTGGGTTGGGTCGCCGCGACAGGTAGCTTCGGTATCGAGTCGGGCACACTTTTTATGATTCAATTTTTTTGGCAGTTTCCTCATTTCTGGGCCATTGGTTGGTTCCTCTATGAAGATTACCAAAAGGCAGGTTTTTTTATGTTGCCCACTGGCAAGCGCGATCGAGGCACAGCGACACAGATTGTCCTGTACAGTATTTGGACTGTTCTGGCATCGCTGATCCCTGCGTTTCATGTCACAGGTGCTCTGAGTTTGAGTTTGCCATCGGCACTGATTATAGGGCTTCTTGGCCTGTGGTTTATCTGGGCTGCCATCAGGCTTTACCGCAACCCATCCGAGATTGTAGCACGTCGACTGATGCTGGTGAGTGTTACTTATATAACGTTATTGCAAATTATTTTTGTCGCTGATAAATTTTTAAGTCTATGAATACTGCAGTTATGAATGAATTTGAGCAAAAAAGCCGAGCCAAGAAAATGTTGCTCTGGTTTTCAATGGTGAGCTTGGGGATGAGTTTTGCGGGCCTCACTAGTGCCTATGTTGTGAGCAAGGAGCGTGCAGATTGGCTAGAAAACCTTCAGATTCCATCAGCTTTTTTTGTCAGCCTTATCTTGATTTTGGTCAGTAGCCTCACCATGGAATGGGCCAAAAGAAGCATCAAGCAAGGCGCGAACCAAATCGGTATGTGGGCTTTGTTGACCACCTGGTTATTGGGTGTTGGATTTGTCGCTACTCAATATTTCGGCTTCAGCCAAATATACAACGACTTTGGCTTCGCCTTCACTGGCCCTACAAGCAGCATTGCATATACCTTTATATTTCTTATCGCTGTCGTGCATTTGGCGCACATTTTCGGGGCCTTAATTGCCTTGACAGTCGTAATTTATAATCATTTTAAACAGCGCTATACCCCCACAAATACACTGGGTTTAGAACTGGCCATACTGTTTTGGCATTTTGTCGATGTTTTGTGGATTTATCTCTTTTTATTTTTCTATTTCGTGAGATAAAAAATATCCCTATTTTTGCACTCTAAATAAACCTTTTACTCTTTATGGAAGCTACTGTTTCGAAAACAGGTACCGAAGGAAAAACATGGGACGGAGGAAACCGACCACTCAATGCCAGTTATGGCAAAATGATGATGTGGTTTTTCATTGTTTCTGATGCCTTAACTTTTTCGGGCTTTATTGCCGCCTACGGTTTTTCGCGTTTCAAATTTATTGACGCTTGGCCTATTGCGGACGAAGTATTTACCCACGTTCCTTTTTTGCATGGTGTTCCGGCACCAATGTATTACGTGGCTTTCATGACTTTAGTGTTGATTTTTTCGTCAGTAACTATGGTATTGGCCGTAGATGCTGGCCACAAAATGCAACAATCTAAGGTCGCATGGTATATGTTCTTCACGATTATCGGTGGGGGTATATTCGTGGGGTCACAGGCTTGGGAATGGGCCACTTTTATCAAAGGTGATTATGGAGCGGTGGAAACCAATGGCGGCCGTATTTTACAATTTTTGAATGAAGATGGAGCGCGTGTAGCAATTGCTGATTTTGCGCAACATATCCCAACGCAACGCGTCACTCAAGAAGCAAAGAATGGAGTCTGGTACCAAACAGAAGCCGAAACGCGGACCACTTTTAATCTTGCAGAAGTCCAAAAGGGTTTCTTAGCAAATGAAAGTTTGGTCATCCGCACTCAGTATTTGGACAACGAGGGTCATCCTATAGTTTTGAGCCGTGAAGCATCAATTGACAAAATCCTCAATGATGGTAAAATGGTTGTTGAAGGGGCTAACCTCAGACACAACGAATATGGTCATCCACTTTTTGCCGATTTCTTTTTCTTTATTACAGGTTTTCACGGATTCCACGTTTTTTCTGGTGTCATGATCAATATTATCATATTTTTCAATGTGATTATTGGGACTTACGAACGTCGAAAGAGTTATGAGATGGTTGAAAAAGTTGGTCTATACTGGCACTTTGTAGATTTGGTGTGGGTATTCGTCTTCACTTTCTTTTATTTGGTTTAAAAAACGGCATTAGCAGTAAATTATGGCACACGATCATCAATTAGAAATTTTCCGCGGTTTAGTAAAGTTTAAATCCAATATCAGTAAAATATGGGGGGTGTTTTTCTTCTTGTGTTTGGTCACGGCAGTTGAGGTTGTCTTGGGGATCATCAAACCCGAAGTCCTTGTGACGGGTCGTTTTTTGACCATGAAATACCTGAATTGGATCTTTATTATTTTGACCTTGGTCAAGGCCTATTACATCACTTGGGATTTCATGCACATGCGTGACGAGCCAAGTGGCCTGAGGCGCTCTGTTGTTTGGACGGCAGTATTTCTGATCTGCTATTTGATTGCGATTTTATTGGTGGAGGCAGATTATATTTTTGAAGTATATAAGAACAACTACATTAAATTTAACTTTTAATAAGTTGAAATGATACAAATCAAGTACCCTGGCCTATCGTCAGGGTATTTTTGCTTAAAAGACAACTCATGAATTATCGAAAGTACATTGTGTTAGGCGTTCTCTTTGTTTTGCCGATTACAGTTTATCTTTTTTTTGCTTCGGGGGTGAATAATTTTGCCAAGTTGCCAATTGTTGATCCGACTATTGCGGGCCTCGAGGGTTTCGAGACTTTGGATGGTGGACCTGTTAGTTTTAATGATCATATTACGGTCTTAGGATTCTATGGGGGAAATGTGTCGGGACAAAAAGCGGGTGCCTTCAACTTGGCCCACAAGATATATAAGAAAAATTATCAGTTTGAAGATTTTCAATTCATCATGCTCACGCGCAATGATCAGAGAGAAGAGGTCCAGGAAGTGCTATCATCTTTGCGCCAAATTGCCGATCCAGTCCATTTTAAATTTGCTTTTGGTTCTTCGGCAAGCATCAAAACGATTTTCGAGAGCTTAGACACAACAAATGTACTCGACAGTCTCGGCGCAACAGCTTTTGTCTATATTGTAGATAAGGAGGGGCGCTTGAGAGGAAGAACTGATCAGGATGAAGATCAGGTTGACCCAGGCTACGATGCCAACGATTATGCGGTCATTAACAACGAAATGAATGACGACATTAAAGTGATCCTGGCAGAATATAGGTTGGCTTTAAAGAAATATAAAAGCGCAAGACAGCGCTAGAAACTTATGAAGAAGCAGAATTACTCCTACGTTGGCATTTCATTCATCATACTGGTATTTGGTATTTTGTTTGTGCCAAAGATTGTCGATCGGATCAAAGGAGATTATATTGTAGACAAGGACCGACACGATCTCGATCACGGAACGCGCCCGGCAGAAGACCTTGCTTTTGTGGGGGCTGCTCCAGATTTTTCGCTGATGAACCAATACGAGGAGACCATCACCAGCCAAGACATGATCGGTAAGGTTTATGTCTTAGAATTCTTCTTCACGACCTGTCCCTCTATTTGCCCGGTCATGAGTCAAAATTTGTTGCAAGTTCAAGATGCTTTTTTTGACAATCAAGATGTAGGCATCATTTCCATATCGATTAATCCCGATTATGACCAACCGAAGGTTTTGCGGGATTATGCCCAGCAATATGGCATGAAGCACCCTAATTGGCATTTGCTCACAGGAGATCGAAATGATATTTATGCACTTGCGAATGCGGGATTTAATCTTTATGTTGGTCCTGGTTCTGAAGTTGATGGCGGTTTTGAGCATTCTGGCTTTTTTGCCCTTATTGATGGTAACGGCAAAATTCGATCCAGAACAGATAATTTTGACAATCCCATTATATATTACGACGGTTTGGAACAAAGTCAAATCGAGAAATTGATCACGGATATTGAGATCCTTTTAAATGAAAAATCATGATAAACGCTTTACATACACGCTATAAATTTGTCATTTGGTCCCTGTCTATTGTTATTCCGGTAGTCGTCGTTATCTTATTTCAGGTAAGAATTCCTGATGTGGCACCGCTGATGTTTTTACCCCCAATTTATGCGACCATCAATGGCATTACAGCCCTGCTTCTTTTGCTGGCGGTCAGACAAATCAGATCGGGAAATAGAGCGGCGCATGAACGCTTAATGAAAGTGGCTATTCTGTGTTCGATAGCATTCTTATTGATGTATGTGGCCTACCACATGACTTCTGACCCAACACCTTATGGCGGAGAGGGCTTTGTAAAGGGTCTGTATTATTTTATATTGATCAGTCATATCCTGTTGTCGGTGACGGTAATTCCATTGGTTTTATTCACTTATCATTATGCGGCGATTGCCGCTTTTGACAAGCACAAGAAATTGGCCAAAATAACATTCCCAATTTGGTTATACGTGGCGGTAACGGGTGTTATTGTCTATTTAATGATAGCGCCTTATTATGCCTAAATATTTGAACAATTTTCTTGTTTGTGCTCTTTGTTTGCTCAGTACTTTCAGTGCTCAGTCACAATGTGCTATGTGTCGGGCGGTTTTGGAGAGCCAAGAAAGCACAGCGGCCGCTGAGGGCATTAACAATGGTATTGTTTATCTCATGCTCTTCCCCTATCTATTAGTCGGCGGCGTTGGTTACGTGGTTTATAAAATGCGCCAAAATAAGGCGTGAATGGCTTCTAGATTCAAATAAATTTGATTGATGTTTTTCCGTTGGGGCAGCGTCAATATTGTTCTTTCATTCTTAACATAGCTTTGACACTAATTTCTATTCAGGACCCTTATTTTTGCAGCAACAACCTACAATGATGATTGACATACGAGACCTGCACAAGTCCTACACCATTGGACAAAACCAACTCAATGTTCTTAAGGGCATTAATTTTGCCGCTGGATCAGGTGAAATGGTCGCAATCATGGGGTCATCCGGTTCTGGCAAATCGACCTTCCTCAATATCCTAGGAATGCTGGACGAAGCCGATAGTGGCACTTACACTTTAGATGGGACACCAATAAAGAATCTTAACGAAACGCTCGCCGCAAATTACCGCAATAAATTTTTGGGTTTTATTTTCCAGTCGTTCAATCTGATCAATTATAAGTCGGCTTTGGACAATGTTTCAATGCCCCTATATTACCAAGGGGTCAAACGACAACAGCGTACAGAAAAGGCAATGCATTATTTAGAAAAAGTAGGTTTGGCGGATTGGGCCCAGCATTTGCCCAATGAGCTATCTGGAGGCCAGAAGCAGCGTGTGGCCATCGCTCGGGCTTTGGCAAGTGACCCAAAAGTGCTCTTGGCCGATGAACCAACTGGTGCTTTGGACTCCAAAACCTCTTATGAGGTGATGGAGTTGATCCAAAATATAAATGATGAGGGAAAGACTATCCTTTGTGTCACTCATGAATTAGACATCGCCCATATGTGCAAGCGTATTGTTCATTTGCGCGATGGCCTTATCGTCAATGACGAAAAAATCAAACAAGTTTTAGCCAATCCTATTGCAAATGTTTAGTCTAGAACGCTGGCAAGAAATTTTTGACACCTTAAACAAAAACCGGCTCAGGACTTTTTTGACAGCACTGTCTGTGTCTTCTGGTATTTTTATATTGGTTATTCTGTTGGGCATCAGCACGGGAATTCAAAAGGGAGTGCAGTCTCAATTTGAAGAAGATGCCGCCAACCGTATTTCAATTTGGACCGGAACCACAACAAAGGAATTTAAAGGATTGAACCCGGGTCGATATGTCCAACTCAAAAACGACGACTATAATTTATTGGCCGCAACCTATGAGGATCATCTTGAGTATGGTTCCCCTATTTTTAATATTTGGGGAGGATCGGTGACCTACAAAACACAATCGGGCAATTACCGAATAGAAGGGGTTTATCCTGACCAACAATTCATAGAGAATGAAACTCTTGTTGCGGGTCGTTACTTGAGTCATAGTGATGTTACAGCATCGTCAAAGGTTGCGATTATTGGCCATCAGGTCCAAAAAGATTTATTCAAAAGTGACGATGCAGTCGGCGCGACGATCGAGATTCAAGGCATTAACTTTTTGGTGGTCGGGGTCTACAGTGATCCTGGTGGCACCAGAGAAGAAAATAGAATTTTCATGCCCTTGACCGCTGCACAAAAGGTCTTTAATGGGCAAGACAAATTGAGGTCTATCGCCTATACCATTAAAATGAGCGATGATTTTGATCAAGCAGTAATGATGTCTGGTTTGATCAGTGACCGAATGGATCAAGATTTAAGACAAAAGCACAATGTGGCTCCCGACGACCGTTCAGCTGTGCGGGTCAATAATACTTTGGAAGAAGCCAAAAAAATCTACTCGCTTATCGCCACCATACGAGGCGTTTTTTGGTTTGTGGGCATTGGTACCATCATTGCTGGAATTGTTGGGGTCAGCAATATCATGCTCATTGTGGTCAAAGAACGTACGAAAGAGATCGGGATTCGAAAAGCTCTTGGCGCTTTACCCTGGAGCATCATCGCCATGATCCTTCAGGAAGCCATTTTTGTCACCAGTATTGCGGGCTTTATAGGCCTTTTTCTTGGTGTTGGTTTGCTTGAGCTCATCAGTCCCATGGTTGATTCGGATTTCATCAAGCACCCTCAAGTTGATTTTAATACGGCCATTACCACCGTATTGTTGCTCATAGGATCCGGTGCTTTAGCTGGTTTTGTTCCGGCACGACGCGCAGCAAACATCAAGCCCATTATAGCCCTTAGAGACGAATAATATGTGGAATAAAGAGCGTTGGAACGAAATTTTGGAAGCCCTGAATGCCAATAGATTCAGAACCTTGCTGACGGCCTTTGGTGTGTTTTGGGGCATTTTCATTTTGGTCATTTTACTGGCCTTGACCAATGGTTTGAAAAATGGTGTACAGGCCGATTTTGGGGATTTTGCGACCAATACAATATTCATGTGGACCCAGCGCACCTCAATGCCTTATCAGGGGTTTAGTAAAAACAGGGGATTCAATTTCAAGCAATCCGATGTGACGACCCTCAAGAATAATTTTCCTGAGTTAAAATATATTTCGCCACGCAACCAATTAGGCGGCTATAATGGGTCTAATAATGTGACCCGAAATGACAAAACAGGGGCCTTTAATATTTACGGTGATTACCCCGACTACATCAAGCAAGAACCTTGGAACATCATTCAAGGCCGATTCTTGTCGCATTCTGATCTAGATCAAGAGCGCAAGGTAGCGGTCATTGGAACCGACGTTGTCAAAAGTCTTTATGATTTTGGTGAAGATCCGATTGGGACCTATATCAAAGTCAATGGAATTAATTTTATGGTCATTGGCGTACTCAAAAAAGCAACGAGCCAGGGTAATGGCCAAGAAGATGCCAGTACGATTTTTATTCCATTTACCACTTTCGGAAAAGCGTTTAACTTCGGAGATATTGTAGGCTGGATGGCCTTGACTGCCGTAGATGACGTCCCAATAACTGACATCAAGCCGCGGATCATGAAAGAGATGCGCGCCGCCCATAAAGTCCATCCTGACGATGAGCGTGCCATTGGCCATTTTGACTTGGCAGAGCAATTTGCCAAAATCACGGGTCTATTTACCATACTCACATTTGTTGGTTATTTCGTCGGTGCATTGGTCCTGATGTCGGGTGTCATTGGCATCAGCAATATCATGCTGATTGTGGTCAAAGAGCGCACCAAAGAAATTGGCATCAGGCGTGCCCTGGGGGCGACCCCTGGAGAGGTCCGTGGGCAGGTTTTACAGGAGTCGTTAGTATTGACCATCATCAGTGGTATGGTTGGTATTAGTTTTGCAGCAGGAGTCATTTGGGTTTTGAACACCGTATTGGATTCCATTGGCGAAGTTGAAAACTTTGCCAACCCTACCGTAAGTGTTGGGGTGCTTTTTATCGCCATGACAATTTTGGTGGTCTCGGGACTTTTGGCAGGACTCATCCCCGCCACAAGAGCAACACAGATGAAACCAGTAGATGCATTAAGAACAGAATAAATATATAGAAGTCATTCATTATGAAAAGAAAAGGAACACTGATCACGTTAATTGTTATCGCCGTATTGTTTATTGTTGGCGTGCGTTATATTTGGTTAAAAGACCAGCAGGATCCGATTGTTTATCAATCTGAATCGCCGATGATCAATTCGGTAGTCAAAAAAACCGTCGCCACTGGCAGTATTGTGCCCAAAGAAGAGGTTTTGATAAAACCGAACATTTCAGGAATCATAGATGAGATTTTTGTTGAGGCAGGATCCACTATCGCTTCAGGAGATCTCATTGCCAAAGTTCGTGTGGTACCCAATATCAGCGCCCTTAATAGTGCTCAAAACAACATCAAATCTGCGCAAACCCTGGTAGAAACTGCTCGTTTGGCCCTAGAGAGTCAAAGAAGTCTTTATGAGCGTCAACGTGTTTTATTTGAAAAGGGCGTGGTTTCGGCCAATGAATTTGACAATGCGCAGTTAGCTTTTGACCAAGCGACACAGCGCTACAATCAAGAAAGGGTAGGCTTGCTCGCCGCCGAACAAACTTTTGACATTGTCAAAACAGGTTCGACCCAGGGATTAGGCGCCTCGGCCAATACTGAAATTCGTGCGACGGTATCAGGGATGGTGCTCGATGTGCCGGTCAAAGTGGGCAATCAGGTGATTGAGTCTAATAATTTTAATGACGGCACCACAATAGCAGTATTGGCCGATGTCAATAAGATGATTTTTGAGGGTAAAGTCGATGAGAGTGAAGTGGGTAAAATCACCGAAAACCTTGACCTTGAAATCACGGTTGGTGCGATTGAAAACAAGACCTTTGAAGCGGTTCTAGATTATATTGCGCCAAAAGGCATAGAAGAAAATGGTGCGGTGCAGTTTGAAATCAAGGGCACACTAAGTAAAAAGGATACCACTTTTATACGTGCAGGTCTCAGTGCCAATGCCTCAATCATTTTGGCCCGTGCCGATAGTGTTTTGACCGTTAAAGAGGCCTTGATTCAATATGATAACGAATCACTTCAGCCTTATGTTGAAATCCAAACTGGGGACCAAATCTTTGAGCGCCGTGAAGTGATATTGGGCATTAGTGATGGCCTTATCGTCGAAGTTTTGTCAGGACTTGAGCAGGGAGATTTGATCAAGGTTTGGAATCAACTCAAAGAACCACAACAAGGGTATTAATCTAATTTGGTTGCATTACCTTTGTAATGAATTGAATATAAAATGATCTTCGGGTCAATTAATGAAATTATGAGATATATAGTTATTCTTTTCTTCCTTGGTGCATTTTTAAATGGCCAAGCGCAAACTAAAAAATGGACCCTAAAAGAGTGCGTGGCTTATGCCTTGAACAATAATATTTCGCTCAAGCAAAGTGCTTTAGATCAGGAGCTGGCCAAAATTGACCAGTCGGATGCCATCGGTGCGTATTTGCCAAGCCTCAATGGCTCAATGTCTAATAGCTGGAATACGGGTCTGACACAAAACATCACAACGGGTGTCTTAGAGAATCAGATCTCGAGAAACTCTTCTTACAGTGTCACGGCGAGCATGAATCTTTTTCAGGGCTTACGGAATTTGCGGAGCTTACAAAGGGCTAAACTCAATACACTTTCGGCACAATATGGTTTAGACAAAATGCAAGACGATATTTCCCTTTTTGTGGCGAATGCATTTCTGCAGGTGTTGACCAATAAGGCTAATGTGGCCGTGCTTAAGGCACAAAATCAGGTCACGATGGACCAAATCACGCGCACAGAAGATTTGGTTGAGGCTGGGGTTTTGCCGCAGGGAGACTTACTAGAAATCCGTGCAGCAGATGCCTCCGAAAAACAGAATCTGGTTACTGCAGAGAATGGCGTACAGCTGTCGTTGATCAATCTTGCACAATTGTTGCTGATTCGCGATTACGAAACATTTGATATTGAAGACCAGGGTTATGAAATTATTGACACGGGCATACTCAATAAAAGTGCCGCGGAATTGATTACAGCTGCAGAAGAAAACCGCAACGAGGTGCGTATTGCTGAAATGAACGTAGCATTAGCCCAAAAAGATGTTCAAATAGCGCGATCGTCTTACTTGCCTAGCCTGGGGGCTTATGTGAACTACAATACTAGAGAGTCGGATCGATTTAGTGGTGTCGAAACCATATTGGATCCAGAGACTCCTTTTGTCAGTACCACAGACCCTATAGGTTTTGTCGACAGTAGTGGGGCTGCGGTATACGGATTTTCACCTAATATTATCGGCCTTCAGGAAATTCCTGCAAAACCTTTTGAAGAGCAGTTGTACCTCAATGACGGGGTGTCCTATGGGGTACAAATGAATATTCCCATTTTTAATGGCAATGCCACACGCAATAGCGTTAAGAGAAGCAAGATCAATTTATTGAATCGTGAGCTGATGTTGGAGCAGGCAAAAATGGATCTTGAGAGCACAGTTTATCAGGCGATGGTAGATGCAAAAGGTGCTTTAAAATCTTATGAGGCAGCCGAAAAGGCAAGTAATTCTCAAGAGTTAGCCTTCAATTATGCCCAGCAACGGTATGATGTGGGATTGATCAATGCGTTCGATTTTAGTCAATCCAAAACAAGATACGATAATGCTATTATTGATTTGAATCGAGCCAAATATGATTATATCTTTAAACTTAAAGTTTTAGAGTTGTATTTTGGCATACCCGCAGCGGAATTAAAATTTTAAATTATGAAATCAAATAAACGTATTTGGATCATTTCAGGGAGTGTTGTCTTGATCTTGGCCTTAGTGATTGGTAAAAAGATGTTTGGTAAGGACCAGAATATTCGAAATGTTGCTGTCGAGGAGGTCCTACTGCGGGACATCACCCAATCGGTAGCAGCCACTGGAAAGATCCAACCTGAAATTGAAGTAATGTTGTCGTCTGAGGTTTCAGGAGAAATAATAGAGCTGCCCATCAACGAGGGAGACCAAGTGCAAAAAGGTGATTTATTAGTGAAGATTAATCCTGATTTGATTCAGTCGGCATTAACTCAGGCTCAGGCGGGACTCCAAAATGCTAAGGCTGGTTTGGCTCAAGCCGAAGCCTCTCTCAAGAATGCCCTCAATAATTATGAGCGCAATGCGACCTTATTTGATAAGGGAGTCATCTCAAAAAGTGAATGGGACAGGGCAGTAGCAGATTACGAAGTGGCTTTAGCATCCCGATCTTCGGCCTTTTACACGGTTGAAAGTGCCAAGTCTAATGTGAAGCAGGGTCGTGACAATCTCAATAGAACATCTATTTTTGCGCCGATGTCAGGAACGATTTCAAAGCTCTCTGTTGAATTGGGTGAGCGCGTGGTTGGAACAGCACAAATGGCGGGGACAGAAATATTGCGTGTCGCCAACTTGGCCAATATGGAAGTTGAGGTTGATGTCAATGAAAATGATATTGTTAAGGTTTCTATTGGTGATACTGTGGTAGTTGAGGTAGATGCCTATCTCAAACGCACCTTTAAAGGCATTGTGACCGAAATTGCTAATTCTGCAGAATCAACGCTTTCTGTAGATCAAGTCACGAATTTCAAAGTTAAGGTGCGCATTTTGGCGGAGTCTTATGCAGACCTCACTCAAGGAAAACCAGAGACTTATTCTCCATTTCGTCCAGGGATGACGGCTACCGTAGAAATTCAAACCGAAAAAAGCATGAATGTGGTAGCGATTCCAATTAGTGCAGTGGTGATCAAATCAGATACTTTGCCAAAAAAAATTGGTGCAGCACCCAAGACCCAAGAGGCTAACGATGAGAAATTCGAATGCGTCTTTGTTATGGTCGATGGGAAGGCCGAGCTGAGAATCATCAAAACTGGTATTCAAGATGACAGTCGCATTGAGGTCGTTTCGGGTCTCTCTGAGAAAGATCAGGTCATTACGGGGCCTTACAATGTCGTCACTAAACTCCTTGATATCGGTGATAAGGTCGCCATAGAGGGGGCGACTGAATCAGAGGGCTAATAGATCAGACATGGCTTTTATCTTGTGTATCGAGAGCGCTACGACCAATTGCTCGGTTGCTATAGCCCAAAACGGCAAACTTCTCCACCTTGTCGAAGATGCGACTCAAGGCTATTCTCACGGAGAACAGTTGCATGCATTTATCGAAAAAGTATTGCTGGAGGCTGGTCGGTCATGGAAACAAATCGATGCCATTGCGGTGAGCAAGGGCCCTGGGTCGTATACGGGACTTCGTATTGGTGTTTCAGCAGCAAAGGGTCTTTGTTATGCTTTGGACTTGCCATTAATTGCCCTGCCGACACTAGACATCATGGTAGACGCTGTGGACCAAAAAGTCGAAAGAATTGTTCCGATGCTCGATGCACGACGTATGGAAGTTTATGCTGGAATTTATGATTCAGATAAAAATCAATTACGCACGACTCAGGCAGAGATTTTAGAAGACGAGAGTTTTTCTGCTGCACTCGCAGAAGGGACTGTCTTGTTCTGTGGTAGTGGTGCCGAAAAATGGTCAGCAATTTGTGACCACCCTAATGCACGGTTTCAACCGAAATTACTTCCCTCTGCGCAACACATGTGTGCTCTTGCACAAATCAGTTTTGACCACAAAGTTTTTGAGGACTTGGCTTATTTTGAGCCGTATTATTTGAAAGACTTCAAGTCTTTCAAATAAATTCTGATGCCACTAGCCCGATCCTCAGAAACAACTGGGCATGTTTTCTGGGAGAGGTGAAATACACTGCTTGATCAAGTTACAGGCGGTTGTAATAGCTTACCAGACGCGCCAAGTCTGCCTCATTCTTTGTATTAAGCTTATATTTTTTGGCCGTTGCCGCCACTTCCTTAATGTGGTTTTTGAAAAGGGCATAAGTCTTTTTGCTCGATTTAGGGATTTCAAAGAAATTACCTTCTGTGTCTCGCAGATAATAAATAGCACGGTCGCTATAAGTTGATGGGACATCGCGAGTCAAGTGAGTTGTGGCGCGATAACCTTCCTTAAAGAGCTTGGTGTTTTTCTTGAGCAGACTCATCTGGGCTCCTTCAATAATGACCTGGTAGTATTGAATATCGTAGCGGTTTTCTGCATTAGGCAGGGCCACATAAAGATCATTGTTCATTTTGACCTTCATATTAAGTGTTTTGGTCACGCCTTGAGCCTCTTCGTCACCATGTAACGGGTCAATTTTGGCCAAAAAGTAGTCTTTGTGCGCATTGTATTTTAGATAGATTTTAGCCACCGCCAATTCTTCTCCGAGGTATAACGAGCCCGGAACAAAATCTTCGTTAAGGAAAGGAGATCCTTTGGTGTTCTCTTCGGTTACAAGTCGTCCTCCAGGGGCAACACCGAGCATATTCACCTGCGCTCCATTCCTCATAGTGGTAGACATGGTTCCGGCTGGTCGAACGGCTTGGCTTAAAACAAGGCTAGGCATAATAAAACAAAACAGCAATAGGATTCTAGACATAATCAATTCGTTAAATTTTTTTTACGTTGCGAATATAAGAAAGGCTCAGAAAAATGGATGTTAAATAATCATGAAAGTTATGCATAAAGTTCTGGCGTTAGGCATAAGAGTGTGCAACGGCTCGATCAGATAATGACCGAAAAAGCAGCGCTACTGCACAGAGTATAAAGGAGGTCATGGCATTAGCCATTAATGGCTTCAACTATTGCAACGCGGCCTTGAGTCATCTCCTTGAGCATCGTTTGGATGCCATTTTTTAGCGTAACAGTAGACGAGGGGCAGCCGCTACAAGCCCCTTGAAGCAAAACACGAAGTGTTTTGGACTCTGGATCGAAAGAGTCAAAGGCAATATATCCGCCATCACCTGCTACAGCAGGAGTGACGAACTCTTCTAAAATGGCCACAATCTCTTTTTCTTGATCGGTTTTAGGGTTGTTTTGGGGCTGTTGATTTTGCTCACTACCGTCATTTTGGCCCTCTTTAAGGGCGGCATCTGTCAGAATCTGGCCACCATTCAATAGGTATTCTGCGATAAAGTCTTTCACTGGATGCATGATGGCATCCCAGCTTTCCGATGCTATTTTGGTGATAGAGATGTAATTTTGACTTAAAAATACTTCTTTGACATAGCCTAATTCAAATAAAGCGGCAACGAGCGGAGCCTCTTTGGCAGCCGATGATGAAGTATATTCGAATCTTCGTGTCACCAAAGACCTGTTGGCGACGAACTTAACGGTTTCTGGATTAGGGGTGCTTTCGGCGTAAACAGTTACGGGAGTTTTTGATTTAGGGGCTTCTTCTGTCACTACCGGCTTGCCGCTATTGAGATAATTTTCGATAGATTGAGCGACTTCATTTTGCACGTCTTCCCATGCCACAATATCAAATTTTTCGATCGCAATAAAATTTTGTGCTAAATAAATCGTTTTGACAAAAGGAAGATAGAAAAGTTCCTGAGCCAGTGGACTTGGCTTGGCCTGATCGATATTGCCGAATTCGTAGCTTTCGCCATGGACAATGAAAGCATCTGCTTGAAATTTAACGATAGCAGGTTGTTTTGTGGGTTTGATAGAAATATTAATACGGTCCTTCATGGCGGGTATGTTGAGAAAAAATTTTGCTACAAAAATAAAGAATCTTAAAGAACCTGATGGTTCAATAATGATAATAATGAACAATAAAAATAGCTGGTCAATCATCATCATTATTTAAAACGATGGCCTGTAATCTGATAGAAAAACGGTAAGAAGAGAAGGGATAAAAGGATTCAAATGTTTATGAATAAAATGGCCATTACAAGGCGGTTTATTGTGGCCTATTCGCAAAAAAATTCTTACTTTTCAACCTTGGTATTTTAAGCTTATGAAAATAACTACCCGAAAACGTATTTGGACATTTTTTCTGTTCACGTTCCTCTTTTCTTTTCGAGGTATGGCACAAGGTGGTACTTGCGAGAGTATTGAGCCTTTCTGTGCCGGAAATCAAGCTTTAATATTTGCCAACTGTAATAATGTCGATCCTGATTGTGTTACCTCTGCCGAGGCTGGTCCGGACTACGGGTGTCTCTTTACACAACCTTATCCCGCATGGTTTTATCTGCAAATTGATGAGGCGGGCGACCTGGATTTTACCATCACCCAGAACACCAATTTTGATGTCAATGGAAATCCTACTGGAACAGGCTTGGATGTCGATTTTATTGCTTGGGGCCCATTTGCTCAAGGAGAAGATTTATGCGATTATTCCCAGTTACAGGCTGCCAACGAAATAGCCTGTAGCTATTCTGCTCTGCCTGTAGAAAGTTTTTCTATCAACGGTGCGAACAGCGGAGATATTTATGTTTTGGTCATTACTAACTATAATTCATCTGCAGGATTCATCAAGCTGGAGCAGACCAATGCAGGTCAAGGTGGGGCAGGAAGTACGGATTGTTCTATTTTGGCTAATGAAACAGCATGTGAGGGCGATACCATAACATTCGATGCGACTACAACAGGTGCAGTAGGCTATAACTGGACCTATGAATCTCCAACAGGCTCAGGCCTCTACATTCCATTTGTTCCAGATGAAACGGATCCTACTTTAGATGTGACGGTTTCTGGAAGTTACCGTTGTGAGGTGGCTTTCGCTGCGGCAAGTGAATTTGAAGAAGACTTTGGTACTGGAACGGGACTTTCGTGTAATCTGAATGGAGCCACGACCACCTACACCTGTTTCGGCGGGGGGGAAATCAATGATGGTGAGTTTGTTGTTTCCAATACAGCTACAGGGGTCAACACAGGATGGCATACCAATATGCAAGACCATACAGTGGGGGATACTAATGGCAGAATGCTGTTCGTTAACGCGGCCTTTGCTCTTGGTGAGTTTTACAGACGGACCATTACTTTAGATCCCAATACAGATTATACGTTCAGTGCATTCATCACTTCAGCCTACGACACTGATTCAGGGATCTGTACGGGAGGTGGTGTGCCTGCCAATGTTCGTTTCCGCATCGAAAACATGTCGGGAGGAGTGATTCAGGAGACGGTTACTGGAGACATACTAAATTCTGGTGATCCAAATTGGCAAGAATATTTTATTTCATTTAATACAGGAGCGAACACCAATATCCAGCTTGTATTGATCAATAATGCGACTGGTGGATGTGGCAACGATTTAGCCATTGATGACATTACGCTATCCCAAGTGAGCAATTCTCCAGACGTCTTCTTTTTTGAAGCCATATTTTTGCCTCAGCCGGTTATCGAAACGACACCTAATGACTTGTTCATCTGCAATAACAACGGCACAACACTTGGAATTTTTGATTTGACTGCAAATGAATCACTCGCTATAGGTGGTCAGGATCCCACAGAGTTTAATGTCACTTATCTTGACGGTGGGGGTGCTTTGATTGCAGACCCAACGGCGCACAACATCACAGGGACTAACGAGACCATCACCATAAAATTAGAAGAACCCACCGGCTTGTGTTTCGCTGAGGCCACATTTGAAATCACCTATACCACAGTGATTGCTGGACCTGTAACTAATTTTGAGGTTTGTGATCAAGACCTTAACGGATCTGAACCTATTCAACTTGAATTATTGTTTGATGCTCAAGTGCTCAATGGGCAACCTGCAGCGGATTATACAATTACCTACCATACAAGCCAAAATGATGCTGATAATGGTGTTGGCGCCTTGTCTTCTCCGTATTTGGTCAGTATACCTTCTGAAATTATTTTTGTTCGTTTCACCAGTAATATTGATCCTGATTGTAGTGATACAACGCAGAGTTTTGCCGTGTTAGTGGCGACACCTCCTGTCATAGCATCGCCTGCGGTAGATCTCTTTCAATGTTCTGCTGATGGAACAACTCCCGGGATTTTTGACCTGAACGTCAATATTCCTGTTGTTTTAGGGACTCAAGATCCAGCCGATGTCATCATTACATTTTTTGATGCTGTTGGTTCACCTATTGCCAATCCCGGAGCATATGTCATCTCCGGCCAGTTCGAAACCATAACCATTCGTATTGAAGATTTGCAAGGGATTTGTTTTGTAGAAGATGATTTCGATCTAATATACACTCAAGCTGTTTCTGGCGATGTTGAGGACTATAATCTATGTGATACAGACAACACTGGCGACGAGGCTATTGATTTGGCGGTCACATTCAATAGCCAAGTATTAGACGGTCAGCTTTTAGGAAACTATTTCATCACTTACCACGACACCCAAATCGACGCAGATTTAGGTCAAAATCCTTTACCCACGCCATATGTTGCCTCAGGGGCCTCTACTCAGATTTTTGTGCGCCTAGAAAACCGGAGTGACCCAACTTGTTTTGACAGTAGCGAGAGCTTCTTTATTTTCTTGATCGCCCCTCCTGTTCCAGGATTTGTTGCTCCTTATGTTGTTTGTGATGCG